>DATIWE010000067.1:0-25157 GCA_035519495.1 Actinomycetota bacterium
GTCCGCATATCCGAGCGCCCTGCTATACGGGGCGATCCTCGGGGGCGTGATCGTCGAGCTCGTCTTCTCGTGGCTCGCGCCGCACGAGTCGTTCCCGGTGTCGTACGCGCGCGGCGGTAACGCCGCCCACCTCGACCTGGCCGGCGCGCGGGGGGAGGCGGTCAAGACGGCGATGCGCGAGCAGCTCGCGATCGAGGTGGTCGAGGTGAAGGCCTTCGGCGACGAGGGCTCGGGCGGCTCCACGCCCTTGCTGATGACCACCGAGGACGGCACGAGGATCTTCGGCAAGATCCTGGCCACGAGTCACGCGCGCTCGGACCGCTGGTACCGGATCATGCGCACGATCCTGTACGGCCAGCTCGAGGACGAGACCCCCTTCGGCTCGGTCCGCCGGCTGATCGATTACGAGGACTATGCCCTGCGGCTCCTGGACGACGACGGCGTACGTGTCGCGAAGTCCTACGGCGTCGTGGAGCTCACCCCCAACCGGGAGTACCTCCTGCCGACGGAGTTCTTCGAGGGCTCCGAGACGCTCGGGCACGCCGAGGTGAACGACGAGATCATCGATCAGGCGATGGCGCTGATCCGCACGCTTTGGGACCAGGGTCTCGCGCACCGGGACGTCAAGCCGGCGAACCTGCTCGTCGTCGACGGTCGGCTCCAGCTGATCGACGTGTCGGGGCTCGAGGTGCGTCCATCGCCGTGGCGGCAAGCTGTCGACCTCGCGAACATGATGCTCGTGATGGCGCTGCGGACCGACAGCGAGCGGGTGTACGACGCAGCGCTCCGGTACTTCTCACCCGATGAGGTCGGCGAGGCGTTCGCATGCGCGGTCGGTCTCGCGATCCCGACAGAACTGCAGCGGCACCTGAAGGAGGATCCGCGCGATCTGATCGCGGAGTTCAAGGCGCTCGCCCCCACCTATCCGAAGGTGTCGATCCAGCGCTGGAGCGCCCAGCGGATCGCGCTCACGGCCGCTGCCCTGGCCGGCGTGATCGTGGTGATCGTCTCCTCGGTCGCGGTGATCCGTTCCGGCATCAGCTGAGCGACGGCTTGACAGGTGACCGTTTGGTCACCTATCCTCCCCTCGTGACCGACGACGACGACCGCGTGTTCAAGGCGCTCGCGGACCCGACCCGTCGCTCGCTGCTCGACCGGCTCTTCGAGCGTGACGGCCGCACGCTGACGGAGCTCGAGGAGGGCGCCGGGATGACGCGGTTCGGGGTGATGAAGCACCTGCGGATCCTCGAGGACGCGGGACTCGTGGTCACACGCCGATCGGGCCGGGAGAAGCTGCACTACCTCAACCCCGTGCCGATCCGGCTGGTCCACGACCGGTGGATCGACAAGTACACGGAGCGGCAGGTCTCGGCGCTCGCCGACCTGAAGCACGAGCTCGAAGGAGGTTCGGCATGAGGACCGACACGCTGACGACGACCCAGGTGTACCGCGTGTACATCAAGGCGACGCCCCAGGCGATCTGGGACGCGATCACCGATCCGGCGTGGACCGAGAAGTACGGCTACACGAACCGCGCCGACTACGAGCTCCGCCCCGGCGGCGCCTATCGCTCCTACCCGAGCGAGGCCATGAAGCGAGGGGCGGACGCGATGGGGTTCACGCTGCCCGAGGTGGTGGTGGACGGCGAGGTGCTCGAGAGCGATCCGCCGCATCGGCTGGTGCAGACCTGGCGGATGCTGATGGATCCCGAGGCCGCCGAGGAGGGCTTCACGCGACTGACGTACGAGATCGCCGAGACCAAGGGCGGCGTCACGAAGCTCACCGTGACCCACGAGCTCGAAGGCGCTCCCAAGCTGGCGCTCGTGGTGGCCGGTCGTCTGGAGGAGACCGGGGCCGGCGGCGGCTGGGCGTGGGTGCTCAGCGACCTCAAGTCGCTGCTGGAGACCGGCGCTCCGATGGACATGGAGGACGGCCTCAAGCGCTGAGTCCGCGGTCTGCGAGGGAAGGCCGCCCGGGGGCGGAGGGCGCGCGAGCGGGCCTCCGCCCCCGCCTCGCGTTCAACCTCCGCCGTGGGCCTCTGAGGGGCCGACGTTGGTCCGGAGCCAGGCGTTCAGCGGCCGCGCCTTCTGGAAGAACCCCACGATCCGGTCCTTCGCTCGACGCGTACCGAGCCACGCGCCGGCGGGCCACTCGCGCCACGCGACGAGCCCCTTGTACCGCAGGAGCTCGATCCGCGGGTGGTCCGTCGGGAATCCTCTCGGCGCGGTCTTGAGCACGCCGTGTCCTTGCGCCTCGATGCCTGCCTTGCGGGCGGTCGCGACGATCGCAGCGAGCTTCGTGCCGGTGCGGTCGTCGTCGACGGCCTGCCGGTACCGCTCGAGCTGGTCGGGCGCCATCTCCCACATGCCGGCGCCGGCGCCGAGGCCGTTCGCCGTCAGCTGGATGTAGCCGCCGCCGAGCTCCGCGGCGATGGAGGTCTTGTACGGGGACTTGTCCTTGCTGAACCGGACGTCTCGGTACGGCCGGAAGATCCTGCCCTCACCCCATTCGGGCTCGAGCTCGATGAGGAGTTCCTCCATCGGCGCGCGGACCAGCGTCTCGTACTCGGTCTTGTGCGCTTGCCAGTACGCCTTCGAGTTGTCGGCCTCGAGCCCGTCGAAGAACTCGAGCGCCTCCGCCTTCCACCCTCGGAACGCCATCGCGCGACAGTATCGCGTCCGCGGCGCCTCGGGTCAGCGCGCTGGGGAGCCGGTCGATCGTTCGAGCGCTTCACGGCCGGGGATCTCGAGCTTCGCGTAGATGTGCGCGAGGTGAGACTCGACGGTCCGGGGGCTGAGGTGCAGCTCCTCCGCGATCTGGCGCGCCGTGCGACCTCGGCGGACGAGCGCGGCGACCTCCCGCTCGCGCGGGGTGAGCGCGCCGATGGTCTGCGCGGCGCGGCGGCCGGCTCCTCCCTGCCCCCGGAGCGCAACCACCACCCGCGCCTCCAGCGCGTCGGCCGGGAAGGCCGCGAAGAGCCGCCCTGCGCGCGTGAGCGTGTCGATCCGGTCGGCGCCGGAGAGCGCCGCGCCCAGATGTTCGCTCGCGCGTGCCTCCAGCAGCCGCGCACCGATCGCCCTCGCCTCGTCTGCGGCGCTTCGCAGCGGTCCGAGGCCGGCGCTCCCGTCGCCGTGGGAGCGCTCCAGGACCCCGCGGGCGTACGCGCGATGCAGCTGCGTGAACGGGTCGGGCGACCGTTCGGCGGCTTCCTCCATCGTCGCCCCGTCGCGGTGCGCCGCGCTGAGCTCGCCCGTCGCGATGCGGACCTCGATCAGGTCGGGAAGGATCTGTGCGAGCACCGGCCACGCGTGCATCGCTCGCAGGCGTTCACACGCCCGCGCCATCAGCGCGCTCGTGCGGTCGAGGTCGCCCGCAAGCCAGCTGACCCAGCCAGCCGCCCACCGGTGGTACGCGGAGAAGACGTAGAACTCGCCGTCGCCGTAGACACGATCGGCCACGCGGACCTGGGCGACGGCCTCGTCGTGCCGGCCCATCGCCGCGAGGATCGCGCCGGCCAGCGTCACCGTCCACGTCGCGTGGATAGACGGAGACACGGGATGCATCGCTTGGATCGCTCGGCAATCCTCGAGCGCCTGCGCCCAGCGGCCGAGGTGCCAGTTGAGGCGGGCACGGGAGAAGTACGCCACGTCGCTCGGGTTCGGGGTCTCCAGGACGCGATCGAGTTCGCTCCGCGCCTCCTCGAGCCGGCCGCCGTTCAGGAGGGCTTCGGCGAGCACGCCGGTATGCCATCCGATCTGCTCGGCCTCGCCGGTGCCCCGCGCGGTCTCGATCGCGAGCCGGCTGGCCGCCTCCGCCTCGACCGGGTTCCCGATCAACCCGAGCGCATGAGCGTGCGCGCCGCGCGCGTGCATCGCGGTGACCGGATCGCCGCCGCGCTCGGCCAGGCGGATCGCCTCGCCGCTGCCCTCGATCTGCGCGCGCAGATCGCCGCCCTCCCCTTTGATCCAGGCCAGCTCGTTGAGGACCCTGGGGAATTCGTCGTCGAGGCCACCGGCGGCGATCAGCCGCACGGCGTCGTCGGCGGCCTCCGCGGCCGCGTCGAGGTCGCCCGCGCCGGTCGCCAGGAACGACGCGAGCTGGCGTTTCAGCGCCGCGAGCGCACGAACGTCGTTCCCCAGCAGCGGTTCGAGCTCTTCGAGGGCGGCGATCCCGATCGTGTGGTCGGATGCGATCGCCGCCTGCCACGCGATCTCTCGCAAGAGGTCGACCCGCTCGGCGTCGGCGCCCTGCCCGAGGAGCCGCAGCGCCGCGCGGAGGTGCGTGAGCGCCTCGCGGTGGGACCCGCTGCGTTCGTCGGCCCGCGCCGCCTCCCACAGGAGCGCGACCGCGTCGTGGTCACCGGGCAGCGCGCCGCGAGCCGTGTGGTACGCCCGCACGTCCAGCGGCGCCCGCACATCGGTCGCCGCGATGCGCGCGTGAAGGCTCCGACGGGTCGCCGCCCCGATGCCGTCATAGATCGCCTCCTGCACCAGCGGGTGCACGAAATCGTAGGAGACCGTGCCGTCCTCCGTCCGCGTCACCAGCAGCCCGGCGCGCACGAGGTCGTCGAGGCGACGTTCGTCATCGGGGTCGTCCAGCAGCGCCGCGGCCGTCTCGAGCGTGAACGGGTGGCCGAGCGCGGCCGCGAGCTCGAGCACGGCCCGGTCCTTCGGGCCGAGCGGCCCGGCGAGACGCCGTGCCCGCTCCTTCACGCCGACCGGTACCTCCCTGGCGCCGGGGTGATCCCCGAGCTCTTCGACGAGGGCGACCGTCAGGAGCGGGTTCCCCCGTGCGCGCTCCCACACCCAGTCGGCGAAGCCGAGAGCGGCCGGTTCGGGCGTCGCCACGTCGATCAGCTCGCCGACCTGATCGCGCGACAGCGGCTCGATGACGAGCGAACCGGCCAGGTCGTCCTTGCGGAGGTCGTCGAACAGCGCCGACAGCGCCGGGTCGGCCGCGAGCGCCTCGCTCCGTGCCACGGCGATCACCAACACGCGTGCGGGCGGCGGATTCCTGGCCAGGTAGTCGAGCGCCTCGAGCGTCGATGGGTCGGCCTGGTGGACGTCGTCGAGCGCGACGATCAGCGCCCCCGTCGCAGCGAGCGCCTCGATGGTCGCGGCCACCGCGTCCAGCACGGCGAGCCGCGTCGGTGGATCCGCCGGTCCCCCTCCGGTGGTCAGCGCGGGCGCGATCCCCTCGAGCGCGCGACCGCGCCCTCGCGCGAGTCGATCGAGGTCGTCGGCCGAAAGCTTCCGCACGCCCGGGTCGAGGGCTTCCATCAACAGCCCGAACGCTACGGCCTGGCCCCGTGCCGAGCCCCGACCCAACAGGAAGCGCGCGCGGAGCGGCGGATGTGCGGCGAACTCCGTCAGCAGTCGGGTCTTCCCGACGCCGGCGTCCCCGGTCATGAGCAGGATCCGACCGCCACCCGTCGCGTCCCGGAGCGCGCCCGTCAACGCCGCCAGCTCGCCGCTCCGACCCACCAGCGGCGTCGTGGCCATGCCGGATTGTAGGCGCCGTCCCGGAGCCGGGTTCACGGCGTCCCCGGTTCCGTATCCGGTTCCGTATCCGTCACGGATGGCGTGGTGGCGCCGGTCCGCGAACCTCGGCGTGAGGCCGCGAGGATCGTGGCGGGAAGGAGGAAGGAGATGGCGGTCCTGGTGCAGATGCGGGTGCAAGCGCCCGACGTCGAGCGGCTCGTCGCCACCGCGAAGCGCTTCGAGCCTCGGTTCGCCGAGCTGGGTGCGCGCGAGCAGTCGGTGTTCCAGGTGGCGGGAGACTCCGGCGAGGTGAGCGTGTTCGCCGAGTGGGATTCGCACGACGTGATGCACGCCGCCACCGAGCAGCTCGGTGAGCGGTTCAACGAGGAGGCCGGCACCGAGGGCCTCACCTGGGAGACGCGGATCTGGCGCCGGCGCTGATGCCGGGCGGGCCGCACGATCGAAGGAAGGAGCACGACATGCCGTTCATCAACGTGAAGGTCATCGAGGGCGTGTTCAGCGACGAGCAGAAGCAGGAGATCGTCGAGCAGCTCACGGACACGATGGTGTCGATCGAAGGCGAGACGATGCGTGGCGTCACCTGGTGCGTCGTCGAAGAGGTCCGCAGCGGCGACTGGGGCATCGCGGGCAAGCCGCTGAAGACCGAAGACGTGCTCGCACTGCGCAACGGCGCACCGGTGGGCTGATCCACCACGATCGCACGCGCGGACCCGGTCCATCGGGCCGGGTCCGCTCCTGCGCGTTCGGCTTGTGCATGATGGTGTCGCGGGCATAGCGTTCGATCGATGCGCCGCGGAGTGCACGTCCCCGCAGGAACCGCCTCGTCGCCGATCCTGACGAGCTCTGCCGCATCGGCGATCGACGAACACGGGCTCGAGCCTCCGCTGCACCGGGTCCTGCCGTGGTGGATCACGCTCTGCGTCCTCGCGGCGGCCGCATGGACCCTCACGGTGGTCCACGCCAGAGGCATGGGCTCCGCCACGGGAACGATGGGGCTCTCGATCGGCGCCTTCCTCGTCCTGTGGGTGGTGATGATGGCGGCGATGATGCTCCCATCGATGGCACCGGCCGTGGGCGTGTGGGTCACGTCGGCGTCGTCGAGGCCGACCCACCTCACCCGGGCGGTCGGTGTGGCGGGGTTCCTGAGTGGCTACCTGCTGGCATGGGCGGCGTTCGGCGTGCTCGTGTACCCGATGCTGACCGGCTTCGATCGCTTCGTCGCGACGTCGACAGGGAGGTACCTCGGCATCGGCGTCCTCCTCCTTGCTGGTGTCTACCAGGTGACGCCGCTCAAGCGGGCCTGCCTCACGCATTGCCGTGCCCCTATCGGAACCGATCGAGGCGACCGCACGCAGGGTCCGGCTCGCGCCATCTGGGTCGGCGTCTCCCACGGCGTGTTCTGCATGGGCTCGTGTGGGGGTCTCATGCTGATCCTGGTCGCGCTCGGGGCGATGAACGTCGCGGCGATGGCGGTGCTCGCAGCCGTGATCGCGATCGAGAAGATCTGGAGGTTCGGGCGGCCGTTCGCGGTCGCGGTCGGCATCACGCTGATCGCGGTCGCCGCGCTCGCGCTCTTCGTCCCCCGGTCGCTGCCGGGTCTCCAACAGGCGCCTCGGGCCCCGGCTCGGATGCCGGCGACGATGCCCTCGATGGACATGTAGACCGGCCGCGGGTTGACACGCCCACCCATGTCTCTACACTGACTTGACCATGTCGACCAAGGCTGTGTCCGGACGCAGCGTCCTCGTACTTATCGCGTAGGCGCGGGAAGGGGCGATCGCCCCGCCGACCCGCGCCAGATGCCCCTCGCGACGCGAGGGGTTTTTTCTACCCCGGATCCAGCCGAACGGAACGCGAACGGGCCCCGACCCTCGCGGGGACCCAAGGAAGGAGCACCGATGCGCTACGAGTTCGAGCGAGACGGCACCGTCGTCGCCAGCGTGCTGTGGGAGGGCCCCGGCCAGGTCCAGGTCGAGACCGCCGATCCGAGCACGAAGGCCGTCGTCGACCGCTACCTGTCCTCCGAAGTGGTTTACCTGGGGGCCGGCTTCGACGTCGGAGAGGCCGACGACACGGAGATGCTGCAGTCCCGGCGCCGTGACTGGACCCCGTGGGAGTTCGAGCGTGCCTGCCGGAACCTGGCCCATCGCCTCCAGGCGAACGTCCGCCGGGTTCAGACCGGACCCGTCGAGGATCGCGAGGCCGCGGCCCGATGACGATCAGTGGCGCCCAGGCGGTCTTGAAGGCCCTCGAGCAAGAGGGCGTCGAGGTCGTGTTCGGCATCCCCGGCGGCGCCAGCATGCCGATCTACGACCCGCTGGTGGACGGTTCCTCGATCCGCCACATCCTCTGCCGCCACGAGCAGGGCGCGGGGCACGCCGCCGAGGGCTACGCGTGGGCCACCGGCAAGGTCGGCGTCTGCATGGCCACCTCGGGTCCGGGCGGCACGAACCTGGTCACGCCCATCGCCGACGCGAAGATGGACTCGGTCCCGATCGTGGCGATCACGGGTCAGGTGCCGACGCCGGTCGTCGGCAACGACGCGTTCCAGGAGGCCGACATCACCGGCATCACGATGCCGATCACGAAGCACAACTTCTTGGTGAAGGACCCCGCGCTGATCTCCGAGACGGTCCACGAGGCGTTCCACATCGCCTCGACCGGCCGCCCCGGCCCGGTGCTGATCGACCTGCCGAAGGACGTCCTGCTGGCCCAGACCGAGTGGTCGTGGCCCGATCGCATCGACCTGCCGGGCTACCGGCCGACCACGAAGGGCAACCAGCGGCAGATCGTCGAGGCCGTCAAGCTGATCCTCGCCGCCGAGCGTCCGGTGCTCTACGTCGGCGGCGGCGTCATCAAGGCGAACGCCAGCGAGGAGCTGCTCCGCCTGGCCACGATCGGCCGCTTGCCGGTCGTCACCACCCTGATGGCGCGCGGTGCCTTCCCGGACTCGAACGACCTTTGTCTGGGCATGCCCGGCATGCACGGCAACTACACGGCGGTCACGTCGCTGCAGAAGGCCGACCTGCTGATCGCGCTGGGCACCCGGTTCGACGACCGTGTCACCGGCAAGCTGTCGGCGTTCGCGCCGAACGCGAAGGTGATCCACGCCGACGTCGATCCCGCGGAGATCGGCAAGAACCGGCGTGTGGATGTGCCGATCGTCGGCGATTGCAAGGACGTGATCGCGAAGCTCGCCTCCGAGTTGGAGAAGCGGCAGGCTGAGGGCGGCTCGCCCGACCGCTCGGCCTGGCTGGGACAGCTGGCCGAGTGGCAGCGGCGCTACCCGTACCGGTACGACCAGCAACCCGACGGCCCGTTGAAGCCGCAGTTCTGCGTGGAACGCCTCCGTGACCACGCGGACGAGGACACGATCGTGGTCGCGGGCGTGGGCCAGCACCAGATGTACGCGTCGCAGTACTGGCGGTTCGAGCGGCCGCGACACTGGATCAACTCGGGCGGTCTGGGCACGATGGGCTTCGCGGTCCCGGCGGCGATGGGCGCGAAGGTCGGGCAGCCTGGCAAACGTGTCGTGGCGATCGATGGTGACGGCTGCTTCCAGATGACCGCCCAGGAGCTGGCCACCAGCAACACCGAGGAGATCCCGTTCGTCACGGCGATCTTGAACAACGGCTACCTCGGCATGGTGCGCCAATGGCAGGAGCTCTTCTTCGACGAGCGGTACTCGGGCGTCTACCTGAACCCCGACGTACCGGACTACGTGAAGCTCGCCGAGGCCTACGGCGCGGTCGGACTTCGCGCGGACAGCCCCGACGACGTCGACGCCGTGATCGAGAAGGCGTACTCGGTGGAGGACCGCAGCGTCGTGATCGACTTCCGCGTGGATCCGCGCGAGATGGTGTTCCCGATGATCGCCGCGGGCACGTCGAACGACGACATCATCCTGGGTCCCGAACAGGCGGCGCCGACCGCCGATCCCACGGAGGCGCCGATCGTATGAGCAACGGTAACGGAGCGCTGCACACGATCTCGGTCCTCGTCGAGGACAAGCCGGGCGTGCTCACCCGCGTGGCCGGTCTGTTCTCCGCGCGAGGGTTCAACATCGACTCCCTGGCGGTCGGCCCGACGGAAGCGAGCGGTCTGTCGCGCATGACGATCGTGGTCAACGTGGAGTCGAAGACGCTCGAGCAGGTCACGAAGCAGCTCAACAAGCTGATCAACGTGATCAAGATCCTCGAGCACGAGGCGGGCTCGGCCGTCGAGCGCGAGCTGATGCTGGTGAAGGTCAGGGCGTCGGGTGACGACCGGGCGCGCGTGATGGAGATCGCCGAGGTCTTCCGCGTGAACGTCGTCGACGTCACGCACGCCACCTTGACGTTGGAGGCGACGGGGAAACCAGAGAAGCTCGAGGCGCTGCTGTCGCTGCTGGCGGACTTCGGCATCGTCGAGCTCTCCCGCACGGGGCGGATCGCGCTCGGGCGAGGCGAGCGCGGCATCCGCGAGCGCGCCCTCCGCGCCGCGAACGACTAGATCGCATCGAAAGGACCCGAGCAGATGGCCACGATCTACTACGAGAAGGACACGGACCCCGGGGTACTGGCCGATCAGAAGATCGCCGTCCTCGGCTACGGCTCCCAGGGGCATGCGCACTCGCAGAACCTGAAGGACAGCGGCCTCGACGTCCGGGTCGGCCTGCGACCGGGCTCGGCCAGCCGCGCGAAGGCGGAGGAGGCGGGGCTGCGCGTCGTCGACACGGCCGAGGCCGTGGCGGAGGCGGACGTGATCATGTGCGTGCTGCCGGACACGTCGCACGGCGCGGTCTATGCGGCCGATGTCGCTCCGAACCTCAAGGACGGGGACATGCTGATGTTCGCCCACGGGTTCTCCGTGCATTTCGGCACGGTCGTGCCGCCGGCGGGCGTCGACGTGACGATGATCGCCCCGAAGGGGCCCGGACACCTGGTGCGGCGGACCTACGAGCAGGGGATCGGGACGCCGGCGCTCGTGGCCGTGCAGCAGGACGCCACCGGGAAGGCGAAGCAGCGGGCGCTCGCCTACGGCGCGGGGATCGGCGCCGCGCGCGCCGGGATCATCGAGACCACCTTCAAGGAGGAGACCGAGACCGACCTGTTCGGCGAGCAGACCGTCCTGTGCGGCGGCATCTCCGAGCTGGTCCGTAACGGGTTCGACACGCTCGTCGCCGCCGGTTACCAGCCGGAGATCGCGTACTTCGAATGCCTGCACGAGCTCAAGCTGATCATCGACCTGATCTATGAGGGCGGGCTGTCGTGGATGCGCTACTCGGTTTCCGACACGGCCGAGTGGGGCGACTACCAGAGCGGGCCCCGCGTGGTCGACGGCCCGTCCAGGGCTGCGATGGAGCAGGTCCTGGCCGAGATCCAGGATGGGTCGTTCGCGAAGCGGTGGATCGCGGAGGCCGACGCCGGCTTCCCGGAGTTCCTCCGACTTCGGCAGCAGGCGCAGACGTCCCAGGTGGAGCAGGTGGGACGGCAGCTGCGCCGGATGATGCCCTGGTTGGAGTCCGAGGAGAAGGTGCCGAGCTGATGAGCGAGAACGCAGACCCCGACGTAGCCCGCGATGATGGTGCGGGCTCAAGCAGCGAAGCGGTAGCCCGCGATGACGTAGTACGGATCTTCGATACCACCTTGCGCGACGGGGAACAGGCCCCAGGGATCGCGCTGACACGCCTTGAGAAGGTCGAGATCGCCGAGCAGCTGGCGCGCCTCGGCGTGGACATCCTCGAGGCCGGCTTCCCGATCTCATCGCAGGGCGAGTTCGAGGCGGTCCGGGAGATCGCGGACGCGGTGAAGGGTCCGGTGATCACCGCGCTCGCCCGCACGGCGACCGGCGACGTCGAGCGCGCGGCCGAGGCATTGAAGGGCGCCGATCACTGGCGGATCCACACGTTCATCTCCACGAGCGACGTGCAGCGCGAATCGATGCTGCGGATGTCACACGGGCAGGTCCTCGACGCGATCCGCGACAACGTGAAGCTCGCGAAGAGCTACACGGAAGACGTCGAGTTCAGCGCGCAGGACGCCACGAGGACCGAGCTGGCGTTCCTCCTGGAGTGCTTCGCACTCGCGGTCGAGTGCGGCGCGACCACGATCAACGTCCCCGACACCGTGGGGTACGCGACGCCGAGCGAGTTCGGCGAGCTCGTCCGCGTTGTGCGCGAGGCCACCCCCGACCACGTCGTGATCTCGACGCATTGCCACAACGATCTGGGCCTCGCGGTGGCGAACGCGCTGGCCGGCGTCGAGAGCGGCGCCCGGCAGGTGGAGGTCGCGGTCAACGGCATCGGGGAACGCGCCGGCAACTGTTCGCTGGAGGAGATCGCGATGATCCTGCGGACGCGCGGCGAGTACCTCGGCGTCCGTCACGGCCTCAACCTGAAGGAGATCGTGCGGACCTCGCGGCTCGTGTCGATGACGACGGGCTACGGTGTGCAGCCGAACAAGGCCGTCGTCGGCTCCAGCGCGTTCGCGCACGAGAGCGGCATCCACCAGCACGGCGTGCTGGCCAACCGCGCCACCTACGAGATCATGGATCCCGTCGAGATCGGCCTCGAGGGGAACCGGCTCGTCCTGGGCAAGCACTCGGGCCGGCACGCGTTCGTCGACGCCCTGCAGAAGATCGGGATCACGCTCGACGAGGGCCAGCTGAACCGGTCGTTCTCACGGTTCAAGGATCTTGCCGACCGGAAGATCACCCTCACCGACCAGGACCTGGAGGCGATCGTCTCCGAGGAGGTCGGGACCGGGAAGGAGGACGTTCTCGTCCTCGAGGCCGTGCAGGTCGGGGGAGGCACGCACCTCGCGCCGACCGCGACGGTCCGGCTCCGGCGCGGCGAGGACATGATCGAGGAGTCGGCCATGGGCGACGGCATGATCGACGCGGCGATGGGCGCGATCATCCGCGCGGCCGGGGTCGAGGCGAAGCTCGTGAGCTTCAACGTCTCGAGCGTGACGGGTGGCTCCGACGCGCTCGGCGACGTCGTGGTGCAGCTCGACGTTGACGGGCGGCGCGTCACGGGGCGCGGCGTGGCGACCGACGTCGTCGAGGCTTCCGCGCGCGCGTTCCTCGCGGCCATCAACCGGGCGTTCCAGGTGCAGGCGAAGGACGACGAGCGGGCGGACGAGGTCAAGCCTTGACGCACACGATCGGCGTGATCCGGGGAGACGGCACCGGGCCCGAGGTGGTCGCGGAGGGGCTCCGCGTGCTCGAGGCGGTCCGGGACGGCTTCGAGGTCGAGCTGGTCGGGTTCGATCTGGGGGCGGAGCGCTACCTGCGCACCGGCGAGCCGCTCCCCGACGAGGAGCTCGAGCGCCTCGGCACGATGGACGCGATCCTGCTCGGCGCGGTCGGCGACCCTCGGGTGAAGCCGGGCGTCCTCGAACGGGACCTGTTGCTGCGCATCCGCTTCGAGCTGGACCAGTACGTGAACCTCCGGCCGGTGATCCGGTACCCCGGGGTGCAGACCCTCATCCCCTCGCACAACGAGGACGACGTCGACTTCGTGGTCGTCCGGGAGAACTCCGAGGGCCTGTACTCGGGCGCGGGTGGCTTCCACCGGAAAGGCACGCCCTACGAGGTCGCCGTGCAGGAGTCGATCAACACGCGGCTCGGTGTGGAGCGGATCGTGCGGTTCGCGTTCGACGTCGCGTCGAACCGCCGCAAGAAGCTGACCCTCGTGCACAAGACGAACGTGCTGACGTTCGCCGGCGATCTCTACCAGCGCGTGGTGAACGAGGTGGCGGTCGGGTTCCCGGACGTGGAGACCGACTACGTGCACGTGGACGCGGCGTGCATCTACTTCCTGGATCAGCCGAGCCGCTTCGACGTGATCGTCACCGACAACATGTTCGGCGACATCATCACGGACCTCGGCGCCATGATCCAAGGCGGGATGGGGGTCGCCGCCGGGGCGAACATCAACCCGGAGGGGGTCTCGATGTTCGAGCCGATCGGCGGCACCGCCCCGGACCACACCGGCAAGGGGACGATCAACCCGCTCGCGGCGATCGCGGCCGTGCAGATGCTGCTGGTGACGCTCGGCGAGGAGCGCGCCGCCGACCGGGTGCATGCCGGGATCGGCCACGCCACGCAACGGATGAAGAGCATGCGGGCGGGCGAGATGGGCTTCACGACCGCCGAGGTCGGCGACCTGGTGATCGAGGGAGCGACGGCGTGACGCGCAACGGCGCCGCGCCCGCCCCCACGGTCGAGCTCTACGACACGACGCTGCGCGACGGGGCCCAGCGCGCGGACCTCAGCTACTCCATCGAGGACCGCCTGCGGATCCTCCACAAACTGGATCAGGTGGGGTTCCCGTACGTCGAGGGCGGCTGGCCCGGCGCGAACCCCCGCGACACCGAGTTCTTCAAGCTCGCGACGAAGGAACCGCTCGAGCACGCGCAGCTCACCGCGTTCGGGATGACGCGGAAGGCCGGTGAGCGGGCGGGGGACTCGCCCGTGCTGCGCGACCTGCTCGACGCGGGCACCGAGGTCGTCTGCCTGGTCGGGAAGGCCTGGGACCTGCACGTCACCGAGGCGCTCCGCACCGATCTGGACGAGGGCGTCGCGATGGTCCGCGACTCGGTCGCGTTCCTGCGGGCTGAGGGCCGCCGGGTGTTCTTCGACGCGGAGCACTTCTTCGACGGTTATGTGGCCGACGCGGCCTTCGCGCTCCGGGTCCTGGCGGCGGCGGAGGACGCCGGCGCGGAACGCCTCGTGCTGTGCGACACGAACGGCGGCATGCTGCCGTTCGACGTGGCGAGGATCGTCGCCGCCGTCAAGGGGCGGTTCGGCACGCCGCTGGGCATCCACGTGCACAACGACGCCGGCTGCGCGGTCGCGAACTCGCTGATCGCGGTGGACGCCGGCGTGCTCCAGGTGCAGGGGACGATCAACGGGTACGGTGAGCGGACCGGCAACGCCGACCTGATCCCGATCACCGCCGACCTGCTGCTCAAGATGGGCGTCACGGACGCGCTTCCGGACGGCGCCGTGGGACACCTCACCGAGCTCGCGCACTACGTCGCGGAGGTCGCGAACGTCTCTCCCGATCCGCACCAGCCGTACGCCGGCCGACGCGCCTTCACGCACAAGGCCGGCCTGCACACCAGCGGCGTCGCCCGTCTCTCGCGCGCGTACGAACACGTGGTGCCCGAGATCGTCGGCAACCGGCGCGGCGTCGTGGCCTCCGACTACGGCGGCGGCGCCACGATCCGGATGAAGGCCGAGGAGCTCGGGATCGCGCTCGATGACGCGGCGATCCCGGCCGTCGTCGAGGAGATCAAGCAGCGCGAGGCGGTCGGGTACGCGTTCGACGTCGCGGAGGCCTCGCTCGACCTGCTGATGCGGCGCGCTTCCGGCTGGACGCAGCCGTTCTTCGATGTCGAGAGCTACCGCGTGCACGTGGAGGAGCGGGTCGGGGAGGACGAGGCGCCGCTCGCGGAGGCCACGGTGAAGGTCCGGACGAAGGGCTCGCGGCACATCGAGAGCGCGGAAGGCCAGGGGCCGGTGGGCGCGCTGGACAACGCGCTCCGCAAGGCGCTCGCGAACGACTACCCGGAGCTCGACGCGATGGAGCTGGAGGATTTCCGGGTGCGTGTGCTCGACGAGAGCGTCGGCACCGGCGCCGTCGTCCGTGTCCTGATCGACATGTCGGACGGGGAGGACGCCTGGACCACGGTCGGCGTGTCCGAGAACATCATCGAGGCGTCCTGGGAGGCGCTCACCGACGGCTACCTGTTCGGCCTGCTCCACCCCCGCGTGGCGGAGCAGTGACCCCGATGGCCGAGATCCGCCGGGCCCGTCCGACCGACGCCCGCGCGATCGCCGAGGTCCACGTCGCAGGCTGGCGGTGGGGCTACCGGGGCATCCTCCCCGACGAACATCTCGACGGTCTGTCGGTCTCGGAACGCGAGGCGCGTTGGGCCGACGGGCTCACCGAGCCGGTCCTCGGCGTCTCCCGCTTCGTCGCCGTGGACCGAGGCCGTGTGGTCGGCTTCGTCGCCGCCGGGCCGAGCGACGGCGACTTCGCCGAGCCGCCGCTCGGGGCAGCCGAGGTCGGCGCGATCTACCTCCTCGAGGAGGTGCAAGGGACCGGCGTGGGACGCGCGCTGCTCGAACGCGCGACCGAGGCGATGCGGACGAACGGCTACCGGCATGCCGTCCTGTGGGTCTTCGAGGCCAACGATCGCGCCCGCCGCTTCTACCAGGCGGCCGGATGGTCTCCCGACGGCGCGCACGCCGAGCATCGGTTCGACGGCGGGAGCCGTCCGGTGCTGCGGTACGCGCGCGACCTCTGATCAGATCGGCGTGGCGGGATCGACCGCGCCCTGACTGATCGCTCGGACGATCCGGTCCTCGATCCCTTTCGCGGTCCACTCGCTGAATCCGCTCGACAGGATCGAGAACTCCGCCCACTGCTGGGACTGCTGGAGCCATACCCATCCGGACAGGGCCGAGGCGTGGTCGAGCGTGCCGGTCTTCGCGTGGAGCTCGATCTTCGGCAGGCGGCCCTCGAGCGTGCCCTGGTTCCCGTGGGGCAGCGCGTCACGGAGCGTCTCGCCCCACGGCGCGGCGTCGGCGGCCCACAGCAGGTGGAGGATCCCGTCGGCGGTGGCCCGGTTGGCGTACGACAAGCCGGATGAGTCGTGCAGCGTGAAACGGACGCCCTCCCCATCCAGGAACGCGTCGATCGCTCGCGCGCCGCTCGCGATCGACCCCGTCCCGTACGCGACCGACCCCAGCTTCTTGCCCAGCACCTCCGCGTAGAAGTTCCGCGAGAGCAGATCCATCCGCCTGATGATGCTCTGCAAGGGTGCGGATCGGATCGACGCCACCTCCACGACGTGTCCCTTGAGTGGCGCGCCCGCCGGCTTCCCGTGCACGTCGATACCGCGCGCCTCGAGCTTCGCGGTGAGGAACCGGGCGGCGCGCTCTTCGGGGTCGGTGATGTGGACGCCGGTCTTCGAACGGTTCTGGAGGAACGTGAGCGCCGTCGGAAGGCTGACGTAGTACCTCGGGAAGTAGTCCTTCCATCCGGGCGCGAACCAGTCGCGTCGGAACGGCCCCGTGTCGCCGATCACGCGGCCGCGGATCGACGTCACGCCGGCGTCCGCGATGGCCTTCGCGAGCGCGACCAGATCGGCCCGTCCGACCTCGGGGTCGCCGTGGCCGATGATCCAGAGGTTCCCTCGCAGGACCCCGTTCGGCTGCGGCGGCCGGGCGGACGCGGCCTGCGTCGCGATGGTCATCGTCGGGGCGAACCTCGACAGCAGCGCCATCGACAGCAACAGCTTCTCGTTCGACGCGGGCGGACGCGGAACCCAGCCGAGGTGCTGGAACCACTCGACGCCGTCGACACCGACGGCGACCGAGACGCGCCGCCCGTCGATGGCGTCGCGGATCTGCTGGATCCACGCGGTGGGCGACACCACCACCTGGGTCGCGGTCCGCGACGCGGCGTTGACCGCCGTGGGCGTGAAGGCGGCGGCCGTCACGCAGACGACGATGAGGAGGATGAGCCGGCGGGCGCGGATCACGCCGGCGATGGTAGCGGCTCGAACGTAGACTGCACCGACCCGAGGAGGTGCCGACCGTGACGACGATCGACCGTGACCGGTTGCAGCGCTTGATGGACCGCGAGCGTGCCACGTTCCGCGAGAACCATCCTCGTTCCCGCGAACTCGCCGAGGACGCGAAGGCATCGCTGCTGTTCGGCGTGCCGATGAACTGGATGACGCGCTGGCCCGGCGACCACCCCGTCTTCGTCGACCGGGCCGAGGGGGCGCGGTTCACGGACGTCGACGGCAACGGGTACGTCGACTTCTGCCTCGGCGACACGGGCGGGATGGCCGGGCACGCGCCGAAGGTCGCCGTGGACGCGATCGCCGAGCAGGCGGCGAAGGGCATCACACTGATGTTGCCGACCGAGGACGCGGCCTGGGTCGGCCGCGAGATGGCGCGACGGTTCGGGGTCCCGTATTGGCAGTTCTGTCTGACGGCCACCGACGCCAACCGCTTCGCGATCCGGTGGGCCCGGCAGATCACGGGGCGGTCGAAGGTCGTCGTCCACAACTGGTGCTACCACGGCTCGGTGGACGAGTCCTTCGCCACGCTGGACGCGAACGGAGACGTCACCGAGCGCGAGGGCAACGTCGGTGAGCCGGTGCCGGTCCGCGAGACGACGCGGGTCGTCGAGTTCAACGATCTGGAGGGCCTCGAACGAGCGCTCGCCTTCGGCGACGCCGCGGTCTGCCTGTTCGAGCCCGTGCTCACGAACATCGGCATCGTGCTGCCCGACCCGGGCTACCACGAGGCGGTGCGAGACCTGTGCACCCGGTACGGGACCCTTCTGTTGATCGACGAGACCCACACGATCAGCGCCGGTCCCGGCGGCTGCACGCAGGCGTGGGGCCTCCATCCCGACATCGTCACGATCGGCAAGACGCTGGGGGCCGGCATCCCGAGCGCCGCGTACGGCTTCACGCAGGAGGTCGCCGATCGGGTCTACGAGCACACCGACTGGAAGAACGCCGACGTCGGTGGCGTCGGTGGGACGCTGGCCGGCAACGCGCTCTCGCTGGCGGCGATGCGCGCGACCCTCGGCGAGGTCATGACCGACGACGCGTTCGCGCGGATGATCTCGTTGGGGGAGCGGTTCGAGGCTGGGGTTGCGGGCGTGATCGAGGACCGCGGGCTCCCGTGGCACGTCGTGCGCCTCGGCTGCCGCGTCGAATACCTGTTCCGGCCCGACCGGGCTCGGACGGGGAGCGAGGCGGCCGCCGGACAGGACGACGAGGTGGACCCGTTCATCCACCTGTACCTGTTGAACCGCGGCATCCTGATGACGCCGTTCCACAACATGGCGTTGATGTCGCCGGCCACGACCGCGGACGACGTCGACCGGCACACCGAGGTCTTCGCCGAGATGGCCGACGAACTGACGGGCGCCTGACCTGCGGCGCCCTGGGGGTTCGTTGCTTCGTCCCAGTACCCGTGGGAGCATGCTCCTCCCGACCCGCAGGAGGATCTCCTTGATGCGCCGAGCGTCCCTCGTGACCGCCCTCGTGACGGTGCTGTCCCTGGGCATCACGGATGCCTCCGCGGCGGGGCCGACCCCGGTCAAGGTGCTCGACCCACCGGGCGTCCAGCTCCAGCCGTTCCGGAACGACCAGTGGGTCCTGTTCACGTCGAACGCGCCGGCCACGCCGAACCATCTGAACGCGTTCGCCCAGAACGTCACGACCCACGCGCGGATCAAGCTGAACGCCACCGGCCAGGGCGCCGCTGGCGGCTTCGATCCGACGGTCGCGAACACCGCGATCTACCAGCAGTCGGGCCCGGGCTCGTCCTCGATCTTCTTCTTCAACCTGGATACGAAGATCCGAACGAAGGTCCCCGGCGTGAACTCGCCCGCCGACGACACCGATCCGAGGATCTCCGCGACGTACATCTCGTTCTTCCGTTCCTTCAAGATGGGCGGCAAGAGCTTCATCGGCGTCTACCTGTTCGCGCGTTCCGGCGGGCCGGCGAAGCGGGTCGCGGCGTTCCCCGCGACCCGGTACCTGACGAACGGCTCGGTCGGCGACACGTACGCGACGTGGACCGTGTGTTCCACCGTCACGTGCAGCGCCTACGTCTACAACGCGACCGCGAAGACGCTGAAGAAGATCCCCACCGTGAAGAACCATCCCCAGTACGCGCCGGTCGTGGACGAGGTGTCGGGGGACGTGTACTTCATGCGTTCCGGGTTCGGGTGCGGCGTGCACGTGACCTTCTACTGGGTCCCGGCGAACCATGTCGCGGCCGCCCCAACGAAGATCGAGTCGCTGCCCAACGGCGTCGACACGGACGACGAGATGTCGTTCTGGACCCACGACAGCCAGAAGGACCTGCAGTTCATCCGGGTGAACTGCTCGGCCGGCACCAGCGGGATCTGGTCGCTGCCGAACCTCCTGCCGTAGATCAGCCGGCGTTGCGGTCGCGGAACCTCCGCATGAAGGAGGCGAGCGCCTCCACCCCTTCGATCGGCATCGCGTTGTAGATCGAGGCTCGGATCCCGCCGACGCTCCGGTGACCCTTGAGTTCCGTCATGTCCTGCGCCGCCGCGTCCGCGACGAACGCTCGATCGAGTTCTTCGGTCGGCAGCCGGAACGTGACGTTCATCAGTGATCGGGAGCCGCGATCCGCGTGGCCGCGGTAGAACCCCGGTGACTCGTCGAGCAGCTCGTAGAGCATCGCTGCCTTCGCCGCGTTGATCTCCCCCATCGCGGCCAGCCCGCCGACCTCGTCGCGCAGCCACCGAGTGACCAGCAGCACGACGTAGATCGCGAACACGGGCGGGGTGTTGAAGAGGGAACCGTGCTCGACGTAGGTCCGGTAGTCCAGGCTCGAGGGGAGGCCGTCCGGGATCCGGGACAGGAGGTCGTCGCGGATCAGGACGATCGTCACGCCGGCCGGTCCGGCGTTCTTCTGGGCGCCCGCGTAGAGCAGCCCGAACGCGCCGACGTCAAGCGGACGGGACAGCAGATCGGAGGATGCATCCGCGACGAGGGGGATCGTCGCATCGACCGGCGGCACGTCGCGGAACTCGACCCCCTGGATCGTCTCGTTCGTGGTGACGTGGAGGTAGGCGGCGTCGGGGGACAGGACCTCGGCGAGCTCCTCCGTCGCCGGCACGCGAACGAACCCTCCGTCCTTCCCGCTCCACGCCGTGCGCACCCGGCCCTCCTTCTGCGCCTCCTGGAGGGCCTTGCCTCCCCACGATCCGGTCACGACGTACTCGGCGGGCGTGTCGGTGCCGCGGAGGAGGTTCATCGCACACATCGAGAACTGCATCGTGGCGCCGCCCTGGCAGAACAGGACGTGATGGCCGGCTGGTACGGCGAGCAGCTCGCGGAGGTTGGCCTCCGCCTCTTGGATCACGCCGGCGAACCAGGACCCGCGGTGCGAGACCTCCAGCGGCGAGGCGCCGATGCCCGGGAGCGAGACGAGCTCGCGCTGGGCCCGCTCGAGGACGGTGACCGGCAACGTGCCCGGCCCGGCCCCGAAGTTGAACACGCGATCCGTCATGGCGTAGCCAAGGCTATCGGGCGGCACCATCAACCCCGGGTGATCGGCCGGGTGAGGCACGTGGGCCCGCCGTCCCCGTTCCTGCTGATCTCCTCTCCTTGATACACGCGCACCTCGACCCCGTGCGCCTCGAGCCTTCGTCGTGTTTCGGGGTTGCCGTCGAGGGCCAGAGCGAGCCGCGGACCGAGCGCGAGCACGTTCGGACCCATCGTTGGGAACTCCTCCTCCGGCACCTCGACAAGCTCGACCCCGCGCTCCCGGAGCAGGTCGAGGAGCCTGACGGGCATGAGCGGCGGGAACGCGACCGCGAGGTCCGCGTCGAGTGGAGAAATGAACGACATCAGGTGGAGGCATTCGGCCGGCCCGCGCAGGTGAGGCAGATCGAACGTGTGGACCTCGATCCCGAGCGGATCCAGGAGTTCGCGCAGCTGCGCGACCCCCGCCTCGTTGGTCCGGTAGCCGAGCCCGACCAGGAGCGTCCGGTCATCGAGGAAGAACATGTCGCCGCCCTCGGCGATCCCCGGCGGACGGATCGCACCGAGCGACGAGACGCCGGCCGCCCCAAGGTCGACGACGAACGCCTCGGGCTCCGCGCGCCTGCCGGGCTTGCCCGGTCGAAGCGCGATCACGCCGGCGTCCGTGATCAGCGTCGGATCGTACGCGTAGATCGCGTCGGGATCCCCAGGGGTCGGCGCGGTTGCGACGACGACGTCGGCGCCTGCGGCCTCGAGCAGATCTCGGAACGCGTCATGCTCGGCCGAGGCCTCAGCGGGATCTGGTTCGCGGTGCCAGCCGTAATCACGCCACGCCGCGAGATCCTCCGGACGCGGTTGGCGAACGATGACGCGTCGCAGTCGACCGAAGCCGTTCACCGGGGGTAGCGGATGCCTTCAGCCGCCGTAGCCGTCGTGATGCCAACCGCCGCCGCCGCCACTGTCACCACCGCCGTCGTGATGCCAACCGCCATCGCCACCGCCATCGTGGTGATGCGATCCGCCGCTGTCACCGCCGCCACCGCCCTCACCGCCGCCACCACATCCACCGCCGCCGGTCCCGCCGCCGCCACCGCCGGTCCCGCCGCCGCCACCGCCGCCGCCGCCGGTCCCACCGCCGCCACCGCCGCCGGTTCCACCGCCGCCGCCGCCACCGCCGGTTCCACCACCGCCGCCGCCGGTTCCTCCACCACCGCCGCCCGCGCCGCCGCCTCCGCCGCTTCCGGTTCCTCCACCGGTCGGGTTCCCACCGGTGCTGCCTCCCGTGGACCCGCCCGTGGTGCCGCCTGACGTTCCGGGCGTCCCGCCGGTGTTGCCGTTCTTCCCGGGGTGAGCGTTATGCGCGTGGTGTCCGCCACCGGAGGTCCCGCCACCGCCGCCGGCCGGCGGTCCCGAGGATGTGACCGCCGCCGGGGTGGGCGGATGCTGCTGGTCGGAGGCCAGGGTCCCATGGATCCCACGGGTGCCGCTGATCGCGAGCGCGAGCACGACGGCGGCGGCGACCGCCGCCCCGGCCAGCGCGACCGAGCCGAGTCGTCGGTTCCAGGCGAGTGCGCTCGTCGTCACGGCCGCCGCCGCCCCGCCCGCTGCCGTCTCGCCGACCGCGACCGCGGGCTCAGCGCCGACGGCGGCGCCGGCGGCCGCACCCTCGGTTCCGGCAGCGGTGGCCGCGGCCGCAGCGGCGGCGCCGGGCAGCATCACGACGGCCGCAGCGGCAGCGGCCGCCGCCACGTCTTCGTCCGGGATGGGCGGCACCGCAGCGTGTGGCGGCCCACCGGTCGCAGCCGGATGCAGACGCTGGCCACGCCGCTGCAGCTCGGAGACGCTCGGCGGATGACGAGGGACCCCTCTGCGCTGGAGGTTTTCTCGGAGGGCAGCCGGGTCGTTGCGGACCTGGTCCATCCACGCCGGTCGTTCCATCGCGGCCAGGGCTGCTGCGCTCACACCAGCCACCCGGCCGACCGCAGGACCTAGCCCATGAAGCACCTCGCCCGGGTCGACCCGCGCGTCGCCACCGATCGGCACGACGGCGGACGGCCACACCAGAACGACCTTGGCAGCCGGGGCGACCTCGTGCGTCATCTGCACCGCGGTGGCGCCGATGCCGTCGTCGAGGACGACGACGTCGGGCCTGTGCACGGCGAGGACGCGAGCGAGCTCCGCGGCGGTCGCAGCCTGGCCGACCACCTCGAAACCCTCGCCCTCGAGGACGAATCGCAGCAGTCCAGCGCGTTCGGACTCGCCTTCGCCCACGACGATACGGACCCGCTCGGTCAATATCCCCCTTCAGCAGCCTGTCGGCCGCGCCCCCGGGCCCCGGTTCGGGACGTAGCGTACCTTGGCATCTCGTGGTGGGCCACGTGCGGAAGTCGGCACGAGATGGCCCGATGAGCCCACAAACGTAGGCCGGATAGACTCGCGGCCACATGGGCGAGGTCAGGCTGGAGTGGACGGGCGACCGGCTCCAGTTCGTCGGACGGACGGGGTACGGCGAGCCTGTCCTCATCGGGGGGAACATCGAGGGCCCGGGCTCCAAGCCATCCGATCTGCTCCCGATCTCGCTCGCGGCGTGCACCGCATACGACGTGGTCGAGATCCTGCGCAAGCAGCGTCAGGACCTGCGGGAGCTCCAGGTGATCGTGACCTCGGTGCAGGACCCGGACCCGCCCTGGACCTTCCGGTCGATCCACATGCGGTTCGTGGTCGCCGGCACGGTGGAGGAGCGGAAGGCCGAGCGAGCGATCGCGCTCGCGGAGTCGAGGTACTGCGCCGTCGCCGCGACGCTGCGGCCGGTGGTCGCCTTGACGCACGACGTCGAGCTCCGCGACGCCTCCTGAGCTCTTTCTGCGGCGGTGGGACACTGGCGTTCGGATGGATGCCGCCACCTTCCGCTCCCTGCTGGCCGCCGGCCCGCTGCTGGCCGACGGCGGCATGGGCACCTCGCTGATCGAGCGCGGGGCGCCCGTGGACGCCTGCATGGAGGAGGCGAACGTTCGGGCGCCGGCGCGCGTGGCGGGCATCCATGCGGCCTTCGTCGGCGCCGGCGCCCGGCTCGTGCTGACGAACACGTTCGGCGCCAATCGGTACCGGCTGGAGCGACACGGGTTCGCCGATCGCGTCGCCGCGTTCTGCGCAGCCGCGGTGCCGCTCGCTCGCGACTCGGGCGCGGAGATCGTGGGCGGCTCGATGGGACCGCTCGGCGTCCGCCTGCAACCGTACGGGCGTGTCCGGCCCGAGGACGCCTTCGATGCCTACCGGGAGCAGGCCGCCGCCCTCGCCGATGCCGGCGTCGACCTCCTGATCGTGGAGACGCAGACAGACGTCCGCGAGCTCGAACAGGCGGTGCGCGCCGCCCGCGACGTCGCTCCGGGGCTCGTGCTGATCGCCAGCTCCACGTTCACGCGGGACGACCGGACCTTGCTCGGCTCGACCCCGGAGGAGGTCGCGGCCGCGGCCGCAGCGCTGGACGTGGACGTGATCGGGGTGAACTGCGGGGAGGGACCGGCGCAGGTCCTCCGGGTGGTGCGCGCGATGGGGCCGATCGCCCGTGCGGCGTCGATCCCGCTGCTCGCCCGTCCGAACGCCGGCGGTCCGGCCGAGGTCGGGGGGCGCCTGCTGTATCCCGCGACACCCGAGTACGTCGGCGAGATCGCGCGCGCGATGCTCGACGAGGGGGTGGCCGTGCTCGGCGGTTGTTGCGGGACCGGGCCGGCCCACACCGCCGCGATCGCGACGGCGATCGCGGGGGCGACGTCCGGACCCGCGGTCCGCGGTCGTGACGCGGTCGCCGTCCAGGAGGGCCACACCGCCGAGCTGGTCCGTCTCGAGCCGGCCGCGCCGCCGACCGAGCTCGAGGCGAGGCTCGCCGACGGCAGGTTCGTCGTGACGGTGGAGATGGAGCCGCCGCGCTCGTTCAACGCCGCCGAGCTCGTCGCCGCGGCGCAGACGCTCGCGGATGCCGGCGCCGATGCCATCGACGTCGCCGACTCGCCGATGGCGAAGATGCGGATGAGCGCCTGGGCGGCCTGCCGGCTGGTGCAGGAGAACGTGGGCATCGGCACCGTGCTGCACTTCCCCACGCGGGGCCGGAACCTGCTCCGTCTGCAGGGCGATCTCCTCGGGGCGCATGCGCTCGGCATCCGCAACCTGTTCGTGTGTCTGGGCGATCCCGTCACGATCGGTGACTACCCGCACGGCGGCGACAACGTGGACGTCACCGCGACCGGCCTGCTGGCGCTGATCACCGAAGCGTTCAACACCGGGGTCGACCGAGCCGGCACGTCGATCGGCACGCCCACGTCGTTCTTCGCCGGCGCCGCCGTCTCCCCGAGCGCCCCCGATCTGGAGCGTGAGGCCCGGCTGCTCAAACGTAAGGTGGACGCGGGCGCGCGCTTCCTCCTGTCCCAACCCTTCTACTCGGTTGCGCCGCTCGTGGCCCTGCGCGAGACGTACGAGAAGGTCGCCGGCGCCCCGCTGGCGGTCCCGCTCATCGCGGGCGTGCTGCCCCTGCTGTCGGCACGGCACGCCGAGTTCCTGCACAACGAGGTGCCGGGCATCGCGATCCCGGATGTCGCGCGCGAACGCCTGCGGCGGG
>DATIWE010000068.1:0-11420 GCA_035519495.1 Actinomycetota bacterium
CTGCTAGCCGATCGTCGCGGCGTACTCGGGGAAGTACCGCTCGATCACGCCGAGATCGAACGCGGGCAGGATCGACCCTTTCGGCTCTCGCTCGAGGAGGAACCGGAAGCTCGCCTCGACCAGCGCGGCGCGCGATGCGAACCCGGCGCCGAACCGCGCCCAGTCGGTGTCGGAGACCGTGACGTCGTGCGCGGTCCGCGAGCCGTCCTCGTCACGGATCTCGACCGCGAACCGGGTGCCCGCGTCGTCGGCCTGCGTGACGTCGATCGTCGCCATGGAGGCTCATCGTACGGGCACGTGAGGACCGTGACGCGCTCCGTGCACACCGGCTAGGGTGCTCGTATCGGTCACCGGCTCGAACCCCCGACGAGGCACCCGTGAGACGCAAGCATCATCCCCCCGATGCGCCCGAGGCCGAGCCGGACCTCGCCGCACCCCGGCCTGACGTGGAGGCTCCGGCGGAGACCGAACCGGAGCCCGCGGCGCCGGACGAGACCGAGGCGAAGGAGGAGCCCATGGCAGGTGCAGACGACTCCCAGGTCTCGGTGGTGAGCCGGGGAACGAAGATCGAGGGCTCGGTGATGGCCGCCGGCTCCCTCCGCGTCGAGGGCGAGGTTCGCGGGCAGATCACGGCGCAGGGCGAGGTCTCGCTCTCCCCGCAGGGCCGCGTCGAGGCGAACATCAAGGCCGCGAGCATCACGCTGGCGGGCACGGTGAAGGGCGACCTGGTCGCCACGGGCGACGTCGCGCTGCCGGCGGAGAGCCGGCTCGACGGCAACATCCGAGCGCGCAACGCGGACGTCGGCGGGTTCGTCGACGGCGACGTCACCGTCGCAGGCAGGGCATCGCTCGGGCCGCGTGCTCGCGTGGAGGGCGACATCACCTCGAGCTCGTTGGCGATCGCCGAGGGCGCCGTGTTCATCGGGCGCTCCGTGATGGGCGGCCAGACGGCCGACGATGCCAAGAGCGCAGCGGTCGGTTCAGCCTGATACCTCGCCGCCGCGCCACGCGTCCCGCAGCTTCACGCGACGCCCGAGCCGAAGCACCGCGCCGGTGTAGATCCGCCCCGCGAGCAGGACCATCCCCGAGATCGTCGCCAGCATGAGCAGCACGGAGATCGCGATCTGCCACCAGGGAACGGCTCCGTTCGCGATCCGGACGATCATGACCATCGGCGCCGTCGGTGGCACGAAGGACAGGACCAACGTCGCGGTGGAGTCGGGTGACCGTACGGTCTGGAGCGCGACGAAGTACGCGACGAGGAGCAGCGCCGTGATGGGGAGGGTCATGCTCTGCGCCTCCTCCTGCCGGGAGACGAGGGAGCCCGCCGCCCCGTACAGGACCGAATAGAACCCGTAGCCCAGGACGAACCACACCACGATCCACGCGATCGTCCCACCCGTCGTCGTCGGCACGCGATGGTCGTGGGAGACGGCGAGCGCGACGAGCCCCGCGGCCGCCACCACGCTCAACTGCGCCAGCCCCACCAGCCCGATCCCGGCGATCTTCCCCGCGAGCAGCTCCGTCGGGCGGAGCCGCGACAGGAGCACCTCGATCACGCGGCTCGACTTCTCCTCGATCACGCCGACCAGGAGGAAGCCGCCGTAGAAGCTGATCGCCAGCAAGAGCAGCACGAGCCCGATGATCGCCACATCGAGCCGCGCCGAGCGCTCCGCGATGACGGGCTCGAGGCTCCTCGAGGTCACCTGGACCGGCCGAAGCGTCCGGAGCTGATCGGGCGTCAGACCGAGCTCGCCGATCGCGCGTTGCTGCTCGATCGCCTGCACCGCCGAGGTGACGACCGCGCCCAGCTGTTCGTCGACGTCCGACTTCCATACGAGCGCCCCCGGGCCCACGAGCAGCACGTCCGCGTCGCCCGATCGCAACGCGGCCTCCCCGGCAGCCTCGTCGGCGAACCGGCGTGTGCTCACGGTCAGACCGGCCTGCCGACCCGTGGCCTGCACGACGCTCGCAAGCTGCGGCGAGCTCACGCCCACCATGCCGACGGTCCGCTCGTTCACATCCGCGCCGAGGATCTCCGGGACGGCGATGATCGCGACGACGATCGCCGCCGCGACCGCCGTGGAGATCCGGAACGCGTTCGAACGCACCCGCTGCGTCCATTCCCTGCGGACCACCAACCCCACGCGTCGGGCGCCGCTCATGCTCGTCGCTCCTCCGATACGGCTTCGAGGAACAGATCCGCCAAGGAGGGTGGCTCGAAGCTGAACCGCGTCACCTCGCCGGCCCCGCTCGCGCTTGCGAGCAGCTGGGCCAGGTCCGCCGAGGCGTCGACGAGGACGTGCACCTGGCCGTCGCGCGTGCTCGCGACGGTCGCGCCCGGCATCGCGGGCATCCACGGCTCACCGTTCACCACCACGTCCAGCGACCGGCGGGACGAGGCGGCCTTGAGGTCCTCGACCGCCCCGGCCAGCACGATCCGGCCGTGATCGATGATGACGACGTCCTGACAGACGTCCTCGACCAGATCGAGCTGATGACTGGAGAAAAGCACCGCCACGCCGCTCGCCGCCGTTTCCTCCAGCAACCCGGCCAGCGACCCGACGCCGAGCGGATCCAGACCGCTGAACGGCTCGTCCAGCACCGCGAGCTCGGGGTCATGGACGAGCGCCGCCGCGAGCTGCACGCGCTGCTGGTTCCCGTGCGACAGGTCCTCGAGACGGGAGTCCGCTCGGTCGCCGAGACCCAGGCGATCGAGCCAGCGACCGGCCGCGTGCTTGGCCGAGGTTCCCGTCAGCCCGGAGAGCTCCGCCAGGAAGACGAGTTGCTCGCCCACCCGCATCTTCGGATAGAGCCCTCGCTCCTCCGGCATGTACCCGAAACGCGCGCGCTGCTCCGGGCCGACCGGTGCGTCCATCCACCGGACCTCGCCGCCGTCGGGGACGACGAGCCCGAAGATGGCCCGCATCGTCGTGGTCTTCCCGGCGCCGTTCGGTCCGAGGAACCCGACGATCCGTCCCGGCGCGACGCTGAACGTCGCTCCGTCGAGCGCGACGACATCGCCGTAGCGTTTCGTCAGGTCACGAACCTCGAGCACAGCGCGCCCTCCCCCGCAGGCTATGCAGGGTCGTGCGCCCGTCGGAGGTACGAAGGTCCCGGTTGCGGTGGGTCTCTTCGATCACCGCCGCCGGCGTGGAGGTGACCAACATCACAGCCCGTCGGGGCCGAACGACTGCACCGGTCGTCGCCTCCGTCCGTAGTTGTAGGAATGCCCGGATGGAGGTGGACGATGAACATCGGCAAGCCGAAGCGCACGTTCGAGATCGTGCCGGTCACGATCCCGGTTCCCGAGAACATCCCGATGCCCGAGCCCGAGCGGGCGCCCGCGGTGCCGGACCCCGCTCCCGAGCGTGTACCGGCGGCGGAGATCAGATGAGCGGCGTACCCCTCGACACGGTCGTCGAGCCGATCATCGGGTGGCGCGGCTGGTTCCTGCGCGTCAGCGCGTTCGGGCCGGAGCTCGTGCCGGCCGGTGCGGGCCGCGGCGGCTGGCCGTGGCGCGCTCCCATGACGGCGCGGTGCGCCGAAGGGCGCGAGCATCGCAGCCCCGACCCCTCGTGCGGATGCGGACTGTCCGCGTTCAAGCCCGAGACGGCCCACCGTTCCCGCGGATCGCGGTTCCCGGTGATCGGGACCGTATCGATGTGGGGCCGGATCGTGGAGCACGAGCACGGGTGGCGGGCCGAGCATGCCTACCCCGACCGGCTCCGGCTGGTCTGCGGTGCGTGCCTGCGGGCGCGAACCGGCCGGCGGGCCGGCATCCCCGTCGTCGCCGGAACGATCGCCGGGGCTGGGGCCTCGCCGGGGTTCGCGTCCGCCTGGTGCGCGACCCACGTCCCGTCCGAGCTGAGCCGGACGTGGTCGGCGCCCGAGGTCGCCAGCGCGCTCCTGTCCCGGTACGCGGTCGATCCGCTGCCGATCGACCGGATCGAGGCGACGGTCGACCGGCGGCGGGAACGCCGCCCGAGGACCAACCTCGACCGGGTCGAGGCGGTGACGATGCGCTTCGACCCGCCCGACATCGTGCGACACCTTCGGTGATCGCGAACGGGCCTCAGCTGACGCCGGCCGGTGTCAGCTCGAAGGACCGGCCTTCCGAGCCGAGCTCGACGGGGATCGACGAGGCGGCCGGCTGCTCCAGGGTCTCCGCCAGCATCACCTCGAGCTGGTCGTCCGTGTGGAGCGGATCGTGATGGAACAGCACGAGGCGACGCGCGCCCGCGCGCTCCGCGAAGGTCAGCGCGTCGGCGGTGCGGGAATGCCCCCACCCGACCCGGGTCCGGTACTCGGCCTCGGTGTACTGGCCATCGTGCACCAGAACGTCGGCGTCCCGCGCCAGCCCGAGCCCGGAGATCCACCGGTCCTCGATCGTGGCGAGATCCTGCCCGAGGGCGGGCTCATGGTCGGGCAGGTAAGCGAAGCTCCGGCCCGCCTCCTCGATCCGGTAGCCCACGGCGGGACCGGGGTGCTTGATCAGCTGGGCGGACACGAGCGTCGACCCGATCGTCCACGGATGCGGCGGGACCTCGAGGAACCGGGGCCGGCAGGGGATGTTGCGAAGGTGCACCGGGAAGAACGGCGGCGAGAAGTACGGCGCGATCCGCTGCTCGAGTCCCTTCAGGGGCGCCGGCGGGCCCCAGATGCGGAACTCGACATCGGGATCCCAGAACGGCGTGAAGAACCGCAGCCCTTCGATGTGATCGGTGTGCAGATGCGTGATCAGCAGGTCGACGCGATGGAGGCGACGCCCGGCCAGCGACATCCCGAGCCGCCGGATGCCCGTCCCGGCGTCGAGGATGACGAGCGATCCGTCATCGGGGTCGAGGGCGATGCACGACGTCTGACCCCCGTACCGGACGGTCTCGGGGCCGGGTGAGGCGAGCGTTCCGCGGCAGCCCCAGATCGTCGCGCGCATCGGCCCTCACGCGCCCGGGCGCCGCTCCCAGAACACCGCGATCGCGCCGAGGACCAGATCCGCCTGCGCGCAGAGCGGGAACGCCGTCACCTCGATGTCGCGGACGACCCCGTCGCCTCCCGTGATCGTCATCGGGAGATGGGCCGGCCGTCCCTCTCGGAACGCGACCCCGAGCGGGAGGTCCTCCAGCGGGAGCCGGTTCCCCTCCGCGTCCCGAGGGTCCCACTCGCTCGCCCACTCGCCGGCCCGGAGTTCGCCGGCTTCCGCGTAGCTGCGACCCAGGACCGGCTCGGCCGCCTCGTTGAAGTAGGCGAGCGTCCCTTCCTCGTCGACGACGAACGCCGGCGTCGCCAGCCGTGACGTCAGGTCACGGGCCAGGATCAGGACGAGCTCTCGCTGCGCGGTTCGGTCGGCCACGGAGCGACGGTAGGCGGTCGGGGTCGAGGACGCCAATCGCCGGCGTTCAGCCGACGTCGATGAGGACCTTGCCGACCACGTTGGCCTCGACGGCCGCGTGCGCGTCGGCGGTCCGCTCCAGCGGGAACCGGTGCAGCGGCAGACCGGCCGCCTTCCCGACCCGGAGCACGCCCGCGGCAACGGCGTCCTGCACGTCGCGGATCGCCCGCTCCTTCGCGGCGGCAGGCATCGTGTAGACCAGGACGAACCGGTAGCTCGTGTTGGCGGTCATCGCCTGCCGGATGTCGATCGCGAGGGCGTCGGGCTCGCTCGCGTAGCTCGCGACGGTCCCGTTCGGGGCGATGACCGCCGCATCGAGCGCGGCGTTCGTGGCCGGCGCGACCTCGACGACGACCTCGACTCCGTCCGGCGCCGCCTCGCGGATCGCCCGGTCCGCCCCGGCCTCCCGGTAGTTCACGACGTGCTGCGCGCCGGCGGCCGACGCGAGCGACGCCTTCTCCGGCCCGCTCACCGTTGCGATCACCGTTGCGCCGGACCAGACGGCCAGCTCGATCGCGGCGTGCCCGACGGCTCCCGCCCCGCCGGCGACGAGCACCGTGCGTCCGGCGAGCGCGTCGGGGCCGAGCCCGGCGGGTCCGTCCTCACCGAGCGTGAGGCATCGATGCGCCGTGAGCGCCGGGATCCCGATGCTGGCGCCGAGGTCGAAGGACGCGGCCTCCGGCAGCGGCACCGCCTGCCGAGCCGGCAGCGAGACGAGCTCCTGCGCGGTGCCGTCGGCGCGGTCCCGGGCGGCCTCCCACAGCCAGACCCGTTCGCCGATCCGCGCGGGGTCGACGTCGGCGCCGACCGCCACCACCGTGCCCGCACCGTCCTGGTTCGGAACGACCTCCGGGAAGGCGAGCGCTCGTCCGGGACCCCCACCCCGCCGCACCTTCCAGTCGGTCGGGTTCACGCCCGAGACCGCGACGCGCACGAGCACCTCGCCCGGTCCGGGTACGGGCTCGGGCCGCTCCACGAGCGCCAACACATCCGGATCCCCGGTCTCCCGATAGACGATCGCTCTCATGCCCGCATCCATGATGCCAGCGGCGCTTCCATCCGCGCCGTCACCCTCCGGGTCATGAGGGCGCTCCGACGTTCAGCTGCTCGGGCCGTGGCTCACCTGAGTCGGTAGCCGACACCGCGGACGGTCTCGATGCGGTCGGCAACGGGGCCCAGTTTCCTGCGGAGGCTGCGGATCACGACGTCGACCGTGTTGCTGCCACCGTCGTACCTCGTGCCCCACACTTCCAGGAGGAGGTCGGCGCGCGACACCGGCGCCGCAGGGTGGGCCGCGAGCGTGCTCAGCACTCCGAATTCGAGCGGCGACAACTGGATGCGAACGCCACCGAGATCGACGCTGCGGTCGCGCTCATCGAGGAACGGCTGCTCGCTCTCGCCGAGCTCGGCCGCGGCGATGCGGTTGAGCCACCCGTCGACGGAGTCCGGTCCGAAGTCGAGCGCCGCGAGATGGAACGGTTCGCCGCCGACCTCGATGGGTTCGTCGAAGGGGCGGAAGCCGAGCGTGCGCAGCGCGTCGAGGAAGGGCCGAGGGTCGCGCACGCCGAGGTAGAGACGACCCAGGTGTGGCCGCAGACGGAAGTAATCGCGCTTGACATCGAGCAACGCCGCGGCCTGCACACCGCTCGGGCCCTCGCCCGTGCCGGCGGCGAGCCAGCGCCGGTGGGTGAGGGTCCGCTGGCCGGGAGGCAGCGGGTCACGCGCGGCGTGCCACGACCACGCTGCGACGACCGGGTCGGCTCGCTCGAGAGAGGGCGGGATGTCTCGCCACTCGGCGACGATCGAACACCCGACGACGGCACCGGTCCGGTCGCGCACCGAACGGACCGCGTCGGGACGGAGGCGCAACCACGCGTCCAACACCGAGGCGCCCTCCGGTGTCTCGAACTCGTGCCACAACGCTCGCAGAGCTTCGGAGTCCTCCTCCCGCGACCTCTCGACACTGAAGGCATGGGCCGTCGCGGGGAACATCGCCTCGCGGACGAACGGGTTGTCGATGAGGAACAGGAGATCCGCGGTGGATCGGTGGAGGTCACTCGCGCCCGCCCGCCGTGTCTCGTTCTGGAGATGGCGCCACGCGGCCGAGCGCAGTTCACGGAACCGCTCGGGTTCGAGGGCGCGGAGCCGGGCGGAGACCGCAGCTTGCACCGCATCGTGCAGCCGCAACCCTTCCGATGTCTCGTCGACGAAACTGAGCGCCTCGAGCCGCTCCATCGCGTCGTCTGCGTCTCGGCACGCCATCGCCTCGAGGACACCTCTCGTCACTCGGCGAGGCACCGATGCGGCGTCGAGGAGTCGGCGACCCTCGTCATCGAGGCCGGCTCGGAACGCGGTCGCGAGCGCGGCGACCACGCGCGGCCCGACCTCGTCGATCGGCATGTGGGCGACGTCCGCCTCCGCGGCGAGCCGAAGCGACAGCGGGTGGCCACGCGCGATCCGGCAGATCATGTCCACGTGGTCCTCCGCCACGTCCGCGTCGGCGAGGAAGGCGTGCGCGGCCGCATCGGTCAACCCGACGAGCGGCAGGATCTCGAGCCCGCCCACCCGACCTCTCTCGGTCGACCATTCGAGCATCGGGGCGTCGCGCCCGGCGATCACGAAGCGAAGGTCCGTCGACAACGACGGAACCAGTTCGTGCCGCAACCAGGGATCGGCGATGCGGAACATCTCATAGGTGTCGACGAGCACGACCCCAGCGCTTCCTGGCTGCCAGCCCGCCGCGTCGAGCGCCGCGCGGAAGCTCGCCTCCGTCGGATCGATGGCGGCGCAGTCGATCCGCCACACCTGGGTTCCGGACCCTCGCGCTCCGCTCGCGAAGGCGTTGAGCAGGGCCGACTTGCCGATGCCCGCGACGCCGTAGACGAAGGCCACACGCGGCCCGTTCGCGTCGAGCACGCGCTGAAGGGACGCGAGCTCGCGCTCCCGTCCCTTCAGCGTGACGCCGTCGCTCATCGCGACACGATAGCCAGCCTCAGACGCCGGCGGGCTCCACCAACCCGCGCGTGACACGGGTAGGCCCCTCGAGGACGCCGAAGCGACGGACCGAGATGTTCGCGAGACCGGGCGTCGAGCCGACCCCGGCGAACAGGTCCGACTGGAGATAGTCGTCGACGGCCTCCTCGGACTCGAACGAGTACACGCCGCCGAAGATCCCCTCGGCACGGTCGGCGAGCCACACCTTCGACGCGAGTCCCGGGACCGCGGCGAAGGCGGGAGCGAGCTCGTCGCACGAGCTCGCGAAATCCTCCTCCGAGAGCCCGTCAAGGTTGAAGTTCACGATCAGGATCTGCACGGCGACCTCCTTTGGTCCGGGCCGGCGGCCCACACGACGACGATGACGTGCCGCCGGGCTGCGGAGATGAGGACTTGATGAGGATCGGACCCCGGCGTTCGTCGCTTCCGGCCCGTGCGGAGACGTCGCTATGACGCGCTGAGCGTCGCGCCGAGCTCGCGCACGACCTGGGCCACCAGCTCGGCGTCCTGCACCCGCGTGCGCCAGTTCACGAACGCCGGCCGGAACGCCACGCGGCCGCCGTAGGTCGTCGACCCGAAGAACACGCGGCCGTCCTCGATCGCCGCCTCGCCGATCCGCCGGTTGAGGTCGTTCAGCTCCTCACCGTCCACCGAGCCCGCCGGCCGGTAGCGGAAGCACACGATGTTGAGCTGCACGTCGGCCAGCCGCTCGAGGTCCGGCGCGGCGTCGACCGCGGCGGCCAGCGCCTGCGCGAGGTCCAGGTCGTGCTCGACGATCCCGCGGTAGCCCTCGCGTCCGTAGGCGCGCAGCGTCGCCCACACCGGCAGCGACCGCGCACGCCGCGACATCTCGGGGCCGCGGTAGCCCCAGTTCGGCCGGGGATCGTCGATGTCGGGCAGGTAGGCGGCGCCCGAGCCGAACACGGCGTGCAGCAGCGCCGGATCGCGGACGAACGCGAACCCGTTCTCGTACGGCACGTTCAGCCACTTGTGGCCGTCGGCGATCACCGAGTCGGCCCGCTCGACGCCTTCCACCAGGTGCCGGGTCCGCGGCGACACGGCCGCGAAGAGCCCGAACGCGCCGTCCACGTGGAACCACGCGCCGTGCCGCTCCGCCAGGTCCGCCATCGCCGGCAGCGGATCGAAGTCGCCGGCGTTCACCTCGCCGGCGCTCCCGATCACGATCGCCGGGGCGCCGCCCAGTTCGCGGAGCGCCGCGCTCATAGCGTCCAGGTCGACGCGGCCGACGTCGTCGCGCTCGAGCTTCCGCACCCGGTCGCGCCCGACGCCCAGCATGCCCATCGCCTTCACGTCGCTCGGATGGGTGTAGCCGCCGCCGAGCACGGTGATCGGCGGCGCGGCGGCCAGCCCGTCGGCGTCCACGTCCACGCCGGCCTGCAGCGCGCACCACCGCCGCGCGCAGCCGAGCGCCACGAAGTTCGCCATCGTCGCGCCCGTGGTCAGGACGCCGCCCATCTCCGCCGGCAGCCCGAACAGGTCCTTCAACCAGTCGATCGAAACCTGCTCCAAGCGCGACGCCAGTGGCGACGAGACCCAGGCGCCGGGGTTCTGATCCAGCGTCGAGGCCAGCCAGTCGGCCCCGAGCGCCGCCGGCGTCGTCCCCCCGTCCACGAAGTGGAAGAACTTCGGCCCGGCGGAGTGCACCGCGCCGTCGAGCGCGCCGAAGAGCTCCTTCAGGGTCGCGACGGCGCCGGCGCCGTGTTCGGGGAGCGAGCCGTCGAAGGTCGCGGCCACCTCCTCGGCGCTCGGGTCGCGGACGGGGCGGTCGGCGATCCCGGCCAGGTAGGCGTCGGCCTCGCGGGCGGTCAGCTCGACGACGTCGTGCAGCTCGGAAGGATCGGGCGTGGTCATGGCACGGATGCTACGCGGGACCGGTTCCGAGCGACCCGGCGGCGGCGATCGCGACGATCGTCGCCGCCCAGGTGGCGACGAACGCGACGACGTAACCCCACACGAGCCGGTCGTAGGGGAACGGCATCTCGCCCCGCGTCTTCGGAACGATCGCCAGGGCGAACGCGGCCACGACCAACACGACCGCTCGGGTCACCCCGACCCACCTCGAGCGCGAGCGCCGCATCGCGAACGCCGCCAGGACGATCGAGCCGATGCCCAGCGCCGCGAACACCAGCACGATCGCGATCGGCCGTTCGCTCGCCTCGGTCTGCAGCGGCACCCAGAGCAAGATGAGGCCGGCGGCGACCAGGAGGACGGTCCTGCCCACCACCACGCGGCCCTCGCCGCGCAGGCACAGGCCGAGCCCGACGAGCAGACCGCAGAGGGCGACGATCACCTCCAGCCACAGCAGGACGTGATACGGAGAGGCCTCGTCACAGTTGAAGCACAGCTCGCTCTTGCTCGTCGCGAGGACGTTCAGCCCGTTGACGTTCCCCCCGCGCGCCACGTGGAGGATCGGGAGCAGGAGGAGGCCGATCAGCGCGACCACGATCGCGACCGCGATGACCGGCGCGAGCGACTCGCCGCCCCACCGACCACCACGACCGTTGGCCACCGCACCGCTCCTTCGCGGTTCGTCCCGACCTCGAGCGGAGATCGGTTAGCCCGCGGCCTCGACCTTCTGCTTCAGCATCGCCATCCGGGCCCGCATGTCCTTCTTGCCGACGAGGGGAAAGATGAACGGAACCATCATCGCGGCCATGCCGTGCATCTTCACGAATTCGAGGAGGATGGTGACCTCCGTCGAGCTCCCCACCGGCCTGAGGGTGAAGGTGTTCGCGTAGTCCCCCTCCTTGTCATGCGCGTGAAGGACGAACCGATCGGTGGGGTGGCTCTCGACGATCTCTCCTTCGTTGACATGATGTTTGTCGTTCGGGATCTGGCCGACGGAGCGGTACCGGCTGCCGACGGCGTTCGGCTCGCCCTCGATCCACTCGACCGAGTACGGCTTCGGGGACCACGCGGCGTGAGTGCCGAGATCGGCCACCCACGCCCAGACACGGTCCGGTGGTGCGTCGATCGTCACGGTGACTTCACCGCTGGTCATGGGTCCCTCCCT
>DATIWE010000069.1:0-32580 GCA_035519495.1 Actinomycetota bacterium
CGAATCGGCCCCGACGTAGGCGGTGATCTGCTCGATCGTGAGGTCCGCGGCGATCAGCTCCTGCCGGGTCGGCATGTCGATCCCGTAGAAGCAGGGCCACCGGATCGGCGGACACGTGATGCGCACGTGGACCTCGGTCGCGCCGGCCTCGCGGAGCGCCTGCACGATCTGCTTCGTCGTGGTGCCGCGCACGATCGAATCGTCGACGACGACCAGGCGCTTGCCTCGGATCGAATCGGGCAACGGGTTGAGCTTGAGCTTCACCCCACGGTCGCGCAGGGACTGCGAAGGCTGGATGAACGTGCGTCCTACGTAGTTGTTCTTGTAGAGCCCGTCGCCATAGGGGATGCCGCTGATCTCGCTGAACCCCTGCGCCGCCGAGTGCCCGGTGGTGGGCACGGCGATCACGAGGTCGGCATCGGCCGGATGCTCGGCGGCGAGCCGCCGGCCCATCTCGCGGCGCGCCTCGTGCACCGACCGGTCGCGCATGCGCGAGTCCGGCCGCGCGAGGTAGACCACCTCGAACACGCAGAGCGAACGCTTCGGCGACTCGGCGAACCGCATGCTGTGCAACCCGCGGTCGTCGATCCGGACCAGCTCGCCGGGCTCGACCTCGCGCACGAGCTCCGCGCCCACGATGTCGAGCGCGCACGTTTCCGAGGCCACGACGAACCCGTTCGGCAGCCGTCCGATCGAGAACGGCCGGACGCCGTGCGGATCGCGCGCGGCGTAGATGCTGCGTTCGTCCATGAAGATGAAGCAGAAGGCGCCGCGGAGCATCGGCAGGACCCGCATCGCGGCCTCTTCGAGCGCGCCGGAGGCGGGCATGTCGTTCGCGATCAGCGTGGTGACGATGTCGGAGTCGGTGGTCGCGCCGCCCTTCGAGCCGACCAGGGCCGCCAGCTCCGCCGTGTTCACGAGATTGCCGTTGTGCCCGAGCGCCAGCGAATGGACGCCGTCGGTCTTGAACACCGGCTGCGCGTTCTCCCACGTGGTCGAGCCCGTCGTGGAGTAGCGCGTGTGGCCGATCGCGAGGTCGCCGTGCAGGGTGGTCAGGGTGGCCTCGTTGAACACCTGGCTGACCAAGCCCATGTCCTTGTAGACCAGGATGTTCGTGCGGTCGGACACGGCGATCCCCGCCGATTCCTGCCCGCGATGCTGCTGGGCGAATAGCCCGAAGTAGGTGAGCCGCGCGACGTCGTCACCGGGCGCCCATATGCCGAAGAGGCCGCATTCCTCCTTCGGTGACTCCGCGCCCATCGAGGGACCCAGTGTACCGGGCGGGGTCGGCCATCCTCAGGGCAGGATCGAAACGGGGACGTCGCGCGCGACGGTGTCCAGGGACGCCCGCTCGAACGACAGGACGACGCCGCCGTTACGCTCCGCGCAGACCACCACGGCCGCCTCGGCGAATCGAAGGGGCACCCGGGCGAAGCGCGTCATGAGCTCGTGGATCCGCGGAACGTCCCGGTCGCCGCAGTCCAGGAGCGTCTGACCGAGCTCGAGCCCGCGCAGGAACAGCGGCGTCGCGTTCGGGCCGAGGCGGCTCGCGAGCACGCGGTCGACCTCGGCCAAGATCGCCGCCGGCACGACCGTAGGCCGCCGAACGCGCTCGAGCGTCGCGGTCGCCGCCTGATGGTGCTGGTGCGAGCGGTCGAGGAGGGCAAGGACCGCCGACGGATCGAGCGTGATCACGCGCTGCGACCCGTGGCGCCGGCGCTCGGCGTCCAGGCGCCGACCCAGGGAGGCAGCCGGAACCCTTCGTTGCGATCGAGGTACGCCTTGATGGCCGCGAGGGTCAGCTGCTCCTGCGTCCGCCCGGACCTGGTCGCGAGCGCGCGCAGACGCCGGCGGACGTCGGCGTCGACACGGACGATGACGTGGGATGTGGTCGGATCGGCGTGGCGAACCACCGGGCGCTCCTCGTGATCGCTCCGCCGCAGTCCATCACGTCGTCGCCTCCACCGCCGTGACCGAGGTCACGCTCGGAGCTGGTTCAGATCTCGACCGAAGCCGACGGAATCGTGGAACCCCTCCAGCGCGTGCGCGTCTCGTCGTTCGGCGTAGCGACCCATCGCCTCGTCCTCCGGGACCGAGCCCGACAGCCACGCCGTGAGCGCCTCGGCCAGGAACGTCGCGTGCACGCTCGCGTTGTCCATACCCGCGCCGGTCCACGGGTCCTGGTACATGGCGGCGTCGCCCACGAGTGACCACCCCGGGCCCCACGGCGCGCGCACGACCGAGGGCCTGGGGCCGCAGCCGAACAGGCGGCCGACCGGCTCCGCCGCCAGGTAGCGAGGCGCGATCGCCGGATGCGCGGCCAGCCGTTCCGCGAACGAGCGGCCGGGGTCACGCCGAACGATCGGATAGCCGCCGACCGGCAGCGATAGCGCCAGGCACGTGAGGTCGGCGTCCGACGGGAACGCGTACACCAGCTCGTCGTCGCCCATCGAGAATTCGGGACCGTCGGGTGTGCCGTGCGGGCCGTCCATCCCGCGAACGTACCGGTAGTACATGACACGGCTGGGTTCGGCCCGCTCCCGCTCGGCGGCCCCGACGAGGGTCGCCACCTTCGAGGCGTGCCCGTCCGCCCCGACGACGGCTCGGGCGTTCACGTCCCGTTCGCCCGCTGGCCCGGCCAGGCGAGCGCGCACCCCCGGCCCCGCATCCAGCGCGAGCTCCACGAGTGTCGTTCGGTCGAGGAACGTCACACCCTCGCTCGCCCCCGCGTGGCGCACCAGCAGCGCGTCGAGCGGCTCGCGGCGGACCGAGAGGTTGAACCCGAGCTCGCCGGGATCCTCCTCGTGGGCGACCTCGCTGGTGCCCATCAGCGCGTCGTGATCGTGCTCGCAGACGAGCCGGGGCGATCCGAGCGCCAGCACCTCGTCGAGCAGCCCGAGCTCGGCGAGCACGCCCGCCAAGCCCGATCCCCGGAAGAAGTGCGTCGAGAGCGTCGGGCTCGGGAAGGCTCCTCGGTCGACCAGCAGCACGCGCACGCCGGCGGGACCCAGGCGGCTGGCGAGGACGGCGCCCCCGATCCGGGCGCCGACGATCAGGACGTCGACGTCCACGGGCCCGAGTCGAGCCGTGGGGCGATCGAGCCCTCGAGCTCCAGCAGGTACTCCTTGCGCTGCAGGCCGCCGGCGTAGCCGGTGAGCTTCCCGCCGGCGCCGATGATCCGGTGACACGGCACCACGATGGGGATCGGGTTCGAGCCGAGCGCGGCGCCCACCGCGCGCGCCGCCGTCGGGTGCCCGATCGTCGTCGCGATCTTCCCGTACGTGCTCACCTGGCCGAACGGCACGCGCGCTGTCGCCGCCAGCACCTGCTTCGCGAACGGGTGCATCAGCCGGCGGTCCAGCCGCAGGTCGAACCGCTCGCGCGCGCCCGAGAAGTACTCCTCGAGCTCGTGGCGCGTCGCGTCCGTCTGCCGGGCCGTCGCGACGATCCTCGGGGAGAGCTCCGCGGCGATCCGCTCCAGCAGCTCGTCCCGATAGTCGTCGTCGAACGCGATCGCGGCCAAGCCGCGGCCGGTGACCGCCACGAGGAGCTCGCCCACCGGCGAGGGCATCGTGGCGATCGCGACATCGACGAGGCCGTCGGCGGCGGCGGCATCGCGGAACCGCGCCGCCGCGTCGCGCGAGGCACGCTCCGCCTCGGTCTTCGAGATCTTCGGCGAACCGCTCATCACACACGTCCCTTCAGGCTCTTCAGTCCTTGGTAGGCGTTCGCCCGGACGGTCTGCGGACTGCATCCCATCAGCTCGGCTGCCTCGGCGACCGACAGTCCCAGCACGTGGCGGTACGTGACCGCGTCGCGCTGCCGCGGCGGCAGTTCCGCGACCGCCGCGACCGCCCGCCCGTCGTCGCGGCCCGCCGGCTCCGCCGGGACCTCCGGCGGCTCGGCCACCGGGATCGGACCGCGGGCCGTGCGGCGATGGTGATCGATCGCCTTGCGCGAGGCGATCCGCAGGATCCAGCGATCGAGCCGGGCGACCTCGGTGCACCGCGGATACGCGCGGAGCGCCGCCAGGAACGTCTCTTGGAAGACGTCGTCGGCGTGCTCGCGCCCGACCGCCGCGACGAGGTACCGGAACACCGTCGTCCGGTTCGCTTCGAGGAACGCCTCGAACGGCGGCAACGCCGCTCTCACACGCTCCACCAACGCTTCACGGAGCGCCGCCGCCGCACCCCGACGCGGCGCGGCCTCGGACGTCGCGTCCAACCACGCACGTACTCCGGCTCGGGCTCGGTCACCCGCCAGATCCTCCACCGGTCGTCCATCGATCTCCCCTTCCCTCGCGTCCGGGGGAACAACGCGCGGGAGCGGCCGAGCGTGAAACCGTGCTCAGACGGCCTCTCCGAGCAGCAGGGGGATCGCGCCCTCCCAGATCCCGGCGAGCTCGGCGACCGGCACGTCGAGCAACCCGTCGATCAATGCGCGCGGGCCACCCGTCTCGCCGAGCCGCGCGACCGGCACACCCCGCGCGGCGGCCAACCCGAGGAGCCGCTCCTCATCGGCGGGATCCACCGCGACGACGGCGCGCGAAGCCGACTCGGCGAACAGGGTGACGTGCGCGGGCAGGTCACCGGGGACCGCGACCGCGAACCCGTTGCCGCCCGCGATCGCGCATTCGGCGAGGGCCACCGCGAGGCCGCCGTCGGCGCAGTCGTGCGCGCTGGCGAGGATCGTCTCGGCCGCCGCCTCCTCCAGCAGGCGCAGGAGCGCCCGCTCCCGCTCGAGGTCGATCGCCGGTGGCCTGCCCCCGGCGTTGCCCAGCACCGTCTGCGCGAACTCGGATCCGCCGAGCTCCGCGAACGTCTCGCCGAGCAGATGGATCGAGAGCCGCGGCCGGGGGAACCCGCCGGGGACACGCAGGCGGTGATCGGCCAACAGGCCGAGCATGCCGATCACCGGGGTCGGATCGATCGCGGAGCCTCCCGAGCCGTTGTAGAAGCTGACGTTGCCGCCGGTCACCGGGGTGCCGAGCGCGAGGCACGCATCGCGGATGCCACGGATCGACTCGGCGAACTGCCACATCACCTCGGGCTGCTCGGGATCGCCGAAGTTGAGGCAGTTCGTGATCGCGAGCGGGCGGGCGCCGGTCACCGCAACGTTCCGCGCGGCCTCGGCGACCGAGTGGACCGAGCCGAGGTAGGGATCGAGCGCGCCGAAGCGGCCCTTGCCGTCGGTGGAGAGCGCCAACGCCTTGCTGCCGACGCGCACGAGCGCCGCGTCCGATCCGGGCCCCGCGACCGAGTTCCCCTGAACGAGGCGGTCGTACTGCTCGTAGATCCACCGCTTGCTGGCGATGTTCGGGGCGGCGAGCAGTGCGCGCAACGCGTCGGCCGGGTCGCCGTCGTACGGCACGAACGTGGGATCCTCGGCGCTCGAGGCGGCCTGCGCCGGCGGCGTGGCAGGGCGATCGTACTCGGGGCCGTCGTCGGCGAGGGAGCGCGCCGGCACCGAGGCGGCCACCGCGCCGGCGCTCGTGACGGTGAGCTCTCCGCCCGGGACCAGCTCCCCGATCACCGCGGTGCTCAGCCCCCACCGGGAGCAGATCCGATCCACGTCCTCCAGCCGCGTGGGATGAACGATCGCCAGCATCCGCTCCTGCGATTCGGAGGTGAGGATCTCGAACGGTTCCATGCCGCGTGCGCGCAGGGGCACCGCGTCCAGATCGAGGCGCACGCCCATGCCGGCCCGGGCGGCCGACTCGCTGACGGCACACGTGATGCCGGCGCCGCCCAAGTCCTGGAGGCCCTCCAGCACGTCCTCGCCGACCAGCTCGAGCGTGGCCTCGATCAGGAGCTTCTCCGTGAAGGGATCGCCGATCTGGACCGACGGCCGCGACGCCTCCGAGCCGTCCTCGAGCGTCGCGGAGGCCAACACCGAGACCCCACCGATGCCGTCGCGGCCGGTGGAGGCGCCGTAGAGCACCAGCAGCGAGCCGACCTGCGGCGTATGCGACTGGGCGGTCATCAGGCGGTCGGCGTCGGCGATCCCGACGCACATGACGTTGACCGTCGGGTTCGCCGAGTGGGGCTCCGCGAAGCGAACCTCGCCGCCGACGGTCGGCACGCCGATGCAGTTGCCGTAGCCGCCGATGCCGGCGACGACCCCGGACAGCAGCCAGCGGTTCCGCTCCTGCTGGAGGGGACCGAACATCAGCGGATCGAGCAGGGCCACGGGGCGGGCGCCCATCGAGACGATGTCCCGCACGATGCCGCCGACCCCCGTGGCGGCGCCTTGGTACGGCTCGATCGCGCTCGGATGCGAGTGCGACTCGATCTTGAACACGACCGCGGTCCCGTCGCCGATGTCGACCGCGCCGGCGTCCTGCCCCGGCCCGACGAGCACCGCCTCCCCCTCGGTCGGCAAGGTCCGCAGGTAGATCTTCGAGGACTTGTACGAGCAGTGCTCGGACCACATCACCGCGTACATCGCCAGCTCGGTCGGGTTCGGCTCGCGGCCGAGCGTCGCCTCGATCCGCGCCAGCTCGTCGTCCCGCAGGCCGAGCCGCTGATGCAGGGGCGGCTCCGTCATGTCGCGATGCCCACCAGCGCCGAGCGCAGCAGCGACGCGAACAGGGGCTGGCCGCCCACCGGCCCGATGTCCGGATCGACCGCGTGCTCGGGGTGGGGCATCAGGCCGACGACGTTGCCGGCCTCGTTCCGCACGCCGGCGATGTTGTCCGTCGCGCCGTTCGGGTTGTGCGCCGCATCGACGATGCCCTCGCGGGAGGCGTAGCGGAACACGACGAGGTTCCCGTCCTCCACCCGGTCGAGCTGCTCGGGCGTTGCCACCCATTGCCCCTCACCGTGCTTGATCGGGATCTGCACGGTCTCGCCGGGGGTCAGCTCGTTCGTGACGACGGTGAGCGACGTCTCGACCCGCAGCCAGACGTTCCGGCACACGAACCGCAGCGACCGGTTCCGGATCAGCGCGCCGGGCAGCAGGCCCGATTCGCAGAGGATCTGGAAGCCGTTGCAGATGCCGAGCACCGGCGAGCCGCGGTCGGCGAAGCGCACGACCTCCTCCATCACCGGGGCGAAGCGGGCGATCGCGCCGCACCGCAGGTAGTCGCCGTAGGAGAACCCGCCGGGGAGCACGACGGCGTCCACCCCGCGCAGGTCGGCGTCGGCGTGCCACAGCGGCACGGCCTCGCCGCCCATCGTCGCGATCGCCCGCAGGGCGTCGCGATCGTCGAGCGACCCCGGGAACGTCACGACCCCGATCCTGGGCGTGCGAACCGTCACGGCTTCGCCTCCACCTCCAGTACGCGGACGTCCTCGATCACCGGGTTCGACAGCAGCCGCCGCGCCATCTCCTCGACCTGGGCGACGGCCGCGGTCTGGTCCGGCGCGTCGACGTCGAGCTGGATGTGCTTGCCGACCCGGACGCCGGAGACGTTCGTCCATCCGAGCGCCGGCAGCGCGGACTCCACCGCCTTGCCCTGCGGATCGGACAGCCCGTCCTTGAGGGACACCAGGACCTCGAACGCGAACACGGTCACGTTCCGGCCTCCATGCGCGCCGTGTAGGCCTCGAACGGCTCGCCGGTGAGCAGCCGGTAGGCCTCGCGGTACGTTGCGGCCGTCCCGGCGATCACGTCGGCCGGCAGCGCCGGTGGCGGCGGCTCCCGGTCCCACCCGCTCGCATCCAGCCAGTCCCGCACGGGCTGCTTGTCGTACGACGGCTGGCTCCGGCCGGGGGCGTACCCCTCGACCGGCCAGAACCGCGAGGAGTCCGGCGTCCCAACCTCGTCGATCAGCAGCAGCTCTCCCTGTGCGAACCCGAACTCGAGCTTCGTGTCGGCCACGATGATGCCGTGCTCGAGCGCCACCCGGGCGATCCGCTCGTAGATCGCGATCGTGAGCTCGCGGAGACGCTCGTACAAGCCGAGGCCGACCGACCCGCGCGCCCGGCCGGGATCGAGCGGCAGATCGTGGCCCTCGGAGGCCTTCGTGGTCGGCGTGAAGATCGGCTCGGGCAACCGGTCGGACTCGAGCAGGCCGGGCGGCAGCGGCACCCCGCAGACGGCGCCGCCCTCCCGGTACTGGACCCAGCCGCTCCCCGCCAGGTAGCCGCGCGCGACGCATTCCATCGGGATCACCTGCGCCCTCCGGACCAGCATCGAGCGCCCGGCGAGATCGGGATCCGCCGCGAACGGCGCGGGCAGGTCGCGCCGTGCGGCGCCGACGAGGTGGTTCCCGACGAGATCGCGCGTCCGGTCGAACCAGTGCAGCGACAGGCCGGTCAGCACCTTGCCCTTGTCCGGGATCGGATCCGGCAGGACCACGTCGAACGCGCTGATCCGGTCGGTCGCGACCAGGAGCAGGTGGTCGTCGTCCACCTCGTAGACGTCGCGCACCTTGCCCCGCGCGGCGAGCTCCGCCATCTAGCGCTCCACCGGCAGCTTCTCGAGGCGATCGAACAACGGCCCGAGGTTCGCGAGGAACCGCCGGGGGTCGAACAAGGCCGCGAGCACGGCCGCATCGAGACGCGACGTGACCTCGGGGTCCGCCTCGATCGAGGCGCGGAACGGCACGTCGTCGTCCCAGGCGGCGGCGGCGGCGCGCTGGACGATCCGGTACGCGTCCTCGCGCGCGAGGCCCGCGTCGACGAGCGCGAGGAGCACCGACTGGCTCACGGCGATCTGCCCGTTCGCCAGCGCGTGCTCGCGCATCCGCTCCGGGAACACCACGAGACCGTCGAGCACCCACGTCATGTCCCGGAGCATGAACGCGAGCAACCCGGTGGCGTCCGGGAGGATCACGCGTTCGGCCGACGAGTGCGAGATGTCGCGTTCGTGCCAGAGCGCCACGTTCTCCAGCCCCGCGAGCGCGTGCCCGCGGATCACGCGCGCGAGCCCCGAGACCCGCTCCGACACGACCGGGTTCCGCTTGTGCGGCATCGCGGAGGAGCCCTTCTGGCCTTCGGCGAACGGCTCCTGCACCTCGCGCACCTCGGTCCGCGCGAGGTGCCGGATCTCAGTGGCCAGCGCATCCAGCGTGGAGGCGCAGACCGCGAGCACCGCCAGGAACTCCGCGTGGCGATCGCGCTGGATCACCTGGGTCGAGGCCTCGGCCGGACGCAGACCCAGGCGGGCGCACACCCGTTCCTCGACGCGGGGATCGACCGTGGCGTAGGAGCCGACCGCGCCGCTGATCGCGCCGACGCGCACCGCCTCACGCGCCCGGCGCAGCCGTTCGCGGTCCCGGTCAAGCTGGAACGCGAAGACGGCAAGCTTGTGCCCGAACGACGTCGGCTCCGCGTGGATGCCGTGCGACCGGCCGATGCACAGCGTGTCGCGGTGCTCCAGCGCGCGCCGCTTCACGGCGGCCAGCAGCCCTTCGAGGTCGCCGAGCAGGACGTCGGCCGCGTCGCGGAGCTGCAGCGCGAGCGCCGTGTCGAGCACGTCGGAGGATGTCAGGCCGTAGTGGAGCCAGCGCCCCTGCGGCCCGATCGAGGCCGCGACCACGTCGACGAACGCCGCCACGTCGTGCCGCGTCGCGCGTTCGCGCTGCGCCACGGCCTCCTCGGTGAACGTCGCACGCTCGCGCGCGACGTGCGCGTCCGCCTCCGGGATCGCGCCGAGCTCGGCCCAGGCCTCCAGCACCAGCAGCTCGATCTCCAGCCAGCGGTCGAGGCGCGCCCGATCGGACCAGATGGCCGCGATCTCGGGCACCTCGTAGCGGGGGATCACAGCTTCAGGCCCTCGGCCAGGTCGTCCTTGAACTTCCACAGGCGCGCCTGGATCTCCTCGTCGGCGACGCCGAGGATCTCGCAGGCGAGGATCGCGGCGTTCACGGCCGCGTCGACGCCGACCGTGGCGATCGGCACGCCGGTGGGCATCTGCGCGGTGATCGCGAGCGCCTCGTTGCCGACCATCTGCGGGGCGGTGGCGATCGGCACGCCGATCACCGGCAGGACCGTGCGCGCGGCCACCGCGGCCGCGAGGTGCCCGGACAGGCCGGTGGAACAGATCACGACCTTGACGCCGCGGTCGAACGCCGTGCGGGCGTACTCGTCGACGAGGTCGGGGTTCCGCGAAGACGACATGATCCGCACCTCGTGCGGCACGTCGAACTTCTCGAGGATCAACCCGGCCTGTCGCAGGATCGGCAGCTCGGCGGGCGAAGCCGCCAGCACGCCGACCAGCGGGCTCTCGTCGCTCATGCCCCTTCCTCCTCCGCCGCGTCCGCGGCGATGTCGCGCCGGTAGCGCGCCCCCTCGAACGTGATCGACGCGGCCGCGCGGTAGGCCCGGTCCCGAGCCTCGCGCAGCGTCGCCCCGGTCGCCGTGACGTCCAGCACGCGCCCGCCGGCCGTGACGACGCGGCCGGCATCGTCGAGGGCGGTACCCGCGTGGAAGACCGTGATGCCCTCCATCGCCCCGGCCTCGTGCAGACCCTCGATCGGGAGCCCGACCTCGTAGGGACCGGGATAGCCGCCGCTCGCGACGACGACCGACACGGCCGGTTCGTCGCGCCACCGGATCCGCCGGTCCTGGAGCAGGCCGGTCGCGCACGCCCGGAAGAGTTCGGCCGGATCGGTCGCCAGGCGCGGCAGCACGACCTGCGCCTCGGGATCGCCGAAGCGGCAGTTGAACTCGAGCACCTTCGGTCCGTCCGCGGTGAGCATCAGCCCGGCGAACAGGACGCCGCGATAGGGCGTCCCCTCGGCGCCCATGGCGGCGACCGTCCGGTCGAGCATCGGCCAGATCGCGGCCTCGGTCGCGGCGTCGACGGAAGGCACCGGTGCGTACGCGCCCATCCCGCCGGTGTTCGGACCGGTGTCGCCGTCGCCGGCCCGCTTGTGGTCGCGGCTGAGCGACAGCGGCACCGCCCGCTCGCCGTCGCTGAGCGCGAAAGCCGACACCTCCGGGCCTTCGAGCAGCTCCTCGACGACGACGACCGTGCCGGCGGCGCCGAAGGACCGCTCCACGAGGCAGCTCCGGATCGCGACGATCGCGTCGTCGCGGTCCGGCGCCACCACGACCCCCTTGCCGGCCGCGAGGCCGTCGGCCTTCACCACGGCACGTCCGCCGAGCTCGTCGACGAACGCGATCGCCTTCTCCACGTCGTCGAAGCTCCCCGAGCGGGCCGTGGGGATGCCGCTGCGCTGCAAGAGATCCTTCGCGAAGGCCTTCGAGCCCTCGAGCCGGGCGGCCGAGGCGGTCGGGCCGAAGACGACGACGCCGCGCGCGTGCAGCGCGTCGGCGAGCCCGCCAACCAGCGGGAGCTCGGGGCCGACGACGACGAGATCCGGGCGCAGATGGTCAACCAGACTGACCATCTGCGCGACATCGTCGATCGCGGCGGGATGGCACTCGGCCAGTTCCGCGATGCCGGGGTTCCCGGGCGCGGCCAGCAGGCTCGTCACCGCGGGATCCTGCGCGAGCCGCCACACGAGCGCGTGCTCACGACCGCCGGCGCCGACGACGAGGACCCTCACGACATCACCGGAACGCTCTGTTCCCGGGCCGGGCCGACGCCGATCATCGACACCGGCACGCCGCCGAGCTCTTCGAGGAAGCGCACGTATCCCTGCGCCTCCTTCGGCAGGTCCTCGAACGCGTGCGCCCCGCCGAGCTCCTCCTCCCAGCCGGGGAGCTCCTCCCAGACCGGCTCGGCGTGGTGGAACTGCGTCTGGCTCGGCGGCACGTCGTCGAAGCTCGCGCCGTCCACCCGGTAGCCGACGCAGACCTTGACGGTCTCGAAGCCCGACAATACGTCCAGCTTCGTGAGGACGAGCTCGGTGAGGCCGTTCAGCCGCGCCGCCGCACGCAGCACCATGCCGTCGAACCACCCGCACCGGCGCTTGCGGCCGGTGGTCGTGCCGAACTCGTGGCCCCGTTCGCCGAGCCGGTCGCCGCCCTCGTCGAGCGCCTCGGTCGGGAACGGCCCGCTGCCGACCCGCGTCACGTAGGCCTTCGTGATCCCGACGACGCGCTCGACGTGCTGCGGCCCGATGCCGGCGCTCGCCAGCGCGTAGCCCGTGACCGGCGTCGACGACGTGACGAACGGGTACGTCCCGTGATCCAGATCAAGCATCGTGCCCTGCGCGCCCTCGAGCATCACGTGCTTGCCCGCCGTGAGCGCGTCGTGCAGCAGCTTCGCCGTGTCCGCCCGGTGGGGACCGAGCCGCTCGGCGAAGGCGAGGCACGCCTCGACGATCGGCTCGGGCGCCATCGCGAGACGCCCATAGACCTTCGTGAGGAGCTGGTTCTTCTCCTTCAGGACCACCTCGAGCTTCTCGCGGAGGATCTTCTCGTCGAAGAGATCCTGCATGCGGATGCCGACGCGCGCCGCTCGGTCCGCGTACGCGGGGCCGATGCCGCGCTTCGTCGTGCCGAGGGCGTTGCGGCCCAGGAACCGCTGCGTGACCTTCTCAAGCTCGAGGTGGTACGGCATGATCAGGTGGGCGTTGCCCGAGATCCGCAGCTTCGAGACGTCGATCCCGGCCTCGGTGAGCTCGTCCATCTCCGCGAGGAGCACGCCGGGATCCACGACGACGCCGTCGGCGATCACGCTCGTGATGTGCGGGTACAGGATGCCGCTCGGCACGAGGTGGAGCTTCAGCAGCCGTCCCTCGGCGATGATCGTGTGGCCCGCATTGTTTCCGCCCTGATAGCGGACCACGAAGTCCATCCGGTCGGCGAGGTAGTCGACCGCCTTGCCCTTGCCCTCGTCACCCCATTGGGTCCCGAGTACGACGGTGGCCGGCATCGCGCCCCAAGTCTACGGGACACGGCCGCGCCCCCTGCCGGAGGGGCATCCCTCAGCCGACGGGGTCGGCGTCCTGCGCCGGCGGCACGCCGTCGGCGAGTCCGAACGCCTTCGCGTTCCGCAGATCGAGGCCGACCTCGGCGCCCTCGGTCGCCCCGTGCAGCTCATCGTGCGGCACGTGCGCGACGACCACGTCGCCGTCGGGCAGGCGGAGCGTGACGCGCGAGAGCCACCCGAGCGACGCGATGCGCTCGACGACGGCCGTCGTGTCCCCGTCGCCCGAGGACACGCGGACGTCGTGCGGGCGGACGAACGCGGCGGCGGCGGTCCCCTCCTCGAGGTGGCCCGCGCCCGGGAGCCGGAACGACCCGAGCCGAACGTGGCCGTCCACCACCTCGCCGTGCAGCACGTTCGCCGATCCGACGAAGCCCGCCACGAACGCGGTGACAGGATCGTCGTAGATCTCCTTCGGTGAGCCGACCTGCTCGACGCGCCCCTCGTGCATCACGACGACCTGGTTCGCGAGCTCCAAGGCCTCCTCCTGGTCGTGCGTGACGAGCAGGCTCGTGACGCCGAGCTCCCGGTGCAGCTCGTCGAGCCACCGCCGGAGGTCCTGACGCACCTTCGCGTCGAGCGCCCCGAACGGCTCGTCGAGCAGAAGCACCTTCGGCTGCGGGGCCAGGGCGCGGGCGAGCGCCACGCGCTGGCGCTGACCGCCGGAGAGCTGGTCGGGATAGCGGTCGGCGAACGGCGCCAGGTGCACCAGCTCGAGCAGGTCGCGGACGCGCGCCTCGCGGACGTCCTTCGCCTCCTTGCGCACCCGCAGGCCGAACGCCACGTTGTCGGCGACGCTCATGTGGCGGAACAACGCGTAGTGCTGGAACACGAACCCCACGCGCCGCTCCTGGACGCTCTTGACGGTCAGCTCCTCGCCGCCCATCACGATCCGACCCGCCGTCGGCTCCTCGAGGCCCGCGATCATCCGCAGCACGGTGCTCTTCCCGGAGCCGGAGGGCCCGAGCAGCGCCGTGATGGCACCGGCCGGCGCGGTGAAGGTCACGTCGGTGACCGCCTCGAAGCTGCCGAAGCGCTTCGTGAGGCCCTCGACCACGATCGGCGTGCTCATGCGCTGCTCATCGCCCGTTCCTGACGACGATGGAACATCTCGATCGCCAGCAACAGGACGATCGAGATCGCGGCCAGCAGCAGCGCGACCACGTAGGCCTGCGGGGTCTGCCGCTCCTCGGTGGCCCGGAAGATGTAGAGGGTGGCGGTCTCGGTGCGGCCCTGGATCAGGCCGCTCACGATCAGGACGGCGCCGATCTCGCCGATCGACCGGGCCGTCGACAGCGCGACGCCGTAGGCGATCGCCCAGCGGATGTTCGGCAGCGAGACCTTCCGGAAGGTGTGCCAGACGGAGGCGCCGAGCGTCCTCGAGGCGTCCTCCTCGTCCACGCCGATCTCTTCGAGCACGGGCACGACCTCGCGGATCGTGAACGGGATGCAGATGAAGATCGTCACCAGGACCATCGACGGCAGCGCGAAGTTGATCCGGATGCCGCGGGCGTCGAAGAACGGCGCGAGCCAGCCGCCCGGCGCGAACAGCACGAAGCACGCGAGGCCGACCGTCACCGGGGACAGCGCGAACGGTAGGTCCACGAGCGCGTTCAGGAACGAGCGCCCGTGGAAGCGCTGCCGGACGAGCACCCAGGCGACGATCACGCCGAAGAACGTCGTGACGGCGACCGTGATCACCGCGATCTGGACCGTCAGCAGGAGCGCGTGCTGGACATCGGGGGCGCTCAGCGTGTCGGTGACGATGTGGAACCCCGGCTTCAGCGCCGTCCAGACGATCCCGATCAACGGCAGGACGAGCAGCAGCCCGACGTAGACGAGACACGCCGCGAGGATGCCGGCGTGCCCGCTGCGGCCGCCCCGCTTCGCCACCGTGCTCACGTCCGTGCCCCCGACGTCCGCAGGATCCGGGTCGTGACGAGCACCAGCACGAACGAGATCGCGAACAGCAGCGTGGCGACCGCGGCCGCTTCGGACGCGCGGAACTGCGAGGTGAGCTGGAAGATGAACACCGGCGCGGTGAGGGTCTTGCCCGTCCGGTTCCCGGAGACGAGGATCACGCTCCCGATCTCTCCGAGGGATCGCGAGAACGTGAGCAGCGTCCCCGCCACGACGGCCGAGCGGATCGCCGGGAACACGATGCGGCGGAACGTCGTCCGCGGCCCCGCCCCGAGCGTCGCCGCCGCCTCCTCCTCCGCGGGATCGAGCTCCTGCAGGACCGGCTGGACGCTGCGGACCACGAGCGGCAGCGAGACGGTACACAGAGCGATCACGATCGCGATCGGCGTGAACACGATCCGGATCCCGAGGTCGTCGAAGAAGCGGCCGATCGGCGAGTTCGGGCCGTAGAGGGCCAAGATCATGAGCCCGGTGACCAGCGTCGGGATCGCGAGCGGCAGGTCGACGATCGTCGAGAGCAGCCGGCGCGCCGGGAACCGATACCTGACCAGCACCCACGCGAGCATCGTGCCCATCACGGCGTTGATCCCGGCCGCGATCGTGGAGGTCCAGAGCGTCAGCCGGATCGCGGCCCACGCGCCGGGGCGCGCCATCGCGCTCTCGAACGAGTCGAGCCCATCGCCGAAGCCTTTCGTCAGGACGGCCGCGACCGGAAGCGCGACCAGCAGGCTCAGGTAAACGACGGCGGTGCCGCGCAGCGCGAGGTGCCGCAGGGCGGCGGCGGTTCGATGGGGGATGCCCAGGAACCCGCCCCGGCCCTCGATCGACTGCGCGGCGCCGCTCATCGTCATCTTCCCGCCGCTCAGCCCTTGGCGATCGCTTGCGTCGCGATGCCGTTGTCGCTGAACAGCTTCTGGTCGAGCGCGTCCCATCCGCCCAACTCCTGCACGGTGAACAGGTCGCTGATCGCCGGGTAGCCGTTCGCCGGGTCGCCGGCCGCCGCCTTCTTCGGGTCGGTCGAACGCAGGAACCCGGTGTCGGTGTAGTACCCCTTCGCTTCCTTCGTGTGGAGGTACTGCACGAACGCCTCCGCGACGTCCTCGACGCAGTCCTTCTCGGCGTTCTTGTCCACGACGGCGACCGGGTTCTCGATCAGGATCGAACCCTTCGGGTAGACGGCCACGTCCTCGCCGCCGGCGGCCTGCGCCGTCTTCACCTCGTTCTCGTAGGTGATCGCGACGTCGCCGTTGCCGGACTCGAAGTTCTGGATCGAGTCGCGCGCGCTCTTGTCGTACGCGATCACGTTGTGCGTGACGCCCTGCATCAGGGTCGTCGCCGCGGCCTCGTCGCCCTTCGCGACGCCGGGCACGTCACCGCGGAGCGCTGAGCCCCACAGGGACACGAGGTTCCACCGGGCGCCGCCGCTCTGTGCGGGGTCGGGCGTCAGGACCTGCAGGCCGTCCTTCGTCAGGTCGTTCCAGTCCTTGATGCCCTTCGGGTTGTTCGGCCGCACGTCGAACACCACGACCGAGCTGGACACCATGCCGCCGTCGGGCGCCTGGGTCCAGTCCTTCGTGATGAGGCCCGCGTCCTGGATCGTCTGCACGTCGGGCGCCAGGGACAGCGCCACCACGTCGGCCGGCTGGCCGTTCACCACGTTCTGCGCCTGCGTCGTCGAGCCGGCGTAGGACTCGGTGAACTGGATCGTCTGGTCGTGCTCCGCCTTCCACAGCTTCACGAAGGCCGGCAGGATCTTCGCGTCGTACACCTCGCGCGGTGTGCTGTACGCGACGAAGTTGATGAACCGCGGGCTCGCGGACGTGTCGCACGCGCCGCCGCCGGACGCGGACGACGAGGAGGAGGAACAGGCGGTCGCGATCACGGCGACCGCCACGAACAGGGCCGGACCGAGCCGGCCGAACACCCACCGAGGCATGAGGCTCCTTCCGTCGCGCCGGTGTTCGCCGCAGCGAACATCGACTCGTCTTCACGGGGCTCGGCCTCCGGTGGTCCGGTCAACCGAAGAAACGGCTACGGCGACGATCTTTCCGCCGTGGCGCGCGCATATGGGTACCTCGCCGCCGATGCCCCTGTCAACCAACGATGGACTTCAGATCGGCCTCGCAACGAAGTCGCAACAAGTCGTCGCCCATGGGGTTCGGCGTAGCATCTAGCGCGTCATGGCGGAACCGGAACCGAGCGCGGAGGACCAGCTCGCCGAGCTGCGCCTGACCGAGGAGGAGCGCCTGGTCCTCGCGAAGGTGGCGGACGTCCTGCGCCGGATCCAGTTCGGCACCGTTGTGTTGGTGGTCCAGGACGGCAAGGTCGTCCAGATCGAGATGGCCGAGAAGTTCAGGTTGCGGTGATGGCGAACGTTGCCTCGATCGAGCGTGACCGGCCGGACGCGACCGACGTCAAGCTCGCCGCCCGGAACCTCACGGTTGAACGCCGGTCAGCCGGCGGCAGCGCCGTCACGGCGGCGACCGACGTCTCCTTCGAGGTGGCCACGGGGGAGTTCGTCTGTCTGCTGGGGCCGAGCGGCTGCGGGAAGACCTCGATCCTCAACGTGCTCGCCGGCCTGGACCGGCCGAGCGCCGGTCAGGCGCTGCTGGACGGTGAGCCGATCACGGGGCCGGGGCCCGATCGCGCCGTCCTGTTCCAGGAGCCGGCGCTGTTCCCGTGGCTCTCGGTCCGTGCGAACGTCGAGCTGGCGCTGGAGCTCCAGGGCCTGCCGGCCGAGGCGCGGCGCGAGCTCGCGGCGCGCTGGCTCGCCAACGTCCACCTCGAGCGCTGGGCGGACGCGCAGCCCCACGAGCTCTCGGCGGGCATGCGCCAGCGTGCGGCGTTGGCGCGCGCCCTCGCCGCCGATCCCGACGTCCTGCTCGGCGACGAGCCGTTCGGCGCGCTGGACGCGCAGGCGCGCGAGCTGTTGCAGCGCGAGGTCCAGCGCGTCTGGGTGGAGTCGAACGGTACGAAGACGTTCCTGTTCGTGACGCACAACGTACGCGAGGCGACGCTGCTGGCTGACCGCGTGCTGGTCATGTCCGCGTCGCCGGGCCGGCTCCTGGAGGAGTTCCGGATCCATGCGCCGCGCCCGCGCGACCTCGACGACGTGCTGGTGGCTCGCGTCGTCTCCGAGATCCACGAGCTGCTGATGCGGGAGGTCGACGCGAGTGTCGCGCGCGAGATGGCTCGCTAGGGAGCTCGGCCCGCCGATCGTCGGGGTCGCCGGGGTGGTCGTCGTGTGGGCGGTCGTGGCGGCCGCCACGAACAGCGCCGCGATCCCGTCGCCCGCCGTCGTCTGGTCGGCGTTCCTGGACGGGATGCGCGACGGCACGTTGCCGGAGGCGGCGTTCAAGACGCTGGTCCGGCTCGCGTTCTCCTTCGTCGTCGCGGTCGCGCTCGGGGTGCTGCTCGGCATCGTGCTCGCCCTGAACGGGTTCGCGCGGCGGGCGATCCGCCCGCTCGTGGTGGCCTTGCAGATCACGCCGTTCGTGGCGTGGGTCCCGCTGGCCGTGATCTGGTTCGGCGCCACCGAGCGCGCGGTCGTGTTCGTGGCGATCGTCGGCTCGTTCCCCGCGATGACGCTCGCCACGCTCCAGGCGATCCGCCAGGTGCCGCCGCTCTACGAGCGCACCGGGCGGACCCTCGGCGCGCGGGGGTGGACGCTGTACCGCAAGGTCGTGTTCCCGGCGGCGCTGCCCGGCGTGATGGCCGGGCTGCAGCAGGCGTGGGGCTTCGCCTGGAAAGCGCTGATGGCGGGCGAGGTGATCGTGGCGGCGGCGCACGCCGGCCTCGGCCACTTGATCGCCCGTCCGGGCACGACCGTGCCGACGCTGCTCGCCGCGCTCGGGGTGATCCTCGTCCTCGGCGTCGCGGTGGACTACCTGTTGTTCGGGCAGCTCGACCGTCGGATCCGGCGGCGCCGGGGCCTCCTCATGGAGGCCTGAGCCGACTACCTGCGCTCGAAGGGGTTCGTCGGCTCCATCAGCTCGACAGGGATGGGCGAGGCGGCGTCGCGGAACCGTGCGCCGTCGCCCGCCTCCCCGACCACGAAGCCGTAATGGAATGGCACCGCGAGCTTCGGGGCGAACGCCCGCACGAACCCGGCCGCCTCCCCGACATCCATCGTGTACGTCCCGCCGATCGGGACGAACGCCACATCCGTCTCGACCTCGTCGAGCTCGGCCACGTGGTCCGTGTCGCCGGCGTGGTAGTAGGCGCTGCCGCCCAGCTCCAGGATGTAGCCGACCCAGCGGTTGGCCTTCGGGTGCATCTCCAGGCGCTCCTCGGCGGTGTTGTAGGCGGGCACCGTGGTGAAGCGGAGGCCGCCGACCTCGTGCGACTCGCCGGGCGCCACGGGGGTCACGTCGCCGGAGAGCTCCTTCGCCACGTCGTGCGGCGCCACGAGCTTCGTCGAGGGCGTCGACAGGCGGGCGATCTCATCGGGTTGCAGGTGGTCGCCGTGCGCGTGCGTGATGAGGATCACGTCCGCCGGCGCCGCGTCCTCGGGGGTACCCCAGGGATCGACGTAGATGCGCCGCTCGCCGTCCTGCCACAGCAGCGCGGACTGTCGGAACCACGTGATCCGGTCGAGCATCGGGAGCCTCCTGAGGACGTTCGGCGGAAGTAGTCTGGCACGCCATGGCCGAACGGTCCGAGCACGCGACCGGGTGGCGCGAGTCGGTCTCGCTGCTCCGCCGCAACGCGGACTTCCGCCGGCTCTTCATCGCCTCCGTGATCTCCCTGGGCGGCGACTGGTTCCTCTTCGTGGCCCTCGGCGGGCTCGTCGTCGAGGTCACCGGCAAAGCGCTCGCGGTCGGCGTACTGATCGTCAGTCAGGAACTGCCGATCTTCCTGGCGACGCCATGGGCCGGATGGCTGGCCGACCGGTTGGACCGGCGTCGCCTGATGGTGGCCTGCGACGTCGCCCGCGCCGCGATCTGCTGCGCGTTCCTCCTGGTCGGCCCGGAGAACCTGTGGCTGGCGTTCGTGCTGCTCGCGGTGCTATCGGTCTTCGCGGCGGTGTTCGATCCGGCCTCCTCAGCGTCGATCCCCAACGTCGTCGACCCCGAGGACCTGCCGGTCGCGAACGCCCTCAGCGGGTCGATCTGGGGCACGATGCTGGCGGTCGGCGCGGCGCTCGGCGGCGTGATCTCGACGGTGTTCGGCCGTGACACCGCCTTCTTGGTCGACGCCGCATCCTTCGCGGTCTCCGCCTTCTTCCTGATGCGGATCCACCGCAGCTTCTCCGAGAGCCGGACGGAGGAGGAAGCCCGGGTCGGCATCATCGAGGCCACGAAGGAGACGGCCCGCTACGCGGCGAAGGATCGACGGGTGCTGGCCCTGATCTCGGTGAAGTTCGGGTTCGGCGTGGCCGCGGGCGTGCTCGCGTTGATCGCCATCTTCGCGAAGGAGGTCTACCGAGGCGGGGACATCGCGTTCGGCCTGCTGATGGCGGCACGCGGGGTGGGCGCGTTGATCGGCCCGTTCCTGGGCCATCGGCTCTCCGGCCGGAACCACGAACGGCTCCTCCCCGCGATCGCGCTGGCACTGGCGGTGTTCGGCGTCGGCTACATGTGCCTGGGCGTCACGCCGACGCTCTGGCTCGCGATGCTCTCGGTGACGATCGCGCATCTCGGCGGCGGCGCGCAATGGATGCTGTCGAGCTACGGGCTGCAGCGGCTGGTGCCCGATCACATCCGCGGGCGGATCTTCTCCTTCGACTACGCCCTGATCACGCTGTCGCTCGCCCTGTCGAGCATCCTCGCCGCCCTGCTGGCCGACGCGGCCGGCCCCCGCACCGCTGCGGTGGTCGCCGGCGCGATCGCCGTGGGGTGGGCCGGCCTCTGGTGGGTGCTGACCCGGAAGGTGCGGCGGGAACCGCTGTTCGCCGACCTCGGCGAACCACCCGCGACGACGCTACCGCTCACGATGGCCGTCGAGTAGCGGCTACGACCCCGGCGTCGGCGGCGGTGGAGGCGGCTCCTCGGCCGAGGGAGCCGGCGTCGACGACGTGGGCGCGGGTTCGGCGGGGGCCGCGGGCGAGCCGTCGCCGAACGTCACGCCCGGCGCGTCGCCACCGAAGTCGACATGAGGGACGCCCGCGTCACCGCGCAGCGCCTCGTCGACCTCGAAGAACTGCTCCTCCTTGAAGCCGAAGCTGTTCGCGATCAACTGCGACGGGAACGACTGGACCCGCCGGTTGTACTCGCGCACGTTCGAGTTGTAGAAGCGGCGCGCCGTCTGCAGGCGGTCCTCGGTGTTCGCCAGCTCGGTCTGGAGTTGCAGGAAGTTCTGGTTCGCCTTCAGATCCGGGTAGTTCTCCGCGACCGCGAACAACTGCCGGAGAGCGGAGACCAACGGACCCTCGGCGGCGGCCTGCTCGGCGGGCGACCCCGTCGCCTGCGTCGCCGCTGCGCGCGCCTTCGTGACGTTCTCGAAGACCTCGCGCTCGTGCGAGGCGTAGCCCTTCACGGTCTCGACCAGGTTCGGGATCAGGTCGTACCGGCGGCGCAGCTCGGTGTCGATGTTGGCCCAGGCATCGCGGATCAGGTTCCGTTGCCGGACGAAGCGGTTGTAGCTCACGATGACGCCGAGCACCACCAGCGCCACCACCACCAAGATCACGATCAGCACGGATCCCACAGCCTCGCCCTCCTTCGACGCCCCGAGCCTACCCGGTGGCCGGGTACAACGAGAACACGACCCGCGGGAGCTGCTCGAGGAACCCCTTCGCGGTCCCGATCACCTGCAGCAACTCGGTGGGGTCGCACTTCTTCCCGGCCACGAGGAGCCGGTTGCCGACCAGCTCGATGTGGAACGTCTTCGCGTGCGCGAGGAGCCACTGCATCATCCGCGCGTCGATCGCGTCGTTCGCGAACTTCGGCTCCTGCGAGTGCACGTTGAACTCCTTGTTGAACGTCTCGTCCTCGAACTGGATGTCGTGGAAGGAGAGCGCGCCGGCCAGCTTCGTCAGCACGTTCTCGCGCTCGATCGTCAGCGGCGGGCAGGCCGCGTCCACCGGCGCGACCGCGCAGTCGAACCGGTAGTACGTCTTGCTCCGGTTGCCCTTCCCGTCGGAGGACTCCTCGTAGTACCAGTAGTCGAACGCCGAGACGTCCAGCCCCTGCCAGGGACCCCAGATCACGTTCTCGATCCCGCGGCCGTCGCCCTTGCTGAACAGTGCGAAGGGCTCGCCGAGCAGCCCGAGCGGGTCTTCCTCGCTGTACTGCATCCCGAGCTGCCGAGCCATCGTCGCGAACCCGAGCCGCCGCTTCTTCTTCGACAGGTAGCTCAGGTACGCGATGCCGCCGACGACGACGAGGCCCACGAACAGGATGAGTCCGACCATCATGCCTCCTGACCTCGTCCTTCCCCGGCTACACCTTGAGCGGCTCGGATCGTGAGGCGGCCGTCCTCGACGTCGACCAGCACGGTGTCGCCGTCGCGGATCTCACCGGCGAGGAGCTTCATCGCGAGCGGGTTCTCGAGCTCCCGCTGGAGCAGCCGCTTCAACGGCCGGGCGCCGAACGCCGGATCGTAGCCCTCCTCGCTGAGCAGCTCGTAGGCCGCGTCCGTCAGCTGCAGCGTCAGCTTCCGTTCGGACAGACGCCGGGCCAGCTGCCGGACCTGGATGTCCGCGATCGTCCGCAGGTCGTCCTTCGTCAGCGGCTCGAAGATCACGATCTCGTCGATCCGGTTCACGAACTCCGGCCGGAAGAAGGTCCCGACGTCCTCGAGGATCGACCCGCGCACCTTCTCCTTCGAAACGCCCGGCTCGCGGAAGACGCCCGACCCCAGGTTCGACGTCATGATCACGATCGTGTTCCGGAAATCGACCGTGCGGCCCTGCCCATCCGTGAGCCGGCCGTCGTCGAGCAGCTGCAGCAGGATGTTGAACACGTCGCCGTGTGCCTTCTCGACCTCGTCCAGGAGGATCACGCTGTACGGGCGGCGGCGGACCGCTTCCGTCAGCTGCCCGCCCTCCTCGAACCCGACGTAGCCGGGCGGCGCACCGACCAGGCGCGAGACCGCGTGCCGCTCCTGATACTCGCTCATGTCGATCCGCACCATGGCGCGCTCGTCGTCGAACAGGTACTCGGCGAGCGCTCGGGCCAGCTCGGTCTTGCCGACGCCGGTCGGCCCGAGGAACAGGAACGAGCCGATCGGCCGGTTCGGATCCGACAGGCCCGCTCGCGATCGCCGGATCGCGTTCGACACGGCTTCGACGGCCTCATCCTGTCCGACGACGCGTTCGTGCAGGTGCTCCTCCAGCCGAAGCAGCTTCTGCATCTCGCCTTCCAACAAGCGCGACACCGGGATGCCGGTCCACTTCCCGACGACCTCGGCGACGTCCTCCTCCGTGACCTCCTCGTTCAGCATCTTCTGCTCGCGTTGGAGCTCCTCCAGCGCGGCGTTCGTCTCCTCCAGGCTCTTCTCGAGCTCGACGAGCCGGCCGTAGCGGATCTGGGCGACCCGCTCGAGGTCGCCGTCGCGTTCCGCGCGCTCGGCCTCCATCCGCGCCGTCTCGATCTCTTCCTTCGTCTGGCGGATCCCTCCGATCAGGTCCTTCTCCTGCTGCCAGTGGGCCTTCATCGCGGTGGACTGCTCCCGGAGGTCGGCCAGCTCGCGGTCGATCCGCTCGAGCCGCTCCGCCGAGGCGGGATCGGTCTCCTTCTGGAGTGCCGCACGCTCGATCTCGAGCTGCCGGATCCGTCGTTCGACCTCGTCGATCTCGACCGGCATCGAATCGATCTCGATGCGCAGCCGGCTCGCGGACTCGTCGATCAGATCGATCGCCTTGTCGGGCAGGAACCGCCCGGTGACGTACCGGTCCGAGAGCACGGCCGCGGCCACCAGCGCGGGATCTTGGATCCGGACCCCGTGGTGCACCTCGTAGCGTTCCTTCAATCCGCGGAGGATCGCGATCGTGTCCTCGACGCTCGGCTCCTCGACGAGGACCGGCTGGAAGCGACGTTCGAGCGCGGGATCCTTCTCGATGTGCTCCCGATATTCGTCGAGCGTGGTCGCGCCGATCGCGCGGAGCTCACCCCGCGCGAGCATCGGCTTGAGCATGTTGCCGGCGTCCATCGCGCCCTCGGCCGCGCCGGCGCCGACGATCGTGTGGAGCTCGTCGATGAACGTGATGATCTCGCCCTCGGAATCGGCGATCTCCTTCAGCACCGCCTTGAGCCGTTCCTCGAACTCACCCCGGTACTTGGCGCCCGCGAGCATGCCGCCGAGGTCGAGCGAGATGACCCGCTTGTCCTTCAACGACTCGGGGACGTCGCCGTCCACGATCCGCTGCGCCAGCCCTTCGACGATCGCCGTCTTGCCGACGCCGGGCTCGCCGATCAGGACCGGGTTGTTCTTCGTTCGCCGGGACAAGACCTGGATCACGCGGCGGATCTCCTCGTCCCGGCCGATGACCGGGTCGAGCTTGCCCGCGCGGGCCGACTCGGTCAGGTCGCGGCCGTACTTCTCGAGGCTCTGGTAGGCGGCCTCCGGGTTCTCGCTGGTCACGCGATGACGTCCGCGCACCTCGGCCAGTCCGGCGAGCGCCGCGTCGCGTGTGACCCCGGCCTCCGCCAGCAGTCGCCCGGCCCCAGCGCCGGCGTCGCCGAGCATCGCCAGCAGGAGGTGCTCGGTCGAGATGTACTCATCCGTCAGCTGTTCGGCCTCGCTCCCCGCCGCGGCCAGGAGTCGCGACGTCGCGGTCGAGAACCTCGGCTCGGACCGGCCGCCGGTGTAGACCTTCGGCAGCCGGTCCAGCGCCTCCTCCACGCGGTCCCGGAGCTGCTTCGGCTGCACCCGGAGCTGCTGGAGCAAGGGGTAGACCACGCCCTCGGGGTCGGAGAGCAACGCGAACAGCACGTGCTCGGGCAGGATCTCCTGCTGGTTGCGTGCGAGCGCCTGGGCGTGCCCGCCCTCGAGCGCCCCGCGCGCCTTGATCGTCAGCTTGTTCGGGTCCATGTATCGCTCTCTTCGGTGCGATCGTCGTTCGTCATCTTGTCCACACCCTCGTGATCGGTGCGCGTTCGGGCGTACATCGCGTAGTCGTGCGGCGCCTCGCCAGGCACCTCCCAGAAGGAGCGCATCACGCCCTCGAACCGGTACCCGGCCTTCTCCGCCGATCGCCGCATCGCCGCGTTGCGTACGTCGGTGCCCAGCTGCACGCGGATCGCGCCCTCCTCCTCGAACAGGTACCGGGCGACGGTCGCGATCACGTCGGTGCCGTAGCCCTTGCCACGAGCTGCCTCGAACAGCCCGATCCCGAGCTCGAACACGCCCGGCGGCAGCGCGTCCCTCGATCGCCGGATCTGACAGCTGCCGATGAGCGCGCCGTCGGCATCGACCGCCAGCAGCAACTCGGCGGGACCCCACGTCCCCGACGCGGCGATCCGCTCACGGGTGCGCTGGGCGGCCGCGTGATCGGGTTCGCGCTCACCCAGCTCTTCGGCGAGCAGCACGTCGAACTCCTCCTCGCGGAACGGCCGCAGCTCCACGGCAGAGCCTCGGAGGCGAACGCTCATCGCGGCCCCTCCTCCCACGGCGGGAGGAACACGCTGCCGAGCGGCACGATCTGCCCCGTCTGCCGGTCGAGCCGCTCGAGGCGCTCCTGCAGCTCCTCGAGGGCCGAGCGGAGCGCCTCCAGCTCGGTCTCCATCTCGATGATCTGCTTCACCCCGGCCAGGTTGACCCCGTGCTCCTGCGTCAGGTCCTGGATCTGTCGGAGCAACTCGATGTCGCGCTCGGAATAGCGACGGGTGTTTCCCGACGTCCGGTGCGGCCGCAGCAGTCCCTTCCGTTCGTAGATCCGCAGGGTCTGCGGGTGCACGCCGGCGAGCTCGGCCGCGACGCTGATCACGTAGACCGCGCGCTCCTCGTCGCGTTCGCGATCCATCTCGTTCTGCCCCATCACGTCACTCCCAGATCGGCCCTCGGCGAACCGCCCCGGGCCTGCTCGAGCTCGCCGAGGAGCTCCTTCTCACGCTTCGACAGCTTCGTCGGCACGTCGACGTTCACGGTGACCAGCAGGTCGCCGTGACCGCTGCGCTTCGGTGCTCCCTTGCCGCGCACCCGGAACGTCTTGCCGGTCGGGGTGCCGGCCGGCACCTTCAGCGTCACGGGCCCGTTGAGCGTCGGCACCTGCACGTTCGCGCCCAGCGCCGCCTCCCCGTAGGACACCGGCACCTCCAGCGTCAGGTCGTCGCCTTTGCGCCCGAACAGCCGATGCCGCTGGACGTGGACCCGGACGAAGAGGTCGCCCGCCGAGCTTCCCGCCGGCCCCGGCTCCCCCTTGCCGCGGATCTTGATACGGGCGCCGTCCTTGACGCCGGCGTGGATCTTCACCTTGACGGTCCGCGTGCGCCGCTCGGCGCCGGTCCCCTTGCACGTCGGACACGGCGTCGTGATGATCCGGCCGGTCCCCTTGCAATGCGGGCAGGTCTGCGCCAGCTGGAAGAAGCCCTGGTTCACCGAGATCTGCCCGACGCCGCCGCAGTCGGGGCACACCTCGGGCTCCGTGCCGGGCGCGGCCCCCGAGCCGTGACACGTGTGACACACGGCGGGCCCCTCGATCTTCACCGGGACGGTGACGCCGGCCATGGCGTCCTCGAAGGTCAGCCGGACCTCGGTCTCGAGGTCGGCGCCCCGCGTGGTCGGCCTCGCGCGGCCCCCGCCGCGCCCACGCGTGCGACCCCCGCCGGCGCCACCGAACATGCCGCCGAGCAGATCGCCCAGGTCGCCGATGTCGACCGTCTCGTAGTTGAACCCGCCCGGGTAACCGCCGGGGGCGGCGCCCCCCGGGAAGCCGGAGCCGAAGCCCGACGCGCCCATCTCCCGGACGCGGTCGTACGCCGTGCGCTTCTCCTCGTCCCCGAGTACCTCGTACGCGGCGGAGATCTCCTTGAACCGCTCCTCCGCCGCCTCGTTCCCCTGATTCGTGTCGGGGTGGTGCTTCTGCGCCAGCTTCCGGTACGCCTTCTTGATCTCGGCGGCCGTCGCGTTCTTGGGCACGCCGAGGACACCGTAGTAGTCGGTATCGAACCACTCGCGGCGGACCTCGTCGGCCACGGGGTCCGCCTTACCGCCGCTCGACCCGGACGCCGGCGGGGCGAAGCACGCGGCCCTTCAGCGTGTAGCCGGGCCTGAGCACGTCGGCGACGACGGGCTCGCCGTCGCCCTCTCCCGTCTGCAGCAACGCCTCGTGCACCTCCGGATCGAACGGCTTGCCCTGCGCATCCATCTTGTCGAGCCCCTCAGCCCGGAGCGAATCGAGCAACTTCGCGTAGACCAGCTCGACGCCGTGCAGGAACTTCTCGTAGTCGGGCTTCTCGGCGGCGTGGATCAGCGCGATCTCGAAGTCATCGAGCACCTCGAGCAGCCGGCGCATGACCGGCTCCGCGGCCATCTCGACGGCATGCGTCTGCTCGCGCAGCACGCGCTTGCGGTAGTTGTCGAACTCGGCCTGCAGGCGTTGCAGGTGCGCCAGGTACTCGTGCTCCTTCGAGCCGGCACCCGCCCCGGCCTCGACGGTCGCCTCGGGGGCGTCGGGCCCGCCGGCGGAGGGCGCTCCCGCGCCCTCCGCCTCGGCCAGCTTCGTGAACCGTCGCTTGTCGGTGACCTTGATCACCGGCGCGTCGTCATCGGTGCGGTCGTCGCTCACGAGGCCTTGACCTCGATCGTCCGCGGCTTCGCCGCCTCCGCCTTCGGCACGGCGATCGTCAGCACGCCCTTGTCGAACGCCGCCTCGATCTTCTCCGCGTCGGCGGTGCGAGGCAGGCGCACCGACCGCGCGAAGGTCCCGAAGCTCCGCTCGATGCGGTGCCACGTCTCTCCCTTCGTCCCCTCGGCGAACCCACGCTTGCCGGTGACGGTCAGCATGCCGTCCTCGTAGCTCACGTTGACGTCGTCGGGCTCGATGCCCGGCAGATCGAGCGTGAGCTCGAACCGGTCGTCGGACTCCCGCACGTCGAGCGCGGGCACCCACGTGTTGCGCGCGTACGCCCGCCCCATCAATTTGTCCAGGTCGTCCTCGACCGCCTTCACGTCACGGAACGGATCCCAACGCAACATCACGAACCTCCTCCTTCCTCGACGATCTCGCCTTCGACCACGTCGTCCTCACCGGATGCGTCCCCGCCCTCGGGCGCCGCGTCGGCGGCGTCGGCCGGGGCCGAGGAGGCCTGCGTGCTCTGGTACATCGCCTGGCCGATCCGGCTGAAGACGGTCATCACCGCGTCGCTGGCGGCCGTCAGGGTGGCGGCCTCCGCCGCCTGGTCCTTCAGGGCCTCCTTCAGCGCGTCGTTGACCCTGGTCAGCTCCTCCCGATCGGACGCCGGGACCTTGTCGCCCCATTCGCCCAGCGACTTCTCGACCGTGTAGGCGAGCTGATCCGCCTGGTTGCGGGCCTCGGCGGCCTCGCGCCGCTTGTGGTCCTCGGCCGCGAACGCCTCCGACTCCTTCACCATGCGGTCGATCTCGTCCTTCGACAGCGCGGTCCCGCCGGTGATCGTCATCGCCTGTTCCTTCTGCGTGGCGAGGTCCTTCGCGCTGACGTTCACGATGCCGTTCGCGTCGATGTCGAAGGAGACCTCGACCTGCGGCACGCCGCGCGGGGCCGGCGGCAGCCCGACCAGGTTGAACCTGCCCAACGACTTCACACCGGGCGACATCACGGTCTCGCCCTCGCCCTGGAGCACGTTGATCTCGACCTGGGTCTGGTTGTCGGCCGCGGTGGTGAAGATCTCCGACTTCTTCGTCGGGATCGTGGTGTTGCGCTCGATCATCCGCTGGACGATCCCGCCCAGGGTCTCCACCCCGAGGGACAGCGGCGTCACGTCGAGCAGCAGGATGTCCTTGACGTCGCCCTTCAGGACGCCGGCCTGGATCGCGGCGCCGACCGCCACGACCTCATCGGGGTTCACGCCCTTGTGCGGCTCCTTGCCGCCCGTCATGGTACGGACCAGATCCTGGATCATCGGCATCCGGGTGGAGCCGCCGACCAGCACGACGTGGTCGATCCCGGCCACGTCCTTGCCCCAGTCCTTCACGGCCAGCTCGAACGGGCCCTTGCATCGCTGCACGAGGTCCTCGGTCATGCGCTCGAACTCCGCGCGCGTGAGCTTCTGCTCCAGGTGCAGCGGGCCGTCGGCCGTCGCCGTGATGAACGGGAGGTTGATCGTGGTCTCGGCCACCTGGCTGAGCTCGATCTTCGCCTTCTCGGCGGCCTCCTTCAGGCGCTGCAACGCCATCTTGTCGTTCGACAGGTCGACGCCGTGGTTGTCCTTGAACGTCTTGACCAGGTTGTCGATGATCCGCTGGTCCCAGTCGTCGCCGCCCAGCTGCGTGTCGCCGTGGGTCGCCTTGACCTCGAAGACCCCCTCGCCGATCTCCAGCAGGGACACGTCGAACGTGCCGCCGCCGAGGTCGAACACCAGCACGGTGTGATCCGCGTCGCCCCGGTCGAGGCCGTACGCCAGGGCCGCGGCCGTGGGCTCGTTGATGATGCGCAGGACCTCGAGCCCCGCGATCTGGCCGGCCTCCTTGGTGGCCTGGCGCTGCGCGTCGTCGAAGTACGCCGGGACGGTCACCACCGCTTCGGTGACGGTGTCGCCGAGGTAGGCCTCGGCGTCACGCTTGAGCTTCAGCAGGATCTGGGCGCTGACCTCCTGCGGGGTCCACTGCTTGCCGTCGATGTCCACGGACCACGACTTGTCGCCCATGTGTCGCTTCACCGAACGGATCGTGCGGTCGGGGTTCGTGATGGCCTGACGCTTCGCCACCTCGCCCACGAGGATCTCGCCGTTCTTCGAGAATCCGACCACCGAGGGGGTGGTCCGGGAGCCCTCGGCGTTCGGGATCACGACGGGCTCACCCGCCTCCAACGTGGAGACGACCGAGTTCGTCGTGCCGAGGTCGATCCCTACGGCTCGTGTCATGTGCTTGCTCCTTCCACCTGGCGCGTTCCCACGCCATCCATTCACAGGCCTACAGCATAGAAGTTGAGTGCCTCATTGACAACTTCGCTGCGGACCAGACCATAAGGGGTCGGCCGAGGCGAAGCAGGGCGCTCGCGAGGACGGACCGCCTGGCGAGGAGCCCTTCGGCTCCAACCCGTCCGATAGGTCAAGTCGACCGCCCAATCACCCGAAAAGGAACTAGTACCGACGGCCACGTTCGAAGAACGGAGAAGCACCGGTGGGCGCTTCCAGCACACACACGCCAGAGAGCCAGCGGCAGGGTGGACACCCGACCGTCCGCCACGCCGTCGAGGCGCTGCTCCTCGAGGAGCGCACGCGATGGGCGATGCAGATCCACGATGGGCTCACGCAATCCGTCACGTCGGCCGTCCTCGAGCTGCAATCGCTCCGGCACCAGATCGAGATCGACCCCAAGGGGGCCGTCGAGGTGATCGCGCACATCGAGAACGAGATCCGCGAAGACCTCCGGCGCATCCGCGAGCTGCTGTTCGAGATGACGAGCGAGACGCCCGCCTCGAGCGAGCCCGCGCTCGCCGCGCTGGTGCGCGACCTCGCCGCGCGCTGGCGGCTCCCGGCTTCGATCGAGGTGGACGGCGACGTGGACGCGGTGGACGAGGCAACGCTGGAGGCCGTCCACGCGATCGTCAGCGAAGCGTTCGCCAACGCGGCGAAGCACTCCGGCGCGCCCGAGGCGCACGTCCGCGTGCACGCCGGCGAAGGCACCCTGCACATCGAGATCGAAGACCGAGGCCGGGGCATCGTCCCGGTCCCCGACGACGACCCGCATTTCGGCGTCCCGATCATGCGAGCCCGCGCGGAAGCGCTCGGCGGGTACCTGGACGTCGCATCGACCCCGGGGCACGGCACCACGGTGGTGGCCGAGCTCCCCGTAGCGAGGACAGGTGGGTGACATGAGGATCCTGATCGTGGACGACCACGCGCTGGTGCGGCGTGGCATGAGCTACGTCGTGAAGGAGGGCTTCCCGGATGCCGACGTCGCCGAGGCCGGGTCCTCGGCCGAGGCACTCGACATCCTCCGCAGCGGGCCTGACGTCGACCTGGCGCTGGTCGACGTGCGGATGCCCGACTTCGACGGCCTCGAACTGCTGCGCTCGATCAAGGCCGAGTGGGCCGACGTGCCGGTGATCATGTTGTCCACGTACGAGAACGCGCCCTACGTGAAGCGCGCGCTCGCCGACGGCGCGGCCGGCTACCTGTTGAAGGATGCGACGCCGGAGGATCTGTCGCAGGCGATCAACGTCGCGCGATCGGGCAGCGGGAACGTGCTCAGCCCGCGCGTCATCCAGAACCTGTTCGAGGATCAGGAGTCGTCCGGCCCGAACGGGAACGGTCGCCGCAACGAGTACAGCCTCACACAGCGCGAGCACGACATCCTGGTCCTGCTGTCCGAGGGCCGGTCGAACCGCGAGATCGCGCAGCACCTCTACCTGTCGGAGAAGACCGTGAAGGCGCACCTCGCCGCGATCTTCCGCAAGCTCGGCGTCACGAACCGGACGCAGGCCGCGATGATGGCCGTGCAGATGGGCGTCGGGCCGGTGCCCGGAGCGCTCGTCGGCGAATAGGTCGCGACCGGTCGCCCGGCTCAGTCGTTGGCGCGGAAGTCGCGGAACGCGCGGCTGGGCGTGGGTCCACGCTGACCCTGGTACTTGTTCCCGGCCGACCCGTACGGAGCCTCGGCGGGCGAGGTCAGCCGGAAGAACGAGATCTGCCCGATCTTCATGCCGGGATACAGCGTGATCGGGAGGTTCGCCACGTTCGAGAGCTCGAGCGTGAGGTAGCCGTCCCAGCCGGGATCGACGTAGCCGGCCGTTGAGTGGATCAGCAGGCCGAGGCGCCCGAGCGAGGACTTCCCCTCGAGACGCGCGACCAGATCGTCGGGCAGCGCCACGCGTTCGAGGGTCGAGCCCAGGACGAACTCACCCGGATGCAGGATGAACGGCTCGTCGGGCTTGACCTCCACCAGCTCGGTGAGGTCGGGCATCTCCTGACGGACGTCGATGAACGGGTAGCGCGAGTTCGCGAACACCCGGAACTGCGAATCCACATGGAGGTCGACGCTCGACGGCTGGACGCACGTCGGATCGAACGGATCGATCACGACACGGCCCTCGGCGATCTGCGAGCGGATGTCGCGGTCGGACAGGATCATCAGGGCTGATGCTAGCGGGCGTGGGAGACCTCGACCCACCGCGCGAGCGTCGCACGGGCCTCGCCCTCGTCGATCGTCCGTGCGGCCGTCGCCATGCCCTCATGGAGGCTCGCGGCGAACCCCGCGACCTCCAACGCGGCGCCGGCGTTCAGGAGCACCACATCGCGCTTCGGTCCGGGCTCGCCGTCGAGGATCCGGCGGGCGATCTCGGCCGACGCTTCGGCAGATCCGCCCTTGAGGTCCTCAGCTTTCGCGCGGGCCAGGCCGTAGGCCGCCGGATCGAGGTGCGTCTCGTGTACCGACCCGTTCTTGACGTCGTAGACCGTGGACAACCCGGTCGTCGTCAGTTCGTCCAGGCCGTCCTCGCCGCGGAACAGGCGAGCCCGGATCCCTCGGCGGGCGAGCACCTCGGCCATCAGCGGCAGCATCCGCTCGTCCGAGACGCCGACCACCTGCGCGTGCGGACGAGCCGGGTTCGTCAGCGGACCGAGGAAGTTGAACACGGTCGGGACGCCGAGCTCACGCCGGACCGGCCCGGCGTGCGCCATCGCCGGATGGAAGTTCGGCGCGAACATGAACGCGACGCCGGCGTCCGCGAGGCACCGCCGCACGTCGTCCGCGCCAAGATCGATCTTCACCCCGAGCGCCTCGAGGAGGTCGGCGGATCCGCACCGTGAGGTCGCCGCCCGGTTGCCGTGCTTCGCGACCGGCACGCCG
>DATIWE010000070.1:0-13081 GCA_035519495.1 Actinomycetota bacterium
GTACGAGGGCGCCCCACCCACCACGTAGATGCGACCGTCGGCTCCTACGTCCGCGCCCATCGCCTGGCGCGGTGTCGGGAGCGGCGCGCGCTCGGTCCAGGTGTTGGTCTTGGGGTCGTACATCTCGACCGAGGCGATCGAGGTGCTCGCCTGGCGGTCCATCTCGCGGCCGCGGGCCTCCCAGCTCGCGTCCGACTCGTCCTTCCCGCGCTCGATGCCGATCCCGAACGGGGAGCCGCCGAAGACGAAGAGACGTCCCTTGCGGTCGACGGCGGCGGCGTGCAGGTAGCGCGCGTGATGCATCGGTGCGAGCTCGCGCCACTCACTGGTCTTGGCGTCGTAGACCTCGACCGATTCGTGGACGCGAGGACGAACGCGACCGCCCGCCACCTCGTCAACCATGCCGCCGCTCACGTAGATCAATCCATCCTTGGACGTCGCGGCCGTCGGCGTGTCACGCACCCACCGTGGGGCGTTCTCCCAGATGTCGACTGGGTCGGCGCCGCCGAGGCTATGTCTTGGGTTTTGAACCCGACGTGGTAGAAGCGGATAGGTCCACTCCCTCGAAGTTGGATCGAAGGCGACCCATGCTCGAGCGTTCAGCCAATAGATCTTCCCGAGCGGATCGGCGCGTCCAGCCGGGAGTTCGATTACGAGCCGTTGCTGTACCTCGTCATCTTGGAACTCGATGGTCCGAACCATTTCTCGCCGCTCGTTGAGCCGGTCGATCACCTTGTCGGAACGAATTACGAATCGATAGGTCTCCGCCTCAGGTCCCCGGTTCCACGTGTTGGTCACCGGGTCGTAGCGAGCCAAGGCGAACTTCCCACGTCCATAGTCTCGCATGCCCCTCGAATCTCGAACGTAACCGCCGTAGGCATAGATGTACCCGTCGCTACCCAAGCCGGCCGCATGAAACCAGCGCGGCTCGGGCAGCGGCGCCGCGAGTCGCCATTCGACCGCCCAAACCGATGTTGCGTATCCACTGAGCGCCAGCGAGAGGGTCGAGAGGACTCGCATCACTGACACTGAACGACCCGACCGACCTGCTCCAGCGCCGCCAGCTCCTCATCCGTCGGCTGCGCCTCTGCCTTGCCGCGCGTCTCACTCAACGAACCTGTCGTCGCGATCAATGTCACCATCTTTCGAGCGTCAATCCCTGCGGGAACATCTCTGTCGATGCTCACTCGCGTGAAGCCATCCCTCTTCGAGTTCGCCAGACCCGGTCCACCCAGAGACTTGAGAATGCCTGAGTCGAACTCGAGTGTATTCGGATCCGCTCCTGCCACGATCCTCCAGCCTCCTTGGGCTTCTTGCACATAGGTCACGACTGTAATCCCGGCGAGGCCGCCGTTCGACGCCTTGAAATCAAAGACGATGTTGGCGGTGACGTGGCCATCGGCTGTCAGCGTCGGGCATTGCTCCACCACCCCGATCTGTTGCCCCGGCGGTCGCCCGGGCACAGCGTCCTGCTCGCGCACCACCCAGTGGTCGGTAAGGACCGAGAGGATGTCGCTGTCGACGAACTGGCTGATCCTCTGGTCGCCCTCACCCTGCGCCGTGACGTCGGTACCCGCATGGAGGTGATCGAAGGCTTCTTTGAAGGTCTGCCGATTGCGCAGTGCCGGGACGACGCGCCGGCCGAGCGTGCTCTCGCCGTGCGCGCTCGAGAGCGGCACCACGCCGTCGCTCACCGCCCCAGGCACCACTGAGAGTCCGAGATCGGCGAGCACTCCTTGTCCCATGTTGACCACCGATCGAGTGCCGGCGATCAAGCTCGCGTCGTTGCGCGGCCCGCTGCGCACGTCCTGGTTGAGCTCGCACAGGAAGTCATTCCCAGAGAGCAGGCACGGAACATGCGAGTCGTCGACGTAGTCTAGGAGGTCTGCGGTCCCCGGCGACCAGCTGCGCAGCAGCGGCTGGACAAAGGGGAAGAGCACCCGCGCGGCCTGGAGCGCGCCGTGATGCGGTGTTCCCATCGCGACCATGTGGGCGATCCTCCCGCTCAAGGCGGAATCGCCCGGCACCGGCGGAGGCGGATCGGCGTAGTAGGAGGCCTGCTGGTAGCTGCGCGCGAGGAGCCCTCCCATGCTGAACCCGAACGAGTCGAAGGTGCCGAAGGCCTTCGGGTTGGTGTCCGCGTCGGGGGGACCGAAGGGATCGGCGGAGATCGGGCTCTCGGGCGTTCCGTTGGGGTAGAGGTCTCGGATCTTCTCCGCAAAGGCCTGCCCGTTGGCCGCCAGGCTGAGGCGCGTGTTGTAGGTGAGCCAGATTGGGTGATAGACCGCATTGGTGCTGTCGACGAGATCACGGAGGATCTGGCCGTAGCGGGTGTCGTGTACTGGATCGGTGACACAACCGGTGTCCAACAGAACCGACAAGAGGGACCAGCCGTGTGCAGTCAGCAAGGGGCGAGCGTACGCGTTGATCGGGCGATACGGAGGAACCGGACTCGCGGGGTTGAGCGTGGTGTCGCGGGCGAGATCCAAGACATCGACATTGTCTGAGCAGATGAGCCCCGCGGCGCCCACTGCCCCGACGATCAGTCGGAATCCATCGAGCACCAGCCCGCCGGGTATGCCAGAGCCCGTCTGAGCGAGCTGGATCGAATGTTTGATCGTGCGATAGGCCACGACATCCGTATCGGTCTCCGTCTGCCCGAAGAGGAGTGCCACCGCGACGAGCTTGTCGAGCCGATCGACCGCGTGGAGATAGGGGACCGTGCGCAGCGCAGTCCAGGTCGATCCAGCGAAGAGGTACGGGAATGCGCTGGGCTCGGCCGCACCAGTCGATGCAGCGACCTCACCGTAGTAGCGCGCAGTGACGAATATGGGGCCCACGAGCTGGGGCTTGGTCCCGCCCGGCGGGGCCCCAACCAACACCTCGACCTCGTCCGAGAGCGCCTTTACGGCGGGCAGGCCGAGGGCCGGATCCGTCGTGAGGGTGGCGCCGGGCGCCGCCTCGGGGTTCGGGGCCACGCGAATCGTGATCTCTCCGTCGCCGGTGAGACTTCCGGGTGGGATCTCGAGCCGCATGTGGCCGTCGGGGGTCTCCACCGAGCCGCCTTGCGCCGCCGTAATCAGGATCCTGGCCTCGCTCGGGTCGCTCGTACCTTGGTCGAGAGCGAAGTCCGCCGTCGTCACGGTCGGCGTCGTTGCATCGATGTCCGCGTCGACCGCAGCGGTGCGAACGAGGACCGGGTGCCCCGCAGCCTGGATCGTGATGCGCGCGAGCCCCGCCGCGACGCTCGCAAAGGAGTAGCTCCCGTCCGATCCTGTCGTCGCCTGTCTGCCATCGGACAAGCTGAGCAAGGCGTTCGCGAGAGCCTCGCCGGTCGTCGCATCAGTGACGTGCCCGGTGAGGTGGCCAGTGGTCGGTCGATGCGCGAGCGAGGCATTGAGGCTCGCGATGCTGCCAGCGGTCACCCCGACGGAAGGGAAGGTCGCCGGGAAGTGCTCCGGGCTGCTCACGACCACCGTCTGCGAGCCCTCGGGCACGAAGAGGAGGCGATAGCTTCCGTCGGCCTTGGTCGCCGACACCAGCGTCTCGCTGCCCTGTACGCGGACCTCCGCGTAGCGGATCGGGTGGCCGGTCGCGGCGTCGATCACGGTGCCATCGATCTCACCGAGGCGCGTCGCAGAGAGCCTGAAGTCGATCGGGTCGTTGCCGTTGACGACGGCCAGCGCCGTGATCGTCTGCGCGGTGTGATTCGGCGCAGTCGCCGTGATCTGCACGACAGTCTGGGGCGCGAGCCCGGAGAGGTGGAATCGGCCCTCCGCATCGGCGACTGTTGAGATCGTACCCGCCTGGACCTGCGCTCCTGCGAGGGGAGCTCCGGTGAGTGCGTCGGCGACGGTGCCGTCGGCCTCGGTTCCGATGGCCAGCGTTCGGTCGGAGCCGGTGACGTTCGGGTAGGTGAAGTTTGCCTGGTAGGGATAGCCCGCCGGACTTGGCGTTGGCGTGAAGGTGTCGAAGTCCTGGATGAAACCGGGCTCGGAGAGCTCGAGGGTTTGTGGCGCGATCGGAACGTTCTCGAGCTGGAAGCGGCCCGACGGGTCTGTGGTCGCCGTCATCGAGGTCCCGACCAGCTGCACCGCGACCCCCGGCTCGGGCTGGCCGGTGAGGCCGCTGGTCACGGTACCGACGAGCGTCACCGTATTCGGGATCGGAGAGAGCGCGGGGCTGATCGTCGCCGCCACCGGGTCGGTCCGCGCCACCGTGTAGGTGAGCGGGAAGTAGCCGGCCCGGCTGAAAGTCACCTGGAAGGCCTGCGGGGCGAAGCCCGCGACGGTATAGCGGCCGTCGCTGCCCGTGGTCGCCGACTGCGTGAAGCTCGTTCCGGTGCTGGCCACCGTCACCAGGACGCCGCCGAGCGGCGTATGCGTCGCAGCGTCCGTCACGATGCCGGCGGCCTGGCTCGCGGTGGTGCCCGAAGGCTGCGGAACCGTCGCGGTCGCGGTGAGCGGCTCGAGGGCGGGATCGATGGCGACGTCGAGCGGCCCACTCTCCGAGACGGTGTAGGTGAGGGGCGAGTAGCCGTCGCGCGCGAAGGTCACCGCGAAGGGCTCGGCCGGCAGGCCCTCGACTGCGTACTGGCCGTCGGCTCCGGAGGTCGCCGACAGCGTGAAGCTCGACGCGGTTCCGGTCACGGTCACGAGGACGCCTCCGAGCGGGGCCTGGGTCGCGCCGTCGGTCGCGGTCCCGGCGACGCGGCTCGTCGCGGCACCCGGCGAGACCTCGGGCGGGGGCGGCGGAGGGCTCACAGGTGGAGTCGTCGGCGTCGTCGTCCAAGGCAGCAGCGAGGCCGCAAAGTCGAAGGTGTCCCCACCCCCCGCGCTGCCGGACCCGCTCGACGCGAGGAAGCCCTCGTCGGTGACCGAGACGTTGAAGCTGCCGGCCGGGATCACCGCCTGGTACGAGCCGTCCGGGTTCGTGACCACGACCTGCGCCACGCCGCCGGCGGTGACCGTGACGAGGGCGCCGCCGAGGGGCAGGCCGGTCTTCGAGTCGGTGACGACGCCCTCGACCGTCGCGGTCGTCGAAGCCGGGGCCGTCGAGCTGAGCGAGGCGAGTAGCACCTCGGAGGCGAGCCCGTCGCGGTGGTAGACGATGCGGATCGCATTCGGGCCCGGGACCAGCGGGACGTTGGCGAGCGTCTCGAAGCCCGACGCCACGGCGAGACCGTCGAAGCTCGGGAGGCGGCGGCCCGCCACGTAGACGGCGTCGAGCGTCACGGGGTCGAGCGCGTCGAGCTGGAGGTCGACGGAGAGGCCCGAGACGGAGGCTCCGTCTGCAGGCGAGACCAGCGACAGCGCGGCCGCCGACCGCGTCACGGTGAGCGGCGTCGAGGTGACGTTGCCGGCGCGATCGGTGAGCCGGAGCGTGAAGGCGTTCGAGCCGTCGGCGAAGGCCACGTTCTCGAAGTCGAAGACGTACTGGTAGAGCGCCGGGATGCCGAGCAGCGGATTCCCGGCGGCGATCTGCTGCCCGACCGTGCTCTGGCTGGCGGTCCCGCTCGGACCGACCAGGTCGACGGTGGCGGGCTCGCTCGCAATCCCCGCGACGGCGCCTTGCGCGTCGAGGAGGAGGCTGCCGTCCGCGGGCGCCACGAGCACGAGCTCGGGGGGCACGGTGTCGCGGACGACCTGCGCGTTCGCCGTCTGGCCGAAGGGGTGCGCGATCGCCGTGATCGTGTTCGCCCCCTCGACGAGCGGCACGTCGGCCGTCCAGGTGGTTCCGTCGGGAGCGAGCGTCCCCGCGACGCCGTTCACCTCGACCAGCGGAGTGCCGACGGGCGCCACCACCGACGCGGTGACGGTCTCGGTGTTGCGGAAGGCGCCGTCGGGCGGATCGACGACGCGGATCGGGTCGATCGAGTCGACGCGGAAGAGCGTGAAGGAGAAGGTGGTCGGTCCCGAGCCGGTGTCGACGAGCAGGGCGAAGGTGTTGGCGCCCGGCGAGAGCGGGAGCGAGAGCGCGCCCTGCGCGAGCCCGGCCGGGAAGCTCCGCCCGTCGGGCGTGCCGTTCACCGAGACGATCGTCGCGGGGCCCGCGAAGTCGAGGTCGACCGTCGCGCTCGGTCCCAGGATCGTCTCGCCGTCGCGCAGCCCGACGAGCGCGACCGGCGGCGCACCCGGATCGCTGGTCAGGCAGATCATGTCGCCGCCCTCGGTGGCCGAGGCGTCGATGGCGTCGACGAGGATGCAGCGGCTGCCCGTGCCGACCGGCACGTCGGGAATCGTCGCCCGCCCGCCAACCACGGGCGCCGTTCCGTGCGCGATGAGCGCAAAGTTCTCGTCGCGCACCTGGTAGCGCACGCTTTCGAAGAGCGCGTGGTCGTCGCTCGCGGTCGCCGTCACGGTGACGGTATCGCCGGTGATCACCGAGCCGTCGGCCGGCGACGCGACGTGGACCGCGGGCCCCTCGGCGTCGATGAAGAGCGGGATCTCGTCGGTCGCGGCACCCGAGGTCGCGGAGAGATCGAGAGGACCCGCCTGGAAGATCGATTCGGGCGCTACGGCGAGCTCGGTCGCAACGAAGTAGCGCGCCGCGAAGTCGCTCGGGACGAGCGAGGCGATCAGCGAGGCCGGGAGTCGCCCGGACGTGAAGTACGGATGCGCAGGCAGGTCCCCGATCGGGGTGAGCGCGTCGTCCTGGTCCGTCGCCTCACCGTTCGCGAAGACGTCGACGGTGCCGGGATCCTCGGCAAAGGCGAAGACGAAGTATCTGCGGAAGCCGATCGCGATGCGGTCGAGCGGGGTCGAGAACTGATCGGCCGGCATGCCAAGCGCCCCGAGCGCCTTGCGGAACTCATCGACGTTCGACGCGAACAGGAATGCGGGCTCGGTCTCCTCGACGTCGTCGAAGGCAAAGCGGTTGGGATCGACAAGCACCAGGCGGAGCCGGCCGGCGGCGCCATCGTCGCGCGTCACGGTGACGCGGTCCTGGCCCTGGCCTCCGAGCGGATCGACGGCGCGGGCGGCGAGCTCGTTCTCGCCGGGCTGGAGCGGGACATCGGGCGCGACGAAGTGTCCACCCGAGTCCACGCTCGCCAGGACGCCGTTCACATCGACGCGCGCGGTGAGGTCGTCGACCACGCCCTCGACGTCGGTCGCGGCGACGCGCAGCACGCTCCCGTTCTCGGGAGAGGTGATCACCACGCGCGGCGGGATGTGGTAGTTGACCGTGGCCAGGGCCGTCGCCGTGTCGGTGCCGCGCTTCGCCAAGGCCTGGAGCGTGTTCGCGCCCTTCTGGAGCGTCAGGGCAGGAACCAGATACGCGTTCCCGGCGACCGTAGCGGGCAACCCGTTCACGGTTACGACCGCCGTCCCGTCGCTCACCGAGCCTGAGACGGGGATCACCTGCGAGGAGACGGTGACGCCGTTCGGCGGCGACTGGATCGTGATCGAGAGCGGGGGCGCCGTGCTCGTCCGCGTCCCCGACACCGAGGCGCTGGCTGTGCCGAGCGCATTGGTCGCCGTCGCGGTGATCGTGTTGGCACCCTGGGCGAGCGGCACCGTCGCCGAGTAGCCTCCAGCGGAGACGGCGGCGGCCACGCCGTTCACCTGGACCGTCAACGGCTCCGTCCCAGTCACGGTGCCGCTCACGAGCGTCTGTGCCTGGCTCGTCGTGAACCCCGCGCCAGGCGTGGTGATCACGATGCTCGGAGGCGTCCCGCGGGTCACGGAGACGGTGTCGGAGCCGGTGTTCCCGGCGGCGTCGACGGCGACGGCCGTGATCGCGTTCGCGCCCTGCGAGAGCGAGAGGGTGGTCGAGAAGGCGCCGCTCGCGAGCGGCACCGATTGCCCGTTCAGCAGGAAGCTCGCGATCGGGCTGGCGTCCGTCACGGTCCCGGTGACGGGGACGCTGGCATCGGCCGTGAGCGCTCCGTTCGCGGGTGCGGCGATGTGGACTACGGGCGGCGTCGTGTCGATGGTGAAGCTGACCGACGCGCTCGCCGTGCCGAACGCGTTCGTGGCTACGGCCGGGATGGTGTGCGGTCCGTCGGCGAGCGTGAGCGAGGCCGTGAAGCTCGAGCCGGTGACCGCTGCCGCCGCGCCGTTCACGGTCACCGACACCGGAGAGGTCCCGGAGACATTGCCCGTCACGGCGACGCTGCTCTGCCCGAGGAGAGCCCCGCTTGCCGGCGTCGCGATCGAGATCGTCGGCGGATCGCCCCGCGTCACTACAGTCCCGGCCGAGCCCGTGTTGCCTGCGGCGTCGGTCGCCGTTGCGCTGATCGGGTTCGATCCCTCGGCGAGCGAAACGGTCGTGCTGAACGCCCCGCCGGCGAGCGCCACCGCCTGCCCGTTCACGGCGAAGCTCGCGATTGGGCTTGCGTCGGTGACGGTGCCGGTCACTGTGACGCTGCTCGCAGTCGTCTTGCTCCCGTCGGCTGGCGACGCGATGTGTACGATCGGCGGAGTCGTGTCGAGCGTCACGGCGACCTGCGCACTCGCGCTGCCGAAGCCGTTGGTCGCCGTCGCAACGAGCGTATTCCCGCCTTCGACGATTGGCACCGATGCCGTGAAACTGTCTCCGCTTCCGGTCGCTGCGACGCCGTTCACTGACACGGACACCGGAGCCGTGCCCGCCACGGTGCCGGTGACGGTCACCGGGGTATGACCGAAGAGCGTCCCGCCCGCAGGCGCGGTGAGTGAAATCGTTGGCGGGTCGCCGCGCGTCACGGTGATACTGCCGTTCGCGGCGCCGAATGCGTTCGTCGCCGTCGCGGTGAGGGTGTTGGCCCCGAGGGCAAGCGGAACGGTCGCGGTCCACGTGCCGCCAGTGACGGTCGCGGCGATGCCGTTCACGCTCACCGTGACGGGAGCGGAGCCGGTGACGCTGCCCGAAACGGCGGTCAAGCTCTGCATCGTGAGCGCCCCGTCCGCGGGCGAGGTGATCTGCACGGCCGGCGGCGTTCCGCTCGGCGCCACGCCGAACTTCACCTGGAAGGCGAGGTTCGAGTTGTTCGGCGCCGACGATGTGTTCCAGGAGAGCCGCGCGATACCGGTGAGCGCGAAGGGCGTCGTGAGGTCTGAACCCTGGACGCGCAGGATGTCGAGTCCGCCGTTGGTGCCGTAGACCGCGTACGACTGATCGGAGATCGAGACGTCGTTGAGCACGAGCGACGAGATCTTGATCGAGGCGCCCGCCTTGTTGGATCGGGTGCGGACGTAGAAGTCGCCGCCCGGGGTCTGCGCGACCGTGTAGGAGACCACCTTCGACCCGACGATCAGCTTGGCGACGTTGCCGCTCAAGGTGATCGTGAAGGGCACATCGACGCCATTCGGCCACGCATACTGCGCGGTCTGCGCGGGCGCACTCGTCTCCGCGCCGATGTCGAGCTCAAAGGTAGCCGCGCCGCCAAGATCGCCGATGCGGCCCTCGGCCACGAACGACTTCACCGGCAGCAGTGCGTTCAGCTCCGCGTCGGTCGCGATGTGGCTCGTCGTGACAGCGAGAGCCGACGGAACCGAGGCAACGAGGAGCGAGACCGCGAGAACAACGCTACGCGCTTGGATCGCCAAGATGGCCGCGACAGCCCGTCCCGGGCGAACTCGGCCCACCCGCGCGCTCTTCTCCCCCTCGAGCACAGCGGCGCGGACTCTATCACGCGGGCCCGGCTCGGTCTCCAAGGAAAATGCGAGGAAGCAAAATTCCCTTGTTGCAGATGAGCGTAGGCAGGTAGACTGGACTCGCCGTCAGGACAGAAAGTCTGTGCGTTACGAACTGGCATCGCAGTCGGTCTGTGTCTCGGGCGACACGATCGCCTATGAGTTGCTGGATCCCGTCTCGGCCGCCTATGGGCCCCCGATCGAGGCGCGCTGCACGGACGGCGGCGATGTCGAGCATCTGATACCCGAGACGACCGAAGCGGCGGCGGAGGGCCAACCCGCGCTCTCCATTCGAGCGACTCGTCACCATCCCAGGCGGCGCATCCGCGCCCTCAATGCGGCGACATCCAACACTTGAGCGAGTAGCTCGCCCGCCCGGCTGCCCGGTTTTGCGTGACCAACCGGGCCTTCCTTCAACCTGCAGCGCGCTCGCTGACCGGCAGCCGGGGCGCCTAGGTGTGGGACCTAAGCAGCTTGTTGACGGGCTTCCCTGAGTCGAGCCATCGGCGGTTGCTTGCCGAGAGCGCGATGGGGTCGCTCGTGATTGTAGTGGTGGAGCCAGGGCCGTAGCGAGGCGGCCCGGATCGCCGAGGTCCGGTAGGCGTGGCGGTAGGCCCAGCGCCGCTTGAGGGTCTGGATGAACCGCTCGGCCTTGCCGTTGGTCCGGGGCGTGTAGGGTCGGGTGAAGCTCTGGCGGACGCCGTGCCGCTGGCACGTGGTGACGAAGAGCTTCGATTCGTAGCACTTGGCGTTGTCCGAGAGGATTCGCTCGCAGCGAATCCCCCGCTGCTCGAACCAGCGCAGAGCCCGCTCGAGGAACGCGGCGGCGCACGGTGCGTTCTCCGAGGGCAGCACCTCCGCGTACGCGAGACGCGTGTGGTCGTCGACGCAGACGAAGACCACCTCCCAGCCCACGCCACGCCGCTTGCGGCTGCGGTCGCCGTGGATCGCGTGTCCGACTCCCTCGATCCGAGCGAACTTCTTGGCGTCGATGTGGAACAGGCTTCCCGGGTAGGCGTGCTCGTAGCGCTGCGGCGGCGCCTCGGCCTCTTCGAGCCGCCACAGTCGTCCCAGGCCGAGCGCCTGCAGATGCCGAGAGACGGTCGAGAGCGGGACCCCGAGCTCGTGCGCAATCTCCCAGCCCGCCTTTCTTCGGCGGCGGAGCTGTTCCATGCGTCGAAGCGCTTGGCGAGACGTGCGAACCGGGATCCGACGCGGTCGGGAACTGCGATCCTGCAGACCGTCGACTCCCTCGCTCCGGAAGCGATGGATCCACTTGTACAGCGTCTGCCGGCTCACCTGGGCGCCGGCGGCGAGCTCGCGAACCGATCGACCTTGCTCCAGAACTTGGCGGACCAGCGCCTCGCGCCCCGCCGGCGTCAGCTTCGCGTTAGGATGGAGTCGCACTCGGGGATCTCCTCTGAGGGATGGTGGTTGGCGTTGCAACCCCATCGTTCCTCAGAGGACCCCCGAGTCAACAACCTCCTAAGGCACCACAGCTAGGGCGCTCGAAACGGGGCTGACGGAGCTCGGCGTCCGGGGCACGTCGAACGCGCACGCGCGGCGGCGCATCGCAGAACCGCTCGGCGTCTCGAAGGGGACCGTGGCCCGCGAGGCGGCGCGGCGCTGGATGCAAGCGCGCACGCTAGACGCTGACGCGAGCCAGCACGTGGGCCCCTGGTGACGCCTTCGTCGGGCGCGCCAGGGCCACGCGCTTCACGGCGGCTGCTCTCACGGCCGGCGCTCGGTGGCGGCGAGTCCCAGCAGCACGAGAGTCGCCGGTCTGGCGTACTGCTCTCAGGAAGCGTGTTCCGCGTGCCGATGAGGTGACTGCGTCGCGGTTTCTCCAGGATATGGGAGGCAAGCTGCGTGCGACTTCTGCTCGCCACCGTCCTTGCGGGAGTTCTCCTTGCGTTTGGCGGTTCGAACGAGGCCCGAGCCGCCCAGCTAGTCCTGCTCCCCCTCGCCGGTGCGACGGCCATCTCCGCCGATGGTTCGACCGTCATCGGGAATCGCGGCACCTACCCCAATCTCGAGGCAGCACGCTGGACGCGCGCCGAGGGCACGATAGGACTCGGCCTCCTTCCCGGCTTCACCGCGTGCTACGCCAGCGGCGTCTCGGCTAACGGTTCAGTCGTCGTAGGCACCTGCGATGGACCTAGCGGCAATGAAGCGTTCCGCTGGACCGCGGACGATGGGATCACGGCTCTCGGCTTCCTGCCGGGCATGAACACCGACAGCTTCGCCTCGGCCGTCTCGGCCGACGGGTCCGTCATCGTAGGCGCGAGCCGTGGCGCGAGCGGCCAAGAGGCATTCCGCTGGACGAGCGTGACCGGCATGGTCGGCATCGGGGATCTTCCGGGCGGCGACTTCGACAGTGCCGCGGAAGCCGTATCCGCGGACGGCTCGATCGTGGCCGGCGGTGGCAGCAGCGGCGCGAGCCTCGATGCCTCCGAGGCGATGCGGTGGACGAGCGTGGACGGCATGGAGAGCCTTGGGGACCTCCCGGGCGGCGACTTCTATAGCGTGCTTTGGGGGTCTGGAAGCATCTCCGCCGACGGCTCGACCATCGTCGGCTACAGCGACTCCGCTTCCGGACGCGAAGCCTTCCGCTGGACGACCACCCAGGGGATGATGGCGCTCGGGTTGCCTCCGGGCGCAATCGACAGCTACGCGATGGCGACCTCGGGCGACGGTTCGATCGTCGTCGGACGGGTGGACTACTCCGTCTTCAGTGCCAGCGCCTTTATCTGGGACGCGGCCCACGGGGTGCGGGGTCTCGATGAGGTCATGACGGACCTCGGCGTCGACATGACTAACCTGACTCTCCTCGAGCCCTGGGGCATCTCCGCGGACGGGCGGTTTCTGGTGGGGAACGGCTTCTACGATGCGAGCCAGGCCGACTTCACGTGGATGGCCGATCTCGCCCCTGATTGCTCCGACGGGATCGACAACGACGGAGACGGACTCATCGACTACCCGGCGGATCCCGGCTGCACCAGCCCTACGGACAACTCGGAGCACGAATCGACGCTTCCCTGCGACGACGGCATCGACAACGACGGTGACGGGCTCATCGACTACAAGGCGGACGGCAGCGGCGACCCGGGGTGCGCCTATCCTGCCTTCCCAACGGAGAGCCCGGCTTGCCAGGACGGCATCGACAACGATGGGGACGGCAAGATCGACTTCGATGGCGGCGTCTCAGCGACTAACGGCGCCGTCCACGGGACTCCCGACCCTGGCTGCACGTTCGCTTTCCGGCAGAGTGAGGTGGACCCGCCGCACTGTGGACTCGGCGCGGAGATGGCCTTCGTGATGTTGGGTGCCGAGCTGATTCGGCGCCGCAAGCGGGTGCCGAAGCCGATGAGCTGATCCGGCCGGCTGAATGGCCGGGCTCGTGGTGTTCGGGCGGACGAGGCGCGGCTGAGATTCTTTCATCTCCCTTCGGGAGACTCTTCAGG
>DATIWE010000071.1:0-6779 GCA_035519495.1 Actinomycetota bacterium
CGAGCAGTAGCGCGTACACCTCGCCCATCGCCAGGACGCTGAAGACCGCGGCCTGCAGGAGCAGGTTCACGAGGTTCGCCGCCGTCAGGAAGTGCGAGTTGAGCGACTGGAAGATGATCGAAACGAGCAGCAGCCCTCCCACCACCGGGAGGATGCCCGTGTCGCCCGCACGGATCCTGGCGAACGACGCCCGGAGATATTCCGAAACGGAGCCGGCGACCAGTTCCGGCGAGACCGCGAGCTCGGCCGAAGCCTCGGCCGCTTCCTCGGACCGCTCTTCCTCCTTCGAGACGCCCGGAGCCGGCTCGTCGACCTTCGCCATCAGCTCGCCCCGCCCGAGGGCGGCGCCGACCGTGTCGACGAGCCGCTGGTCATCAGATCCACGACGATCTGGCGATCCATTTCGGCGGCCGGCCGCACCGCGACCATGCGGCCGAGGTACAGCACCGCGATCCGATCAGCGACCTGGAAGACGTCGTTGAGGTTGTGGGAGACGAGCAGCACCGCGTGGCCTCGGTCGGCGAGCCGGCGCACCAGCTCGAGCACCATCGCGGTCTGGGTGACGCCCAAGGCCGCCGTCGGCTCGTCCATGATCACGAGCTTCGCGTCCCACAGGACGGCCTTCGCGATCGCGACGGACTGCCGCTGGCCGCCCGAGAGCGAGGCGACCGGCTGGCGGATCGAGCGAACGGTCGTGACCCGGAGGCTGGAGAGCGTCTCGCGCGCGGCGGTCTCCATGTCCTCCTCGTCGAGCACGCGCCGGCGCACGCGCTCACGTCCGAGGAACATGTTCTGGACGATGTCGAGGTTGTCGCAAAGCGCGAGGTCCTGATAGACGGTCTCGATCCCGAGCTCGGCGGCATCACGCGGCGTCCGGAAGTGCACGGGCCGGCCTTCCCACGAGATCTGGCCCTCCTCGGGTGCATGGATCCCGGCGATGCATTTGATGAGGACCGACTTGCCGGCACCATTGTCCCCCGCGAGCGCCGTGACCTGCCCGGCGGGGATCTCGAGGTCGACCCCGACCACGGCCTGGACCGGGCCGAACCGCTTCGTGACGCCGCGGAGCCGCAGGAGCGGTTCTGCGGCGCCGACCGGGGGACCCGGAGCCGGCCCTGCTCCGACGTCGGAGATAACGGTTCCCGTGACGGACCCCCTCAGTACGACGGTGATCGGGCCGCACCCGCGATCCACGGGTGCGGCCCGACCGCGTGCTCCTGGGCCTAGCTTATGCCTGCCTTTGTGCAGGCACTCTGCAGGCCCGCAACACAGATGTCCTTCGCCGTCGGACCGATGCCGGTGGTGGTCGAGTCCGCCACGACGGTGTCAGCCATGTTCGCTGAAGTCACCCAGACCGGCTTCGTGTAGACGGACGCGATCTCTTTGTTGAGGGTGGTGTCCAGCGTCTTGTCGTTGACCAGCGACGCCGGAGGCGTCTGGCCGGCCCGCAGGTACAGGGCGAGCGCCGCGGCGGCCTGCGCCTCGGCGTAGACCGGCTTGTAAACCGTCCCGCACTGGTACCCCTTCAGGATGTTCTGCAGGCCCGGCGTCGAGGCGTCCTGACCGGTGGTCGGGAACGTGTTCGCCGGGATCTTCAGGCTCTGCAGCACGCCTATCACGGCGTTCGCATTGTCGTCGTTCGGCGTCACCACCGCGTTGATGTTCGGGTGCGCCGTGTATTGCTGCTGGAAGGTCGTCGCGGATGTCGGAGCGTCCCACGTGCCGGCGGGCTCGCCCACCTTCACGTACGAGCCATCGTCGAAGTGCGGCTTCAACACGCCGTTATAGCCCTGCGCGAACAGCTTCGCGTTGTTGTCCGTAGCCGCCCCATCCATGATCAGGAGGTTCGGGCTCTTCACGTTCCAGGCGGAGATGCAGCTGACCTCTCCCTGACCGATCAGCTGGCCGACCTGGACGTTGTTGAAGCTGACGTAGTACCGGTCGGCGGGACCTCCGAGCGTCAGGCGGTCATAGTCGATCACCTTGACGCCCTTCGCCGCGGCGTTCTGTTCGATCGCCGCGCCGCTCGCCGAGTCGAGGGCGTCTATCAACAGCACGGACGCTCCGGCATTGATGTCGGCCTCGGCCTGGGTCTGCATCGTCGTGGGGCTGCCGTGCGCGTTGTCGACCTTGAACTGGTCCGCGGACAGGCCCGCAGACTCGAACGCCTTCGTCAGGAACGGCGCGTCGTACTCCACGTAGCGCTGCGACGTGGTCGTGTCGGGCAACAGGACGCCGACCAGGCCGGTGCCCGAAGACGCCAGCGATGTGAGGCTCTTCATGACCGAGAAGTCGGCCGGTAGGGCATCCGCAGCGACCGCCGGTACCGACGCGGACGCCGGCGGCGCCGACGAACTCGAACTCGACGAGTTGCTGCTACAGGCCCCGAGCCCCGCCCCGAGCATCAGGACGGCGGCCGCGGCCGCGACCGTCTTGAACGATCTGTTCATGGATGGTCCTCCTTTTCCCTTTTCCCTTTTCCCCAGCCCCTTCGGGGGCCTCCGCCATCGATCGGCCGTTTCCCCTCGCCATCTCCCCTGAGACCGGACCGGTCTCATCCTCGACCGTCGATCGGCCGCACCCATTCATACGGTTCTCACCATCCCTCGCGCTTCCCCGAGAGCGAAGGTACTGCCCTGGAACCGGTCCGAGCCTCTCCGAACAGCCCTCGACCCGAAGCCTGAGCCACTACAACGTATCCGTTGCGCCGGGGCAAGATAGGGTCCTTCGGCCCCGGGGAACGGGTCCTTCGCCGGAACGATCCCGGAACGGCGACGGCGGTACCATCGCCCGCATGACTGGGTCCGCCCGAGCGTCCAGATCCAGCCGATCGATCGCGCTCGTCCTCTCGCTCGCGGCGGCGTTCCTCGGCATCACGGTCGCGGCGGCGCCGGCGGCCCCCACGCTGCCGGCCGAGCACCCGTGCGTCGGGGGAACCGCGCGCTGCGGATCGGTCGCCGTGCCACTGGACCGCGCCGATCCGGCGCTCGGAACGCTGCACATCGCGTATGAGCGCTACCCGCACCGGAACACGGCTCTGTCTCCCCTGGAGCCGATCGTCGCCATCGAAGGCGGCCCCGGCTACCCCACCACGCTCAGCCGCGACTACTACCTCCCGCTGTTCCGGCCGCTCATGGACCGGCACGACCTCCTGCTCGTGGATCTGCGCGGCACCGGTACCTCGGGCGTGATCAACTGCAGGTTCCTCCAGGGCCTGCGGGTCGCGCAGTACGCGACGGAGTGGGTCAAGGGGGTCCGGCGATGCGGGCGTCAGCTCGGGCGGGCGTCCGACCTGTACGGAACCGCCGACGCCGCCGACGATCTCGCGGACGTGCTCGATGCGCTCGGTGTCTCGCGGGTCGACCTCTACGGCGATTCGTACGGGACGTTCTTCTCCCAGGTGTTCGCGATCCGCCATCCTGCCCGGCTGCGCGCGCTGGTGCTGGACGCGACCTACCCGGTAGAGAACTGGGACCCATGGTGGCGCGACCTCGCGCGGGCCGCCCGCACGGGCTACCGCCTGGCGTGCGATCGCGACCCCGGGTGCGTCGCCGTCGGCGGCGACCCGGTCCGACGGCTGGCGAGGCTAGACCGCCTCGTCGCCCGGCACCCCATCACGGGCGTCGCGCCGAACGCCGACGGTGTCATGGCGAAGGTCACGATCGATCCGAGCGCCCTGATCAGCATCTTCGGCTCGGGCGGCTACCTGTTCGGCCCGTATCGCGAGTTGGACGCGGCCGTCCGCGCCGCCCTCCGGCCGCATCCCGATGACCTCCCGCTCCTGCGGATCGCCCGCGAGCAGCTGGAGCCCGGGAACTTCGGACCGGTGAAGGAGTACTCGATCGGCCTGGCCGTCGCCGTCGAATGTACCGACTACCCCCAGCTCTACGACATGACGGCGCCGCCGGCCGTTCGCCTCACGCAGTATCACCGGGCGGTGGCGCGCTTGCGACGCACGGACCCCAGCGCGTTCGCGCCCTTCACGATCGACCAGTTCGTCCACTCGGCGGACGAGGACCTCGATACCTGCATCGGCTGGCCCGTCCCGCGTGAGCCGAAGCCGCTGCTGCCGCCCGGTCACGTCTATCCGAACGTGCCGACGCTGGTCCTGGTCGGCGACCTCGACTCCGTCACGTCGGCCCAAGGCGCCCGCCGTGTGGCGAACAGCTTCCCCGACGCCACGTTCGTCGAGGTGTCGAACATGATCCACGTGAGCGCGCTCGAGGACACGAACGGCTGCGCGGCGGGCATCGTGCAGCGGTTCGTGCGGACGCTGTCCGCCGGCAACACGTCCTGCGCGCAGTGGTACCCGGAGATCCACGTCGTCGACTCGTTCCCCCTGCACGCCGCGCAGCTCCCGGGTCCGGTCGGCAGGCGCGCCGCGCTCGTGGCCGTCGACACGATCGGCGACGTCCTGGCTCGCTGGGAGACGATGAGCGGCTCCTCGGGCGTCGGGCTCCGGGGCGGGACGTTCACCACCTCCGGATACGCGGTCCGCCACTGGACGCTCCGCGGCGTCCGATGGGTGCCGGACGTCGCGGTGAGCGGCACGATCACCCTCCATGCCCACGCGGGAGCGCTGCGCGCCACCGTCACGCTCACCGGAACTGGCGTGCCGAACGCTCGGCTGCACCTGCGATGGAACACGTGGGCGTCGCTGGCCCGGGCGACGGTGACGGGAACGGTCGGCGGTCGCGCCGTGAAGGTGGTCGTGCCGGCAGGCTGAGCGTCAGTCCGCCGGCTCGGCGAGCGCGGCGGCCTCGGCGGCCATCTCCAAGCGGTCCGCCAGCATCGGCTCCAGCTCGATCTCGGGGAGCGGCTTTGCGAACAGGAAGCCCTGGCCAAGATCGCACTGGAGCTCCAACAGCCGCTGCAGCTGGTCGGGGCGCTCGATCCCCTCGGCCACCGGCTTCAGGTTCAGGATCGAAGCCAGCTCGATCACGGCCGCCGTGAGGGCCGAGGACTCGCCCCCCTCGGTGACCCCGTCGATGAACGACTTGTCCACCTTCAGGATGTCCACCGGGAACCGGCGGACGTAGTTGAGGGACGAGTAGCCGGTGCCGAAGTCGTCGATCGCCAGCTGGACGCCGAGCGCCTTGAGCTCGGTCAGCCGCGAGATCGCGAGGTCCATGTCCTGGATCATCACGGACTCGGTGATCTCGAGGATCAACGTCGACGGATCGAGCCCGGTGTCCTCGAGGATCTGCCGCACCTCGTCGACCAGCTCGGTCCGCGCCACCTGCCGGGCCGACAGGTTCACGGCCATGTGCAGCGGCTCGGCTAAGTGGTAACGCCCCTGGAGCTCGGCCGCGTACCGGCAGGCCTCCTGCAGGACCCAATGGCCGATCGGAACGATGAGTCCGGTCTCCTCCGCGAGCGGGATGAAGTCCAACGGCGGCACCATCCCGCGCTCCGGGTGGAACCAACGGATCAACGCCTCGACGCCCGAGACCTTCCCGCTCTCGAGCTCGATCACGGGCTGGTAGAAGAGCCGGAACTCGTTGTGCTCCAGCGCCCGCTGCAGCGCGGCCTTCAGCTCCAGGCGCTTCAACGCGGTGTCGTGCATCGCCGGCTCGAACAGCTGGTACCGGTTCTTGCCCTTCTCCTTCGCGAGGTACATCGCGACGTCAGCGTTCCGCAAGAGCTCCTCGGCACTCTCCGGCGCGGCGTCGGACTCGGCGACCGAGATCCCGATGCTCGCGCGCACGAAGACCTCGGTCTCGTCCAGGAGGAACGGCTCGTCGAGCATCGACAGGATCCGCTCGGCGACGTCGGCGGCGGTCATGCCTTCCTCGCCGCCGTCCTCCAGCAGGACCGCGAATTCGTCGCCGCCCAGCCGCGCCGCGGTGTCGGCCGTGCGCAGGTTGCCGAGGAGGCGTTCGCCGATATCGCGCAGGACCTGGTCGCCCGCGGCGTGGCCGAGCGAGTCGTTGATGGTCTTGAAGTCATCGAGGTCCATGAAGAGCACCGAGACCGGTCGTCCGTCGCGCAGCTGGCGGTCGAGCGCGTGCTGGACACGGTCGGGGAACAGGGCGCGGTTCGCCAGGCCGGTCAACGCGTCGTGCAGCGCCTGGTGCTCGAGCTGTTCCTCGAACTGCTTACGCTCCGTGATGTCTCGCGTGTTCAGGACGATCCCTCGCACGTTGGGGTCGTGCATCAGGTTCGTGCGGAGCGTCTCGACGTACCGCACCGATCCGTCACGGTGCACCACGCGGAACTTCTCGAGCCCGGTGAGTCCTTGGTCCTCGCTCATCGCGGTCAGGAACGACATCGCGGTCGCGCGATCCTCTTGCGCGATGAGGTCGGAGAATCTCGACCCTTCGAGCTGTTCGGCATCACGTCCGAGCACCCGGCTGGCCGAGGGACTCGCATACTTGATCTCGGTGTCCGCCTCGATGACCATCACGAGGTCCGAGGAGTTCTTCACCAGCGAGGCGAAGCGCGCCTGGCTCTGTTGGATCAAGAGGTCCTCCGTCAGCGCCGCGCTCTCCAGCGCCAGGGCGACCTGTGAGGTCAGCGATTCCAGGGATTCGCCCACCTGTCGCGACAGTTCCCCGCGGACGGTGACGATCAGGATCCCGCTCAGCTCATCCAACGTGAACAGCGGGGCAACGAACGCCGTGGTGTGCTCCTCGGGCAGACCGAGTCGTTCGCGACCCAGGATGCTCTCGTCGAGCGGCACCTGATAGCCATGCCCCTCGATCAGCCGGTCACGACGCCAATCCTGGAACGCGTCCAGCGTGAGCGGGATGCGCCCGGTCTGCGCGCGTCCACCGAGC
>DATIWE010000072.1:0-14248 GCA_035519495.1 Actinomycetota bacterium
GCTGGCCGCCGCCGGCTTCGACGCCGTCTCGATCGCGAACAACCACGCAGGCGATGCCGGGCCCGGCGGGATCGCCGACACGCTCGGCGCCCTCCGGGGCGTCGGCGTCCTTCCGCTCGGCGGCGGTCTCGACGCGGCGCAGGCGACCGCCCCTACGATCGTGGTGCGCAACGGGGTCCACGTCGCCCTCATGAGCTTCGATGCGACGCTGCAGGCACCCCCGGCGACGGACGCCGCGCCCGGCGTCGCCTCGTGGAGCCCCGACGCTGCCCGGGCGGCCGTGGCGTGGGCCCGTGCGTCGGCGGATGTCGTGGTGGTCGGCCTCCACGGCGGGGTCGAGTACTCGACGCGGCCCGACGCGTACATCGAGGGCCTCGCGCGGCGCCTCGTGGGATGGGGAGCCGACGTGGTGTGGGCGAGCGGTCCGCACGTCGTGCAGCCCGTCGAGGCGACGCGGCCGTCAACGGCCGGACGCGGGAGCGTCATCGCGACCAGCCTCGGGAACCTCGTGTTCGATCAGACGCAGCCGGGGACGACCACCGGCGCGTTGCTTGAGGTGCTCGCCGATCGCGACGGCGTGATCGCCGACCGGGTCGGCACTACCGCCGGCGGTGACCTGCGGACCCACTTCACCGGGTGGGTCCCGCCCCGTGGCGACGCCGCCGATCTCCACGACGGGTGGTGGTCGCTGCTGCGACCGGTCGTCGCGGCCGCGCCCGTGCAGCCACGTCGCCTCCCGCGCCCACCGGGACGCCGGGTGTCGATCGTGGCCGCGGCGGTGGGCGATGTCGACGGCGACGGTCGCAACGAGGCCGTCGTGGCCTACCGCAGCGCGTTCCACCCGACCCGCGTGAACCGGATCTACCCGCACCGGCGGTGGGCCGACCGGCAGGGTCTGGCGGCGCACCTCGGCGTGTGGCGCGCCGGAGATCTCCGGCCCGTCTGGATCGCCGGCACCGTGCTCCGGCCGGTCGCGGCGCTCGCCGTCTGCGGCTCGGAGCTCGCCGTTTCCTACTCGACCTTGCTGAGCCCGAGGATCGTCGCCACCGGCGTGTGGCCATGGACCGGGTTCGGCTTCGCATCCGCAGCAGATCTCACCGGGCCGGGCCGGCCCGTGTGCGCCGACGTCGATCGCGATGGATCGCCCGACGCCGTCATCCTCGGTCGGTCCCCCTCGGCGAACGATGGAAGGGGTTCGTCATGAAGGCCCGCATCGGCATCCTCGTCGTCGTGTTCGCGATGGTCGTCACCGCCTGCACGGGGAAGTCCTCATCCACCGGAACGAGTCCGCCACCGACCAGCGTGTCGCCGTCGCCCGCGGGCGGCGTGCCGGCCTCGCTCTTCGGGTTCGGAACGCTGCCGGCCGTGCCGCTCCTGGGCGATACGCCCGCGTACGCCGGGCCCGCCACGCCGCACAGCCTCACCGCCGTCCGGATCCCGAAGTCACTGCTGCCGCAGCTGACGACCGAGGTACGTCGACGGCTCACGCGGAGCGGGTTCGCGATCGTGCCGAGCGACACGAAGCTGATGTACGACGCGTACACGGAGGCGCCGTACGGCAACTACCCGGTCTTCGTCACGACCGACGTCGCGTACCACCAGTGGCACCTCACGTTCGACAAGCTCCTACGGAGCATCGAGCAGGAGGTCCTCCTCCCGAAGCTCGAGACGCTGACCCAAGGGGCGTTGGCGGGAGCGCAGCGACAGGCCGCGGACCTGCGCGGCACCCCGCTGGCTACCGAGGCCGCCCGCGTGGCGCAGCTGTTCCAGGTCGAGGCGACGTTGCTGGGGCTCCCCGCCGGAACCCTCGGACCACAAGCCCGGCAAGAGCTTGCCTTGATCAAAGCGCACAGCGCGATCGCCCAGTCGTCGATCCTCGGCTTCGGCGGGACCCCCGGCGGGAGCTGCGCGGGCGAGGTCCCGCCACCCTCGGGCTGCATCGACTACTCGCTCTACACGCCGCGGGGCCACTACACGACGACGGCGGCGTTGACGCGGTACTTCCTCGGGATGTCCCTGCTCGGACAGTCCGCGTTCCTCGTCAAGGACAAAGACATCCGACCGTTCGCGATGGGGGTGCTGGCCTCGCGCGTGATCGTGCCGACCGGCGCCGGGAACGCCGACCTCGCCGGGCTCTGGCGTGACCTCTACGAGCCCACCGCGTTCCTGGTGGGCGCGGCCGACGATTACACGCCATTCGAGACGGCGAAGGCCGTCGACGCGACGGTGCCGGGCGGGATGCGGACCCCGCAGCAACTCACCGCCCAACAGCTGCACGCGGCACGCGCGGCCCTGCTCGCCGCGCGCAGCGTGATGATCGATCCGGGGTCGGCCTCGATCCGGTTGATGGGCACCCGGTTCGTGATCGACGCGTACATCCTGGACCAGTTGGTCGACCCGAACGTGACCGGCCGGCTCATGCCCTCGGGCATGGACCTGGCCGCATCGTTCGGTTCGCGCTTCGCCTATCAGGTGCAGCGGAAGGCCGGAGCGACGGCGTATCCGCACTACGACACCCAGTTGACGAAGATGCGCGCTCTGGTCGCCGCTCGACCGCAGGCCGCATGGGGGCGGACCGTCTACGACGGCTGGCTCTGGTCGATCGAACCATCCTGGCGACCGCACGGCGCGGCGTTCCCCGACTTCATGCGGAGGCCGGCCTGGACCGTGAAGTCCCACCAGACCGGGCTCGCGTCCTGGGCGGAGCTGCGCCACGACACGATCCTCTACGTGAAGCAGTCGTCCTCCGAAGGGGAGGGTCCCTCGCCCGACCTCTCGTACCGGAGCTGGGTCGAGCCCGACCCGGTGGTGTACGAGCGGCTCTCGGCGGTGACCGGGCTGATGCTGACCGGGCTCGGCGCACGGCACCTGCTGACCGGCGAGCAGCGAGGACTGCTCACGGACACGAAGGAACTGATGGACTTCTTCGCGCGGATCGCGAAGGATGAGCTCGCCGGCACGCCGATCTCGACGAAGGACAACCAACGCCTGGTGTTCATCGGCGACGAGCTCGAGGCGCTGTGGTTCCGCTCCTCCGACCACCCCACGGCCAACACGCCGTCGGCGACCGATGACGACGCGGTGATCGCCGACGTCGCCCGCGGCGGCGACGATGCGCTCGAGGTCGGCACCGGCCGGTTCGACCGGATCTTCGTCCTCGTGCCGGACAACCGCGGAACCTTCGAGATCGCGGTCGGCGGCGTCTACTCCTACTACGAGTTCGGTCAGCCGATATCCAACCGCCTCACGGACGACGCGTGGCGAGCGATGCTGAACGCGCACACGGCGCCCGCCCGGCCGTCCTGGGAGACGCCGATCCTGGCCGGGTGAATCGCTGACGCGGGTGGGAGCGACCCTCCCACCCGCACGGCGGCTCTCCTGTGCGGGATAGCATCGGCCGTGCTCGTCTGCTCGAACTGCGGGACCGCGAACCCCGACGGGTCGAGGTTCTGCAACGGGTGCGGCACGTCACTCGGACCGTCGGTCGCCGCCGGGGAATCCCGCAGGACGGTCACCGCCGTGTTCTGCGATCTGGTTGGCTCGACGACGCTCGGAGAGACCCACGATCCGGAGGTGCTCCGGCCGATCCTGGAGCGCTACTTCACCGAGATGCGCGCGGCGATCGAGCGTCACGGCGGTCGGGTGGAGAAGTTCATCGGTGACGCGGTGGTGGGGATCTTCGGCCTGCCGGTCGCGCACGAAGACGACGGGCTTCGGGCCGTGCGCGCCGCGGTCGAGATGCAGGAGCGTCTCGCGTCGCTCAACGAGGCCTCGGGGATCCCGCTCGCGGCCCGGATCGGGGCGACCACGGGCGAGGTCCTGGTCCCGGGCGGCGACACGCCCATCATCGGCGACGCGATGAACACGGCGTCGCGCTTGCAATCGGCCGCAGGGTCCGGCGAGGTGTTGATCGGCGAGTCGACCTGGCGTCTCGTGCGAGGAGCGGTCGCGACCGAGGCGGTCGAGCCGCTGCATGCCAAAGGCAAGGCCGAGCCGGTCTCCGCGTGGCGCGTGCTGTCCCTTCACGCGGTCGCGACACGGAGCGAGACGCCGTTCGTCGGGCGCGACCGCCACATGCGGATCCTCGACGGGGCCCTGGAGGACGCGATCGACGCGGAGGCCGGCGTGCTCGTCACGATCTTGGCTCCGCCCGGGGTGGGGAAGTCGAGACTGGCCGACGCCTTCGTCTCCGAGGTCCGGGAACGGACGACGGTACTCGTCGCACAGACCCCCTCCTACGGTGAGGGCGTCACGTTCGCGCCGCTCGTCGAACTGCTCTCGCAGGCAGCCGGGCGCCCCTCGGGAGAAGCCGAACAGGTGGCGGCGTCACTTCGCGCGCGACTGGCGGCGGAGCCTGATGGCCCTTCCGTCGGCGATCGTCTCGCACGATCCCTCGGGGTCGGCGAAGCGCTCGGCGCCGACACCGCGTGGGCGGTGCGGCGCCTGCTCGAGGTCCTGGCGGCGGAGCGGCCCCTCGTCGTGGTGCTCGAGGACGTGCATTGGGCGGAGCCCCCGATGCTCGACCTGGTGGATGCGGTCATCGAGCATGTGCACGGCCGCGTCCTCTTCCTGTGTCTCGCGAGGCCAGAACTCCTCGAGCAGCGGCCGGGCTGGGCCGCGGGGAAGCCCCGGGCCGTCACGACGACCCTCCCGCCTCTCGCACCGGCCGACACCCGGCGGATCGCCGAGCTCTTGCTCGGGGAGGAGACGCCGACCGCCGTCGTCGACCGGATCTGTGAGACGGCCGAGGGGAACCCCCTCTACGTGGAGCAGCTCACCGCGATGTTGCGGGACCAGGGTCTCCTCGTCGACGGCGTCTGGACCGGCTCGGACCATGCCGAGATCGAGATCCCCGAGACGTTGCAGGCGCTCGTCGCGGCACGTCTGGACCGCCTCGAGCCCGTGCCGCGTTTGATCCTCGAGCGAGCCGCCGTCGAGGGCCGTCGGTTCCGAGCCGCGGCCGTTCGTGCGCTCGCCCCGGATGTGCGGCGCGACGAGATGGAGGCGGCGACCGCCTCCTTGGAGCGGAGCGGCCTCGTCCAGCCGGAGGACGAGGCCGGCGGCCGTTGGCGCTTCGCGCATGCGCTCCTGCTCGAGGCGGCGTACCGGCGTCTGTCGAAGGGGCAACGAGCGGAGCTCCACGAGCAGCTCGCCGATTGGATCGCGGCGGAGGATGCGGACAAGGCGGATGTGGACGAGTTGGTCGCCCGGCACCTCGAGCGCGCCCTGCATCTGCGTGAGGAGCTCGGCATGCGTGACGAGCGTTCCGCGGCGCTCTCGGTGCGCGCCGGCGCGCTGTTCGCCGCCGCCGGATCGCGTGCCTTCGGGGCGCTCGATCTGATCACCGCCCGCGACCTCCTCGGCCGCGCCGCGGTCCTCTTGCCCGAGCTCGATCCGCGACGGCTCGACGTGCTTCCCGATCTCGGGGTCGCGCTGACGGAGACCGGCCGATCCGACGAGTCGGAGACGCTGCTCGCGAAAGCCGTCGAGCAGAGCCGAGAGGCCGGGTCGGAGCGCGATGCGCTGCGCGCTACCATCCAGCTGCTGTCGAACCGGGTGTTCCGCTCGCCGACGGATGCGGAGATCGACGCCGCCGTCGCCCACGCGGAGGCGTCGGCCGACGCGCTCGCTCCCGATGACGAGGTCGGGCTCGCCGAGGCGTCGATCGCGATCCACTACCTCGAGTTCACGCGTGGATGCATCGCCCGATCGCACGCATGGACCCTCCGGGCTCTCCGACACGGCCTCGCGTGCGGTCGCTTCCGAGAATCCGCGCAGGCGGCCGCCGACGTCGTCTGGACCGCCGTCCTTGGACCCCTTCCCTTCGAGCGGTTCGAGGAGCTCGCCGGAACGGAGCTGTTCCCGTTCGACGAGCCGAACTCGACGAGCGCTGGCCATGCACTGCTGGCGCTGGGATCCCTCGCCGCCGGCGATCGACCCGGCTTCCTCGAGCGCGAGCGGCGATGGCGCGATGCCATCGATCGCAACGGGCTCAGCTGGCTCGGGGCGGCACACGCGGTCGCGATCGCGAACGTGGAGATCGGGGCCGGGGACCCGGAGGGCGCCGAGAGGAGGCTGCGCGAGGCCCGAGACATCCTGACCGCGCTCGGTGACCTCTGGTGGGTCTCGGAGCTCGACAGCGTGTTGTGCGCGGCCGTCGGCGCCCAGGACCGGGTGCAGGAGTTCCTCCGGCTGGCCGACGCGTTCGACGCGTCGCCCGCGGTCCTCGATCGCCAGATCGTGGTCCGTCGGAGCCTGCTGAGCTCGCGAGCACTGCTTCTCCGCGGATCGGCCGCCGACGCCGAGATCGCCGCGAGGCGAGGTCTGGAGCTCGTGACGTCGAGCGACCTGGTGCTCGATCAGGCGGACGCCTTCCTCACGCTCGCCGATGCACTCGATGCCCGCGGCTTGGGGGAGGATGCCGCGACCGCGCGGGAGGAGGCCGTGCTCCGACTCCGACGGAAGGGGAACCTGGCCGCGGTCGCCGTGCTCGGAGGGTGACCGGGCCTCAGGCCGAAGGGCGCAATATTCTTTCGAGGCGTTCGGCCATCTTCGGGCTCGCGCCCTCGTCCTCGTGCTTGAAGTAGCAGTACACGCTCGCGCCGGCCTCGAGCGCCGGCCGGATCCGGCCCGCCCACGTCGCGAGCTCCTCGTCCGTGTACTCGGTCTTCCGCAGCCGCAGGTAGCCGACCGGCTCCCACGACAGGTCCTCGGGTCGCGGGTCCTTCTCGTCGGTTTCGGCGACGCACCACGCGACGCCGCGCGCCAGGAGCGTCTCGCGCGCCTCGGCCCATGACGCGTGCCGGAACTCCATCGCGTAGGACGCGGTGGTATCGGGCAGCGTGTCGAGGAACGACGACAGCAGATCGGCGTCGTAGGCCAGCGTCGGCGGGCACTGGAAGAGCACGCAGCCGAGCTTGTCGCCGAGCACCGCGCCGCGCGTCATGAAGTCGCGCACGTCCTCGCCGACGTCCTTCAGCTTCTTCCAGTGCGTGATCCGCTGGTTCGCCTTCAGCGTGAACACGAACCCGGGCTGTGCTCGCTCACGCCAGTTCGTCAGGGTCTTCTCGGTGGGGAACCGGCGGAACGTGTAGTTGATCTCCACCGACGACAGCTTCGTGGAGTAGTAGTCGAGCATGTCGTCCTTCTTGAGGTCCTCGGGGTAGAAGACGCCGTGGCGCCACTCGTCGTAGGCGAACCCGGAGGTCCCGAGGTAGAAGCCGCCGCCCATGGCTTGGGATGATGGCACGCATGGAACGCTTCGAGGTGACGACGCCGAAAGGCCCCGTGTCGGCTGCGTGGCACCCGGCCGACGGTCCGGCGATCGTCGTGGGCCACGGGGCCGGCGCCGGGATGGACCATCCGTTCCTCGTCGGCTTCGCGGAAGCCGTTGCGGCCGAAGGGGTTTCCGCGCTGCGCTTCAACTTCCCGTATATGGAGGCCGGCCGGAAGAGTCCCGACGCGCCCGCCAACGCGATCGGGGCGTTCCGGGCGGCGTTCGACGCGGCCTCGGCGCGCGCCGCCGGCCGGCCGGTGTTCGGCGGCGGCAAGAGTTACGGCGGTCGGATCGCGTCGATGGCCGCCGCCGAGGGGATGCCGGCCGCCGGCCTGGTGTTCCTCGGGTATCCGCTGCACGCGCCGGGCAAGCCCACGCAGGTCCGGGACGCGCACCTGCTCGACCTCTCGATCCCGATGCTCTTCGTCCAAGGCACGAAGGACCCGTTCGCCGATCCGACGGTCCTGGCCGCGACGCTGCGGAAGCTCGGGGACCGAGCCACGTATGTGCCCTTCGAGGGCGCCGGGCACTCGCTGGAACGCTCGCGGAAGGACGATGCGCGCGCCGCCGGCGCCTCGGCCGCCCCGTACGCGGCGGCGTTCATCAAGGAGCACGGCTGATGCCGAGGAAGAACCGGCGCGCACCGCTCGAGCAGGGGCCCTCGGCGTCGCATCAGCCGCGGTCCGCGCCGCCGCCGTGGGCGATCGTCGACGGGTACGACGTGCGCCAGGTGACCGGTCAGAAGGAGTACCGGTGTCCTGGCTGCGACCACGTGATCCGGCCAGGCTCGTGGCACCTCGTCGTGGTTCCGATCGGGGAGACGGACGAGCGCCGGCACTGGCACACCGCCTGCTGGCGCTCGGAGCTTCGACGGCTCGGCGTGCTCCGCCGGTCCGTGGACGACGCGTAGGCGCGACCCTCAGGCCTTCCGCCGGCGGGCGACGCCGTCATACACTGCGGCCGTGGCGGATCCTGTGCGTGCGCGGATGTGGCGCTCGGGCGGGCGCTGGTACGCGCTCGTGCTCGATGCTCCGATGTACGTCGAGGTGACGGGCACGTCGAAACGCTCGTGCCTGGAGGAGCTCCGGACCGCGATCGGCGACGACGTCGTGCTGACGGTGGAGGTGGTCCCCGATCTGGTCGGCGTCGCCGAGGCCGCGGAGATCATGGCGTGGGACAAGCGGCGCGTGATCACGTACATCGATCGCGGCCACTTCCCGGAACCGATCTCGTGGCTCGCCGCGGGACGCGTGTGGCTGCGCGAGGATGTCGAGGCCTACGCCGAGGACTGGCGAGCGCGCCACCCGAACGCGAAAGGCGTCGGATGAGCGACACCGAACGGCGCCTCTACCTGATCCGCCACGGCAAGGCCGACCACCGGTCCCGGGGTCAGGCGCAGACCGCCCTGGGGCCGGTCGCGGATCCGCCGCTCGACGAGACCGGTCGCGAGCAGGCCGCCATCCTGGCGCGGCGTCTGCGGAAGATGCCTCCGCCGGCGACGATCTACTGCTCGACGTTGACCCGGGCCCGCGAGACGATCGCTCCCTACGTCGAGGCCACCGGCGCCGCCGTGACCTACCGCGAGGAGCTCGTCGAGTGGTTCGGCGGCGACTGGGAGTTCAAGGAGTTCGAGGAGCTCCTCGTCGAGCATCCCGAGATCCCGCGGCGGATCCTGCTCCAGGACCCGCTGTTCTTCCTGGCGCCGGGCGGCGAGCCCTTCGACGCGTTCCAGCGCCGCGTCGTCGACGCGATCGAAGGGGCGCTGGCGGCGCAGCCCGCGGGCGACCTGTGGGTGGTGTGCCACGGCGGCGTGATCAACGCCTACCTCCAGCGCATCCTGGACGTCCGCGGCCAGGAGATGTTCTTCCTGCCGCCGAACACCAGCCTCAACACCGTGAAGGTGATCGGATCGCGGCGCCTGCTCTGGTTCCTGGCCGACGACACGCACGTCACCGCGCCCGAGCTGTTCCCGGACTGAGCTCCCCGGCGCACGTTGGCGTTCCCGGTAAGGTGGCGGTCCCCAAGGTCCCCACGGTTCCCGGGACCCCAGTCGTAAGGAGCCAACGTGAGCATGAAGTTCCTCTCTCCGGAATGGGTCGACGCGTTGAAGGCGGCGGTGAACGGCAGCCCCGACTTCAAGCAGGCCGCGGCGAACCAGTCGGCCCGGATCCAGCAGGTGATCAGCACCTCGGACGGGGAGACGCGCTACTGGACCACGATCGATGCCGGAACGATCGACATGGGGATCGGCGACCTCGAGGGTCCCGACGCGACGATCAACCAGAGCTACGACACGGCCGTCGCGTTGGCCCGTCGCGAGCTGTCACCGGTCACCGCGTTCATGATGGGCAAGATCAAGGTGGATGGGAACATGGGTCTGCTGCTGGGACTCGCCGGCGCGCTCGGGAAGCTCGCCGACGCGATGGCCGCGCTCGACGTCGAGTATTAGGCGCGCGGCGCCGTCACGCTGTAGGTTCCGGAGCCCCTCGCCAACAGCCGCTCGCCGCCGTCGAGCACGTCGGCCTCCGCGAAGGCGATCTGCCGTCCGACGCGCACCACGCGCCCGACGGCGTGCACGTCGCCGGGCGACGCCGGGCGCAGGTAGTGCACGCCGAGCTCGATCGTCACGTGCCGGCGTCCCGGTGCGATGGCGGTCCGGACGGCGAGGCCCATCGCGACGTCGGCCAGCGTCGCGAGCACGCCGCCGTGCACCAGCCCCTGGAGGTTGAGGTGCTCTTCCTTCGCGCTCCATCCGAGGCGGACCATGCCGGCGGCGGCGTCTTCGACGGTCAAACCGAACGCGCGATGGAAGGGTGAGTCGTCGACCCGCCGTCGGAGATCGTCGAGGATCGCTGCATCGGACATCATCAGGTCCTCCCGGGTGCCCAGTTTGTCATGGGCTTGGTCCCGCCGGTTTGACGGCCTCGAGGTCCGACCCCGACAATCCCGGGCGAGCCGGGTCCGGGGCCTCGGCATGTCACGCAAGGATCGGACAGAGGGAGGGTGTGCATGTCCAGATGGCTCCGGGCCGTCGCGGTGCCGCTCGTCGTGTTCAGCATCGCGGCGGCGTGTTCGAAGAGCTCCACCACCACGGGTGCCGCGGGGAGCGGCAGCCCGTCGTGCACGTCCGACCTGAAGGTCGGCCTGGCGCTGGACGTCGGTGGGCTCGGTGACAAGGGGTTCAACGACCTCGCGTACGCCGGCCTCAACAAGGCGATCGCGGACGGCATCATCTGCAAGGAGAACACGAAGTACGTCGAGGCCAACTCCGAGGGCTCGAACCTGGACCAGGAGGTCCAGTCCCTGGTCGATGGGGGATACAACCTGATCATCGGCACGGGCTTCGCGTTCACGGACAGCGGCAAGATCAACGAGATCGCGCCGAACTACCCCGACGTCGACTTCGGCATCATCGACGGCTTCGCGACGTGCGGCACCGCCTGCGGGCTCCCGAACGACGCGGACAAGATCCCGAACGTCGTGGACCTGACGTTCAAGGAGCAGGAAGGCTCCTACCTGGTGGGCGTCGCCGCGGCGCTCGAGGCGAAGAAGCTGAACTGCAACAACGTCGGCTTCCTGGGCGGCCAGACCGGCCCGCTGATCGGGAAGTTCGAGGCCGGGTACACCGCCGGCGTCCAGGCGATCGATAAGAACATGAAGGTGCAGGTCGAGTACATCGGTGACTCGACGAAGGCCTTCGACGACCCGATCCAGGGCGAGGCGCTGTCGAACAAGATGTACGACAACGGCGCCTGCGTGATCTACCACGCAGCCGGTAACTCGGGGAACGGCTTGTTCAAGGCGGCGGCCGCGCAGCAGAAGATCGCGATCGGCGTGGACTCCGACCAGTACAACGTCGTCGCCCCCGATCTGCAGAAGTGGATCCTCACGTCGATGATCAAGCGGGTCGACACGGCCACGTACGACACGATCAAGGCCGCGGCCGACGGCACGTTCAAGGGTGGGATCGACAAGGTCTTCGACCTGAAGAGCGAAGGCATCAGCTACTCGACCTCGAACACCGCGCTGATGACGCAGGACATCATCGACCAGGTCGAGGCGTACAAGACGAAGATCCTCAACGGCACGATCGTTCCGCCGGACACTCCGCAAGGGAGCTGACCATCGACGGATCGGCGCGCACGGCGCCGGACGACGCATCGGGCGAGGGGGCGGGGGGCGCGAGCACCCCGCCCCTCGTCGTGATGCGGGGGATCACGAAGCGGTTCCCCGGTGTCGTCGCGAACGACGACGTCTCGCTCGAGCTCCGCGCCGGCGAGGTGCACGCGCTGGTGGGTGAGAACGGCGCCGGCAAGTCCACCCTGATGCGGATCCTCTACGGGATGTATCCCCACGACGAAGGCTCGGTCGAGGTCCACGGGCAGGCCGTCAGGATCCACTCGCCGAGGGACGCCATCGCGCTGGGGATCGGGATGGTCCACCAGCATTTCGTGCTGGTGGATCCGTTCACCGTGGCCGAGAACGTCATCTTGGGCCAGGAAGGGGGACCGATCGTCCGCGCCGACGAGGCGAACCGGAAGGTCACGGAGCTGGCCGCGGCCTACGGTTTCCAGATCGACCCCGCGGCCGCGGTCGAGTCGCTCTCCGTCGGGGAGGAGCAGCGCGTCGAGATCCTCAAGGCCCTCTACCGGGGCGTCGACATCCTCATCCTCGACGAGCCGACGGCCGTGCTGACACCGACCGAGGCGGAAGCGCTGTTCGAGAACCTGCGGCGGCTCCGGGACAGCGGCAAGTCGATCGTGTTCATCAGCCACAAACTCGACGAGGTCCTGGAGATCGCCGATCGGATCACCGTGCTCCGGCGCGGCAAGGTGGTCGGCGAGACGACGCCGTCGGCGACGTCGAAGGCGCAGCTGGCCGAGATGATGGTCGGCCGTCCGGTCTTGTTCCGCCTCGAGAAGTCGGCGACACGGATCGGCGAGCCGGTGCTGCACCTCGAGGGCGTGCACGCCGGGCGGCTCCACGGGCTGGATCTCGAGGTTCGCGCCGGGGAGATCGTCGGCGTCGCCGGCGTCGAGGGCAACGGGCAACGCGATCTCGCGGACGCGATCATGGGCCTGCGGCCCGTGGAGTCGGGTCGGATCCTCCTGGACGACCGGGATCTGACCTCGATGGACACGGCGGAGATCCGTCGCGCCGGGACCGCGTTCGTGCCCGAGGACCGCCAGGAACAGGGCCTGGTGCTCGACATGAGCCTGTGGGAGAACGCGCTCCTCGGCCGGCAGGCCGAGCCCGAGTACGCCCGCCGCGGCGGGGTTCTGTCGATCCGGAAGGTCAAGCATCTCGCCGAGGGGCTCATCACGAACTACGACGTGCGCGCGCGGAACATCGACACCACCGCACGCACGCTCTCCGGCGGGAACCAACAGAAGCTCATCCTCGCGCGCGAGCTGGACGGCGACCCGAAGCTGCTCCTGGCCGCGCAGCCGACGCGCGGCCTCGACGTCGGGGCGATCGAGTTCGTGTGGCGGCAGATCCTGGATCAGAAGGCGGCCGGCCGCGCGGTGCTCCTGATCTCCGCCGAGCTCGATGAGATCTACGCCCTGTCCGACCGGATCGTCACGTTGTTCGAAGGCAGGATCACCGCCGAGTACCCCCCCGACGCGCCGCCGGAAGAGGTCGGCCGCGGGATGCTCGGCGACGTGGACGAGGCGGAGGCCGGCTGATGGCCGCCACCGGGGTCTCCATGCCGACCGAGGCGCCGCGCGAGCGCCCGGAGTGGGTGGAGAACCTTGCCGGGCAGGCGCTCGCGCTCGTCGTCGCGCTGCTGATCGCGTTGCTGCTCGGCTCGTTGATCATCTTCGCGTACGGCGAGAGTCCCGCCACCGTCTACGGCGCGATCTTCCACTTCGGGTTCGGGAGCAAGGACGGGTTCGGCTACGTCCTGACCGAGGCGACGCCGCTGATCTTCTCGGCGCTCGCCGTGGCCGTGTGCTTCAAGGGCGGCATGTTCAACATCGGCGTCGAGGGCCAGTACCTCGTCGGCATGGTCACGGCGTCGTGGGCGGCGCTGAAGCTCGACTTCCTGCCGGGGCCGCTGCTGATGTGGACGGCGATCCTGTTCGGCATGCTGGGCGGGATCGCGTTCGCGCTCGTGCCGGCGATCCTGAAGGTGAAGACCGGCGCGCACGAGGTCGTCACCACGATCATGATGAACGGCATCGCGGTGTCCCTCGTCGCGTGGGCGATCAACGGCCCGCTGAAGTTCACGACGCAGGAGGGCACCCACAACGTCAACCTGCGCACCGACCCGTTCATGGCGAACGCACGGATCCCCGATCTGGGCCACATGTTCGGGATCCGCTCCGCGGTGCATCTGTCCTGGCTGTTCATCGGCGCCCTCTTCGTTGCGGCCCTCATCTGGTTCGTGTTGAAACGGATGCGGCTCGGGTACGAAGCCCGCGCCGTCGGCGCGTCGGCCGGCTCAGCTCGTGCGGGCGGCATCTCGATCGGGAACGTGCAGATCCAGCTGTTCGTGCTTTCGGGCGCGCTCGCCGGCCTCGTCGGCATGCAGCAGCTCCTGGCAGACAAGAACTACCTGCCGATCGGCTACGAGGCGGCGCTCGGCTTCACGGGGATCGCGGTGGCGTTCCTTGGGCAGAACAGCGCGCCGGGCATCGTGTTCGCGGCGATCCTGTGGGGGGTCCTCGCTCGCGGCGAGACGGCCGTGCAGATCCAGACCGACGTGCCTCGGGAGTTCGTGATCATCCTGCAGGGGATCCTCATCATCTCCGTCGTCGTCACGTATCAGCTGGCGAAGCGGCGGCTCCTGGCGCGGCAGCTGCAGCGCGCGGCCTCGACCGAGGACTTCGAGGACTCCGCGGCCACCCTGGACACCGAAGCGATGGCGAAGGAGGACCGCTAGATGCTCGCGGCCGTCGACGCGGGCAGCCTGCGCTTCGGGGACATCGGCGCCGCCGTCGGCATCGCGTTCACGTACTTCACGATCAT
>DATIWE010000073.1:0-23938 GCA_035519495.1 Actinomycetota bacterium
GTGCGCGCGGCTCGGCTTGGACTCGAACTGCCGCGCCGCCACCGAACAGCCGGCGGCGGTGGCGGCCCGCACGGCCGAGGCCGGGATCGGGCGCGGCGCCGGGGGCCGGGTCACGAACCAGAAGACGGCCAGCGCGAACAGGCTGATCGCGAAGAACCCCAGGCCCCGTCGGTACGAGTCTCGGCGGGCGCCGCGTTGCTGTTCCGCCGCTCGCTCGCGGCCCTTCGCGGGCACCTCAAGAGCCGAACGTGAAGGTGTTCGGCATCGGGTTCGGCAACTGATCGGCGGTGCCGAACGTGACGACGATCGCGCTGAGATCGGTCAGCGGCACCTGCGTGGGGTCGCCGCCCCACTCCTTGCCGTTGACGAACACCCGGACCTGGTTCGTGCCGTCCCCGCACTGGCCACCGAGGCAATCCTTCGTGAGGTAGACGCCCCAGACGTCGAAGAACTGCCCCAGCACCGGCGCGAAGGTCGGATCCTCGGACTCCACATGGCCCGTGCCGGTCGTGTCGTGCGTATGCAGGGGCGAGGCCGCCGTCGCGCTCAGCCCGATGTTCATCGGCACCGTCACCGGCCGGCCGTCGACGTAGACGAACAGCCGGACGTGGTGGTGCAGGACGGTGCCGAGCTGCGGCAGGTCGAGCGCGTGCAAGCGGGCGGGGAGCTGCGCCGTGTTGTTCGGCCACGGTGGCGCCGTCCGGAGCATCCCGGGGAGCGAGTCCGGGTTCGGCAACGGGACCGTGATCCCGTCATCCTTCGAGCCCCCGGTCAGGAAGACCACGCCGCCGATCGCGAGCGCAGCGGCCACGACGCCGATCACGAGGATCGTCCGGTTGCGCTTGCGCGCTGCCATCTTGCGCTGGAGCTCGATGCGCTCCAGGCGGGCCTGCTCCTTCTTCTCGGCCTTCGTCTGCCGCCCGTCCGCGCCCTGGCCGCTCTGTGTCTGCCTCGCCACCGTTCCCGCGCTCCGTTCCGCTCCGGAACACCTCCGGAACGCCGCGCCAAGGGTAATGGACACGGCCCGTTGCGCCCGGAACCGTTTGCGTGTTCTCCCGGCCCTCCCTATGCTTCGGCCGCCTTCCCCGTCGCGCGCCGGCGACCGTCGCGCCGGCCTCGTGAGAGGGGGTCTGCATGGCGGACACCGACCGGGGCAGCGTCGTCCGGGTACCCGAGGCGCCGCATCGCAGTGGTCTGGACGGCTTCTTCGGCATCACCGACCGCGGATCGACGGTCCGGACCGAGATCGCAGCCGGCATCACCACCTGGCTGACGATGGCGTACATCCTGTTCGTCAACCCGGCGATCCTCGGGGCCGTGAAGGACAATCAGGGCGTCAGCCTCACGTTCCCGGAAGTTCTGACGGTCACCGCGCTCGTCGCGGGCGTGATGACGCTCGCGATGGGGATCTACGGGAAGTACCCGTTCGCGATCGCGGCGGGGCTCGGGCTCAACGCGTTCGTGGCGTTCACGCTGGTGGGGACGCTCGGCCTCACGTGGCCGCAGGCGATGGGCGTGATCGTTGCCGAGGGCGTCCTGATCACGATCTTCGTGCTGACGGGGGTCCGGGAGCTGATCCTCAACGCGATCCCGATGGATCTCAAACGGGCGATCGGGATCGGCATCGGGCTGTTCATCGCGCTGATCGGGTTGGTGAACGCGGGCGTCGTGGTCGCGGGCGCGAACCCGCCGATCCTGACGATCGTGCCGAAGTTCCAGACCTGGAGCCTCGCGCTGTTCGCGTTCGGCCTCCTCGTGACGAGTGCGCTGGTCGCCCGGCGGGTGAAGGGCGCGCTGCTGATCGGCATCATCGCGACGACCGTGGCCGCGACGATCGTGAACGAGGTGAAGCACCTGGGCGTGATCACCGACGGCTCGGCCGCCTGGCCCGGCTTCCGCCACCTCACGGCGAGCCCGAACTTCTCGCTCGTCGGGAACTTCAACTTCACGTTCCTCAGCAAGCTCGGCTTCTGGACCGCGGCCGCGATCGTCATCTCGGTGATGCTGTCGGACTTCTTCGACACCATGGGCACCGTGATCGGGATCGGCGGCGAGGCGAAGATGCTCGACGCCGACGGCCGGCTCCCCGGCATCAAGCGGGTGCTGCTGGTGGACTCACTCGCGGCCGTTGCCGGCGGGGCCGCGTCCGCGTCGTCGAACACCACCTACATCGAGAGCGCCTCCGGCGTGTCGCAGGGCGGGCGGACCGGCCTGACGTCGGTCGTGGTCGGGGTGCTGTTCCTGCTGTGCATGTTCTTCGCGCCGATCGCCGGCATCGTGCCGTCGGTCGCGACGGCGCCGATCCTGGTGATCGTCGGCTACTACATGATGACCCTGGTCAAGGACATCGACTGGAGCGATCCGGGCATGGGCATCCCGGTGCTGCTCACGATCACGCTGATGCCGTTCACGTACTCGATCACGAACGGCGTCGGCGCAGGGTTCGTGTCCTACACGGTCATCGCGGTGCTGCGCGGGAAGGCTCGCGAGGTCCATCCGCTGATGTACATCGTGGCCGCGATCTTCACGTGGTACTTCATCCACGGGGTCGTCGGCTAGACGAACCGCGAGAACGCGCCGGGATCCACCGGAGGGCGGGGCCGCACGGCCCCGCCCTACGGCATCGGTGCGCAGGCGACCGTTCCGAGCGCGTACCACCCGTCGTCGAGGCCAAGGAGGCTCCGCGTCTCGTCCTGGCAGAACAGCGTGGAGCTGATCCAGCACGACGCGACCAGCTGCGCGTGCAGGGCCAGCAGGAGGTTCTGGATCGCCGCGCCGCCCGAGAGCAGGAACATCTCGCGCTCCGCCTCCGCGCGCTCCACGTCGCGGTACGGGTGCGCGCCGTCGAAGCGGACGAACGGCAGGATCAGCGCCGGCGCGGCGCCGAGCACCGCGTCGCTCCGCGCGATCCGTCGCTCGATCGCGGCGTCCGGCGTGCCGTCGTCGCGGAGGTCGGCGCGCCAGGCCTCGGCGATCGCGCCCAGCAGCGCGCGCTTCGCCGGTGCGCCATCGAGGACCACGAAGTGCCAGGGCCGGGTGTGGTGCGGCGCCGGCGCCGTACACGCGGCGGCGATCGCATCCGCGATCGTCTCCCGCTGCACGGTGCCGGGACCGAAGGACCGGATCGTCCGGCGCGCCGAGATCGCCTCGAGCGGCGACTCGCGGAACAGGTCCTGCTCGGCCGGGCGGACGAGGTCGCGCGCCCGGCCGGCCGAGGCCCCGGCCGTCTCCACGCCGCGGACCACGGCCGACGGCACGCGGGCCGCCTTCCCCATCACCATCCCCGCGGCCGCCGCCACTTGATCCGCCAGCGCGAGCACGGTCACCTCGAGCTCGCGGCCGGTGTGGTCCCGCGTGCCGCGGAGGTCGACGAGGGCCGGAAGTCCCGCGGCGCCGATCGCGACGTCGACGAGGCCCTCACGCCATGGCCGGCCGAACGTGTCGGTGATCACGACCGCCAACCCGGACAGGCCGAGCGCCGCGGCGAGCTGCGCGCGGATGCGCTCGGCGGAAGCGTCGGGGTCCTCCGGCAGCAGCGAGAGCAGGCCCTCGGCCACGTTGGAGGCGTCGACGCCGGCGTTCGCACAGACGAACCCGTGCCGCGTCTCCGCGATCGTCATCGGGCCGCGTCGGGCGACCACCCGTCGTGTCTCCGCCGCGATCGTGGCGGCCGGGTCGTCGTCGGCGACCACCCTGCCCTCCGCCTTCGACACGATCTTCTGGGTGAGGACCACGACGTCGCCGGAGCGGACGCCGAGCGCCCGCAGGGGCTCGAGCAGCACCGCGGCGAGATCGTCGCCGGCCCCGATCTCCGGCAGGCCGTCGACGGGGATGACCGACAGGGTCACGGGAGCAGATCCAGCGCCGTTCGCGCCACGGCCTCGGCGCGCGCGTCGTCCACCATGATCGTGTCGCACGACACGCAGCGCACGCCGAGGGCCTCGACGGCGGGCGCGAGGTGCGCGTCGACGTCGTCCAGCACCCAGGCCGACAGCAGGTCGCGGTAGTGCCGCGCGACGCCGACGGCGGACACCTCGATACCGGCCGCGGGCATCAGCTTGTCGGCCATGCCCGCCACCGGTCCGCCGGCGACGATCCCGCTGACGCCGACGGACCGGTCCCGCCGCGCCGCGACCGCATCGCGCACGCCCGGCACCGCGAGGATCGGCCCGATCGACACGACCGGGTTCGACGGGCAGAAGACGACGGCGTCGGCATCCGCGATCGCCTCGAGCACGCCGGGCGCCGGCCGTGCGGCGCCGGCGCCGTCGTACCGCGTCGCCTTCACCGCGTCGGTCGCTCGCCGCCGCACCCAGTACTCCTGGAAGTGGAGGTCGAGCGGCTCGCCGGTCTCGTGGTCGACACACTCGATCCGGGTCTCGATCGGGTCGTCGCTCACGGGCAGCAACCGCGTGCCCACGCCGAACCGCTGGGCGACCTTCCGCATGACCCGCGACGGTGGCTCGCCGCCTGCGAGGAGCCGCGTCCGGTACAGATGCGTGGCCAGATCGAGATCGCCCAGCCCGAACCAGGCGTCGGGGGCGCCGAACGCGACCAGCTCCTGCGTCGCTCGGAACGTCTCTCCGCGGCGGCCCCATCCCCGTTCACGGTCGAAGACGTCGCCGAGCCAGTAGGTCACGGAATCGGGGTCCGGCGAGACGTGCAGGCCGTGGATCACGACGTCGTCCGCCACGTTCACGATCACGGTGAGGTCCTCGCCGGGCACGACACGTGCGAGCCCCCGCAGGAACTTCCCCGCGCCGATCCCCCCGGCGAGCGCCGTCACTCTCATCAGGCTCAGGGTAGTAGGCTCGCGCGCGATGGCCGACCGGACCGCCGGGCTCGTCCACGCGCTGCGGCGAGGCCTCGCGCGTGCGGAGCAAGGCAAGGCCCTGTCTGCTGATGAGGCGGCCGTCCTGCTGAACGCTCGCGACGGGGACCTTGAGCGCCTGCTGCGTATCGCCGCGAGGCTCCGGGACCTGGGCTGGGGCGACACCGTCACGTACTCCCGCAAGGTCTTCATCCCGCTGACGATGCTGTGCCGCGATCACTGCCACTACTGCACGTTCGCGAAGCCGCCCGCGAAGCTCGAGCACCCGTTCCTGAGCCCGGACGAGGTCGTGGCGATCGCGGAGGCGGGCCGCCGGATGGGCTGCAAGGAGGCGCTGTTCACGCTGGGGGACCGGCCGGAGGATCGCTACCCCCTCGCCGCGCGCTGGCTCGCGGAACGCGGCTACGGCTCGACGCTCGAGTACGTCCGCGCGATGGCGATCCGCGTGATCGAGCGGACCGGGCTCCTGCCGCACCTGAACCCGGGCGTGATGTCCTACGAGGACCTCGCGCGCCTCAAGCACGTGAGCGCGTCGATGGGCCTCATGCTGGAGACGTCCTCATCGCGCCTGTCGGAGCGGGGCGGGCCGCACTTCAACTCGCCGGACAAGGTGCCGGAGGTCCGGCTCCGGACGATCGAGGACGCGGGCCGTCTCGCGATCCCGTTCACGACGGGGATCCTGGTCGGGATCGGCGAGACCCGGTGGGAACGAGCGGAGAGCCTGTTCGCGATCCGGGAGGCGCACCGGCGCTACCGCCACGTCCAGGAGGTCATCGTCCAGAACTTCCGCGCGAAGCCGGGCACGGCGATGCGCTCGGCTCCCGAGCCGGACGAACAGGAGTTCCTCGCGACGATCGCCGTCGCGCGGATCGTGCTCGGTCCGCATGTCAGCGTGCAGGCGCCGCCGAACCTCTCCGACCCCGACCAGCGCCTGCGGCTCCTGGACGCCGGCATCAACGACTGGGGTGGCGTGTCGCCGCTGACGCCCGATCACGTCAATCCCGAGCGCCCGTGGCCCGGCATCGGATGGCTGGCGGCATCGACCGCCGCGCGAGGCAAGTCGTTGCGGGAACGGCTCGCGATCTACCCGCGGTACGTCGCCGAACCCGATCCATGGATCGCGGGTCGGATGCGCGCGCCGGTCGCGGCGCTCGCGTCCGACGACGGGCTCGGCGTGGAAGGACAGCGTCCCGAGCCGACGCCGTGGCAGGACCCCGACGTCGCGTGGAAGCCCCGGACGATCGAACTCACCTTCTCGAAGGCGGCCGGCGCGGGTCTGCGCGCGGACGCCGAGCCGGTCTACGGCACGTTCGAGGTTGTGGATAACCCGATAACGCAGGCGTGGGCGACCGATCGCGCGGAACCCGCTCGGATCGATGCGGACATCCGTTCCGCGCTCGCGAAGGCGGCGGCACACCGGCGGATCACCGACGCCGAAGCGCTGGCGTTGTTCCGCGCGGAGGGTCCATCCCTCGACGCGCTCTGTGTCGTCGCGGACGAACTCCGCGCGGAGGCGGTCGGCCCCGAGGTCACGTACGTCGTGAACCGCAACATCAACTTCACGAACGTCTGCTACGTCGGATGCCGGTTCTGCGCGTTCGCGCAGCGGGAGGTCGATGAGGAGTCCTACACCCTCACGCTGACCGACGTCGCCGATCGGGCGGAGGAGGCGTGGGATCGTGGCGCGACCGAGGTGTGCATGCAAGGAGGCATCCACCCCGACCTCCCCGGCACCTTCTATGTCGACCTGCTGCGTGCGGTGAAGGACCGCGTCCCCGGGATGCACGTGCACGCGTTCAGCCCGATGGAGATCCTCAACGGCGCGACGAAGCTCGGCGTGTCCTTCGCGGAGTTCCTCGCCGAGGCGAAGGCCGCCGGGCTGGACACGATCCCCGGCACCGCGGCGGAGATCCTGGACGACGAGGTGCGATGGACCCTCACGAAGGGCAAGCTGCCGGCAGACACCTGGGAGCAGATCGTCCGCACCGCACACGATCTGGGCATCCGCAGCTCCAGCACGATGATGTTCGGCCACGTCGACGCGCCGCCGCATTGGGTCGCCCATATCCGCCGCATCGGGCGGATCCAACGGGACACCGGCGGCTTCACGGAGTTCGTTCCGCTCCCGTTCGTGCACCGGAACGCGCCGATCTACCTGGCGGGGAAGGCGCGCCCGGGACCTTCGCGCGAGGACTCGCTGCGGGTGCATGCGGTCGCCCGGATCCTGCTCGACGGAGACATCGACAACGTCCAGGTCTCATGGGTGAAGCTCGGCGTGGACGCGTGCCAGCAGATCCTGCGCGCCGGCGGGAACGATTTCGGCGGGACCTTGATGGAGGAAACGATCAGCAGGATGGCCGGCGCCGAGTGGGGGATCGAGATGACGCCCGACATGTTCGACGACGCGATCCGCGCGATCGGGCGTGTTCCCGCCGTCCGAACGACGACGTATGACCGCATCGTGCGGGTCTGAGACGCCACGAACCGCGTTTTCCGTCAGCATGGTTGACGGATCTCGTCAGCCTGGTTGACCACGCGATTTCTTGTCGGATGCGCTTGTCAGCACGGAACCAGCGCGACACGATGACGGCAACATATGAGGGATGAGGCAGGGAATTCCTTCGGTGTACCCCTTGTCATCGAGGGCATTCTTCCTTCAGAATCACACGCGTGTGATTTCGGGGGGAGCAAAGCGTGCACCATTACATCCCTTGGCAAGAACGGGCGCGGTGTCGAGACCACGACCCGGAGATCTTCTTCCCCGAGAAGGGAGGCTCATCGAGGGAGGCCAAGCGGATCTGCAGCGAGTGCCCCGTCCGCATCGAGTGCCTCAACTACGCCCTCCGTCGTGATGAGCGTTACGGCGTGTGGGGAGGTATGAGCGAGCGGGAGCGGCGACGCCTGAAACGCATGGCGTCCTGAGGGTTCGGATCGAGACAAGGAAAGGAAGGGAGGCATCACATGGCGATGGCCAAGAAGTCGACCGCGAAGAAGAGCGCGGCGAAGCGCCGTCCGGCCAAGAGGACCACGGCCAGGAAGACCGCGGCCCGCAAGCCGGCGGCGCGCAAGCGCACCACGGCCAAGAAGTCCACGGCCAAGCGCAAGACGACGGCGCGGCGGAAGCCGGCGGCGCGGAAGACCGCGGCGAAGAAGTCCACGGCCAAGCGCAAGACGACGGCGCGGCGGAAGCCGGCGGCGCGGAAGTCGGCGGCCAAGAAGTCCGTGGCCAAGCGCAAGACGACGGCGCGGCGCAAGGTCGCTGCGAAGAAGTCGGCGGCCAAGAAGGCCGTGGCGCGGCGCAAGACGACGGCGCGGCGCAAGGTCGCAGCCCGGAAGACCGCGGCCAAGAAGGCCGTGGCGAGGCGCAAGCCGGCCGCGCGGAAGCGGACCACGGCGCGCAGGAAGACCACCGCGAAGAAGCGCTGAGCTTCCACCGTGTAGGTGCGAAGGGGGGCCCGAGTGGCCCCCCTTCCTTTTGGGAGGGATCGACCGTGCTAGGCTCCCCGCCCCTCCGGAACCGTCCTGGATGACCGCCGACACTTCCTCCGCTCCCGCGCCCGAGGACGTCCCGTCCGTCCTCGTCGTCCTCGTCGTTCGCAACGCCGCCGGATGGCTGCGGGAGTGCCTCCAGGCCCTCGCCGCGCAGACGTACCCACGCGTCGGGATCCTCGCGGTCGACGACGGCTCCACGGATGGGTCGCACGAGCAGTTGGTGCACGCGTTGGGTGAGGGCCGCGTCATCCGCAACGAGACGCCGCTCGGCCTGGCCCGAGCGTTCGACGCGGCGCTGTCCCAGGGCGTGCCGGCGGAGGCCGACTTCCTCCTCCTGTTGCACGACGACGCGGTGCTCGATCCCGAGGTCGTGGCCCGGCTGGTGGACGCGACGCAGCTCCCGGGGGTGGAGCGGGTCGGGATCGTCGGGGCGAAGGTCGTGGACCACGAGCACCCGCGTGAGCTCCGCGACGTGGGTCGCTCGGCGGATCGGTTCGGCCATCCCTACTCCCCGCTGCAGCCGGGGGAGATCGATCAAGGGCAGTTCGACCGCGTCCTGGATGTCCTGTCGGTGGATCCGTGCGCGATGCTCGTGGCGCGGGAGGTCTGGCGCGGCGGCGGGCTGTTCGACGAGCGGCTCGGTGAGGACGGCGATCTGGACCTGTGCTGGCGGGCGCGCGTCGCGGGGTGGCGCGTGTTGATGACGCCGCTGGCCCGTGTACGCCACCGCGCGGCGGGCGAACACGACGACCGGCCGGGCGCGGAGCGGAGCCGGCGGTACGAGGAGGATCGGGCGGCCCTGGCGTCGGTCCTGAAGAACGACGCCTTCATCACGCTCCTGTGGGTCGTGCCGCTGGGGCTCGCGCTGACCCTGTTCCGTCTCGTCTACCTCACGTTGTCGCGGCGGTTCGAGGAGGCATACGACCTCCTCGCCGCCGTCGGGTGGAACGTCGCGCACCTTCCCGGCACGCTCTCGCGCCGGCGGGGCATCCAACGGAGCCGTCGCGTACGGGATCACGCCCTGCGTCGGTTCACGGAGTCCGCGGGTCTCCGCCTGCCGAGGTGGTTCCAGACGGCGGAGCGGATCCTCGAGGAGCAGCGTGAGTGGGGCGAGGAGGAGGGCGACGCGCCCGCGGCGCGCCGACTCGGCCATCGGACGGTCTCGCTGGTGTCCGCGCATCCGGTGATCGTGACGTGCTTCGTCGCCGCCATCGTCGTCGCGGTGTCGGTCCGGAGCCTCGTCGGCTCGGGTCCGCTCGTCGGCGCGGCGCTGCCGAAGTTCCCGTCGTCCCCCTCCGGGTTCCTCGCGGCGCTCGTCTCCGCCTACCGGACGACCCCGCTCGGCGGGACGACGGCCGCGAGTCCGGCGCTCGGAGCCATGAGCGGCCTCTCGTTCCTGACGTTCGGCAGCACCGCGATCGCACAGAAGGTGATGCTCATCGGCGGCCCGGTGCTCGCGGGCGTCCTCTGCTACCGCGCGTGCGCGCGACTCACCGGCCGGCCCGGCCCGGCGGCGGTCGCCGCGTCCGCCTACGCGGTCTCGGCGCTCACGCTGTCCGCCTTCTCCGACGGGCGGATCGCGCTCCTCGTCGCGATCGCCGTGATGCCTCCGATCGTCGAACGGCTCGAGGTCGGGTTCGGCTCGACGGATCCACCGGACGGCCGGTGGCGGTTCGTCGCCGGGTTCGCCGTGACGATCGCGGTCGCCGTGGCATTCGTCCCCGGCGTCCTGCTCGCGCTCGGGTTGCTGGCGGTGGTCCATCTCGTCCTCGGCGGCGGCCGGCGCCGCGGGCTCAGCGTGATGGCGCTCTCCCTGGTAGGCGCCGCCGTCTTGCTGTTCACCTTCGTGCCGACCCTCGCCGCGGGCGGCGGCCGGTCGCTGGCCTCGGCGGTGGGATCGCTCAACCCGTGGCTCGTCCTGCGGCTCGCCATCGGCGGCGGCCCGGGCACGTGGGCGCCCGCGTTCTTCCTGCCGATCGCCGCCGTCTTCGGCCTCGCCCTCGCGAGTGGGCCCCGCCGCGGCCCGGCCCTCCGAGCCGCCGTCGGCGCGTCCCTCGCGCTCCCGCTCGCGTGGCTGTCCACCGCGGGGTACCTGCCGGCGCCGCTCGCGAACGCGCCCGTGTACCTCGCCGTGGCCGCGGCGGAGGAGGCCCTGCTCGTGGCGCTCGGCCTCGCCTCGACCGGCATCAGCCTCGAACGCGAGTCCTTCGGCTTCCGCCAGATCGGCACGGTGTTGATCGCGGTGGTGCTCGGCGGCGGCATCCTCGTGCAGTCCGTCGCCGCGATGACCGCCGAGTGGGGGGTGGGCGGCCTCCAGCAGATCCCGCCGGCGTGGGCGGTGGTCGACGCCACCTCGTCGGGCGCGTTCCGTGTGCTGTGGCTCGGCGCGCCCGACGGGTCGTCGTTCCCCGCACCCGGCGGTGATCCCGCCGGCATCGTCGCCGCCGGTGGCGCCACCGTGACGTACGGCCTCACGGACCGCGAGGGCGTGGTCGCGATCGACACGGCGCGCCCGCTCGCGGGGCCTGGGCCCGACGCGCTCGAGGGCGCGGTCCATCAGATCCTCGTCGGCGCGAGCACGCACGGCGGTGCGCTGCTCGCGCCGTTCGGCGTGCGCTACGTCGTGGCCGACGCCGACGTCCTGCCGGGCGCGGCGATGGCCGCGCTCGACGCGCAGGCGGACCTCGGCTCGGTGCCGGCGGCGGGTCTCGACATCTGGTCGGACCCCGTCGCGCTCCCACCCGCGGCCGTGCTCCGGTCCGACGACGCGCTGCACCGGATCGTCGGATCGTCCGATCCGGCGGTGCTCCAGGAGCTGACGCCCTCGCCCGCGAGCCCGCTCGCCCAGGTGCAGGGCGGATGGGAGGGTCCGACCGGCGGCGGCGATCTCGCGGTCGTCTCCACCGAATACGACGGGGCGTGGCAGGTCGAGGGCAGCACCGCGACGCCGGCCGAGGCGTTCGGCTGGTCGACGTCCATCCCGGTCTCCGGTGCGACGGCCGCGATCCGCTACGGCTCGCAGTTGCCGCGGACGATCGCCGCGTGGCTCCTCGCCGCGGTATGGGCCGCTGCGCTGTGGATCACCCGGAAGCCGGTGGCGCGGTGAGGGCGAGCGGGCGGGGTGTCCTCGCGGTGGTGCTCGCGGCCGTGGCCATCGCGGGCGCGGCCGCCGCCGATCGCGTCGGACCGGCGGATCATCCGTCGACGGGCGGCGACGATGCACGCTCGGGGATCTGGCTGTGCCCGCACGGCGGCGGTACGGGCTGGTCGGCCACGATCGCGATCGCGAATCCGGGCTCGACACCGGTCGACGTCCGCTTGACCCCGATCGGGTCGGGCGCGCCCGGCGCCGCGACCGCGGTCTCCGTGCCGGCGGGACGGGAGGTCCTGCAGCAGATGCCGGCGAAGGAACGGGCGAGCGCGACCTACGTGGAGTCGTTCGGCGGATGGGTCGGGGTCGGGTGGCAGGTGGCCGCGGGCGGCTCCGAGGAAGGGGTCGGCACGGAGCCGTGCACGCCGGCGGCGGCCACCACCTGGTACACGACCGACGCCGACACCAGCAAGGGGCACGAGGCGTACCTCGTGCTGATGAACCCGTTCGCCGGTGACGCCGTGTACAACGTCACGCTCTACCAGCCGGGCCGGCCGCCGGCGCGGCCCGAGGCCTGGACGGGCGCGGTGCTGGCCGCAGGCCGGAGCGTCGCGCTCGAGCTCGACAAGCAGGTGCTCGGTCGCGACCCCGTCGCCGCCGAGGTCGACATCTCGAAGGGGAAGGTCGCGGTGGCGTCGCTCGGTCTGACCGGTCCCGCCGGGGTCCGATCGGTGCTCGGCGTGAGCGCGTTGTCCTCCACGTGGTACCTGCCCGTCGCGGGCGGCGTCGGGCAATCCTCCCTGGCGCTGTTCGTCCCGGAGGACGACGGCGCGATGTTCTCGGGCACCCTGCTCTCGTCACAGCCGCCGCAAACGGCGGGCAGCCTGACCGAGCAGCAGCAGTCGGGCCGGTCGACCGCGAGCTACGAGGTCCCCACGAACGGGGCGTCGGCGATCCAGATCCAGACCGACGCCGGCGTTCCGGTCCTGGCGGCGCTCCGCTCCGCGGGGCAGGGGGTGGACGACGCCGCGACGGGCGGCGCCGCGTCGCCGGCGCCGGCCTGGCTCGTCCCACCCACGGTGCGCGGCGATCCGCCGAAGCCCGGTCTCGTGATCGTGAACCCCGGGACCGATCCGGTGGATGTGACCCTCCGGTTGCTCCCCGAGGGCCGGACCGACCCCGGGCAGCCGGTGACGCTCTCGATCCCGGGGCAACGCGCGGTTGCCGCGCCCGCCACGTTCCTCGCGCGGGATCCGTTCGCCTCGGTCCTGGTGAGCGCCACAGGCGACATCGTTGCGCTGGGCGCATCGACGTCCGAAGGCAGGAACGGCCTAGCCATGTACGGATTGGCCATGGGCGTCCACGTGCCCGCCGTCGCCCTCCCGGGCGACTGAAGCGCGATGCGCCGCTGCGGGTATCATCTCCGGCGAACCTCGAGAGGTTCCCCATCCCATGGCCTCAGGAAGACACACCCGTAAGCGCCACGTCGGCGCGGTCCTCGCCATCGTCGTCACGGTGGCCGGGTGCCTGTTGCTCGTGTTCGGCGGTGTCGCGTACGGCGCGTTCCGCTACGAGCGGATGCACGCCGACCGGATCCTTCCCGGCGTACGGATCGCGGGCGTCGACGTCGGCGGGATGACGCGTGTGCAGGCCCAGAGCGCGGTGTCCGCCGCGGTCCAACGAACGCTCACCGGCACGCTGACCGTCACGGTCGGCTCGCATCGGTGGACGCAGACCCAGGCGTCCCTGGGGCGCACCGCCGCGGTCGATCCGGCCGTGGATCGTGCGCTCGCGGTCGGCACGGGGATGGGCACCTTCGATCGCTTCTGGCATCGGGTGCGCGATCCCGTCGACATCGACGTGCCGGTGCATTACCGGATGCCGGGGGTCGCCCTGAAGCAGCTCGTCGGGACGATCGCGACGGCCGTGTCGATCGAGCCGGTCAACGCGAGCATCGGCATGAAGGAAGACCGATCCGACATCACGTTCGTGCACGCGCGGGCCGGCCGCGCGATCGACACCCGCGCCGCGATCGCCGCCATCGCCCGTGCCATCCGGGCGGGTCACACGACGGTCGAGCTCCACATGCATGCGGTCGCTCCGCGCACCTCCGACGCGAAGCTCGGCCGGACGATCGTGGTGCATCTCGACCGGAACCGGCTCGATCTGTACCAGGGGTTCCACGTGATCCACTCGTGGTCGGTCGCCACCGCGAAGCCGGGGTTCACCACCCCGACCGGTATCTGGTCGATCTACGCGAAGAAGGTCGACCCGACCTGGTACAACCCGGCGCTCGACGGGTGGGGAGCGGGGGAGCCGGCCGTGGTCGGGCCCGGCCCGGGCAACCCGATGGGGCCGCGAGCGATCTACATCACGGCCCCGGGGCTCATCCGGATCCACGGGACGTCCGACCCGGGGTCCATCGGTCGCTACGCATCACACGGATGCATCCGGATGAACAACGACGACGTGGTCCAGCTCTTCCCCATGATCCCCGTCGGCGCGCACGTCGTGATCGTGGGCGCCCGGCCGGCGAACGCGGGCTACTGGGACACGCCGCCGGCCATGGACACCTGAGCCTGCTTGAAATCACACGCATGTGATCTACGATGCGCGCGATGCGAGCGTGCGCCAAGATGCGGTGCGGGCAGGAGCCCGTCGCCACCATCTCCCTGCGGTATGCGGAACGCCGGGTCGTGGTGGCGGATCTGCTGATCGAGCGTGATCCCAACCTCCTGGATCTGTGCCGTGAGCACGTCGAGCGGATGACCCCGCCGATCGGGTGGGCCGTCGACGATCGCCGCACGCCCGCGCCGATCGGCGTCTGAAGCCGGGTCCTCGAGCCGGCCTCGGACGAACGGTCCGTTCCGGCGTCCCCCGTTCGGGGGCGCGTCGGCGCCTCGGGGGGTGGGAACGGGCACGTCCGGGAGAGACCAAAGATGACGGACCCGGGCCATGCGCCCGCGAGCCGCTGCGGCCGACACCTCTCCCATGGCACACAACGGTCTTTGCCCCAAGTGCAAGCAGGGCGACCTGATCGCGATCTCGATGACCGTGAGCGAGCGTGACCTCACCTTCACGACCTGCCACCTCTGCGAAGCGAAGTGGTGGTTCCGTGAGGGCGAGCTCGTGCCGCTGACCTCCGTCATCGACCTCGTCGTCAAGAAGTAGTCGCTCCCGCTCCGCCGGTCGGCGCGTTCCGCCGCTCCGGTAGGATGCCGGTCCGTGGGCCGTCCGGACCTCGATCGCATCTTCAAGGCGTACGACGTGCGCGGCGTCGTGCCCGACGACCTCGATGCCGACCTCGTTCGTTCGATCGGCGCCGCGTTCGCGGTGTGGACCGACGCTCCCGCCATCCTGCTGGGACGCGACTGCCGGCTCTCCTCGCCCGAGCTCGCGGCGGCGATCGCCGAGGGCGCGACCCTGCATGGCGTTGACGTCGTGGACCTCGGGCTGGCCTCGACCGACCTCGTGTACTTCGCGAGCGGATCGCTCGACCTGCCGGCCGTGATGCTCACCGCGAGTCACAACCCGAAGCAGTACAACGGGCTGAAGTTCTGCATGCCCGGGGCCCGTCCGGTGGGTGAGGAAACCGGTCTGCGGGAGATCCGGGCCATGGTCGAAGCGGGTGACCTCCCGCCCGCCGACGCTCGGGGCGCCGTGCGGCCTCGCGATCTGCTCGAGGCGTATACCGAGCACGTCCTGTCGTTCGTCGACGTCGAGACGATGCGACCGATGACCGTGGTCGCGGACACGGCCAACGGCATGGGCGGCCTCGTCGTGCCGCCGGTGCTCGGGCGGCTCCCGGTGACGCTGCATCACCTCTTCGCCGAGCTGGACGGGACGTTCCCGAACCACCCGGCCGATCCGCTCGATCCGGCGAACCAGCGCGATCTGAAGACCGCGATGCTGGACGTCGGGGGCGACATCGGGCTCGCGTTCGACGGCGACGCCGATCGGGTCTTCCTGATCGACGAGCGGGCGGCAGACGTCTCGGGGTCCCTGCTGACCGCGCTGGTGGCCAGGGCGATGCTCCGCCGAGAGCCGGGCGCGAAGATCGTCCACAACCTGATCTGCTCGTGGATCGTCCCGGAGACGATCCGGGCGGAAGGCGGCGTCCCCGTGCGCACGCGCGTCGGCCATTCGTTCATCAAGCAGGTGATGGCGGACACCGGGGCGATCTTCGGCGGGGAGCATTCGGGGCACTACTACTTCCGGGAGAACTACCGTGCGGACTCCGGGCTGATCGCGGCGGTCGTCGCGATGGGTGAGCTGTCCGCGTCCGGCGGAACGCTGTCCGAGCTGTTGCTTCCGTTCAGGAAGTACTTCGACTCCGGCGAGATCAACTCGCGCGTGCGCGACCAGCACGGCGCGATCGAAGAGATCGCGACGGAGCTGGCCGACGGGCGGCAGGACCGTCTCGACGGCCTGACCGTCGAGTTCGACGACTGGTGGTGTAACGTCCGCGCCTCGAACACCGAACCGTTGCTCCGCCTGAACGTCGAGGCCAGGACCGCCGAGTTGCTGGCGGAGAAGACGACCTGGATGCTCGAGCTGATCCGAGATCGAGGAGGTGAGCCGTGACGCTGGACCCGGAGCTGCTGCGGATCCTGGTGTGCCCGAACGACCGCGGCGAGATCGACTACCACGAGCAGGAGCAGGTCATCGTCTGTCGCACGTGCGGGTACCGGTACCCGGTCCGCGACGACATCCCGGTGATGCTGATCGACGAGGCCGAGAAGCCCGGAGCCGCGTCGCGTTGACCGATCTGGACGACGTGCAGGCCCTCCGCGCGGCGGATCCTTCGTCGATGCTGGAGACGGTGTCCGCGCTGCCGTCGCACATCCGGGAGGCCTACGCGAACGGCGCCGCCGCGACCGGCCTGCCGGCGCTCGACGACGTCACGGCCGTCGTCGTGTGCGGCATGGGCGGCTCCGCCGTCGCCGGGGACGTCCTGAGGGCGTCGTTCAGCGATCGGCTTGGCATGCCGGTCGACGTGAACCGCTCGCCGGCGCTGCCGGCGTTCGCCGGACCGCGCACCCTGGTCCTGGTCTCGTCGTACTCCGGCACGACCGCGGAGACCCTCGCGTCGTTCGCCGAAGCCGTCGAGCGCGGCTGCCGGATCGTGGCGGTGACCTCGGGCGGGCCGCTGGGTGAGGAGTGTGCGGCGCGCGGCTTCGCGGCGGTGCACGTGCCGGGCGGCTTCCAGCCGAGAGCGGCACTCGGCCACCTCACGTTCGCCGCGCTCGGCGCCCTCGAGGCCGGCGGGTTGCTCCCGAGGCTCGGGTCCGACGTCGACGAGGTGGTCCGCGAGCTCGAGGGGCTCGCCGAGGAGCTGGCGCCGGCCGTGCCGACGAACGAGAACCCCGCGAAGCGCCTCGCGATCTGGCTCGGCGACCGGGTTCCCGTCGTGTGGGGTGCGGAGGGCGTGCCGGCCGTTGCCGCGATGCGGTGGAAGACGCAGCTGAACGAGAACGGCAAGGTGCCGGCGTTCGCGGCGACGATGAGTGAGCTGGACCACAACGAGGTGGTGGGATGGACGGCGCCCTACGGTGCGCGGTTCGCGGTGATCGGCCTGCGCGACGACGGCGAGCCCGCCGGCGCGAGCCCCCGGTTCCCGCTGTCGGCCGACATCGTCCGGGAGGCCGGAGGTACGTACGACGAGGTGCGCTCGCGCGGCCGCTCGCCGCTCGCGCGCCTGCTGACCCTGGTGCTGGTCGGCGACTTCACGAGCTGTTACGTGGGGCTCCGCCGCGGCGTGGATCCGACGCCGGTCGCCGCGATCGACCGGCTGAAGGCCGCGCTCGCGGGGCGAGGATGACCGCCGGGCTCCCAGGCCCCGGCGACGATCTGCCGGCGCGGGCGGCCGCGGTCGTCCGGGATCGCTCCGACCTGGTGCCGGCCGTCGCCGTGGTGCTGGGTTCCGGCCTCGGGCCCGCGCTCGGGGCCGCGCTCGACGTGGACGCGTCGTTCGCGTTCGACGAGCTCCCCGGGCTCCCACCTCCGGGCGTCCCCGGACATGCGGGGACGCTGCAGCTCGGGCGGCTGGCGGGCGTCGCCGTCGCGGCGTTCAGCGGTCGCGTCCACATCTACGAAGGGCACGGCATGGACGTGCCCGCGCTGCTGCCGCGGCTCGCGCACGAGCTCGGGGCGACGACGATGGTGATCACGGCCGCCGTCGGCGGGCTGGAGCCCGGCGTGGATGCGGGCACGCTCATCGTGCTCCGCGACCACCTCAACATGATGGGGGTCGCGCCGCTCCGCGGGTGGCGCTACCCGGACGGGACGCCCGCCTTCATCGACGCGAGCCAGATCTACGACCCGGCGCTGTCCTCGCTCGCCCTCGAGCGCGCCGACGCGATCGGCGTGGCCGCCGTCCCGGGCGTCTACGGCGCGATGAGCGGCCCCGCCTACGAGACCCCGACGGAGGTGGCGATGCTGCAACGCTTGGGGGCCACCGTCGTGGGCATGTCGATGGTCCCGGAGGCGCTTCCCGCCTGTGCGCTCGGCATGCGGGTGCTCGGCATCTGTAGTCTGACGAACGCGTTCGGCGAGCACGTGACCCACGACGAGGTGGTCCGCGTGTCGAACGAGACCGCACAGGCGGTCGGGAGGCTCTTGGTGGACCTGTTCCCCCGACTCCCGTCGGCCGGCACGGAAGGAGCCTGAGGACGTGGCAGATATCAAGGACCCCGCGCTCGCGACGACGGGGCGCGAACGGATCGAGTGGGCCGCCAGCGAGATGCCGGTGCTTCGCCAGATCCGCGAACGCTTCGAGAAGGAGCGCCCACTCGAGGGCATCCGGATCGCCGCGTGCCTGCACGTGACCACCGAGACCGCGAGCCTGATGGAGACGCTGGCCGCCGGCGGCGGGAACGTGCTGCTCGCGGCCTCGAACCCGCTGTCGACCCAGGATGACGTCGCCGCCGCGCTCACCGAGCAGAGCGGCGTGGAGACGTTCGCGATCAAGGGCGAGGACAACGACACCTACTACAAGCACCTCAACGCGGTGCTCGACGTGCGGCCGCAGATCACGATGGACGACGGCGCGGACCTCGTGAGCGTCGTGCACACGCAGCGGGCCGACCAGCTCGCGGACGTGCTCGGCGGCACGGAGGAGACGACGACCGGCGTGATCCGCCTGCGCGCGATGGCGCGCGACGGGGCGCTGGCCTACCCGATCGTCTCGGTGAACGACGCCGATACGAAGCACCTGTTCGACAACCGTTTCGGGACCGGCCAGTCGACGATGGACGCGATCATGCGCTCGACGAACCGGCTGATCGCCGGCCGCACCGTCGTCGTGTGCGGCTACGGGATGTGCGGCCGGGGCGTGGCATCGCGTGCTCGCGGTCTCGGAGCCCATGTCATCGTGACCGAGGTCACGCCGACCGCGGCGCTCGAGGCCGTGATGGAGGGCTACCGGGTGATGCCCCTGCGGGAGGCGGCGCGCATCGGCGACCTGTTCATCACCGTCACCGGAGACACGAGCGTGATCCGCCGGGAGCACGTCGAGCTCATGAAGGACGGCTCGATCCTGGCGAACAGCGGCCACTTCGACGTCGAGATCGACAAGGGGGCGTTGCGCGAGCTCGCGACCGGCGGGGTCCGGCGCATCCGGGAGTTCGTGGACGAGTACACGCTTGCGGACGGCCGCAAGATCAACCTCCTCGGCGAGGGCCGGCTGGTGAACCTCGCCGCCGCCGAGGGGCATCCCTCCGCCGTGATGGACATGTCGTTCGCGAACCAGGCGCTGTCGGTCGAGTGGATCGTGAAGAACCACGCCTCCCTCGAGAAGCGCGTCTATCCGGTGCCGGTCGAGATCGACACCGAGGTGGCGCGTTTGAAGCTCCGGGCGATGGGCGTCGAGATCGACGCGCTGACCTCGGAGCAGGCCGAGTACCTCGACTCGTGGCAGCAGGGCACATGAGGCCCGCCGCGCCGTAGCCGCCGTGGACGAACCGGTCGCGATCCGAGCCGCCTACGAACGGTTCCCGGCGTCCGTGAAGGGCGCGTTCTTGTTGCGCGGGGCCGACGGCCTGCCCCATCAGGTCCGGATCGAGGTGGCGCGTGCGGCCGAGATGGCCGGGGGCTCTCCGCAGCCGATCGCGATCGATCCGCTGGTCCTCGAGGTGGCGCCAACGCAGGACACGTTCGTCCCGTTCGAGGTGCCGACGATGGAGATCGCGTCCGGCTGGTACCGGTTGGAGTGCCAGGTCGTCGTCGACGGGATCCCCATGCTCATGCATCCCGGCGAGCCGTTCCCGATCCCCTGGCCGCGCTCGGTCGTGCGCCGCGGCACGGTCGCGATCGGGAAGAAGGCCGGCGGCGTCTCGCTCGAGACGCTCGAGTGCGTCGCCGATCGCGTGCGGCTGGTGTTCGCCGCCGACGAAGCGCCGAGGCCGGCGATGCACGTCGACGGCGAGCCGCACCCGATCGTCGCCGTCGAGTTCGACGAGGCGGCGGGCCGTGGGCGGGTGCTGGCCTATCCGGCGCTGCGGACCCACGAACGGCTGTCGGTCACGCTCCCGGGGGAGCGGCCGGTCGACATCGCGCTGCCGTAGAGCCGACTCCGGCTCCTCGCGCGGGTGCGTCGGTGGCGCCGCGTATCGTCGCGCGGTGCTCGGCACGGTCCTCGACGTGGTGTTCCCGCGACGCTGCGCGGGATGCGCCGACGGTCCGTGGCCCTTCTGCCCTCGCTGCCGCGACCAGCTCGTCCCGCTGTCGCCGCCCTGGTGCCGTCGCTGCGGGCGCCCGGCCGAGATGCTCGTCGACGGTTGCGCCGACTGCCCGCCACCGCCGGTGTCGTCGGCGCGCTCGCCGTTCCTCTACGACGGCCCGGCACGCCAGGCCGTCCACCGGCTGAAGTTCTCGGGCTGGCGCGACGTCGGGTCGGCGCTGGCGTCGGCGATCGCCGCGTGCGAGGACCTGCCGGCGGCCGACGTCATCACGTGGGTGCCGCTGGCGCGCCGGCGCCTGTCCGACCGGGGCTACGACCAGGCCCGCGTCCTGGCCTCGGGCCTCGGCCGCCGCCTCCACATGCCCGTGCGCCGGCTGCTCCGGCGCACGCTCGCCACCGACCCGCAGGCGCGGCGCCGTGGCGCGGACCGGCGGGCGGCGATGGCCGGGGCCTTCGCGCCGGTCCGCCCCTCGCCGCGCCGTGTCCTGTTGGTCGACGACGTCCTCACCACGGGGGCCACGGTCGCCGCCTGCGCCGAGGCGCTCGCGGCCAGCGGGGCGCGCGAGGTCCACGTGGCCACGGCCGCCCGTTCCTTCCACGCACCCGCGTTGCGCGCGCGCCGCGACCGTGCCTATCCTCGGGAGGGCTTCCGTTCGGGTCTGTGGTTGCCCGGGGATCATCCCCGGTAGTCGATGCCAGCCGCGGGCGAAACGACCCACGTAAGGTCACCCTTGGTGGCCGAGCATGGCGCGGTTTAGAGGTAAGTCCTGCCCCGGGTGACCGGGAGAGGGCGGGAGTTCGGTCGCCGCGGACGTCCGGGCGACGGGGCGAGCGCCCCGGCAGGCGGGTGTGGGGACAAAGACCAGGTCAGCCGGACGGGAGCCCACCGACCGACGGGAGACGGACGGGTCCGATGGAGTTGACGTTCACCGCTCGGGGCGTCGAGGTCACCGAGGGGATCAAGGACGCGGCCGAGCGGAAACTGGCGCCGCTCGGGCGGCTCGAGCCCCGCGCGACGTCGGTGGACCTCCGGCTGATCGGCGAACACCACCCGACCTACGACGGGGTGAAACGGGTGGAGGCGGCGCTCCGCGTGCCCCGCAAGACGTTCCGCGCGGAGGCGGAGGCCGGCGACGTGCTCACGGCGCTCGATCGCGTGAAGGACAAGCTGGAGCGCCAGGTCCGCGATCATCACCGCCGGCGGCGGCCGACCAAGCGGAAGGCTGGTTTAGACTCCGCCGAGACTCAAGCCCCTGCCGAGGGTTAGGGGGTGAGCGAAGGAGCAGCGGTGGCGAAGGAACGCGAGGGCGACGTCGAACGGCTCCGCGTCATGGTCGTCGACGATCACGCGTTGTTCCGGCGCGGCCTCGAGATGGTCCTCGGCGGCGAGCCGGACCTGGATCTGGTGGGCGAGGCCTCCGACGGGCAGGAGGCGATCGAGAAGGCCACGGAGCTGATGCCGGACGTCGTCCTGATGGACGTCCGGATGCCACGACGTTCGGGGATCGAGGCCACGGCCCAGATCCGCGACCTCCTGCCGCACGTGAAGATCCTCATGCTCACGATCAGCGACGAGGAGAGCGATCTCTACGACGCGATCAAGGCCGGCGCCTCCGGGTACCTGCTGAAGGAGATCCCGATCGAGGAGGTCGCGGACGCGATCCGCAGCGTCTGGGCCGGCCAGTCCCGGATCTCGCCGTCGATGGCCTCGAAGCTCCTGAACGAGTTCGCCGCGATGTCGAAGGCCACCGACGAGCGGCCGCCGATGCCGGCGCCGCGCCTGACCGACCGGGAGATGGAGGTCCTGCGCCTCGTCGCCCAGGGCCTGAACAACCGCGACATCGCGAAACAGTTGTTCATCTCCGAGAACACGGTGAAGAACCACATCCGCAACATCTTGGAGAAGCTCCACCTCCATTCGCGCATGGAAGCGGTGGTCTACGCCGTGCGCGAGAAGATGATCGAGATCACGTGAGCGGCGCTACGCTCCGTCCGTGAGCGCTCCGTCCCCGCGAACCGTCGCCCAGCTGCTCGTCGCGTGCCTCGAGAACGAGGGCGTGCGCTACGTGTTCGGGCTCCCGGGGGAGGAGAACCTCCACCTGATCGACGCGCTCGCCGACTCGCCGATCCGGTTCGTCACCACCCGCGACGAGCGGGGCGCCGCGTTCATGGCCGACATCTACGGCGCGCTGACCGGCAGGGCGGGCGTGTGCTTGGCCACGCTCGGCCCGGGCGCGATCAACCTGCTGCTCGGCGTTGCCGACGCGCAGCTCGACTCGCATCCGCTGGTGGCGGTCACCGCGCAGGCGGGCCTCGATCGCCTGTACAAGGAGTCGCATCAGGTCGTCGACCTGGTGTCCCTGTTCCGGCCGGTCACGAAGTGGGGCGACATGGTGACGTCGCCCGGGGCCGCGCCCGAGATGGTGCGCAAGGCGTTCAAGCAGGCCGAGACCGAGCGGCCGGGCGCCACGTTCCTGATCCTCCCCGAGGACGTCGCCGAACGCCGGACCGACGGGGAACCGCTCCCGGTCAACGTCCCGCGCGATCCGGCGCCGTCGGAGGACCAGGTCCACCGGGCGATCCACGTGCTGGCCGAGGCGGAGCATCCGGTCGTGCTCGCCGGCGCCGGTGTCGCGCGCGACGGCGCGATGGACGCGCTCGTGCGCTGCAGCGAGCGGCTCAACCTCCCGGTCGCGACGACGTTCCTCGGCAAGGGCGTGTTCCCCGACGACCACCCGAACGCGCTGGGCACGATCGGGTTCATGGTGAAGGACTACGCGAACTTCGGGTTCGACCGGGCCGACGTCGTGGTCGCGGTCGGGTACGACCTCGTCGAATACGCGCCCTCCCGCTGGAACCCCGCGCGGGACAAGCGGATCATCCACGTCCACCGCACGGTGGCGGAGGTCGACGCGCACTACACGCTGGCCGTCGGCCTGCAGGGCTCGATCGGGCAGACCCTCGAGCAGATCGCCGCGTCCACGGCGATCCACCCGGTCAGCGGCGCGATCCCGCCGGTGAAGCGCCTCGTCCGCGACGAGCTGGAGCGGGGTGCCGCCGAAGACGCGTTCCCCCTCGTGCCGGCGCGGATCGTCTCGGACGTCCGCGAGGCGATGGGCCGCGCCGACATCGCGCTGTGCGACACCGGCGCGGTGAAGATGTGGATGGCTCGCCTGTATCCCACGTACGAACCGAACACGTGCGTGATCTCGAACGGCCTCGCGACGATGGCGTTCTCGCTGCCCGGCGCGATCGCGGCGAAGCTCGTGTACCCCGACCGGAAGGTCCTGGCGGTGATGGGGGACGGGGCGTTCCTCATGAGCGCGGCCGAGATCGAGACCGCGATCCGCGAGCGGGTGCCGTTCGTGATCCTGGTGTGGGTCGACGGCGGGTACGGGCTGATCGGCTGGAAGCAGGACCTTCACTTCGGGCGACGCGCGGCGGTCTCGTTCGGCAATCCCGACTTCGTGCGCTTTGCGGAGAGCTTCGGCGCACGCGGCTACCGGATCCAGAGCGCCGGGGAGCTCCTGCCGACCCTCCGCAAGGCGCTCGAGGACGACACCGTGAGCGTGATCGCCTGCCCCGTCGACTACACGGAGAACGCGCGGCTGGTCGAGCGGCTGGGAGCGCTGCAGGAGCCGATCTGAGCCGCTGACGGGGTCTCTGCGGACCCGCGGCTACACTGGAAGACCCGAACACCCGAAGGATGCGTCGTGCCCGTACTCGACAAGATCTCGAACCTCGGCGAAGGCCGGAAGCTGAAGAACCTGCAGGACCTGGCCCGGATCGTGAACACCTACGAGCCGGAGGTCGAGGACCTCGGCGACGACGAGCTGGCCGCCCG
>DATIWE010000074.1:0-80768 GCA_035519495.1 Actinomycetota bacterium
ACCGCCGCGAGCGAGGGGATGCGTGTGGTCTTGGTTTGGGCCAACGCGCTGGTCCCTGCGAAGGGAGCTCCATGCTCCCGGATGCGGAGCCCGGCGGCAACCCGACGAGGGGACTGGCTCGGGCCCATCACGGCCACTACAGTCGCGGGCGTTGATCGCGCCTGGTGCCCGTCCGGCTGCCGCAGGAGGAGATCGCATGCCCGCTCGTCGTGTCCGGAAGTCCTTGGCCATGCTGACCGCGCTCGTATCCGCGCTCGCCATCGTCGCGTTCGTGGCGCCCGGCTCCGCCGGCGCCGCCGGCTCGACGGTGTGGGTGGCGAAGCCGATGTGCGCCGCGGCGACACCGGGGCACCGGTCGTGCCTCGGCATGCGCCTCGTGCGTGAGCGCGCGACCAGCGCCGAGCAGAGCGGCGCCAGGGCACGGTCGGCTCGCCCCGCCCTCGCCGACGGGCCCGCGGGTGGCTACTCGCCGGCGGAGCTGGCGAAGGCGTACGGCGTCAACGTGAACGCCGCCGCCGCGTCGACGCAGACGGTGGCGATCGTCGACGCGTTCGACGATCCGAGCGTGGAAACCGACCTCGCCGCCTTCGACTCGTTCTACGGCCTCCCGGCTGAGACGTCTTCTTCGTTCCGGGTCGTCGACCAGACCGGAGGCGGCTCGCTCCCGGCGCCGGACGCGGGATGGGCCGGCGAGATCACGCTGGACGTGCAGGCCGTGCGCGGGCTGTGCCACAAGTGCAAGATCCTGCTGGTCGAGGCGGACTCGAGCTCCAACGACGATCTGGCGGCGGCCGTGGACGAGGCCGTGGCGCTCGGCGCGAAGGAGGTCAGCAACTCCTACGGCGGTCCGGAGACGGACGGGAGCACCCCGTCGGTCTTGGCGGCCTACAACCACCACGGGGTCGCGATCACCGCGTCCACCGGTGACGACGGTTGGTACGGCTGGGACCACCTCAACGAAGGCGGCTCGTCGGACGGCGTTCCCTCGGCCCCCGCCTCGTACAACACGGTGGTCGGGGTCGGCGGAACGTCCCTGTACCTCAACCCCAACGCGACGCGCTCCGGCGAGCAGGTCTGGAACACGAACGGCCCCTCCGACATCTGGGGCAGCAACTTCCTGGCGGCGCTCGGCGCGGCCGGCAGCGGCTGCAGCACGCTCTTCGCGCCGCAACGTTGGCAGAAGTTCGTGGCCGGGTACGGCACGCTGGGCTGCGGCTCGAGCCTGCGCTCCGGCGTCGACATCGCCGCGGACGCCGACCCGTTCACGGGGTACGACGTCTTCCAGGCCTATCCGAACGTCTCCGGCGCGTGGGAAACGGTCGGCGGCACGTCCCTGTCCTCGCCGCTCATCGCCGCGATGTGGGCGCTCGCCGGCGGACCGCGCGGGGTCACGTACCCGTCGCTGTCGCTCTACGGCCACTTCAAGGGAGACAAGAAGCGCCCGACGTACGACGTGTCGGTCGGCGGAACGGGCCTCTGCGATACGTCGACGATCACCGCCTGCGCCAACGCAGCGGGCGGCAACCCCAACGACATCGGCGGGGGTCTGGTCGATTGCGCCTTCCCCTCCACCGGCGCCGGCGTCATCACGAACCGGGCGCAGTGCGACGCGAAGACCGGCTACGACGGCGTCGCCGGCGTCGGCACGCCCGCCGGCGTCACGGTGTTCACGCCGGACGGCCCTACGGCGGCGATCAAGCCGCCCGGAACGGTCACCCACGGCGTGGCCAAGCTCTTCTCCGCGGCCGGCAGCCGCGATCCGTTCCCCGGCGGCTCGGTCACCACGTACACGTGGAACTGGGGTGACGGGCACTCCACGACGACGACCGGCGCGACCGCGAGCCACACGTACGCGTCGAAGGGGAAGCACACGATCACGCTGACGGTCACCGACAACTACGGCCGGACCGGGAGGAAGACGCTCAAGATCACGGTGTCGTAGGCGCCGGCCTCAGAGCGACCGGAGGAAGTCGATCAGTCCGGGGAAGTAGTGCTCCGGATCGTCGAACTGGGACAGGTGGCTCCCGATCGGGCAGTGGAGGTAGCGGCCCTGCGGGAGCTGCTCCGACATCCAGCGCATATGCGCCGGGTCCATCGTGTCGTGGGTCGCTCCGATGACGAGCGCCGGCACGTCGATGTGCCGGAGGTCGCCCGACCGGTCCCAGTCCTCGAGGGTGCCGCTCAGGCCGAGCTCGCTCGGTCCCTGCATGGGCACGTAGATGGCCGGGTTGATGTGGGCGAACCCGCGCGTGACCGGGTCTGGCCAGTCCTCGAGCGGGATGCGGCAAACGTGCAGGACGTAGTGATGCTCCCTGAGCAGCTGCTCGTACCGTGGATCGTCGGTGGTTCCCTCGGCCTCGAAACGCTTGATCTCCGCGAGGACGTCCTGATCCATCGAGGGCATGAGCACGTCGGTCGCGTACTCGTTGTAGAGCCGCGTGCTCGACATCATGTTCGAGATCACGAGGCCCTTCAGGTGCTGTTGGTGATGCACCGCGTACTCCATCGCCAAGATCCCGCCCCACGACTGCCCGAGGAGCACGAAGTTGCTGCGGTCGAGGTGGAGCGCCTGGCGGACCTGCTCGACCTCGTCGACGAACCGCGCGAGGTCCCACAACGGCGGGTCGTCGGGCTGGTCGCTGCGGAACGAGCCGAGTTGGTCGTAGAAGTAGTACTCGATGCCCGCGCCGGGGAACCAGGTGTCGAAGCACTCGTAGAGCTCGTCGCTCGAACCGGGGCCGCCGTGCAGCAGCAGCACCTTGAGGTCGGGGTTCGTGCCGACCCGTTTCGTCCAGACCCGGAACCTGCCGCTCGGCGTGTCGATCGGCACCATCCGCGACCCACCCGACACGACGTCGCGTGGATCCCACGCGGACGTGTCGAAGTACGAGGCGGGAGGCTGGGCCATCAGCGCAGCCTAGCCCCGGCGGGGTTCCGGGGGGAGGGATCGAACCTCCATTCCAGGCTCCAAAGGCCCGTGTCCTGCCGTTAGACGACCCCGGAGGGAGCGTCCATCGTACGTGGAGGGCCGCTCGTCGCGAACGAGCCGGGGACGGCGGCGCAGAGCGCATCCGCGTGCATCGGATGCCGCGCCAGCGCCACGACGCTCGGCCCGCTGCCGGTCATGACGGCGCCGAGCGCCCCGGCCGCGAGGAACGCCTCGATCGTCGCGGCGATCTCGGGGTGCCGGGCGACGACCGGCCCCTGCAGATCGTCGAAGAGGGCGCCGCCGAGGAGCTCGATGTTGCCGGTCTCGAGGGCCGCGACCAGCGCGCCGGCGTCGGGACCCGGCCGCGGCTCGGCGTCCCACCAGGCGTAGGCGTCGGCGGCCCGCACCGCGAACGGGAACGACCGCACGACCCAGTGGGTCGTCACGGCGTGGATCGGCACGACGAGATCGCCCCGTCCCTCGGCGAACACCGGTCCGCCGAGCACGAGCGCCGATACGTCGGAGCCGACGGCCGCGGCGACCTCCAGGAGGGCGTCCGGACCGAGCGCCGTGCCGTGGAGCTCGTCGAGGGCGAGGATCGTCGCGGCCGCGTCGGCGCTGCCGCCGCCGAGGCCGGCGGCCACGGGGATCCGTTTGTCCACCCTGATCCGCGCGCGCGGCGCCCCGACCCCCGCGGCGCCGGACCACGCATGCGCCGCGCGCGCCACCAGCGACTCGCCGCCGTGCGACGTCAGTTCGTCCGCGCGTTCGCCGATCACGACGACCTCGAGCTCCTCGGCCGGCTCGACGGTGACCAGATCGTGGAGCTCGAGCGGCAGGATCACCGTCTGGACGTCGTGGTAGCCGTCGTCTCGACGCTTGCGGACCCGGAGGAACACGTTGAGCTTCGCGTTGGCCGTCCGCGTGATCACACGGGTACCGCCTCGGCGATCCGCGCGAACGCCTCCAGCCCGAGCTCCTCGGGCCGGGCCGCCGGAGCGATGCCGCACGCCGCCAGGACCTCGTCCGCGGCCGCAGATCCCAAGCCCAGCCGCCGGAGCGCGTTGCGCATCGTCTTGCGTCGTTGCGCGAAGGCCACGTCGACGACGCGCCAGAGGCGATCGGCGTTGACGTCGACCGGCGGCACCGCGCGCCGCTCGAGCCGCACGACGGACGAGCCGACCGCCGGCCTGGGCCAGAACACGGTCGGCGCGACGTGCCGGAGCACGGTCGCGTCGGCCGCGTAGGCGACGTGCAGGCTGACGGCGCCGAACGCGTCGTCGCCAGGGGCGGCGGCGAGCCGCTCCCCCACCTCGCGCTGCACCATCACCACGAGCCGGCGGATCCGCGGCACGTCGCGGAGCACGTCGAGCACCAGCGGGGTCGCGATGTTGTACGGGAGGTTCGCGCACAGGACCCACCCGTCGTCGCCGGCGCCGAGCGCCTCCTCCCACACGAGCTTCATGGCGTCGGCGCGCAGGATGCGGACGTCCGGACGTCCGCCAAGCAGGTCCTGGAGCGCGGCGACCGCCGCCGGATCGAGCTCGACCGCGAGCACCTGCGCGCCCGTGTCCGCGAGCGGCAGCGTCAGGGAGCCGAGCCCGGCGCCGATCTCGATCACGCGGTCGCCCTCGCCCACCTCCGCCGCGCGGGCGATCCAGCGACCGAGGTTCGGATCGATCAGGAAGTGCTGACCGAGCGCCTTCGCCGGGTGCAGGCCGTGGTCCGCGGCGAGCCGCCGGACCGCGGCCGCACCCAGACCGCGCTCACCAGCTGAGCGAGACGTCGAGGACGCCGTGGCCGAGCGGCTGGAGCCGGGCGAAGGCTTCGGGCGAGAGGTCGATGACACGCCCCGGCGCGAACGGTCCTCGGTCATCGATCACCACGGTAACGGAGCGCCCCGTCTCCAGGTCCGTGACCGTCACCCGCGTCCCGAACGGCAGCCACGGGTGCGCGGCCGTCAGCCCGCTCCACGGCGGGTCGTACCACGTGGCGAGGCCGTCCTGGGTCGTGGCGCCGGAGCTGGGCTCCGCGAGCGTGCCGTCGGACATCGCCATCGGTGCGGCGAGGACCTCCTCGGTGATCGGAGCCCGAAGGACGCTCCGCGACAGGACCACGCGTGAGGTGACCACGCCGTTCACCACCGTGACCCGTACGACCTGTTGCGCGAGCCCCGGCGCACCGCGGCGCACGACCGAGGCCGAGCCGGGCGCGAGGCGGCTGGAGTACCGCGTATGGACGGCGAACGGGACCGCCTCGTTCCATCGCCGCGCGAAGACCTCCCGGCTGTCGAAACGGACCGACGAGCCGGGGAGGAGGGGGGTACTGGGTGGTGGCGCGACGCGGTCGTCAGCGTCGGGATGGATCCCCATGGCCGAGAGGAGCGCCCCGACCGTTCCCGCGTTCGTTGAGACATCGTGCACCTTCCCCGACACGACGGCTCGGACCGAGACGACCGAGGGACCGACGCCGGCCGCGTTGGCCGTCGCCTGACCGGGAGCGGGAACCGTCTTCCCGAACGATGCCGCTCCAGGTTGCTCCACCACCCAGACCCCCACACCTTGAGGGCCGACCGCCGCTCGGAACGCGTCCGCCGGCATCCCCGGCGGCGCGCTCACCATGACGGTCATGCCGTCCGCCAGGGCGGTCCCCGGCGGCGGCACCACCTGCAGGCCTACGGACATCGGAACGCCCTGGGACCGCAGCAACTCGCCGACGTTCGACGAGGTGGTCCGGATCGATTCCGGCGTGCCACCGACGACGAGCGTCACGTCCTTGTGCCATGCGAACGACAGCGCGCTGCCGGCCAGCACGATCCCGACCACCAGCATGCTCGCCTGCGCTGCGCGGCGGATGCGCAAACGCCGTACGCGTGTCGCACGAACCATCCACGTTCCGTTCGATCGGGGATGGCTTCAGGGGGAAGCGGCACGGTGATGAGCCGGGCCTGACGGAAGCCTTCCGTCGCATGGGAGCCAACCCTACCGAACCCTCAACCCTCACTGCAACCTTGAGAGCGAACGTACGTTCGTGGGTCATCGCAGGCCCGGGAACGCGGTGTGCGCGTTGTTCGCGGTGCTCTTCACGATCGTTTCGAGCGGTTCCTCGCGCACGCGCGCGATCGCATCGAGCGTATGCAACACGTTGCCTGGCGTGTTGTCGCGCCCGCGCAGCGCCTGCGGCGCGAGGAACGGCGAGTCGGTCTCCACCAGGAGTCGATCGATCGGGACCTCGGCCGCCGCGCGGCGCAGATGCTCGTTCTTCGGGTACGTGACGTTGCCGGCGAACGACAGCCAGTAGCCGCGCTCGACGCACTCGCGCGCGATGCGTGTGTCGCCGCTGAAGCAATGGATCACCACCCGCTCCGCCGAAGCGTCGGCGAGGACGTCGAGGACGTCGTCCCAGGCGTCGCGGACGTGGACCACCATCGGCTTGCCGGATTCGTTCGATAGAGAGACATGCGCCCGGAGGGTCCGGATCTGATCCTCCCTCGGCGAGCGCATCCGGAACCAGTCGAGACCGCACTCCCCCACGGCGATCACCCGCGGATCGTGCAGCAGCTCCTCGACGCCCGCGGAGACCGTGCCCGTGAACGTCGCCGCGTCGTGCGGGTGGACGCCCGCCGTCGCGAACACACCCTCGATCGAATCGGCGATCTCGAGCGATCGGCGGCTGGTTTCCACATCCACACCGACGCAGATCAGCCGCTCGACGCCGGCGGCCTTCGCGGTCTCGACCGCCACTGCAGGTTCCACCTCCATCAGGAACAGGTGGCAGTGGGTGTCCACCGCCCCCGACTGCACCGGCAGTTCAGGGTTCTTCTCGCCCATCGGGCGCCGACGATACCCGGTCTCAACTTCCGGTGAACAGGGGGAGCTTCACGTGAAACATGAAGCCGGGAACCGTCAGGCCCAAGTGAAGGACGTGGGCAGCTGTCCTAGGACCGCTCATCGGTCTCGAGCCGGGGGAAGAGAGACTCACCCTTGATGGTTCGCGTGCCCGGCGCCAGGCCGCCCCACGCCAGATCCTCCGGCACGCGCCGGTTCTCCACATCGCCGCCGATCCCGAGTTGATCCCACAGCCGCTGGGCGGCGCTCGGCATGATCGGCTGGATCAGGATCGCGAGGATGCGCAGGACTTCGGCCGACGCGTAGAGGATCCCCGCCAACTCCTCGCGGCGCTCGGGGTCCTTCGCGAGCTTCCACGGCTCCTTCTCGACCAGGTACCGGTTCGCCCGCGCCACGACGTCCCAGACGTCGCCAACGCCAGCGGTGAGCCGGACCTCGAGCATGTGCTCGTCGTAGCTGCGGCCCGCTCCCTCGACCACGCCCGGCAGATCCGAGGCGGCGTCGGCCACGGTTCCCGGCTCGGGCACGAGCCCGTCGGAGTACGACGCCAGCATCGCGAGGACCCGCGAGGCCAGGTTCCCCAGGCCGTTGGCCAGCTCGGCGTTGTGGCGGTCGACCATCGCCTCCCACGAGAAGTTCCCGTCCTGGCCGTACTGGATCTCACGCATGAAGAACCACCGGTACGAGTCCACACCGAAGTGATCGACCAGCTCGAACGGATGGATGCCGGTGAGGTTCGTCTTCGACATCTTCTTGCCGCCGACGGTGAGGTACCCGTGCGCCCAGACCTGCATCGGCGGCTCGACGCCGGCGGCCATCAGCATCGCCGGCCAGTAGATCGCGTGCTGCCGCAGGATGTCCTTGCCGATCGAGTGGATGTTCGCCGGCCAGACCCGCGCGAACCGCGCCGGATCGTCGGCGTAGCCCGCCGCGGTGATGTAGTTCGTCAGCGCGTCGAACCACACGTAGTTCACGTGGGTTTCGTCCCAAGGCAACGGCACGCCCCAGTCGAACGTCGTCCTGCTGATCGAGAAGTCCTGAAGACCGCCGCGGATCAGCGAGAGGACCTCGTTGCGCCTCGTCTCCGGCTCCACCGCCGACGGGTGTTCCGCGTAGTGGGCCAGCAGTCGCCCCGCGTAGGCGGAAAGCCGGAAGAAGAAGTTGTCCTCCCGGAAGAACTCCACCGGTCGCTCGTGGATCGGACAGAGCTCCCCCGGAAGCAGATCCGACTCCGTGTAATAGAGCTCGCACGAGACGCAGTACAGGCCCTCGTAGTGCCCGAGGTAGATGTCGTCCCGACCGTTGTCCCTGACGGCGAGGAGGATCTTCCAGACCGCCTCCTGGTGCCGGGACTCGGTCGTGCGGATGTAGTCGTCGTAGGCGATGTCCAGGCGCGCCCAGACCTCCCGCCACCGGGGCTCCATCTGATCGACCCATGCCTGGGGTGACATCCCGGCGGCCTCGGCGGCCCGCTGGAGCTTCAGTCCGTGCTCGTCGGTGCCGGTGAGGTGGAAGACCTCCTCGCCACGGAGCCGGTGGTACCGGGCGATGAAGTCGGTGGCCACGGCGTTGTAGGCGTGCCCGATGTGAGGCACGTCGTTGGGGTAGTAGATCGGCGTCGTGATGTAGAAGACGTCGCGGCCCATGGTCGGGTCATGCTACCGGCGCGTGCGGCTGCGCCAGCGGTGGATCTAGGCCTCCCCCCAACATCCGGTTCCGGCGGACGTCGAGGTCTTCATCACTCATTGGGCCTCGTGGGCTCAGGGTGCCACGTTCACGTGGGCGAGGCAGCCCTGATCGTGACCGAGGAGCTCGAGACCCTCGAGGTCGCCCGGGCCCCAGTTGTCCATCTGATACGGGACCGTGTCCTTGGCGACGTCGATCGAGAACATCAGCTCGTTCGGCTCCGCCACGTGACCGAGTCCCATGACGTGGCCGAACTCGTGCTGGAGGACCAACGGCTCCGAGTACCGCCCCGAGGGTTCGAACCCTCCGCCGGCGTCGACGACCACGATGCCGCTCGCCCATTGCTCGCTGGTCTTCGCGTCGTTCCCGGGAACGACGCGCGTGAAGGCCAGCACGCCCTGTTCGTGGACGATCGCCTGGAACCGCGGGTGCGGGAGCCACGAGACGAGGACCGGGTCGTAGATGTCGTGCCCGATGTCCGAGTAGTACAGGTCGTCCGCCTGTTGGCTCGCCGTTCGGTTCGTCGTCCCGTCGAACTGGAACGGGACCCCGGTCGCGGCGGTGACGCGCGCGGTCACGGCGGCGACTTCGGCCACCGCGCCGGCCGGGGCGTTCGCGGTGTTCACCTGGTACTGGATCGGTTCGCACGGGTTCCATCGGAACGGCTCGTTGGGCTGGTACAGGTGCATCCGCAGGAACGCGTACGCGCCGTGCGGGTGGGCATTGGACGCCGCGATCGCGATCGCCACTGGAGCGGCGAGCGCCAGCAGGACGAGGCCGGCGATCAGGCGTCGCCGTCCCGCGCTCCACCCCCGCCGTGGCGGCTGCGGGACGACGTCCGGCCGCGGCGGCACGGGAGGCAGGCCGGACCCGGCCGGGGCGAGGTCGGGTCGGACGGGGGAAGACATCATCCCGTCCCTATCGGTCCCCGACGAGCGCCCTGTACAGATCGTTCGCCGGCACGCGACGCCGTTCGGCGACGGCGCGGGCCGCCTCCCGCTTGCGCATGCCGTCGTCCACGAGGGCCCGCGCCTCGGTGATCGACGCGGTGAGATCGCCCGGCGCGTCCCCTCGATCGCCGTCCACGACGACGACCACCTCGCCCTTGAGCGAAGCGCCGCCGATCGCCGCGAGGACCTCCGAGACGCGCCCGCGCAGCACCGTTTCGTGGAGCTTCGTCAGCTCCCGGCAGACCGCGACGCGGCGGTCGCCGAGGGTCACGAGCACGTCGCGCAGCAGCGTCGCGACGCGCAGCGGCGATTCGTAGAACACGAGCGTCCGCGGATCGCTCCGCAGCGACTCCAGCCGCTTCATCCGGTCGCCGGCCTTCTTCGGCGCGAACCCCTCGAACGCGAAGCGCTCCATCGGCAGGCCGCTCACGACGAGCGCGGCGACGAGCGCCGAGGGGCCCGGCACCACCTGCACCTCGATCCCCTCCGCGATGCACGCGGCCACCAGCCGGTAGCCGGGGTCGGACACGAGCGGCATCCCGCCGTCGGACACGAGCGCGACCGACGCCCCGTCGCGCAGGCGCCCGAGGAGCTCCGGCGTCCGTTCGCGCTCGTTCCCGTCGAACAGCGACACGAGCTTCGCTTTGATCTTGAAGCCCTGGAGGAGCCGCCCGGTCCGACGCGTGTCCTCCGCGGCGACGAGATCCACCGACCCGAGCGTCTCCCGCGCGCGTGGCGAGGCGTCCCCGAGGTTCCCGATCGGCGTTCCGACGACGAACAGCGCACCGGCCATACCGTCGATGGTCCCATGCGGACGCGGAAGCGAGGCGCCGCATGCGAGGGCCGGTAGGCTCCCGCGGTGGCCGCGCACAAGGACTACTCGGCGACGCCGCTGTGGCGGAAGCTCGGCATCGCCGCCGGCGCCCGCGTCCTCCTCGCCGATCCGCCCGAGGGGTTCGACGAGGCGCTGGAGGCGCTCGCGCCGGTCCCCGACGGCGTAACGTTCCTGGCACGGCCGGCGAAGGAGCTCGACGTGATCGTCGTCGGCGCGACACGGCGAGCCGATCTGGAACGCCGGTTCCCGTCGCTCGTCGCGTCGCTCGCGCCGGCCGGCAGGCTCTGGGTCGCCTGGCCGAAGAAGGCGGCGGCGGTGCAGACCGACGTCGACTTCGCCGGGGTGCAGGAGCTCGGCTTGGCGGCCGGCCTCGTCGACAACAAGAGCGCCTCGATCACCGCGGACTTCCAGGGTCTTCAGTTCGTCGTCCGGCTGGCCGACCGACCCCGGGGACACTGAGCCCGTGTCGATGCTCGCGCGGCTGAACCGGCCGATCGTCGCGATCATCGCCGTCACGGCACTCGCGGGGTTCCTGCGGTTCTTCCACCTGCAACACCCGCCGGAGTTCGTCTTCGACGAGGTCTACTACCCGAAGGCCGCGTGCATCCTCGTCGGCTGGTCCAACGACGTGTGCCACATCGACTCCGGGGATGAGAAGTACTGGCGGACGAACAAGTGGGACGTCGGGTCGTGGGTGCATCCGCCGCTCGGCAAGTGGCAGATCGCGATGGGGATCAAGGCCTTCGGGATGAACCCGTTCGGCTGGCGGGTGACCTCCGCGCTCGCCGGGACGCTGGTCGTCACGCTGACCGCGGTCCTGGCGCAGCTGCTGTTCGGCTCGGCGCTGTGGACGTTCGTCGCCGGGTCGCTCATCGCGGTCGAGGACCTCAACATCGTGATGTCCCGGACCGCGCTCCTGGACGTCCACCTGGAGCTCTGGGTGATGATCGGGTTCATCGCGCTCGTGATGGACCGGCGATGGCTCGAGCGACGGCAACCTCCCGACCCCGAGCCCGCCCCGCTCGAGGAGCGGCACCCAGTCGCCCCCGTCTACTCACCGCTGTGGCGCCCGTGGCGTTTCGCCGCCGGCGCGGCGTTCGGCGCCGCGGCGGCGGTCAAGTGGAACGGCGCGATGGCGATCTTCGCAGCGATCGCGATCAGCTACATCTGGGAGGCATCGCGGCGGCACCGCGGCGACCGGACCTGGGGCGCCGCGATCTGGCGGGCGTTCGCGCGGGAGTCGCTCGGGATCGTGCTCGCGTTCGTGCTCCTGCCGTTCGCCGTGTACATGATCACGTGGATCCCCTGGTTCCACCATTTCGGCTGGAGCTGGACGGCGTGGTGGCAGAACCTCACCGCGACGCTGAACTTCCACGAGCACGGCTTGAACTGGACGGCGCTCGATCCGAAGACCGGGCTGCAGACGCCGACGCACCCGTACTACGCCCGCCAATGGAAGTGGATCCTCGACCTGCGCCCGACCTCCTTCTATGTCAAAGACCTGGGGCCGGACATCGAACAGGTCCTCGCGATCGGCAACCCGATCGTGTTCTGGGCGAGCGTGTTCGCCATCCCCTACCTCGCGTTCGCGTGGCGGCGCCTGCGCGACTGGCGCGCGGGCTTCATCCTGGTCGCGTTCCTCGGCCAGTACCTGCCGTGGTTCGCGGTGGGCCGGCCCACCTTCTTCTTCTACGTGCTCCCGTTGACGCCGTTCATGATCCTGGCCGTCACGTACCTCGCCCGGCAGGCATCCGACGCCACGATCGTCGTGCGGGACCCGGAGACCGGCACCGTGGCGACCAACCCGGAGACCGGCGAGCCGGCGATCTCGCGGGCGTACGTCTACCGGCCGTTCGTGTGGGTCTTCCTGCTGGCCGTGGTCATCGTGTTCTGGCTTGATTGGCCGATCCTGACCGCGGGGCGGATCACGGACATCCACTGGCGCGCGATCGTGTGGTTCAACACCTGGATCTGAGCGGGCTTCCGAGACGGGCCGCGAGGGTGAGCCCAAGAAACACGAAACCCCGGCGCGCGGGCCGGGGATCGGTCTTGGTTGAGGTACCTCGACCCGAAAGGATACCAGAGCCGCTCAGAAGCCGGGCAGGTGCCGGCGGAACAGCAGGTACCCGGTGGCGGCGCCGGCGTCCAGCAGGAAGTGGGCCACCACGAACGGCCACGTCCGGCGCCACCGCAGGAAGAGCACGCCGAACAGCAGGCCCATGAGGAAGTTGCCTGCGAAGCCGCCCCACCCCTGGTACAGGTGGTAGCCGCCGCGCAGCACGGCGCTGGCCAGGACGGCCGCCGCCGGCGACCACCCCATCTGGCGTAGGCGCGTCAAGAGGTAGGCCAGGACGATGATCTCTTCGAGGAGCGCCGCGCCGGCGGCATTCATGAAGACCGCGGGGTACGTCCACCAGTGGTCGGGCGGCGGCGCAGGGATCACGAACCGGTTCACGCCGAGGTGCACGGCCCCGAGGTAGATCGCGATCCCGCCGGCCGCGACCACCAGGAACAACAGGGATCCGGCGGCAAGATCCCAGCCCGGACGATCGCCGGCCAGGCCGATCGCGGCCACGCCCTCGCCGTCGCGGCGCACGAGGTAGACGACGAGGAAGACCGGCGCCAGCCCGAACACGAACCCCAGGAACTGGTTCACGAACAGGGGGTTCTGGTCGGCGGCCGCGACGACCGCGCCCTTCAGCGGCGCCTGGAACAGCGAGACGATCGCGTACGCGGCGCTCGCGAGCAGCGACAGCGCCAGCACCACGAGCACTTCCTCGGCGAGGGTGCGACGCTCCGCGGGCGCCGGCGGGGTTGGGGCGAGCTGCATCGCGGCAAGCGTAGTGGCCATCGGGTACGGGTTCGCCCGGGGAGCGACTAGGGTTCGCGTGCGATGAGCGCCAGGGATGCGGACCTCGTGATCGTCGGCGCGGGCACCGTCGGCGGCTGGGCGTCGGTGTTCGCGCGCGAGGCCGGCCTGTCCGTGATCGTCCTGGAACGCGACCGGGTCGGGCAGGGCGCGTCGGGCCGCGCGGCCGGCATGGTGCGCGCGCAGGGCGGCACGCCGGACACCGTCCGCCTCGGTGCCTGGTCGATCGGCTTCTACGGGGGACAAGACGAGCGGTACGGCGTCGATTCGGGCTTCGTCGGCCGTGGCTACGTGATCCTCGCCGCGACGGCGCGCGACGAGCGCACGGCCCGGGAGCGGATCGCGATGCAGCGCGGGGTCGGTCTCGACGTGCGGTGGGCCGACGCCGCCGAGGTGCGGCGGATGATCCCGGCGATGGGCGAGGTCGGCTACCGCGGCGGCTCGTACGTCGCGACGGACGGCTGGATCGATCCGCCCAGGAACGTCCGTGCCTACTCGCTCGCGATGCAGCGCGCCGGCGTGGAGCTGCGCGAGGGATGCGCGTTCGTCGGCGTGCGGATGCGGGCGGGGCGTCGCGGACATCGCACGGTGACGGGCGTGCACACGACCGACGGCACGATCGCGACGCCACGGGTCCTGCTGACCGGCGGTCCGGCGATGCAGTCGGTGGCGGCCGCGGCGGGCGCCCGCGCCTGGGTCGGGTACGCGCGGCACCAGGTCGCAGTGACGGAAGCCTCGCCGGATCTGTACGGCGACACGACGGCGATGGCGTTCGACATCGGCGCCGGGATCTACTGGCGGCCCGAGGAGGGCGGCCTGCTCTGGGGCATGTCGAACCCCGAGGAGACGCCGGGGCCCGGCCGCGCGATCGACTGGGCCTACCTGCGCCGGATGGAGCGCCGCCTGCACCGCCTGCTGCCGGTCACGCGCGACCTCGGCCTGAAGAAGGTGTGGGCGGCGACGATCGAGTACACGCCGGACCACTTCCCGCTCACCGGCCCGCTCGTGCTGCGGGACGGGACCGAGGTCGACGGCGCGTCGATCGCGAGCGCCTGCGGGCACGGCATGATGTGGGGCCCGGCCGTGTCGCGGATCGCGGTCGACCTGGCGCTCGGTGGGTCCACCGACGTCGTCGAACGCGTCGAGGACTTCCGGATGGATCGGTTCGACGACGACGGGAACCCGCCGTTCGTGGACCCCGTGGCGCTGCCGTTCCCCGTCCGGGTGGACGAGGCGTAGCGCGCACGACTCAGCCGAGTGCGACGTCGACGAGGATCAGCTCGGAGGTCGCGGCCGCGACGATCGCGATCCCGTCCGGCTCGTCGGTGATCTGCGCCGCCGAGCCGGTGACCATCCGCGCGCCGTTCACCTCGACGTCGCCCTCGATCACGTAGAGGTACGCGCCGCGGCCGACCGGGAGCGGATGTCCGATGCGCGCGCCGGCGTTCAGGTGCGACACGAACACGTGGGCGTCCTGGTGCACGAGGACCGCGTCGCCGCCGGCGCCGCTGATCACGCGGAGCAGACGGTCGGTGCGATCCTGCACGGTGAAGACCTTCTGCTCGACGCCCGGCGTGAGGCCACGTTCGGACGGCATGATCCATAGCTGGATGAAACGCATCGGCTCGGTCTCCGACGCGTTCTGCTCCGAGTGCCATGCGCCGCTGCCGAGCGTCATCCGCTGGACCGATCCTGCCGGTAGGGGGCCCGGCGCGCCGCCGACGTCGTCCTGATGCCGGAACGATCCCTCGACGACGTACGTGAGCCCCTCGATGTCCCGATGCGGATGCATCGGCCAGATCGCGCCGGGGATCAGGCGGTCGTCGTTGAAGACCCGGAGCGTGCCGAACGACGTGTACTCCGGATCGGCATACGAGTCGAACGAATAGTGCCACCGGGCGCGGAACCAGCCGCCCTCCACGTCGGAGATCTGGTCGTCGGTGCGGACCTTGACCGGCACGCCGCTAGAGCTGCAGGACCGGACACGTGAGCGTGCGCGTGATCCCGTCGAGCGCCTGGATCGGCATCACGGTTCCCTTCGCGAGCAGGTCGAGGTCCTCCGCCTCTGCCTTGGCCACGACGTCGTAGGGACCGGTCACCGGGTCGACCGCAACGACGCCGGCGATGTCGCCGATCTGCGTCGTGACCTGGCCGGCCTTGCCCACCTCCGTTTGGATCAAGATGTAGGCGCTGACCATCGTCGGAGCCTCCTCTCGACGCCGCGTTCCGCCGTCCCGCGGGGGACCATCGTCGAGAGGGGTCGGGCTTTCCGCAAACCCGCAGGTCGCACCGTTCGTTAGGCCGTCGGGGCGTCGCGGTCGCGGATGCCGGCGAGCCCGGCCTCGACGAGCGCGTCATCGCCGGTGGTGAGCCCGTGCACCACATCGTGGAACGGCATCAACACGAACCGGAACGCGGCGCGCGCGCGGAACGACGGGTCCGGCGCGCCGCCGTACCCGGCGAGCACGCGCTCCCCGTCGGCCGGGCGCGCGCGCAGCATCCAGGCCAGGTCGGCGGCGGGATCGCCGATCGCCAGCTCCTCCCAGTCCAGCACCCCGGCCAGGTCGCCGTCGGGCGACACGAGGATGTGCTCGGGACCGATGTCGCCGTGCGTCAGGCACGGCGCGTACCGGCGCGTCGCGTGGTCCGCGAGGAACGCGTCCATCCGCTCCCCGAGCCGCCGCGCCGTCGCGGGCTCGAGGAGCGGGAGGACCCGCTCGCGCAGTACCGCGAGCCTCTCGTCGAACAGGTCGGAGACGGTCGCCGCGCTCATCCCGCGGAGCCCGAGGATCTCCGGAGCGACGGCGTGCAGGTCGTACAGGAAGCGGCCGAGCCGTTCGGGCCACACGCCGTCCGACGCGGCGCCGAGCGGCGCGCCCTTGAGCTTCCGGTAGCCCATCACGACGGGCTCCTCCGACACCAGCGTGGGGACCGGCACCGCCGCGGGGAGCTCGCGCGCGAGCTCCGGCAACAGACGCATCTGCGCGCGCAGCCGGTCGGCGGCGTACGCCGAACGCGGCAGCTGCACGATCGTGTCGCCGTTCACTTCGTACGTGAAGACCGTCCACCCGTCGCCGATCGGCTCGAACGACGCGATCGCGAGACCGGGGAAGGCGCGGGAGACGAGCGCCCGGTGCTCGGCGACGAGCGTGCCGCTCACACGCTCTGCGCTTCGGTGGCGTCGGCCTCGGGTTCCTCGAGCGACGGCACCGCGAGCGCGAACCACGCGACGATCGCGCCCGCGAGCGCGAGGAGGAACGCCCCGAGGTACAGCCGCGGCGCGCCGAGCCGCTGGTAGACGAGACCGCCGAGCCCCGCCCCGAGGATCGGGCCCAGCCCGAACCACACCATCTGGCTGATGGAGTTCCCGGTGGAGTAGAGCGACGGCGGCACCAGCCGGCCGACGATCACCACGCTCGTGGTGAACAGCAGGCTGAACCCGACGCCCTCCAGGACGGTGATCAACGACAGGAGCGTGGGGTTGGACACCGCGCCCCACAGCAGGAACGCGGTCCCGTACACCAGGCAGCCGGCGACGTAGACCGTACGCAGCCCGAGGCGCCGTTGGAGCCGGGGCGAGCTCCGCATCGTCGGCACCTCGATCAGCCCGCCGAGCGCGGCGCCGAGGCCGATCAGCAGCGGACCGCCGCCGGCGTCCTCGATGCGCGGGCCGATGAAGTACCAGGCCGCGTTGAAGCCGGTCCAGACCAGCAACGCGGCGGCGAGGAACCCCCACAGGCGCGGCGCCGCGCGGAACACCGCGCCGACGGCGCCGAGCCGCCCGTGATCCTCGAGGACGTGCGGGCGGTCGCGTTCGAGGGTCACGGTCCAGGCGAGCACCAACAGCATCGTGATCGCACAGATCGGCATCGCCCAGCGGATGCCGGCGTGCTGGAGCAGCGCGCCGAACAGGAGGCACCCGGCCGCGTACGTCATGCTCTCCCACCCGCGGATCCGTCCGTACTCCGACATCCGATCGCGGCCGAGATGCTCGAGCACGATCGCGTCGAGGTTCGGCCCCTGCGCCACGAAGAACACGGAATGCACGGCCATCACGACGACGACCGCGGTGAGACCGGTCACGGCGTTCATCACGCCGGCCGCCACGGCCGCGCCGATCAGCCCGATCTGCAGCACGCTCAGACGGCCGAGCCGGGTGTCCGCGACGTGCCCCCAGGCCGGGTTCGTCAGCATCCGCGCCGCGGCCGCGATCGCCAGCACCAGCCCGATCTCGCCCTCGTCCAGATGCTGGAAGTCGCGAAGGTACAGAGCCAGGAACGGGAAGAAGATCGCGACCGCGAACCCGTACAGCAGGAACATCCCTTGCAGCGCGGTGGCGACGGGCGGACGGCGCATCCCCCTCACGCTCCCAGTGCCCGCAGGGCGAGTCAACCAGCTGCGGCGGCGTCGAAGACGCCGGCGCAGCGACGGTAGGCCGACGCGATCGCGGCGACGGCGTCGCCGCGATCGCCCCCCTCGGTCCACCGGCGCAGCGGCTCCCACCAGATCGAACGGCCGATCGCGAACCCGACGTACCCCTCGACGCCGGCCGCCGCGCGCAGCCAGCGATCCACGGCCTCGGCGTCGGCGCCGCGGCCGAGCACGAGGCACGGCGAGCCGGCGACGCGCGCGACGGCCTCGCAGTCCTGCCGTTGGTCGAGCCCTTCGAGCTTCCACAGGTCGGGGTGGATGCCGTCGGTGCGCAGCTCCTCGATCGCGTCGACCATGAGCGTGGGCCGCGCGACGAGGTCGTACGCGGGCCCCACCTGCGACGGCTCCGGCGGCACCAGCAGCTCCAGGAGCGTGGCCCGACCGGTCGCGAGACAATGGTCGAAGAACGCGTGCAACGTCGTCCGCTGGCGCGCGTTCATGGCTCGGTCGCCGGCCGGGTTGTAGCGCACCAGGACCTTCGCCCATGTGGGATGCAGGCGATCCAGGCGCGTCTGCCAGTCCTCGTGCTCGAACGCGAGCTCCGCGCGGCCGCTCGCCTCGACGGGCACCGCGACCGGGATGCCGGCCGCGTGCGCGGCGGCGATCACGTCGGCGCCGTACGTCGCGTCGACGAGGGCCGCCGGCTCCCCGGCGAACCCGCCGCCCAGGCCGCGGACGAGCCCGTCCCAGATCACCCGCTTCGCCTCGCGCGCCCGCCGGCCGTCGTCCTCGGATGGGTCCCCCTCGACGCCGAAGAACGCCGTCATCAGCGACCGGCGGTGATCGAACGCGAGCATGCACAGGGAGCCGGGCATCGGGCGGATGCTACCCAGCCGGCCCTAGACTCCGCCCAGTGATCAAGATCGCGATCATCGGCGCGGGCAGCGTGGAGTTCACCCGCAACATCCTGACCGACCTCTGCTCCACCGAGGAGCTGCGAGGGTCGGTCCACGTCGCCCTGCACGACATCGACCCCGAACGGCTGGCCTACGCCGAGCGCGCGGCGGCCCAGGTCGTCGAGCGCCTCGGCGCCGGCCAGACGATCACCGCGCACGCGGACCGCCGCGAGGCCTTCGTCGGCGCGGACTACCTGATCAACGAGATCCAGGTGGGCGGCTACGCGGCGACGGTCACCGACTTCGACATCCCGAAGCGCTACGGCCTCCGGCAGACGATCGCCGACACGATCGGCATCGGCGGCATCATGCGCGGACTCCGGACGATCCCCGTGATGATCGAGATGGGCGACGAGATGGCCGAGCTCTGCCCAGACGGACTGCTGCTGAACTACACGAACCCGATGGCGATGGTCCCCTGGGGGATCTGGGCCGGCTCGCGCTGGCCGGCCGCGCGCACGATCGGCGTGTGCCACAGCGTGCGCGATACCCACACGTTCCTGGCCGAGACCGTCGGCGTGCCGGAGGAGCGGGTGGCGTTCCGCACCGCCGGGTTCAACCACCAATGCTTCGTGTACACGTTCGCGGATCGCGAGACCGGCGAGGATCTCTACCCGCGCCTGCGACGGATCGTCGAGGACGATCCCGAGGGGCTCGGGCGGCGCGTGCGCGTCGAGCTCTTCCGGCGCTTCGGCTACTTCCCCACCGAATCCTCCGAGCACAGCGCCGAGTACGTGCCGTGGATCCTGCACCACGACGACGAGGTCGCGTGGTTCCGCTCCGAGATCGACGAGTACATCCGGCGCAGCGACGAGAACCTCCGCGAGTGGGAGGAGCTGAAGGCCGAGCTCGACGCGGGGAAGGACATCCAGCTCGAGCGCAACGACGAGCTCGCGTCGCAGTTCGTGTTCGCGCTGGAGACCGGGACGCCGATGGAGCTCTACGGCAACGTCCGCAACGACGCGCTGATCGACGGGCTCCCCGACGACGCGTGCGTCGAGGTCCCGTGCGTCGTGGCCGACGGCGCGGTCCAGCCCCAGCGGATCGGCGCGATCCCGCCGCAATGCCTCGCGCTGAACCGCACGTTCCTGAACGTCGTCGAGCTGACGGTCCGCGCGGTCCTCGAGGGCTCGCGCGACCTCGTGTACCAGGCCGCGCTCCTGGACCCGAACACCGCCGCCACGCTCACGACCCGGCAGATCGCCGCGATGGTCGACGACCTGCTGGCCGCGCACGGCGAGCTGATCCCCGAGGCGATCCGGCGGGGCTGATGCGCGCGCTGGTCAAGCACGCCGACGAGGTCGGGATCCGCCTGGAGGACGTGCCGGAGCCCGAGGTCGGCATCAACGACGTCGCGATCCACGTCGAGCGCGCCGGCATCTGCGGCACCGACGTCCACATCTGGGAGTGGAACGCGTGGGCCCGCTCGGCCGTGACGCCGCCGCTCGTGGTCGGCCACGAGTTCGTCGGGCGGATCGCGTCGGTCGGCTCGAACGTCAGCGACTTCCACCCCGGCGATCGCGTGAGCGGTGAGGGCCATGTGGTCTGCGGCCGCTGCCGTCACTGCCTGGCCGGCCGACGCCACCTGTGCGCGAACAGCCGCGGCGTCGGCGTGCAGCGGCCCGGCGCGTTCGCCGACACGATCGTGCTGCCGGTGACGAACGTCTGGAAGCACGCGGACGACGTCGATCCGGAGGTCGCCGCGATCTTCGATCCGTTCGGCAACGCGGTCCATACCGCGCTGTCCACCGAGGTGCTCGGCGAGGACGTCCTGATCACCGGCGCCGGGCCGATCGGCTGCATGGCGGCGGCCGTCGTGCGGCACGCCGGCGCGCGGTTCGTGGTGGTCAGCGAGCCGAACCCGTACCGGCGCGCCCTGGCCGAGCGGATGGGCGCGACGATGGTGATCGACCCGGCCGCGCGCGACCTGCACGACGTCGAGACGGAGCTCGGGATGGTCGAGGGCTTCGACGTGGGGCTCGAGATGTCGGGGAACGCGTCGGCGCTGCGATCGATGATCGACACGATGGCGCACGGCGGCAGGATCGCGATGCTCGGGATCCCGTCGGAGCCGATCGCGATCGACTGGAACAAGGTCGTGTTCGACATGCTGACGATCAAGGGGATCTACGGCCGGGAGATGTACGAGACCTGGTACCAGATGACCGTGATGCTCCAGTCGGGTCTGGACGTGAAGCCGGTGATCACGCACCGCTTCGGGGTGGACCGCTACGAGGAGGCGTTCGCGGTGGCCGCCTCCGGCGAGAGCGGCAAGGTCCTGCTGGAGTGGGACGTCGCCTCATCCTCGTCGCGTGGCTGGCCCCCGCCGAGGGATCGGAGGGCCGTCGGCCGGTTTGACACAGACCGAGGACCGGGTGAGGGTTGAATGACCATCGGCCACCATCAGCGGGGCCGGCCTCGTAAAGGAGAGAACATGGGGAGCTATGACAACCTGAACCTCGTTCTGTACGTGGCGTCCTACGGCGACGCCGCCACGGCCAAGCAGGACTACCAGTCGCTCAAGAGCTTCGATGACACGGTCGTCGTGGCCTCGGTCGTGCTCGACAGGGACGCCGAGGGCAAGGTGAAGGTCGAGGAGCACGGCGGCGGGCAGGTCGCGGCCGGCGCGACGCTCGGTGGGGTCGCCGGCCTCGTCGTCGGACTGTTCGCCCCGCCGCTGCTGGGCGCGATGGCCGTCGGTGCGGTCGCCGGTGGGGTGGCGGGCAAGATAGCGAAGCGCCACGACGAGAAGAAGATCGCCTCCAGCCTCGATGAGGCACAGTGGCTGCCGGCGAACTCCTCGGCGATCGTCGCGGTCGTGGACGACCGGTACCTGGACAAGATCGACTCCGCCGTCGACCACGCCACGAAGAAGGTCAACAAGGCGATCGACAAGGGCGACTACGACGACGTCGTGAAGGCCATCAACGAGGGCGGCGAGAAGATCGTCGACGCCGTCGACTCGTAACGACCCGCCAGCAGTACCGATCGCAGGATGGATGGCCGAGCGAGAGCTCGGCCATCCTCTTGATGCCCGGGCCGGTCATCCGTAACTGATCGGGGCCCGCCCCTCAGCGCAGCCGCTTCACCCAGATCGTCAGCCGGTCCACGAGGTGCACGCCGGGCCGGTCCGGATCCGACCAGCCGCCCAGGTAGATCCCGCCGCGATCGACGTAGCCGAGCGAGCGGTAGAGCGCGCGGGCCGGCGCGAAGTCCTCACCGGTGCCCGTATCCAACATGACGCCGGGCCACCCAGCATCGCGCGCCACGCTCTCGAGGGCGAGCATCAGCTCGCGACCGATCCCGCGGCGCCGGTACGGCTCCTCGACGACGAGGTAGTCGACGAGGGGAAGGCCGCGCGACTCGACAAGCTCCTCGGGCGATCGGTCGGCGTCGAGCACGAGGCCGCCGTAGCCCACCGGCGTGCCCTCGACCCACGCGACGAGCCACACGACGTCGCCCCTCTCGTGCTCGCGGAGCCGGCGTCGAAGTGCGTCCGGCTCCTCGGACGGGATCCCGGCGATCACGCGATCCAGGTCCTCGGCCGCGAACGGACGGATGTCCGGGGGATTCACGGCGCGAGGCCGGGGATCAGCCGGCGCGCGTTCCCCCCGTAGAGCGCCGCGAGCACGTCCGGCGGCAGGTCGAGCCCGTCGATCGTCCAGCGGCCCTGCGGCGGCACCGGCTCGGCCGCGTAGTCGAAGCACTCGTCGGCGGTCTCGAAGAACCGGCGGTGGATCTCGTACGTCGCCGCCGCGACCGGCACGTCGTCGGTCCCGAACACGAACCGGCCGGCGTGCCGCACCAGCAACGCCCGCGCCGCGCGCGGCACCCGGCCGAGCTCGGCGATCCGCGCCGCGACGTCGGCGTTCGCGTTCGGATACGTGTCGAGGATCCGCCCGACCCACGCGAGGTCCTCGGCGCAGCCGAGGACGTGCGCACCGATGATCGTGACGTCGGACCGCCGCGCGATCAGCGCCTCCAGCTCGTCCAAGAGCCGCTCGAACACCGGGAACCTCTCGCGGTCGCCGAACCACCAGTCGGGGTGTTCGAGCAGCTCCTCGACCCGTTCGTTGTGCTGATCGAGCGGCTCGAAGAACGCCGCCGGGTCGGCCGTGTGGATCGTGACGGGGATGGCCGCCTCGGCGCAGGCGTCCCAGACCGGATCGAGCCTCGGATCGTCGGGTCCGACGAGCCGGTCCTGCGGATCGCGCAGGTGCAGCCCGAGGTCCTTCCAGACCTTGAGGCCCTTCGCGCCTCGCGCGGCCGCGTCGGCGACGTCGGCGCCGAGGCCAGCCCAGTCACCCTCGGCGATGCGCGACCGGTCGAGCTGCGTGAAGGTCGCGAACCGCCCCGGGTGCGCGCGGTCGTACCGGTCGAGGTTCGCCTCGAGCTGGCCAGCGAGGCCGTCGAGGTTCACGACCGCGGCGACCCCGACCTCGTCCATCGTGGCGAGCAGCCGGCCCACGTCGGGCGCGCTCCACCCCTCCGTGAGCCACCGGCCGAGATGCTGGTGCGCGTCGACGATCGGCACTGGCGGTCGCGGCAGCAGCTCGGCCCGCAGCGCCCGCACCGCCCGGCGCGGCACGAAGTCCCGCAGGCGCAGCTCGCCGAGATCGTCCATCTCAGACCGTCTCCACCGACACGCCGGCCTGCCGGATCGCGCGTAGGGCGCGCGCGTCGGCGCGGCGATCGGTGATCAGCTCATCCACGCGCTCGACCGGGCAGATCCGGGCGAACGCGACGAGCCCGATCTTCGAGGAGTCCGCGACCACGATCACGCGTCGCGCGCGCTCGATCAGCGCGAGGTTCGTGGCGGCCTCGACCTCGTGGTGGGTCGTGCAGCCGGAGACGGCGTCGATGCCGTCGACCCCGATGCACGCCAGATCGAGGTTCAGCACGGCCAGCGCCTGCTCGGCCGCGGGGCCGACCAGCTCGTAGGACTCGGGGCGGGCGACGCCGCCGGTCACCACCAGCTTGAGGTTCGGGCGGATCGCGAGCTCGCTCGCGATGTTGAGCGCGTTCGTGACGACGGTGAGGTGCTCGCGGTCGACCAGCTCGCGCGCGACCTCGGTGCACGTCGTACCGCCCGTGAGGCCGACCGCCATGCCGTCGGTCACCCGGGCTGCGACCGCGCGCGCGATCCGCCGCTTCTCCTCCTGGTGCCGCGCCGACTTGTAGCGCAGCGGCAACTCGTACAGGACGCCGTGCGAGACCGCCCCGCCGTGGGTCCGGGTGAGCAGGCGCTGCTCCTCGAGCCGCTCGAGGTCCCGGCGGATCGTGGCGGCGGAGACGTCGAGCCGGCCGGCGAGGTCGGCGACCTCGACCGTTCCGTCGGAGGAGATCTCCTCGAGGATCGCGGTGAGGCGCTCGGCCTGGTGCACGAGCGGAGCATAGCCGGGCCATGCGCGTTCTTGCACGTTCTGGGTTGACTCCGAACACGAACGCGCACTAGCGTGCGGAGCGGTGTCCGACATCGCGGAGGAGATCGCGTCTCAGCCCTCGGTGTGGCACCGCGCCTCGGACATGGCCGCCGGATCGGGGCCGGCGCTCCCCCAGCCGGGCGAGCGTGTGCTGGCGGTGGGCTGCGGCACCTCGTGGTTCGTGTCCCAGGCGTACGCGGCGCTGCGCGAGGACGCCGGCGCCGGCGAGACCGACGCCGCCACCGCGACCGAGCTGCCGCCCGAGCGCACCTACGACCGCGTCGTCGTGATCAGCCGCAGCGGGACGACCACCGAGGTCGTCGACGCGCTGGCCGCCCTCCGCGATCGCGACGTCACCACCACCGCCATCACCGCCGTGCTCGGCTCACCGGTCGCCCAGTTGGCGCGCCGTTCGCTCGTCCTGGACTTCGCCGACGAACGTTCGGTGGTCCAGACGCGGTTCGCGACCGGCGCGCTCGCGTTGCTGCGCGCGCACCTGGGCGAGGACCTCGACCGTGCGATCTCCGACGCCGGCGTGGCGCTGGCCGACCAGCTGCCGGTCGAGCCATCGCGGTTCGATCATTTCGTCTTCCTGGGCCACCGGTGGACGGTCGGCCTCGCCCACGAGGCCGCGTTGAAGATGCGCGAGGCGGCGCAGGCACACACCGAGTCCTATCCCGCGATGGAGTACCGCCACGGCCCGGTGAGCGTGGCCGGGCCTGGCTCCCTCGTGTGGATCCTCAGCACCCCCGATCCGACCATCGCCGACGACGTTCGCGCCACCGGCGCCACGGTCCTTGAGGCCACGTTCGACCCGATGGCCGAATTGCTACGTATCCAACGGATGGCCGTCGCGCTCAGCGAAGCGCGCGGCCTTGACCCCGACCATCCGCGCCACCTGACCCGCTCGGTGGTGCTGCAGCAGGAGGGAACCGGATGAAGCGTGCAGCGATCGTGCTCGCGGCGGTGGCGTTGGTCGCCGCGGCCTGTTCCAGCGGCGGCTCCGCGTCGTCGCAGACCTCGGCCGGCGCCCCGGTGCACATCACGCTGTGGCACGGCTACGGCAACGTGATCGCCGCCAACGGCCAGACGAACTACGAGGCGAAGTCCCTCAACGACCTGGTCAACGCGTTCAACGCCTCGCATCCGGACGTCCAGGTCGACGCGAAGTACGTGGGCAGCAACGACAACGCGTACCAGAAGCTGACCGTCGCGCTGCAGGGTGGCGACCCGCCGGACGTGACGTACCAGTACGGGACCTCGCTGGCCGCACTGGCCGACGCGCCCGGCATCATCGACCTGACCGACACCGTCAAGGGCGACGGCTGGAACTGGAACGACTTCTACCCCGGCGAGCAGGCGGCCGCGACCGTCGACGGCCACGTGTACGGCGTGCCCGCGCTGGTGGACAACCTCGCGATCGTCTACAACAAGGCCCTGTTCGACGCGGCCGGCCTCAGCTACCCCACGGCCGACTGGACGTGGAGCGACTTCGCGGCCGCCGCGAAGGCGCTGACCAACCCCGCGACGAAGCAGTTCGGCCTCGCCTTCCCGGCAGACGCCAGCGAGGACACCGTGTGGCACTTCGACGCGATGCTTTGGGAGGGCGGCGGCGACATCCTGAACGCGGACAACACGCAGGCCATGTTCAACTCCGCAGCCGGCGTCCAGGCGCTCACGACGCTCCAGCAGATGGCCGTGACCGACAAGAGCATGTACCTCGACCTGCAGAACACGAAGATCGACGACCTGTTCAACAGCGGCCACGTCGGCATGGTCCTGACAGGCCCGTGGGCGCTCTCGAGCTACCCGGACGTCCACTACGGCGTGCAGATCATGCCGGCGTACCCCGGCGGCAGCCACCAGACGATCTCGGGACCCGACATGTGGGTGATGTTCGACAACGGGGACGCGCGGAAGGCCGCGACGCTCGAGTTCATGCAGTGGTTCACGGCGGCCGCCCAGGTCCAGGCCGACTCGATGACCAGCGGGCACCTGCCCACGCGCGCGAGCGTCGTGGCCGAGCCGGGCTTCGTGAAGGCGTTCGGCAAGAAGTTCCCCGGGGAAGACGTGTTCGCGGAGAACCTGAAGAACGTCGCGAAGGCGCGCCCGACGTTGCAGACCTACGATCAGATCTCGCAGATCATGGGGCAGGCGATCGTGAAGGCGTTGCTGGGGCAGGCCGATCCGAAGCAGGCGTTGGACGACGCCGCGAACCAAGTGAACCAGGTCCTGGCAGGCGGCTAGGCTCCCGAGCCATGGCCACCGCCGCGGCGTCGGTCCGTCCTCCCGGTCGGCTCCGGCGTGCGGTGGCGTCCGACCACGTGGCGGGGTGGATGTTCGTCCTGCCGTCGGTGCTGCTGATCGTGCTGTTCGGGCTGATCCCCGTCGTGTGGGGCTTCGTGCTGTCCTTGCAGAAGGCCGGGCTGATCTCGCCGAGCCGCCCGTTCACCGGACTGTCGAACTACCAGCACATCGCGAGCGATCCGCTGGCGCGCACGGCCGCCGTGAACGCCGCGTATTACACGTTCCTGTTCGTGCCGATCTCGATCGTGCTGGCGCTGTTCCTGGCGATCGCCCTGAACCAGAAGATCCGCTTGATCCGCTTCTACCGGCTGGCGGTGTTCATCCCGGTCGCCGTCTCGACGATCGCCACCGGGATCATGTTCCTGTGGCTTTTCGACAAGGAGTTCGGCCTGGCGAACTTCCTGTTCTCGAAGGTGGGGCTCGGGCCGTTCGGGTACTTCGACTCACCGCAGGGCGCGATGCCGGCGCTCGTCGTGATGACGGTCTGGGGCTGGCTCGGGTTCGACACGATCGTGTACCTCGCGGCGCTGCAAGGGGTCCCGGCCGAGCTGATCGAGGCCGCGGCGGTCGACGGCGCCGGCCGCTGGTCGCAGTTCCGCAACGTCGTGCTGCCGCTGCTCGGCCCCGCGACGCTGCTGCTGGTGGTCTGGTCGACGATCAGCGCGCTCCAGCTGTTCGACGAGGTGTACTTCGTGACGCACGGCGGCCCGCTGAACCGGACGTTCGTCCCGGTCTTCTACATCTACCGGCTCGCGTTCACCAGCTCGTACGGGTTCTCGAAGGCCGGCTACGCGGCGGCCCTCGCCTACGTGCTGTTCCTGGTGATCCTCGCGCTGACGCTGATCCAGTTCTGGCTGGGCAACCGGGTGGTGCATTACTCCTCATGAGCATCGCGGTCACCGATCGGACGGCGCCGGGCGCGGTCGATACGCAGACCCTCCCGGGCGAGACCGGGATGGTCGAGCGACCGCGCGCCCGGTGGCTGCCGTTCAGCCCATGGCACCTGCTGCTGATGCCGACGGCGATCGTGATGCTGATCCCGCTCGTGTGGATGCTGGCGACATCGCTCGAGACGATCGGGCAGACGCGCCACTTCCCGCCGATCCTGTGGCCGGGCCGGTTCCAGTGGAGCAACTACACCGCGACCCTGCGGGCGGCGCCGTTCGCCCGCTGGTTCTGGAACACCACGGTGGTCACGACGGTGGTGGTGCTGTCGAACCTGCTGCTGTGCTCGCTCGCCGCGTACGCGTTCGCGCGCATCAGGTTCCTGGGCAAGCAGGTCACGTACTTCCTGCTGCTCGCGACGTTGATGGTTCCGTTGCAGGTGGTCCTGATCCCGACGTTCCTGATCGTGAAGCGGATGGGGCTGATCGATCACCTCGGCGCGCTGATCGTGCCGAACCTCGCGAACGTGTTCGGCGTCTTCATGCTCACGCAGTTCTTCCGGACGTTGCCGATCGAGCTGGAGGAGGCCGCCCGGATCGACGGCGCCTCGCGCCTGAAGATCCTGTTCACGATCGTGCTGCCCCTGTCCCTGCCGGCGCTGGCGACCCTCGCGGTCATCCAATTCCTGTGGACCTGGAACGACTTCCTGTGGCCGCTCGTCACGATCATCAACAACACGAACGCGTTCACGATCCAGCTGGGGCTGCAGAACTTCCAGGGCGCGCACGCGACCGACTGGAACCTGCTGATGGCCGGCAACGTGATGGCGACGCTCCCGATGCTGATCCTGTTCCTGGCCGCCCAACGGTGGTTCGTCCGGGGCATCGCGACGCAGGGGCTGAAGGGCTGACATGGCCGGCGTCGTGTTCGATCACGTCACGAAGGTGTTCCCGGAGGGGACCGTCGCGGTCGACGACCTGTCGCTCGACGTCGCCGACGGCGAGTTCCTGATCCTCGTGGGACCGAGTGGCTGCGGCAAGACGACGGCGCTGCGGATGGTGGCGGGCCTCGAGAAGATCAGCGCCGGCGACATCCGGGTGGGCGACGTGCGCATCAACGACGTGCCGCCCAAGGACCGCGACGTGGCGATGGTCTTCCAGAACTACGCCCTGTACCCACACATGACCGTCGAGAAGAACCTCGCGTTCGGGCTTCGGCAGCGGCACATGCCCCGGCACGAGGTCACGCTGCGCGTGAGCGGCGTCGCGGAGATGCTCGGCCTCCATGATCTCTTGCACCGCAGGCCGGGTCAGCTCTCCGGCGGCCAGCGCCAGCGCGTCGCGATGGGTCGCGCGCTCGTCCGCGAGCCGAAGGCGTTCCTGCTGGACGAGCCGCTGTCGAACCTGGACGCGAAGCTGCGTGTGCAGATGCGCGCCGAGCTGAAGCGGCTGCATCATCGCTTCGGCGTCACCACGATCTACGTCACGCACGATCAGGTCGAGGCGATGACGCTGGGCGATCGCATCGCGGTGATGACCGGCGGCCGGCTCCAGCAGCTCGGGCCGCCGCAGGACGTCTACGACCACCCGGCGAACGTGTTCGTGGCCGGGTTCATCGGGAGTCCGCCCATGAACCTGTTCGCCGCGGACGTGCGCGACGGCTCCGTGACGGCGGGGCAGCTGGCGTTCACGCGTACCGGCGTCCCGAACGGCGCCACGATCGTCGGCGTGCGACCGGAGGCGATGCGCGTCAACGGCGCGGCCGACGTGCACACGACGGTGCGCGTCGAGGTGGTCGAGCCGCTCGGCGACGACGTGATCGTCCACGGGACCGTCGACGCGCGGGCGGCCGAGAGCGGCGCCGAGGAGGAGGACGCGCTGCTGTTGGCGGACGGCGTCGACACGGCCCGCGCGGCCGTGAGCATGCGCGTCGATCCGGCCACCGGCGTGCGCGTCGGCGATGAGGTGCCCGTCTCCATCGACCCGGCGAGGATCCACCTCTTCGACGCGACGACGGGCGTCGCGATCCCGGCCGGCTCCTAGTCCGGAGCCGTCTCCCGGAGCGCCGCGAGCGCTTCCTCCATCGTCACCTGGCCGTCGACGCCGCCCGCCACTCGCGTCGACAGCGCCCCGCAGACGTTCGCGATCGCCAGCGCATGCTCCAGCGAGGCCTCGCCCAACCACGCGGCCAGGAACCCCGCATCGAACGCGTCGCCCGCGCCGGTCGTGTCCAGCACCGTCGTGGCCACGGCGGGAGCCCGCACCATGGCACCGGACCCGCCGGCGATGGCGCCGCGCGGGCCCTCCTTCACGACCACGAGGCCGGCCCGCATCGCCAGGCTCCGCACGGCGGCCTCGACGTCGGAGGTCCGCGCGATCCGCGCCGCCTCGATCGCGTTCGGCAGGAAGATGTCCGTCTTCGCCAAGACGTCGAGCAACCCGCCGTCCCACGCGTCGCTCGGATCCCAGTTCGGGTCGATCGACGTCGTGCCGCCCGCCTCGTGCACCCGGTCGAAGATGTCGGGCAGGTCGGGCCGGAGCGCCGTCTGGAGGAAGTACGAGCTGACGTGCACGTGGCGCGCCGACGCGAGCACCCCCGGATCGATCGCCGCCGCCGTCAGCGCGCCGATCGTCCCCGGCACGGTCAGCATGCCGCGATCGTCCGGCTGCGACAGCACGACCGTCAGCCCGGTCGGCCGCTCCGGATCGGTGACGACGCCGCGGACGTCCACGCCCCGCCGGGTGAGCTCCTCACGCAGGAAGCGGCCGAAGAGGTCGTCGCCAACCACGCCGCAGATGCCGACCGTGAGGCCCAGGCGCGCTGCGCCGCACGCGAGGATCGCGCCCGACCCGCCCACCGTGAGGTACGCCTCGTCGAGGAGCCGCTCGGCCTGTCCGAACGCGGGCGCGACGTTCTCCCCGCGGAGCACGAGATCGGGATTCACGTCGCCGAGCACGAGCACATCGAAGCTGCCGGGCATCGGCGCAGCCTACCGTTCCGGGAGATGCCCCGATCCCTGAGCTAGGGTTGCGGCGTGGGCATCACCATCTTCCTCGTCATCGCCGTCGTGGTCGTGGCGCTCGTGTTCGCGCAGCGGCTGAACGCGCGACGCCTGCTGCGCGATGAGCGGCGGTCGACGACGAGCCCGTCGGCCCCATCGCCGAGCCCGAGCACGGCCGCCGGCTCATCGGACGAGATCACGGCTCGGATCGAGGACGAGGTCGAACGGATGGGGATCACCGTGGCGCCCGAGGAGATCAAGCGGATCGCCGACCAGATCCGGGCGGCGAAGGCGAGCGGCGAAGGGCCCGACGTGGAGCCGGAGCAGCTCGTCGACGACGGCGCCGTGGCGTCGCCCGGCGGCATCGTGCGAGCGCGAGCCGTGGTCGTGTCGGTCCGTGGCGGCACGGTCCCGGTCGAGTTGGACGTCGACGTGCCCGGTCAAGGGACGCGTCGCGTCACGGTGAACGTCGCGGTGCCCGAGGGCCGGTGGAGGTCGCTCGCCGCCGGCACGTCCCTCCCCGTGCGCGTCGATCCCGACGACCCGACCGCGGTTTCGGTCGACTGGGGTGCGGCCGACGACGCCCCCGAGCAGGATCGGTCAGCCCAGTGATGCCTCCTGGGTGCGCCACACCCGTTCGCCCGCGATGATCTCGTCGGTCACGTGCAAGCCGAGGTGTCGGGCCACCCCCTCCGACGCCTCGTGGCCGTCCCGGATCGACGCGGCGAACGCGCCGATGCCGTTCGTCGCGAGCCGGTCCATGACCCCGCGCGCGGCCTCGGTCGCGTAGCCGCGACGCTGGTGCTCCACGCCGACGACCCAGGCCAACCAGGCCACCCGTCCGTGGATCGTCGCCGCGAGGTGGGCGACGGGCCGGCCGTCGTCCGTCCGCGCGATCCAGTTGAGCCAGCGTTCGTCGGCGTCGGACCCGGGACCACGGATCCACGACGCGATCCGCGCGCGCACCACCGCCACGTTCTCGGGTGACGGCTCGTGCATGGCCGCTCCGATCGCGGGGTCTCGCATGATCGCGAAGAGGTCCTCGGCGTCGGCCGGCCGCATCGGCCGGAGCGACAGACGATCGGTCTCGATCGGTCGGGAGAGGGCGTCCGACATCGGCCGCCGTTCCGTTACGTTCAGCCTTCTTTGACGAAGAACCACCAGATCGCGTACCCGACCAGGCAGACGCCGAGGATCAGGAACCCGAGGATGACGATCCCGCCGAACGACGCGATCACGACAGCCGGCCTGTCATCGGAACCTTCCCATCGAGCACGCCCCGACGATACAGGAGTCGGGGACGTCGTTCCCGATGGTTCGATCGGGTCGGGCGAGCGGGCGCATCAGACCATCCGAACCTCGGCGCGCGCGGCCAACTCCTGCGCGCGCGCCGGATCCAGTCGACCGCCGCCCGGGATCTCCGCGTTCGCGGTCGCGGCGCCCAACGCGATCGCGAGCGACGCATCCCAGTCCTCGCCACGGTCGAGCCCGGCGACCAGACCCGCGAGGAACGCGTCGCCGCTGCCGACCGGGTAACGGCCTCGCACGTAGAGCATCCCTTCGTAGAGGGTGCCGTCGGGCGCGGCCAGCACGACGCCCTCGGCGCCGCGCGTCACCACCCCGGCGTGACCGTCGCCGCCGGCCAACTGCCGGAGCTTGCGCGCCGCCGCCATCGATTCCTCCTGCCGCGCGGTCGGGACCCCGAGCAGCTCCCGCGCCTCGGTCGTGTTGACCTTCACCACGTCGGGATGCGCCTCCAGCGCGAGCCGCAGCCGTTCGCCGTCGCAGTCGACCGCCACCCGCACGCCGGCCTCGCGCGCCTCGGCGACCAGCTCGCGGTAGCCCTCGTCGGGCACGCCGCGGGGCAGCGAGCCACTGATCGTGAGCCAGGCGCCGGGCGCGAAGCGCGACGCCGCGGCATGCATCAGCTCGACCCACGCCGCGGTCGGCACGATCGACCCGTGCTCGTAGAACTCGGTGAGGCCGCCGGTCTCGCGATCGGCGACCGACAGCGAGGATCGGTTCTCGCCGTGCGTCCACACGAAAGAGCCGGCGACGCCTTCGGCGGCGAGCTGCTCCTCGAGCCAGGCGCCGGCGTGACCGCGGAGCAGGGCGACGGCCGCCGCATCGGCGCCGAGCGCGCGGGCGGCGCGGGCGACGTTCAGCCCCTTGCCGCCGGCGGTCTGCACGAATCCGGCCGGCCGGTGGATGTCACCGCGCACCAGGCGTTCGATCTCGAAGAGGCGGTCGATCGACGGGTTCGCCGCGAGGCAGACGATCACCCGCCTACGATACCGGCATGCCGCCGCGCATCGAACTGCTCGAGGGCGACCTCACCGAGCAGGATGTGGACGCCATCGTGAACGCGGCGAACAGCTCCCTGCGCGGCGGCGGCGGCGTGGACGGCGCGATCCACCGGCGTGGAGGGCCGACGATCCTGGAGGCGTGCCGGCAGATCCGCGCGACGTCGCACCCCGAGGGCTTGCCGACCGGGGAGGCCGTAGCCACGACGGGCGGCGACCTCCCCGCGCGCTGGGTGATCCATACCGTCGGGCCCGTCTACGCCGCCGAACGCGAGCCCGCGGCGCTGCTGGCCCGGTGCCATACGTCGTCGCTCCGGGTGGCCGACGAGCTCGGCGCCGCCGTCGTGGCGTTCCCGGCCATCTCGACCGGCGTCTACGGCTACCCGGTCCAGGAGGCCGCCGAGGTCGCGATCGGCGCCGTTCGGACCGCGGAGACACGGGTCGAGGAGGTCCGGTTCGTGCTGTTCGGCCCCCAGGCGTTTGCAGCCTTTCGGCGGGCGCTCGACGCGTGAGCCACTGGTATCTTGCAGGTGCAAATGGCCGGCGACCTGACCAGCGTGAACGGCGTCTTCGAGCGGCTCGGACAGATCCAGCTCGTGGATTGCCGCGAGCCCTACGAGTGGGAGGCGGGCCGCGTCGAAGGCGCGGTCCATATCCCGCTGAACTCGGTGATGGCGGGCTCGATGGGTGATCTCGACACGTCGAAGCCGGTCGCGGTGATCTGCCGCAGCGGCAACCGCTCGGAGCTCGCCACGATGATGCTCCAGGCCCGCGGGTTCGAGGCCTACAACGTCGAGGGCGGCATGGAAGCCTGGGCGGCCGCCGGTCTGCCGTTCAGCGCCCCGGACGGCGCGCCCGGCCGGGTCGCGTAGCGCAAGCCTCGGCTCAAGGGCGCCAACGCCGGTACACCGGATCGGGCTCGTACGTCGTGCCGACGGCCTCCTCCACCGAGCACGCGTAGGACATCAGCGCGAACGTGGGCACGTACGGCCGGGCACGGACCGCCGGGTCGTCCTCGCCGATCTGCTCCATCCACCCGCGGACCAGGAACTCTCCGCCCAGGCCGTCGTGGTCCTCCGGATCCTGCGCCGAGTGCATCGCGTAGCGCGCGTCGCGCTCCAGCTCGGCGACCTTCGGACTGGTCGCGCGGAACGACACGCAGAGCAGGCCGGTCGCGAACCACGGCGAGACGGGATGCAGCCGGGGCGACCCGTCGCGCATCAGCGTCGCGTGGAAGACCACGTGCCCCTCGAAGCGCCGGCGGCCGTTCGCCGCCAGCTCGGGGTCGCCGCGCTCGAGCTCCGCCCAGGTCGCCATGGCCGACGTAGCCTAGGCCGATGGCCGACCTGGACGCCGCACGCCGTGAACTCGAGGCGGCGCTCGGCGCCGAGGACGTCCTGACCGATCCACTGGCGCTCCGGCTGTACGCGCGCGACGCCTCGATGGTCGAGGGATCGGCGGGCATCGTCGCGTTCCCCACGTCGGTCGAGCAGGTGGTCGGCGCGATGACGATCGCCGCCGAGCACGGCCTGAACGTCGTCCCGCGCGGCTCGGGCACGGGCCTCGCCGGCGGTTCGACCCCGATCGACGACGCGCTCGTCCTGGTCACCTCGAAGATGAAGCGGATCGGCGAGGTGCGCGTCGAGGACCGCCTGGCATGGATCGAGCCGGGCGTGTTCAACCTCGACGTGTCGACGCATCTTGGGCCGACCGGCTTCACCTACGCGCCCGACCCCTCCAGCCAGCAGGTCTCCTCGATCGGGGGCAACGTCAACACGAACGCCGGCGGGCCGCACTGCCTCGCCTACGGCGTGACCAGCGCGCACGTCCTGGCGCTCGACGTGGTGCTCCCCGACGGGCACCTCGAGCGGTTCGGCTCCGAGGGCCCGGCGGCGCCCGGCTACGACCTCCGCGGCTTCGTGGTCGGATCCGAGGGGACGCTCGGCGTCGTGGTGGGGATCTGCATCCGGCTCACGCCGGTCGCGCCGGCGGTCCGCACGATGCTGCTGGACTTCACGACGGTCGACGACTGCGCGCGCACCGTTTCCGCGATCGTTGCGAGCGGCGTCGTGCCGGCCGCCATGGAGATGATGGACCAGGGCATCGTCCGGGCCGCCGAGGACTTCGCGCACGCCGGCTACCCGACGGACGCGGCCGCCGTCCTGCTGGTCGAGGTCGACGGCCTGGAGGCCGGGGTCGCCGCGCAGGCGCGCGAGGTCGAGGCCGCGGCCACCGAGCACGGCGTTCGGACGATCCGTATCGCGGCCGACGGTGGAGAACGAGCGTTGCTCTGGAAGGGCCGCAAGTCGGCGTTCGGCGCGGTCGCGAAGATCGCGCCGCATTACCACCTGCACGATTGCGTGGTGCCCCGCGCCCGCCTGGCGCAGATGCTCACCGGCGTCTACGCGATCGCCCGCAAGCACGACCTGATCGTGACGAACGTCTTCCACGCGGGCGACGGCAACCTGCATCCGCTGTTCTCGTTCGATCGCAGCGTGCCGGGGACGCTCGAGCGCGTGCTCGCCGCCTCCGACGAGCTGGTGCGCCTCTGCGTCGATGCCGGCGGCGCGCTGTCCGGCGAACATGGCATCGGGCTCGAGAAGCGCGACTTCATGCCGCTCGTGTTCTCGAAGGACGACCTGGACGCGCAGGCGTGCTTGCGGTCCGCGTTCGATCCCGAGGGAAGGATGAACCCGCGCAAGGTGCTGCCCGACGGGGCACGCTGCGGCGACTTCGCGGCGGCGGCGCTCGGCCGGAACGGCGCGCTGCCGGAGGGCACGTGGATCTGATCCATCCGCACGACGCCGGCGCCGTGTGCGAGGCGCTGCGCGAGGCGAGCGCGGCTGGCACCCGTGTGCTGCCCGTCGGCGGGCGGCAGCACCTCGACAAGGGCAACCCGTGCGAGATCGACGCCGAGCTGTGGACGACGCTCCTGGACGGGATCGAGGCCTACGACCCCGCGGAGATGCTCGTCGTGGTGCGGGCGGGCACGCGCGTGGGCGATCTCCGCCGCGAGCTGGAGGCGAATGGCCAGGAGTGGCCGGTCGACGTGGCCGACGACGCGACGGTCGGCGGCGCGATCGCGGCCGGCGTCGCCACGCCGCGGCAGCTGCGCGTCGGGATGCTGCGCGACACCGTCGTCGAGATGGAGGTCGCGACCGGCGACGGCCGACTGGTCAAGAGCGGCGCCCGCACCGTGAAGAACGTGACCGGCTTCGATGTGCATCGCCTGTTGACCGGATCGCTCGGGACCCTCGGCGTGATCACGCAAGTCGCGTTGAAGTTGCGCCCCATCCCGAGGCAGAGGAGGACCCTCGTCACCAGCGAGGGCGGACCTGCACTCGGCAACCAACTCCTCCATGGAGTTCCGTTACCCACTGCCGTGGTCGCCGAGGAACATCGCGTCGCCGTCCGCCTGGAAGGCTGGCCCGAGGAAGTGGAAGAGCAGACGGCGGCCGCGAGGAAGATCGTTGCCTGCGAGGAACTGGATGCGCCGTTCCCCGAACCGATCTTCCCGGACTCCCCGATCGTCGTTGAAGTTGCTGTGCCACCCTCCCGCCTCGAGGCGGCCCTCGAAGGACGAACGTCGTGGCGCGCACTCATGGGGATCGGTCTGGCGTGGGTGCCGGTCATGGACGCCGACGATCTGGCCTCGCTGCGAGAAGCGGTGAAGACCGAGCGAGGCATCGCGCCGGTGATCCGCGGCCCCGGCGGCCTGGGCGCCGCACCGGTCCCCGCCCCGGACGTGCAACGCCGGATCAAGGCGGCGCTCGACCCGGCCGGGATCCTCGCGCCCCGCCGCGCCTGGATCTAGCGGGGGCAGCTCATGCGGCGAGCGGATGCTCGTCGGGTCCCGGTTCGACATGGCCCGGCGGCGCCGAATGATCAGCCATCGACGCCGACAACACGTAGAGCGCGCCCGCGATGACCGGTGGGGAGCTGACCACCACCAGGGACGCGAAGCCGAGGGAACCCCCGATGCTGGAGACGAGGATGGGGATGATGCCGAGGACGAGCAGCATCCAGCCGGCGATCCTCGTCCGCTTGAGCCCGAGCGCGGCGATCGCGGCGGACATCGCGAACACGACGATCGCGCGGATGGGCCCGTGATGGTCCTCGAACGAACGCCACCCTTGTGGGTCGATCGCGAACCAGACGCTCACGCCGATCACCACCGCGATCAGGACGCTGAAGATCCGGACCGCCAGGTCCGGTCGGTACCAGGCAACGAGCACGCCCGCGATGAGGGGCGCCGCCCAGAGCGCGACGAGGGCCGCCGCCTCCCAGCCGCCCGGGTCCGTGAACGTCTCGCCGACGATGAACGCCCCGAAGAGGAACGTGATCAGGGCCATCAGCATGAAGCCCGCCCGCCGAAGGAAGCGGGCGCGAGACGCACGATCCCGGTGCCACACGAAGGAAACGACGAGGATGAGCGCGATCACCACGACCAACGGGAAGCCAACGATCATGTCGCACCTCCCCGGGTCGAGGACCCAGCTCTATGGAAGCACGTGCGGGTCATCAGCGATATCGCCGGACGGCCCGCGTTCAGGAGGACGACCGCCGAGCTCCGCGCCGAGAGCTGGAGACATCCGGACGCGGGTGGTAGCTGGCAGACTGAGGCAACGACCACGGAGGCATATGTGGCCACGCCGATCACCGACGTTGAAGATGCCCGCGACGCGTTCGCGCGCGGGGAGTGGGCCGAGGCCTACGAGCGGTACGCGAGCGCCGATGTCGCACACCTGAGCCCGGCCGACCTCGAGGCGTTCGCCGATTCGGCGTGGTGGACGTCCCGGCAGGTCGAGTCGTTCTCGATCCGGCAGCGTGCCTGCACGTCCTACGAGGAGGCCGGCGATCCGGAGGCCGCCGCTCGGTGCTCGTCCCGCCTGTGCATCGAACACGCCCTCCGGGGCGACACGGCCGCCTCGGCGGGCTGGTTGATGCGAGCCCAGCGTCTGGTGGAAGGGAGCTCCGAGTCCCGCGATGCCGGGTTCGTCATGATCGTGCGGGCACACATCGCGATCTTCCGCGGGGATCCGGCGACCTCGATCGAGCTGGCCCAACGCGCGGCGGGCATCGGTCGCCGCCTGCGCGATCTCGACCTCACGGTGATGGGGGTGCAGGTCGAGGGCCTGGCGCGGCTGGCCTCGGGGGACCTCACCGGAGGGATGGCGCTGCTCGATGAAGCGATGACCTCCGTGGTCGCGGGCGAGCTCACGCCGTACACCACCGGCATCGTCTACTGCAACGTGCTCGAGGCGTGCCTGCGTACCGCGGACCTCGGCCGCGCCCGCGAGTGGAACGACGCCGCGAGCGCCTGGTGCGACGCACTCCCGCCGGGCGCTCCGTTCCCGGGGATCTGCCGGGTGAACCGGATCCAGATCGCCGATCTGGGCGGCGCATGGCCGGAGGCGGAGGCGGAGGCGATCCTCGCCTCCCACGACCTCCTCGAGCTGTTCCCGCACGGCGCGGCGGTGGCGTTCTACGAGACCGGCGAGATGCGGCGTCGCTGCGGCGACCTCGCGGCCGCGGAGGAAGCCTTCCGGAGGGCCCACGAGCTCGGGATGGATCCGCAACCGGGTCTGGCGCTCCTTCGGCACGCACAGGGCAGACCCGATCCCGCCGTCACCGCGCTCCGACTGGCGATGGATGCCGATCCCGGCGACGGGCTCCGCCGCGCCCGACTGCTGGCGGCCGTGATCGAGGTCGCGCTCGACGCCGGTAGGCCCGAGACGATCCACGGCGCGCTCGAAGAACTCGACGGCCTGTCGGCCGCCATCGACGCGCCGGCGATCCACGCCCTGGCGGCGACCGCCCACGGGTGGGTGGAGCTCGCGGACGACGCGATCCCCGCGGCGTTGGGGTCGTTCAGGACGGCGACGGCGACCTGGCAGGACCTCGGACTCCCCTACGAGACGGCCCAGGCGCGCTTGGGGTACGGGCTCGCGCTCCGCGCCGCCGGCGACGAGGACGGCGCGACGCTCGAGCTCGGCGCGGCGCGCGCGGCCTTCGAGCGGCTCGGCGCCGCCCCGGACGCGGCGAGGGCCGCCGGGGCGCTCCGAGGCGCCGAGGCTGACATGCTCCCCGCCGGGTTGTCGGCTCGCGAGGCGGAGGTCCTCCGAGAGGTCGCCTCCGGCAAGTCGAACCGCGAGATCGCGGCCTCGCTGGTGATCAGCGAGCACACGGTGGCCCGTCACCTGCAGAACATCTTCGCGAAGGCCGGCGTGTCCTCACGCTCGGCCGCCACCGCGTTCGCGTTCGAGCACGGCCTGGCGTGAGCACCGACGACGCCGCACTCCGATGGTCCGTCTTCACCATCGAACCTGCCACGAAGGTTGGTTGGTCCTGTCGATGAGCTTGGTCCTCTCCCACGCATAACGTCCTTCCGTCGGCAGCGGAAGGAGACGGCGATGGACACCGAACGGACCGAGACCGTCATCATCGGCGGGAGTCAGGCGGGGCTGGCGGTGGGCTACCACCTCGCCCAGCGTGGACGCGACATGGTGATCCTCGAGGGGAGCGAGCGGATCGGGGACGCCTGGCGGAACCGGTGGGACTCCCTGCACCTGTTCACCCCTGCGCGGCACGACTCGCTCCCTGGCTGGGCGTTCCCCGCGAAGGGGTGGTCGTTCCCGTCGAAGGACGAGATGGGCGACTACCTCGAGGCGTACGCGACGAAGTTCCGGCTCCCCGTCCGAACCGGCGTCCGCGTGGACCGCGTCTCCCGGCGGGGCGACGGCTACCTGGTGGAGGGCGGCGGCCGACGCTGGGAGGCGGCGAACGTCGTCGTCGCGACCGGCCCGTATCAGACGCCGAAGGTGCCGGGGTTCGCGGCGGCGCTGCACCCCGACATCCGCCAGTTCCACTCCAGCGCGTACCGCAGGCCGTCGCAGTTCGCCGACGGATCGGTCCTCGTGATCGGCGCCGGCAACTCGGGCGTCGAGATCGCGCTCGAGGCCGCGCGGACCGGGCACCGGACCACGCTCGCCGGCCGTCACCCGGGCAACATCCCGTTCGATATCGAGGGCACCGCGTCGCGGCTGTTCATGGAACGCTTCGTCCTGCGCTTCCTGTTCCACCGGGTGTTCACGCTGCACACGCCGATCGGCCGCCGCGTCGAGCCGAAGTTCCGCGCGCACGGCGGGGCATTGATCCGTGTGAAGCCGAAGCAGCTGGATGCCGCGGGGATCCAGCGGACCGGCCGTGTGACCGGGACGCAGGACGGGCGGCCGGTGCTCGAGGACGGCCGCGTCCTCGACGTCGGCACGGTGGCATGGGCGACCGGATTCGGCCGAGACTTCTCGTGGATCGACACCGGGCCGCTGCGTCCGGACGGCGAGCCGTCGCACGAGCGCGGCGTGGTGGAGGACCGGCCGGGCATGTACTTCGTCGGCCTGCACTTCCTCCACGCGATGTCGTCGTCGATGGTCCACGGGGTCTCGCGAGACGCCGAGCACATCGCACGGCACATCGCCGAGGACCCGCGGACGACGCGGTCACCGCAGCTGGCCGCCTCGCCGGCCGGAACCTAGATCCGGCGGACGGGGAGAGCGGCTCAGCCCGGTCGCAGCGCCGAGCGGAGCCGCTCCCCCGCCGCCTCCAGCGTCTCGAGCTTCTTGCAGAACGCGAACCGCACCACCTCGCGCCCGAGCTCGGGCCGTGAGAAGAACGACGATCCCGGCACGACCGCGACCCCGATGTCCTCCACGAACCGCGTCGCGGTCGCGACGTCGTCCCCGAGGCCGAGGTCCGCGATGCTCGCCATCACGTAGTAGGCGCCCTCGGGCGCCGCGACGCCGAGCCCCGCCTCCTCCAGCACGCGGAGCATCACGTCGCGGCGCTCGGCGTATTCCTTCACCATCGTGGCGTAGTACGTCTCGGGCAGGGCCAGCGCCGCGATCCCCGCGATCTGCAGCGGTGCGGCGGCGGCCACGGTCAGGAAGTCGTGCGTCGAGCGGATCCCCGCCATCAGCGCCGGCTGCGCGACCGCCCAGCCGACCCGCCACCCCGTGACCGAGTACGACTTCGAGAGGGCGCTGACCGTGACCGTCCGCTCGCGCATGCCGGGGAGCGTCGCGATCGGCACGTGTTCGCGGCCGTCGTACGTGATGTGCTCGTAGATCTCGTCGGTGATCGCGATCGCGTCGTGCTCGATGCAGAGCTCGGCGATCATGGTGAGCTCCTCGACCGTGAACACCTTCCCGGTCGGGTTGTGCGGCGAGTTCACGATGACGGCGCGGGTCTTCGGTCCGAACGCCGCGCGGAGCTCCTCGGGATCGAACGCCCACTCGGGCTGGCGGAGCGTCACGTACTTCAGGGTGGCGCCGGCCAGGATCGCGTCGGGGGAATAGCTCTCGTAGAACGGCTCGAAGACCACCGCCTCGTCGTCCTCGTCGAGCAGGCCGAGGAACGACGACGCGACCGCCTCGGTCGAACCGCACGTGACGCAGATCTCCGTCTCGGGGTCGGCGTCGATCCCGTAGCGCTCGGCGTAACTGGCCGCGATCGCCTGTCGGAAGGCCGGCACGCCCCACGTGATCGGGTACTGGTTGTGGTCCTCGGCGATCGCGCGACGGGCCGCCTCCTTCACTTCCGGTGGTGCCGGGAAGTCGGGGAACCCCTGGCTGAGGTTGATCGCGCCGTGGAGGTCCGAGAGCCGCGTCATCTCGCGGATCACGGACTCGGTGAACGAGGACGACTTGATCGACGCGCGCAGCTTCATGGGGGCTCAGCCTACGCGGAACGTGAGGGCGGCCCCGCCGGAGGCGGGGCCGCCCTGGGATGGGACCGCGCGAGGCGGACGGATCACATCATCTGCTTCATCAGCTCCAGGACCTTCGCGTTGTTGTCCGTCACGATGACCGGCCGCGAGTCCGTCGCCAAGTAGATCGCGCGGACGTTAACGCCGGCGTTCGCGATCGAGCGCGCCATCGCGCCCATCGTGCCGGGCTCGTCGCTGTCCGGAACGGTCGGGCCGACGATCGCCTCGGCCTCCCCCTCCACCTTGACGCCCGCGCCCTCGAGCGCGGCGCGCGCAGCTCCGCCGTCTTCGACGCACACGTGCACGATGCCCCGGCCCTCGGACCCGATGCCGCAGAGGCCTTCGATATTGATTCCGGCGTTCCCGAGCGCCTCGCCGATGGCGGCCAGACCGCCCGGCTTGTCCTCCACGGAGATCGTCAGATCCGTCGACATGCCTGCCCTTCCTTCCTATCCAGGGTGCTCTGGGATACGCCACCCGCGCCGTCCGGTCAAATCGAGCCGCCGAGCATGCGATATGCGACCATCCGGTACCGACGAACGAGAGAGGGGATCGCGATGCGTCAGCCGGACGGCGGAGGGTCGGGGTCGAACGCCAAGATGAGCGGCGGAGCGATCGCCTCGCTCACCGGCCTCGGCGTCCTGGTCATCTTCATGATCCAAAACACCGCGGAGACGACGTTCCACTTCCTGATCTGGAACTTCACATGGCCGCTGTGGCTCTACACGATCGTGGTGGCGGTGTTCGGCGCGATCGTCTGGCTCGGGCTCGGCGTCCTGCGCCGGCATCGCCGCCGCAAGGCCCGGCGAAGCTGACGGCTACACGTTGGACCGGATCCTGCCCCCGTCGATCTGGTACACGGCGCCGGTGATGTAGGCGGCCCGCTCCGAGGCAAGGAAAGCCACCAGGCTCCCGACCTCGTCCGGATCGCCGAGACGTCCCGCGGGGATCGTCGCGGCGACGTGCGCCTGGATCGTCGCGTCGTCCACGCCGGGAGGTCCGACCAAGCTGTGGCGGATACGGTCGGTGAGGAAGATCCCCGGGAGCACGAGGTTGATCGTGATGCCGTCTTTCGCGAGGTCCGGCATGATCGCCTTCATCAGCCCGGCGATCCCGGGCCGGGTCCCGTTCGACAGATCGATGTTGTCCACGGGCTCCTTCACCGAACTGGACTGGATCCCCACGATGCGCCCCCACTTCTTCTCGCGCATGTGCGGCACGACCTCGCGAACGAAGCGCACGAAGTTCAGGGTGACGACCGCGAAGGCCTCGAGCCAGTCCTCGTCCGTGAAGTCGCCGAACCGGCCCGGCTTGGGTCCACCCGAGTTATCGACCAGCACGTCGACGCCGCCGAACCGCTCGACCGTTGCCGCGACGACGTCCCGGACCCCCTCCGCGGTCGAGAGGTCGGCCGCGACGGCGAGCACGTCGGCGTGGGTCTCGCCACGGACCTCTTCCGCGGTCGCCTCCAGATCCGCTTCGGTCCGCGCGCAGATCGTGACCCGCGCGCCTTCGCGAGCGAGCGCGAGTGCCGACGCCTTGCCGAGCCCCTTGCTGGATGCCGCGACCAGCGCGACCTTGCCGTTCAGACCCAGATCCACGGAACCTCCCCGGGTGCTCAGTGCTTCCGCAGACGATCCATCTCGTGCCGGATCTTGTCCTCGTCCTCGTCGCTCCGGAAGAAGACGTCCCAGGCGTTAACGGCGACCGCGATCCCCCATCCCACGATCACGAAGACCGGCCAGAAGGAGCCACGGCTGCCGCTTGCCCAGATCACGACCAGGAACACGTTCACCGCGAGGTAGACGAGGAGATGGACGACGAAGTCCCGGCGGCGCTTCAGCCGTTCGATGGCCCTGCCCCGCAGGGCCTCGTCCCCGGTCGGATCCGCGGCGCCCATCGAACGGCGAAACTACCCCCGCCCCCTCGCGCGGTGCAATGGCTCCCCGGCGCATCTCGGATGAAGGGAAGGGGAACTCCTCGAGCGTTCCGCTCGCCGCTTCGGCTACCGTCCGGCTGACCGAGGAAGGAGACCGCTCGGATGCCCATCGAACCCGCAGCCGACCATCCGACGTTCGAGCTGGGCGGGAACGCGATCACGAGCTATATCGCGCCGGATCGCGGCGGCGTCGAGTGCGTCCTGTACCGGGTTGACACGCCGCCCGGCGTCGGGCTCCCGCCCCACCACCACGACCGTCTCGACACGTTCCTGGTCGTCGCGGGCGGCGGGCTGTGGCACATGGACGACGACGCCACCGAGCGCGCGACCGGGGACTCCGTCGTCGTGCCGGTCGGCGTCCGCCACTACCTCGAAGCGGGGCCGGAGGGCTGCTCCTTCCTCGTGACGATGCTCGTCGACACGAAGATGTTCCTGGACGACGGCACGGTGTTCGTGCCGTCGTGGGTGGGTTCCGAGCACCGATCCTGAAAGCGAGGTCCCTCGATGGGTGACGTGAAACGGTTCGATGCATCGCAAGGCCCGCGGATCGTCGGCCCACGCGACGGCCCCTCCGTCGAGCTCGCGGCGATCTCCGCCCGTTTCATGGTGTGGGGCGAGGAGTCGGGCGGCGGGTTCGCGCTGGTCGAGCACCCGATCCCGCCGCGCACCCTCGCTGCGCCGATCCACCGTCACTCGCGCGAGGACGAGTACAGCTACGTCCTCGAGGGCAGGCTCGGCGCGCTGCTCGGCGACGATGTCGTCTACGCGGAAGCGGGCGATCTCGCCTTCAAGCCGCGCGATCAGTGGCACACGTTCTGGAACGCCGGCGACACCGAGTGCCGGATCCTCGAGATCATCTCGCCGGCGACGTTCGAGCACTACTTCGAGGGGTTGCCGCCCGATCCGGCGGCGCGACCGGCTCATGCCGCGGCGTACGGACTCGAGACCGACCTGGATCGCGTGGAAGGGCTCTGCCGGGAGCACGGCCTGCGGTTCCCGCCGCTGATCCCGTGAGGCGTCACTCCGGTCGGCGGAGCGACACCACCATGTTGACGACGCGGGTCGCGAGTACTTCCTCGCCGGGCTGCAGGTCGGCGGGGACGCTCTCGGGCCCGAGCCGCGCTTGCGCGACCGAGCGGTCCCGGTACGCGATCGTCACGTCCTGGTAGCGCACACCGTGCAGGTCGAACGGGCGAACCTCGACGACGACGGCTTCCTGCTCGCCGAGCACGGCTACCCGTCGGGTGGACGGGGCGCCAGCACGCAGAACTCGTTGCCCTCGGGGTCGGCCAGGACGACCCACGGCTCCTCGCCGGTCTGCCCGATCTCGGCGTGGGTCGCGCCGAGGGCAATCAAGCGGTCGACCGTGACCTGCTGATCCGCGGGACGCAGGTCGAGGTGCAGCCGGTTCTTCACGACCTTCTCGTCCGGCACCTTCACGAACAACAGATCGGGCGACACGTCGGTCTCGGGACTCCCCTCCGGCGGCTCGAGCGCGCACTCGGCGTCGCTCGAGAAGGTCACGCGCCAGCCGAGCGCCGCGGCCCAGAAGCGCGCGAGCCCGTGCGGGTCCGCACAGTCGATGACGACGCACTGGATCCGGATCGGCGGCTCGGTCGGCATGCGTGCAGGCTACACACTCACCCGGCGACGTCGAGCGCCGACAGCGCCTGGCGGAACCACCCTGTGGATGGCGTTGATCCCGACGTGTTCGCGGGACGTGACCCCGCCAGGCGACAAGCCTGGGAAGGACGACTCGACGCCAGATCGAGGAGACGCGTCGAAGGCGCGATCAAGAACGGGGACAGGCTCGATGAACCTGTCCTCGAGCCACTCGTCTACGGCTTGATCGCACGGAGACGGAGGCAGCATCGCTGGCGGGTGCTGCATGCCGTGATCTTGTTCGTCGTCGGTGTCCGGGGCCTGGCAACGACCGTCATCCGGCCGAGTCCGCTCGGCTGGTTTCTGGATCGCTCTTCTCGTCATCCTCGCCACGGTCGTCCCGTTCAAGCTCCGATCGGAACGTCGAGCTCTGGACAGAGCGGAGGAAGCGCAAACAACCACGCCCTCGTAGCCTTACGGTGTGGTATCACCCGGCGGACGTAGCATCCGGTCGTGGCAGGAACCGGACACGACGCGCGTCATGTCCTCACCGACGGACGCGTCATCGAGTACTGGGAGGGGGGCGACCCCGACGGGCGCGGTGTGATCCTCCATCCCGGTACCCCCGTCACGCGGGTGTTGGGACGCTGGGGCCACGACGCCGCCGTCTCCGCCGGGGTGCGGCTGGTGGCAGTGAGCCGTCCCGGGTACGGGGGCTCGACGACCATCGAGACGCCGGGCCTTTCGGCCGTCGGACGAGACACCGCCGCCCTCGCCGCGCATCTCGGCCTCGACGGATACGCCGTCTTCGGGACCTCGGGAGGAGGGCCGTTCGCCGTGGCCACCGCGATCGCCGACCCGGGCGGCATCCGCGCCCTGGGCGTGGTGGGCGGCGTCGGACCGTGGCGCCAGCTGGACGAGGCGACATCCCTCCTCGAGGACCGCGCGTTGCTCGCGCTCCTGGATGCCGGAGACATCGCGGCCGCATGGGCCGGGCTCTCTCGGCAGACGGAGGAGGAGCTGGGCGGCCTTTCCCCGGACGACGCCGTCGAGGTGATGTTCGCCGGCGAGGAGAGCTGGCTGCTCCACGACGAGCGGTACCGTGCGATCTGGACCGACAACATGCGCGTGGTGTTGGACAACCTCGACGGCTACGTGTCCGACAACCTCGCGTGGGGCGGCATCTGGGACGTCGACCCGCGCGACGTCGAGACACCGAGCCTCCTGTGGTACGGCGAAGAGGACGAGCACTGTCCTCCCATCACCCACGGGCGGTGGTACGCCGACCGGATCTCGGGCTCGCAGCTGATCGTGTTCCCCGGCGAGGGGCACTTCGATGTGATCGACACCCACTGGCCCGAGGTGCTGGCCGGTCTCCTCCGCATCTGGAACTGAGACCGGCCCGCCCAGCTTCTGACGGGCTTGACGGTCGCGGCAACCGCCGTCAAGTATCCGATCGATCTTATCGAGAGGAGTCTCATGATCGACGCAGATACGCAGCGCGACGAACTCGTTGGCCGGTTGTTCTCCGCGGGCCTCGGGATGGCGGAGGTGTTGACCGTCTACCTGGGCGACACCCTCGGGCTCTACAGGGCCATCGAACGAGCGGGCTCGATGACGCCCCCCGAGTTGGCGAACGCAACAGGGATCTTCGAGCGATACGCGAGGGAGTGGCTCGAGCAACAGGCCGCCGCCGGGATCCTGTCCGTCGACGACGTGTCGGCGCTCGCCGACGCACGCCGGTACCACCTCCCGCCGGGTCACATCGAGCCGCTCCTGGATCCCGAGAGCCCGTACTCGATCGCGCCGTTCTGCAAGTCGTTCGTCGCGGTATCCGGGGTCATGCCGGAGCTCGTCACCGCCTTCCGATCCGGAGGACCGGTCGACTGGAGTGCGTACGGCCGCGACATGATCGAGGCACAGGGTGACTTCAACCGGCCGTGGCTCGTCGGTTCGCTCGGCACGGAGTACCTCCCCTCGATCCCCGACATCCATGCACGGCTCATGAGCGACGGAGGCACGAGCATCGCCGACGTCGCGTGCGGCGTCGGCTGGGCCGCCATCTCGCTCGCCCGGGCGTATCCCAGCATCACCGTCGACGGCTTCGACCTCGACGAGGCATCGATCGAGATCGCGTCGCAGAACGCGGAAGCCGCCGGCGTCGCCGATCGGGTGCACTTCGAGGTGAAGGACGCCGCCGATCCCTCGCTCGAGGCCGGATACGACCTCGCGCTGGTGGTGGAGGCGATCCATGATCTGTCGCAGCCCGTTCCGGTGTTGCGCTCGATCAGGGAGATGCTCAAGCCCGGCGGAACCCTGATCGTTGCCGACGAGCGAACCGAGGAGTCGTTCACGGCCCCCGCCAGCGAGACGGAGCGACTCTTCTACGCCTACAGCGTCCTGTGCTGCCTGCCGTCTGCCATGGACGACCACACATCGGCCGCCACCGGCACGGTCATGCGAAGGACGACCTTCGAGGCGTACGCGAGAGAGGCCGGCTTCGACAGCGTCTCGGTCCTGCCGATCGAGCATGACTTCCTTCGCTTCTACCGTCTCGATCGGTAACCGGAGCCCGATGGAGGGGTCGGCCAGGGAACGTCGGGCGGCCGGGCGCGCGCTCCGCGCGACGGTCCCTCGATCCGCGCACGCCGATTGGAGCCCGCCACCCGGCCGGCCCGACCCGTTCGACGTCCTCGAGCGCCAAGCGTTGTCGCGTGTGCCGGAGCTGACACCGATCCGCTACGCCCGCATGGCGGAGTCGCCGTTCGCGTTCTTCCGGGGCGCCGCGGCGGTCATGGCCACCGACCTCGCCGCGACGCCCGACACCGGGATCCGCGTGCAGGCGTGCGGTGACGCGCACGTCGACAACTTCGGCCTGTTCGCGAGCCCCGAGCGGAACCTCGTGTTCGACATCAACGATTTCGACGAAACGATCCCCGGTCCCTGGGAATGGGACGTCAAGCGCCTCTGCGGGAGCCTGCACGTCGTCGCGCGCCAACGAGGCTTCTCGCGAGCGGCGTGCGACGGTGTGGTCCTCGCGGCGGCGCGCAGCTATCGCGAGCGGGTCACCCAGTACTCCTCGTGGCGCGTGCTCGATCTCTGGTACGAGCGAACGGAGATCAAGGAGGTGATCGAACACTTCCCGAAGCGGTACCGCTCACACGTTCGACGCGACGTCAGGCGGGCCCGGCACAAGGACCACCTCCGCGCGGTCGGGAAGCTGACGGAGATCGTCGACGGGCGGCGCCGCTTCATCGAGGATCCACCGTTGATCGTGCACGTCGGCGACACGGAGTACGACGACGATGACGTCGCCGGAGTGATCGCCAGCTACCGGGCCAACCTCTCCGACGACCGGCGGCACATGTTCGACCGGTACCGGTTGCTCGATGTGGCACGGAAGGTCGTCGGCGTCGGGAGCGTGGGGACACGGTGCTGGGTGGCGCTCCTCGAGGGTCGGGACGATCCCGAGCGCGATCTCATCGTGCTGCAGGTCAAGGAGGCGCAGCCCTCCGTGCTGGAGCCTTTCGTCGGAACCTCGCCGGTCGCGCATCAGGGCCAGCGGGTCGTCGCCGGCCAGCGGCTCATCCAGGCCGCGGGCGACGTCTTCCTGAGTTGGACGGAGGGCCCGAGGAGCGGTCACCAGTACTACGTTCGCCAGCTCTGGGACTCCAAGGGGCAGGGCGACCCGATGGTCATGGACCTCGACCACCTGAGCTATCACGGTGCGCTGTGTGCGTGGATCCTCGCGCGCTCGCACGCGCGGACGGGCGATGCCCTCCAGATCTCGGGCTACCTGGGCGCGGGATCGACGTTCGACGACGCCATCGCCGGCTTCGCCCGCCGGTACGCGGTGACGAACGAGTCGGATCACGCCGCGTTCCGCGACACCATCGCGAGCAAGGGGTCGTGACGAGGATCGGGGGACGCGCTTCGCTCCCGTTCACTCAAGGACGGTCGTCGGCGCCGCGGCAGGATCGCCCTCGCCGGACAACGCCACGCGCGTGCGGATGAACCGACCTTTCCGGCGAAGCGCCGGCCGTTCGATCGCGAACCACGACACCAAGACGGCGGCCGCCGTGAGCGCGTACTCGAACCCGAGCCTCGCGAAGAACGGGAGGGCGACCGCGCTCAGCGCCGCCACGATCGGCCAGTGGTACAGGTAGATCCCGTAGGAGACACGCCCGACCGCGGCCGCCGGACGCCACGCGAGCGCGCGTGCGATCGTCCCGCCCGGCAAGGCCACCAGGTGCGCGATCAGCGCCGCGGTCGCGACCGCCACGACGGTCGTCACGCCGTAGTCGCTCCACGTCCAGGGTGAGCGAACCATCGAGAGCAGGATGAACGCGCCGGCCAGCGTGAGCAGCCCCGCAACGCCGACCCAGGGACGGTCGGCGGCGCGGACCACGCGGTCGGGCTCGCGCGTGAAGACGATCGCGAGGATCGCGCCGATCACCAGACAATCGGCTCGCGACGTCGTCCAGACGCTGAAGTTGAGCGTCGACGGCACGAACGGCGTCAGGACCGCCCGGAAGATGACGAGTCCGATCATCACCTTCACCAGCACGGACACCGCGTCCGTCCGCCTCGCGAGCACCACCACGACGAACGGCCACAGCAGGTAGAACTGCTCCTCGATCGCGAGGCTCCACGTATGCGACAGGAAGCCGAGGCTCACGCCGGCGGCCTCGACCCAGTTCCCGATGTAGAGCGCGACGGGAGGAACCGCGCGGGTGAGCGGGATGCCACCGTGGTTCGAACCGGTGAGGACCACCAGCACCACGCAGAGCGCGATCGCGCCGCCGAGCCCGGGGAGCAGACGCAGCGCCCGGCGCGCGTAGAACGCCCGGCGATCGATCGCGTCGTTCGCCGCCAGCTCGCCGAGCAGCAGCGTCGTGATCAGGAAGCCGCTCAACGTGAAGAAGATCTCGACCCCGATGTAGCCGCCCGCGACGTGGCGCAGGGAATGGAACACCACGACCATCACGATCGCGATCGCGCGCACGCCGTCGAGCGACCTGCTGCGCGGTCTCCGTTCGGTATCCATCGGGCCTCTCGTCGCCGGTTCCCTGTCCCGAAGGTATCGGGCGTGGCCAACGTTCGGGTTGAGGAACCACGGGAACCTGGTTGAACGCCGTAGCATCCACCCATGGCCGATCCGGCGACGGAGCTCCCCCTCGGCACCGAGCTCCCGGAAGGGACCCGGTTCATCGGCGCCCCGACCGGGATCGAGCCCGGATGGCTACCCGGGCGAGCCGCGCCGAGCGCGACGGACCTCAACAGCTGCGTCGCGTGCGGGCTCTGCCTGCCGCACTGCCCGACGTACCGGCTGACCGGCGAAGAGTCGGCGTCGCCGCGCGGGCGGATCGCGGCGATGCGGGCCGTGCAGGACGGCGTCGCGACGCCGGATGGGACGTTCGAGCGGTTCATGGACCTCTGCCTGGTATGCCGGGCGTGCGAGGACGTCTGCCCGTCGCACGTGCCGTTCGGCCGGATGATGGAGGCCGCGCGCGAACAGATCGAGCCGGAGCGGTCGCGCCGGTCGCGGCTCGTCCGCTGGCTGGGGTACCACTGGGTGCTCCCCCATCCGACGCTCGTCCGGGCCGCGGCCGCCGCGCAACCGATCGTCCGGCCGTTCCTGCCGGCGCGCACGCGGCGGCTCTTGCCGCGATCGACCAGCCCGTTCGCGCGGCTGCCGGCATCCAGCGAACCCTCACCGGACGTCGAGATGCGCGGGACCGTTGCACTCCTGGCCGGCTGCGTGCAGGACCGCTGGTTCCATCGGGTGAACCTCGCCACGATCCGCGTGCTGACCGGCAACGGCTGGCGGGTGCGGGTGCCGAGGTCCCAAGCGTGCTGCGGCGCGCTCGCGGCGCACAACGGGCGGCTCAGCGTCGCGCGTCGCCTCGCGTCGCGCGCCCGGCACGCGTTCGCCGACGCGGACGTCGTCGTCGTGAACGCCGCCGGCTGTTCGGCGCACATGAGGTCCTACGGGGAGCTGCGCCCGGGCACGGAGCTTCCCGTGAAGGATCTGCTGGAGTTCCTCGACGAGGAGGGACCCACCGCGGAGCTCGGGGAGCTGGACGCGACGGTCGCGTACCACGACGCGTGCCACGCGCTGCGCGCGCAGAAGATCTACAGCCAGCCGCGCGCGCTTCTCGGCCGGATCCCGGGACTTCGGCTCGTGGAGGTGCCCGACGGCGACCGGTGCTGCGGCGCGGCAGGGATCTACAACATCACGGAGCCTGAGACGGCCGGCGAACTAGGGAGCGCGAAGGCCGAGTCGGTCGCGTCCACCGGCGCGACGATCGTCGCCTCCGCGAACCCCGGGTGCTCGATGCAGCTCGCGGCCCACCTCGCCGCGCTGGGGAGCGCCGTGGAGATCGTCCACCCGGTCGAGCTGCTGGACCGCGCGATGACGTCGGCCCGGTTCACCAGCTCGGCTGGCTCGCGCTGAGCGCCGCGCGCCCGGTGCACCGCTCGCCCGAGCCGTAGAACGTCTCGGCGTTGTCCGTCAGGCGGAGGTAGAAGCACGCGCCCGGCCGCGCCTGCACGGCGGCCGCCCACGCGCCGGCCGACGCCGCGACGCTCAGGTCGTCGAGGCTGGTCGAGGGGGCGTCGGCGCCGTGGAAGCGCATCGCCGGCAGCACCGTGGCGAGCCCCGCGGGATCGGCGTCCGCGAAGGACCCGGTCGTGGTGCGGATCTGCTGTGCCGCCCCCTGCGCGAGCGTCAGGTTGTGCTCCGCGGTGCCGATCTGGTCGCCGAGCGGCTTGTTCGCGAAGATCTCGCCGACGAGGATCACGCACGCCAGGCCGATCGTGATGATGACCACCCAGAAGCCGCGGTTCGACCGCCGGACCGGGACGGGCTCGCCGGCCAGCTCGAGCTCGTAGGCGTCCAGGATCTCGTCGTCGTCGCCCGGCGCTTCCACGTTCCGGCCAGGGTACCTGTTCCTCAGGAACCGATCGCCGCGGCGAGTTCCTCGAGGCTCTCGAGGTTGTGCCCGGACAGGAACACATCGATGCTCGGCAGCGCCGCCGACATCCCGCGCGCCAGCGGCTCGTAGCGGGGCGACCCTTTCAGGGGGTTCGCCCAGATCACCCGGTGCGCCAGCCGGCGCATACGCGCCATCTGCGTGCGGAGCAGGCCAGGATCGCCGCGCTCGAGGCCGTCGGAGCACAGCACGACGACCGAGCCCCGCAGCGCCGCGCGCTGGCTCCAGCCGTCGAGCAGCGTCTTCAGTGACTCCCCGATCCGCGTGCCCCCCTCCCAGTCCGCGACCACGCGGCCGATCTCGCGCATCGCGCGCTCGGGATCCTTCGAACGGAGCGTGCGCGTGACGCGCGTCAGCCGGGTGCCGAAGCAGAACACCTCGACCCGGCGGCCGGCCGCCATCGCCGCGAACCCGAACTGGAGAAGGGCCCGCGAGTACGGCGCCATCGAGCCGCTGATGTCCAGGATCAGCACGAGGGGACGCGAGCGGGTGCGCCGCGACCGGTACGCGCGATCGAACGGCTCACCCTGCGTGCGGAGCGACCGCCGGAGCGTCCGCCGGATGTCGAACGACGCGCCCTTCGGCGCCGGCCGGGTCCGCCGCGTCCGTTCGATCGGCACCTTCACGGTGAGGTCGCGGATCATCCGCGCGACCCGGCGGCGCTCCTCCTCGCTCAGCTCGGCGAAGGACTTCGACCGGAGCACCTCCACGGCGGAGGCAACGATGCGGATCGACGCCTCGTCGCCGGGCTCGGGCTCCTCGTCGTCGCCGGCGCCCCGCCACGACGCGGCGGTCTGCCCGACGGTGATCTCGAGGCCCCCCGGCAGCTCATCCGCCTCCGGCGGCGGGACCGGCAGTTGGAGCTCGATCATCAGACCCGCGTCACCACCGCCGAACGAGCGGTACCACGCGTCGAACGCCTCGTCGTAGGTCTCGATGTCGGCGCGGCTCGCGACGAGCGTCGTGCGGCCGGCCCAGTAGAGCGACCCGCGATCGGTCAGGCCGAGGGCCCCGACCGCGCGGCAGAACGTGAGGATCCTGCCGGTGCCGACCGGCAGGCCACGCGCGCGCAGGTCGCGACCGAACGCGACGAGCGGCGCGAGCGGGCCTCCGGGCTCAGGCATCCTCCCCGACCACCTCGGCCAGCCGCGCGACCACCAGCTCCTGGTCCTCGTGGTCCTTCACGACCGAGCCGAGCGTGTCGGCGGCGGCGCCGGCGTCAAGCCGGTCGGCGCCGAGGAACGCCAACGCATTCGCCCAGTCGATCGTCTCGGCCACGCCGGGAAGCTTCGCGAGGTCGAGCGAGCGCAGGCGCGCCACCGCCTCCGCGACGTCGCGTGCGAGCTCCGGGCCCACGTGCGGCGCGCGCGTGCGCACGATCTCGACCTCGCGGTCCAGATCGGGATGGTCGATCCAGTGGTAGAGGCAGCGGCGTTTCAACGCGTCGTGCAGCTCGCGGGTCCGGTTCGACGTGATCACGACGGCCGGCGGCGTGAGCGCCTGGACCTGGCCGATCTCCGGGATCGTGACCGCGAACTCCGAGAGGATCTCCAGCAGGAACGCCTCGAACTCGTCGTCGGCCCGGTCGAGTTCGTCGACGAGGAGCACGGCCTGGTCCCCGGCGCGGATCGCCGCCAGCAGCGGCCGCTCGACCAGGAACGCCGGCCCGAAGAGGTCCTCGACGTGCTGCTCGGCAGTGAGGGCGTCCATCGCCCGCACGGCGATCAGTTGGCGCGCGTAGTTCCACTCGTAGAGGGCCTGGGACGCGTCGATCCCCTCGTAGCACTGCAGGCGGATCAGCCGGCGGCCGAGCAGGTCCCCGAGGACCTTCGCGACCTCGGTCTTGCCGACGCCCGCCTCGCCCTCGAGCAGCAGCGGCTTGTGCAGGGACAGCGACAGGTAGATCGCGGTGCTCAGGCCGCGATCGGCCAGATACGCGTGGCGCCCCAACGACTCCCGCAGGTCGTCGACGCTCGAGAACGGCAGCTCGGCCATCGCGCCCAAGCGTACGTCAGACGTTCGGTTGGCGGCTCGCCGGCGCGGGCGCGACCGGCATCGGCGGGATCGCGATCCCCCGCTCGGCCATCCGCTGCCCCATCCGCTCCCGCAGCAGGCGCTCGCACTGGACGCGGTGGCTCGGCAGGGTCTCGGCGGTCACCCGGATCACCTCGGCGACATCGGTCAGCTGCGTCACGCCGAGCACCTTCGGCCGTTCCCGGAACCAGTCCTCGAATGGCTGCTCGTGCTCCAGTTCGTCGAACAGCTCCTCCAGGACCTGGCGCACCTGGTCGGGATCAACGGAGAGCGCCACGCGGAGATCGACGATCGCGCGGCCCCAGCCGCGCGTGCGGTTGTTCGTGATCACGATGGCGCCGTTCGGCACCATCGAGAGCGTCCCATCGAACTGCCGCACCGCGCTCGTGCGGATCGACAGCAGCTCGACGGTGCCCGACACGGTCCCGTTCGTCGTCGTGAGGTCGACGACGTCGCCGACGTCGTACTGCCCCTCGAGGAAGATGAACAACCCGCTGATCGTGTCTTTCACGAGCGTCTGCGCGCCGAACCCGAGCGCGACGCCGGCGATCCCGGCCGAGGCGACGATTGCCGCCGTGTTCACCCCGAGCGAGCTCAGGAACTCGAGCACGAACACGAACCAGGCGATCACCACGAGGACGCCCGCGATCAAGCCGACGACCGTGGCCACCCGACGATCGCGCCGTCCCTCGTGGTCGTCGCCGGCGGAGGCCGCGCGCCTGCGGAACCGGCGGACGTAGTGCCGCGTGATCGCCGTCAGGGCGATCGCGAGGAGGAGCGTGACGGCCAACCCGACCCCGTTCTCTTTCCACCACGAGGCGGAGAACAGCGGGATCTGAACGTCCAGCGCCAGGAGCGCGGTCATCCGCCGACCCTACCAAGCGGCGCGAGCCGCCCGGGGATGCCTCCGCCTACTCCATCGCCTCCACCAGCGCGCGACGCACGAGGACCTTCACGAGCTCGCGCCGGTACTCGTCGCTCCCGAAGGAGTCCGACGGGGGTGCGGTGCCTTCGTCCGCGTGCGCCGCCGCGGCCGCCGGATCCGAGCCGGCCAGCACGGCCGCCTCGACGCCGGCCGCACGCATCGGCGTGAGCCCCATGTTCGTGAGGCCGACGTGCACCCCGCCGTTGGATCGCACCGCGGCGACGCCGACGACCGCCCAGTCCTGGGCGCGCCGCTGGAACTTCAGGTAGCTCCAGCCGGCGGTCGCCTTCGGCACGCGGATCTCGGTGAGCACTTCGTTCGGCGCCAGCGCCGTCTCGAACAACGAGGTGAAGAAGGCGTCGGCCGCGATCGTCCGCGAGCCGGCCGGCCCCTGCGCCGTGAACTCGGCGTCGAGCGCGAGCAGCACGCTCGGGAGGTCGGACGCCGGGTCGCCGTGTGCGACCGAGCCGCCGATCGTGCCCATGTGCCGCACCTGCGGGTCGCCGATCTGCGCCGCCGTGAACGCGACGATCGGACAGAGCTGCTCGAGCGCCTCGCTGTTCGCGAGGTCGTGGTGACGCGTGAGCGCCCCGATCGCGATCCGATCGCCGTCCTCGCGGACGTACGAGAGGTCGGACATCCTCCCGATGTCGACCAACATCGCCGGACGGGCGATGCGCAGGCGCATCGCCGGCAGCAGCGAGTGCCCGCCGGCCAGGACCTTCGCGTCCTCGTTCGAGCCCAGGAGCGAGATCGCCTCCTCGACCGAGCCGGCCCGCGCGTAGTCGAAGGCCGCCGGGATCATGCCAAGGCTCCTTTCGCCTCGCGGATCGCTCGCCAGACGCGTTCGGGCGACGCCGGCTTACCGACATCGGTGACACCGAGGTGCGACAGCGCGTCGACCACCGCGTTGATCACCGTCGGCGGCGACGCGATCGTGCCGGCCTCGCCGATCCCCTTGACGCCCAGCGGGTTCGTCGATGACGGCGTCTCCTGGGAGTTGTCGGTGATCATGTGCGGGATCTCCATCGCGCTGGGGATCAGGTACTGCGTCATCGACGAGGTCATCAGGTTCCCCAGGTCGTCGTAGATCGCTTCCTCGTAGAGCGCCTCGGCGACACCCTGCGCCACGCCCCCGTGCACCTGCCCCTCCACGATCATCGGGTTGATGACCGTGCCGCAGTCGTCCACGGCCACGTATCGAAGGATGTCCGTGTGGCCGGTTTCGGTGTCGACCTCGACCACGCAGGCATGCGCGCCGGAGGGCCAGGTGAAGTTCTTCGGGTCGTAGACGGCCGTCGCGTGCAGGCTCGGCTCCACGCCGTCGGGCAGCGCGTGCGCATGCCACGCCGACAGCGCGATCTCGGGGATCGTGCGCGCCTTGTCCGGCGCACCCTTCACCCGGAACGATCCGTCGCTCCAGTCGAGGTCGTCCTCGGACACCTCGAGCTCGTGGGCCGCGATCGTTCGCGCCTTCTCCTTCACCTTCTCCATCGCGTAGTGGATCGCCACGCCGCCGACGGACAGCGACCGCGACCCGTACGTGTCCATGCCGAGCGGCGTGATCATCGTGTCGCCGTGCAGGACCGTGACCTTGTCGGGGTCCACGCCGAGCCCGTCGGCCACGATCTGCGCCCAGGAGGTTTCGTGACCCTGGCCGTGTGGCGAGGTCCCGGTCTTCAAGATCACCTCGCCGAGCGGCAGGCACTCGATCGTGGCGCCGTCCCAGCCGCCGGCCGCGTAGCGGAGCGCGCCGAGGATGTTCGACGGCGCGAGGCCGCACATCTCGATGTACGTCGTGATCCCGATCCCGAGCTGCTTCACGTCGCCGCGGTCGCGGCGCGTCCGCTGCTCGGCGCGCATCGCGTCGTAGTCGACCAGCTCGAGCGCCTTGTCCAGGAGCGGCTCGAAGTTGCCGGAGTCGACCGACAGCCCGCAGATGAAGGGCGTCGCCTCATCGAAGGGGGGATGCAGGTTGATGCGCCGCACCTCCGCGGGGTCCTTGCCGACCTTCCGCGCCAGCGCGTCCATCGCGCGCTCGACCACGTAGGTCGCCTCCGGCCGGCCGGCGCCGCGGTACGCGTCGGTCGGCGTGGTGTTCGTGAGCACGCCGCGGAACTCGTACCAGTAGGTCTGCGGGTCGTAGGGCCCCATGTACACCCAGCCGCCGAGCTCGGGGATGCCTGGTGTCAGCAGCTGGTAGTAGGCGCCCATGTCCGCCAGCTCGACGAACTTCATCCCGATGAGCTTGCCGTCCTTGTCGGCGGCGAGCGTGACGTCGTGCAGCACCCCGCGGCCGTGGATCGTGCCGACGTAGTTCTCGCCCCGCCCCTCGATCCACTTCACCGGCACGCCCAGCTTCTTCGCCAGGCCCAGCGCGAGCGCCTCCTCGGCGTAGACGTTCAGCTTCGAACCGAACCCCCCGCCTACGTCCGGCGCGATCACGCGGAGCTTCTGCTCCGCGATCCCGGTTACGCCCGAGAGCGTGACCTTCACGATGTGCGGGATCTGCGTGGACGACACGAGGGTGTACTCGCCCATCGACTGCACGCCGTAGGCGAGACAGCCGCGCGGCTCGATCGCGTTCGGGATCAGCCGCGGCTGGATGTAGCGCTCCGTCACGATCACCGGCGCGGTGTCGAACACGCCCTGGTCGCCGGCGCCGCCGTGGACCCAGTGGACCGTGACGTTCGTGCCCAGGTCCTCGTGGATGAGCGTCGCGCCGTCGGCGGCCGCCTCCTCGATGTCGGTGATCGCCGGCAACACGGTGGCGCGCACGGAGACGGCCTCCGCCGCGTCGATGGCCTGCTCGCGCGATGCCGCGACGACCACCGCAACCGCGTCCCCGGCGAACCGGATCTTGTCCTTCGTGAGCGCGTAGTGGACCGGCACCTTGATGTCCTCGGTGATCGGCCAGACGAACGGCAGCGCGCCAAGGTCGAGGTCGTCGGCGGTGAACACACCGACCACGCCCGGCATCGCCGCCGCGGCCGTCGTGTCGACCGCCTCGATCGTGGCGTGGACGTACGGCGGGCGGACCATCGCCATCCACACCATGCCGGGCATCGTCCAGTCGTCGATGTACCGCGCCTGTCCCGTCAGCAGGTCCGGGTCCTCCTTGCGGAGGACCGGCTGCCCGATGAACCGCTCCGTGGAGACCATCGTTCCCCCTCAGGCCCGGGCGCCGCTGGTCTGGCCGGCGGCGTCCAGGATCGACTCGACGATGTTCTGGTAGCCGGTGCACCGGCAGAGGTTGCCCTCGAGCGCCTCGCGGACCTCTTCCTCGGTGGGCGAGGGGTTCTCCTTCAGGAAGCTCGACGCCGCCATGATCATCCCGGGCGTGCAGTACCCGCACTGCAGCCCGTGGTGGCGGTGGAACGACTCCTGCAACGGGCTGAGCTCGCCGTCGGTCGCGACGGCCTCGATCGTCGTGACCTCGCGGCCGTCGGCCTGCACGGCCAGCAGGGTGCACGACTTCACGGACTCACCGTCGAGATGAACGGTGCAGCTGCCGCACGAGGAGGTGTCGCACCCCACGTTCGTGCCGGTGAGCCCGAGCTGTTCGCGGAGGAAGTAGACGAGGAGGGTCCGGGGCTCGACGTCGGCCTGGTGGTGCGCCCCGTTCACGGTGAGGGACACGTGCGTCACTGGGCAGTCCTCCTTCGCTCGAGAGGAACCGTCTTGGCTGAGCGGCGAGCGTAATACGGACGCGCAGAGTGCGCGACCCGGTCGCCGGGAAGCCGTCTACCAGGAGGGATCGGCCGCCGCGAGCGCGGCGCGGCCGGTGCAGGTATCGCCCGTGCCGTAAGAGGTCCCGCCGCCGGCGTCGAGGAGCACCCAGTAGCAGGTGCCGGACGGGGCCATCGCCGCCGCCGCCCACGCCGATCCCGTGGCGTCGACGCTGATGATCGACGGAGCGGTCGAGGGGCCGTCGACGAACACGAGCGAAGGCTGCATCCGGGCGAGCGCCGCTGCATCGGCGGTCGCGAGCGACGAATGGCTCGACAGGACGGACCGCGCCTGCGCGAGCGCCGCCTCGGCGTTCGCGCGCGCCTGCTCGTCGAGCAAGGTGGTCACGCCGGCCGGCAGCGCGCCGCCGGTGATGTCGTGGCTCTGCGCGGCCTCGGCTTGGGCGGCCAGCTGTTGCGCCCGGGCCTCATCCTGCGTCCGGATCCGCGCCTCCAGGCCGGCCCGCCGGGCATCCGCGTTGCGCTGCTCCGTCACGACGAACGTCGCGAACGCACCGGCCAACACGGCCAGCAGCAGCCCCACCCCGGCGAGCCGCACCAGGAACGGGTCCAGGTGGCGCCGGGGCATGACGGGCGCGACGATGCTGAAGGTGTCGTTCATCCCCATGTTCATCCCCATCCGGAGCTATCGGCAGGTGGGCGCCGAGCCTGAGGGTCAGGCGTTGGGCCAGGAGGAGGCGCTCGCCGAGGAAGCAGCCTGGCCCGAGCACGCCGTGCCCGTGCCGTAGCGGACCGTCGAGCCCGCATCGAACGCGTAGAAACAGGTGCCCGAGGCAGACCGCACCGCGATGCCGACGCCCCCGCCCGAAGCGGCCACGCTCACGACGTCGGGGCCCGTCGAGGGAGCCGCCGTGTACGTGAAGGTCGGCTCGAACGCCTTCATCGCGCCCGGGTCGATCCCCTGGAACGAGCCAGACTCGGCGTACAGCTGCTGCGCGGCGCTCACCGCTTCGTGCGCGGCCAGCTGGGCCTGGACGTCCTGCGCCGTGCCGATCTGCGCCACCGCGGTCGCGTTCGCCGCGCCGATCGCCTCGCCGCCGCGATGCATGAGCGTCATGAAGCCGACGATCGCAACCACGACGAGGAGGGCGCAGAGGCCGACGACGAGCGCGAGGGTCCGCGATCCCGGCCTCGAGCCCGACGGCCCACGCACCGGCCGCGCTTTCGGGAGCGGGCGCTTCCGCGCCGGTTCGCCCAGCGAGAAGGAATCGTCCATCGCTGCAGGTATCGGACCTCCGCCCGGGTTCCTGAACCCCGGTACCATCGCCTGGTGAGCGAGATCGCAGATGTCCTGGAGGCGATCGAGTCGCTTTCGGCGAAGGGCGAGCGCATGGCGCTCGCGACGATCGTCGCGGTCCGCGGCTCCACGTACCGCCGTCCCGGCGCACGGCTGCTGGTGCCCGAGGACGGCGCGCCGATCGGCAACATCAGCGGCGGCTGCCTCGAGGGCGACGTCGCGGACATGGCGCGGATCGTGATGGACGAAGGCAGGGCCCGGCTGGCCGGCTGGGACCTCACGGCCGACGACGACGCGGTCTGGGGCCTCGGGCTCGGGTGTAACGGCGCCATCGAGGTGTTCATCGAACCCGCCGATCGTGCGGCGGAGGTCGCGAACGCCCTCCGAACCGCGCTCGAGGACGAACACCCGATCTGCGTGGTCGTCGTCCTCGAGTCCGACGCGCCGGACGTGGCACCGGGCTCGCGCGTGGTGGTCCGGTTCGACGGCGAGGTCCAGGGCTCGCTCGGCTCGCCGGCCGCTGACATCGAGGCGGTCGCCGCGGCTCGGGAACTGCTCGCCGCCGAGCGCTCCGAGATCCGGCTGTTCACCGGCGGGGTCAAGGCGTTCGTCGAGGTGCTGGAGCCGCCCCTCCGGCTCCTGATCTGCGGGGCCGGCCACGACGCGATCCCGCTCGTGCGGACCGCGGCCGTGCTCGGCTGGAACGCGATCGTCGCCGACGACCGTCCCGCGTTCCTCACGGACGAGCGCTATCCCGGCGCGCACGCGTTCGTGGCCCTCGACGACCCGGACGACGTGGCGGAGGCGGCACCGATCGACGGCCGCACGTTCGTCGTCGTGATGACGCACAACTTCCTCAAGGACAAGGCCTACCTGCGCAGCCTCCTCGGCTCCCCGGCCCCGTACATCGCGATGCTCGGGCCGGCGGCGCGGACGCAGCGCCTCCTGATGGAGCTCTCGGACGAGGGCGTCGTCGTCACCGACGAGCAGCGCGCGCGGATCCACGGCCCCGCGGGCCTCGACCTCGGCTCGGAGGGGCCCGAGGAGATCGCCGGCGCGATCGTCGCGGAGATCGTCGCGGTGAAGCGCGGGCGCGGTGGCGGTTTCCTCCGCGAGCGGCCCGGCCCGATCCACGACCGGCCCCGCCCCGGCACGGAGGCGCGCGTCGCCGGATAGGCTCACGCCATGCTCATCGAGAACGAGTTCACCGTGAAACGCCCGGTCGACGAGGTCTGGTCCTACCTCCTCGACGTCGAGAGGATCGCGCCCTGCATGCCGGGCGCCGAGCTGACCGAGACGATCGACGACCACACGTGGAACGGCAAGGTCAACATGGCGTTCGGTCCGGTGAAGATGGCCTTCGCCGGATCCGTGTCGATGGAGGAACGCGACGACGCCGCGCACCGGGTCGCGCTGAAGGCCAAGGGCACCGAGCAGAAGGGCAAGGGGGCCGCGAACGCGACGGTCACCTCGTGGCTCGAGCCGATCGACGGCGGGACGAAGGTGTCGATGCAGGCCGACATCACGCTCACCGGCGCGGCCGCGCAGATGTCTCGCGGCCTCTTGCCCGAGGTCTCGAGGCGGCTGACGCAGCAGTTCGCCGACTGCCTCGAAGAGAGCCTCGCCGCGAACGCGTCGCCCGCCGCTGCATCGCCGGCGGGTGCCTCGGCGCCGACCGACGGCGTCGCGGCATCCTCCGAGGCGGCCGCCGCGCAGAAGCCCGGGGCTCCCGTTGCCGCGAAGCCAGTCGGCGGCATCCGCCTCGGCCTCGCCGCGATCTGGTCGATGATCGCCGGGTTCTTCCGCAAGCTCTTCGGCGGAGGCGCGAAAGAAGCCTCGTGATCTCCGGCATCGTCCTGGCGGCCGGGACCGGGTCGCGGTTCGGCGCCACCAAGCAACTCGTCGAGGTCGACGGACGCCCGCTGTTCCTGCACGCGATCGACGCGCTCCGGGACGCGGGCGTCGGCGAGCTGATCCTGGTCACGGGACATGACGCGGAGGCGGTCGAGGCGGCGGCCCCTCCGGACGTTGCGGTCGTGCGGAACGCCGCGTTCCGAGACGGGCAGTCGACGTCGCTCGCGGCGGCGCTACACGCGGTCGCCGATGACAGCGAGGGCGCCGTGGTCCTCATGGCCGACCAGCCCGGCGTTCGCGCCGACGACGTCCGGGCCTTGACCGCGCGGTTCCGCGCCGAGAACGCCAGGATCGTCCGGCTCCGCTACGCCGATGGGCCGGGGCCGGCGCTGCTCTCCCGCGAGATCTACGCCGAAGCCGGCCACCTCCACGGCGACGCCGGCGCGCGCCTGCTCATGGCCTCGCACCCGGACTGGGTGGACGAGGTGCCGATCGATCGCCCGAGGCCGCCCGACGTGGATACCCCGGACGACCTCCCCCGATGAGCCGCCGTGCTGACTACGCTTCAGCGAACCGGACCGCAGGAGGGGATCGTCATGCTCGGGGCACTGTTGATAGGGCTCGTCGTGTTCCTGGTCGCGACGTTCCCGGCCACGTGGCTGCTCATGTTGTTCCTCGGCAACGTGGGCGTGGGAACGTCGTACTGGGGAACGCTGCCGCTCGGCGTCGTCGTGTCGATGCTGCTGGGCGCCGCGTCGAGCAGAGGGAGGGCGTGACGATGATCGCAGGCGCGATCGCTTCGTGGCTGTACTGGACCCTGGTGATCATCATCTGGATCGCTATCGCGTTCTGGCCGGCGCGGGTCGCCGCCCGCAAGGGGCACAGTTTCTTCGGGTTCTTCCTCTTCAGCTTGATCTTCTTCCCGGCCGCGCTGATCGTTGCGTACGCGGTGAAGCCACGCGTGGAGATGATGTAAGGCCGTCAGACGAAGGAGCCGGCGCGTGCCAAGAAGCACCCGCCGGCTCCGACCAGAGCTCGAGTCAGTTCCCCAGGATCTTCGCCTTCTCGGCTGCGAACTCCTCGTCCGTCAGCGCTCCCGAGTCATGCAGCTTCGAGAGCTTCGCGATCTGGTCGTACGGATCTTCCGCGGGTGCGGCCGGAGCCGCCGGCGCGGCCGGCTGCGCTGCCTCCGCCGGCTGAGCTGCCGCGGCGTCCTGCGAGGCGTATTTCTTCTGCTGCCGACGGGCCGTGCGGCCCGACACCGCGGTCGCGGTCCCCGCGACCACCGCGGTCCTCGCGGCCACCCCTACGAGACCTGGTCCTCGACGCCTCATGGTGGGTTCCCCTTCCTCTCGAGCTCAGATCGACTCGGCGTACTCCACGGCAGCTTCCACGACCTCGCGAGGAACGCGCTCGAGATCCCAAAGCTCGCCGCCCGCGTTTACGATCGCGTCGGCGATCTTCGCGGCCCAGACGTCCTCCCACACGAGGAGTGCCACCGAGCTGTTCGGCTCGAGATCCTCGGCGACGGCCATGATGTCCTCGTCGTTCAGCAGACCGCCAGACTCGCTCCCGATCAGCTCCGAGAAGGCAGCGCCGACCTCAGACTCGAGGTCCTCGACCTCCATCGCTGCGGCGTCGCCGTTCGCGTCCTTGGCCACGAACGCGAGATCGATGATGCGGATCGTGCCCGCTTCCACCTGCTCTTTGAGCGCCGGAACGATCTCTCCTGTGAACCGGTTCCCGGGGAACGCAACGATCATGTACTCAACAGGTCCGATACCCATGGGCTCCCTCCCTTCCGTTCCTGGTCAGATCAGCGCGAGTCTCTCACGGGCCTACCCGGACCTGCACCCCGCGACTCCCATCATCTCGGCTCCCATCGGGACGACGCACTCGCGGGCTCGTTCAGCGAGCAAGGCCATCCCCAACGCCGCCAGGCTGCGCGCGGTGGCGACGGGGTAGGGACGGCAGGCGGGTTCGACCGCTCCGGTCGAGGCACGGTGGTCTTCCTGCTCACGTTGCCGCTCGCGGACGTCGTGCTGGTCCTCGCCGCACGACCCGTTCCGGCCCGGCTGAGCCTCTCGCGCTCTGTCGAGCCGTCCTCCTAGCTCCACGCGCGGCGTTTCATGCGGTTCGGACGATGACGCCCTTCCGGCGCACGATCTTTGATACGTATCGAGGGCATCCGACCGTGCCCAGGGAGAGGAGGCCTGACATGTCAGGTAGGGAGCCAAGTGCCGGTGCTGTTGGCTGGATCAGCTTCGCGGGGATCTTGTTGATCATAGGAGGCTCGTTCGCGATGCTGGCCGGCTTGGCCGGGATCATCAACCCCGACGCGTTCGTGGTCACGAAGGACAACCTCGTCAAGGTGAGCACGAGCACGTGGGGATGGTGGCACCTCGTCATCGGGGCGATCGTGTTCTTCTCGGGCTTCGGCGTGTTCACCGGTAACGTGCTCGCACGGACGATCGGCGTGATCGCCGCGATCGTCAGCATGGTCTCGGCGTTCGTATGGATGCCCATCTACCCAATCTGGGGCATCACGATCGTCGCCATCGACTTCGCCGTCATCTGGGCGCTCACGGTGCACGGCCGCGACATCCAGAAGGCCGAGCAGATGGGAGCGATGTAGCGAGAGCGACTCGCAGATCGCGCGCGTCGCCCCGCCGCTCCGTCTGCCCCACTTCGGGCGGACGGAGCGGGCGGCGCTCCGGGCAACGGTCCGTCCGAAACGTGGTGGGATGGAACGGAGGGGAACGATGGCCGCGAAGATGGTCGAACATCCCAGCGTGGAGGAACGGGAAGCACGCGGCAAAGCTGCGCGCCAGCAGGTTCCCCCTTCCAGCCACACCGGGTGGGCATCGGCCGCTGATCGGCCGGACCCGGTGGCGCTCCTGGAGGAGCAGAACGCGACCCGTGAGCCCGACCTCGTGCCCGTGCGCCACGGGCGGATGATGATCTCGCCCTTCACGTTCTACCGGGGCGCGGCGAAGATCATGGCCGCCGACCTGAGGGACACCCCACGGTCAGGGCTGACGGCCCAGCTCTGCGGCGACGCTCACCTGTCGAACTTCGGTGTGTTCGCCTCACCCGAACGGAACCTCCTCTTCGACCTGAACGACTTCGACGAGACCCTGCCAGGCCCGTTCGAGTACGACGTGGAGCGCATGTCCGCGAGCTTCACGATCGCCGCACGCAACAATGGGTTCACGAAAGCCGAGGCCCGCGACGCGACCCTCGCCTCGGTGAACGCCTACCGGAAGGCGATGGCGGAGTTCGCGCGGATGGGCCAGATGGACATCTGGTACGCCCACCTTTCCGAGCAGCAGCTGATGGCGGCCCTCAAGAGCTTCGCTGCTGCACAAGAGGCTGCGGATAAGAGCAAGAAGGAGAAGAAGGCGGCGAAGGGAGAGGTGAAGACCGCGAAGAAGGCCGCCCAGAAGGCGCGCACCCGCGACAGCCTCCAGGCGCTGTCGAAACTCGGTGAGCTCGTGGACGGTCGGTACCGGATCGTGAGCCAGCCGCCGATCATCGTGCCGGCGCGCGACTTCGAGGCGGCCTACGGCATGTCGCTGGACGAGGTCCAACAGGCCGTCCACGCGCAGTTCCGCGCGTACCGGTCGACCCTGCAGGATGACCGGCGCCACTTGCTCGAGCGCTTCGAGATCATCGACATGGCTCGCAAGGTCGTGGGTGTCGGTAGCGTCGGCACGCGGGCGTTCATCATCTTGCTCCAGGGACGCGACCAGAGCGATCCGCTGTTCCTGCAAGTGAAAGAGGCGACGGCGTCGGTGCTGGAGGACCATCTGCCGAAGAGTCGCTACAAGCAGCACGGCGAGCGCGTCGTCCAGGGTCAACGGTTGATGCAGGCCGTGAGCGATATCTATCTCGGATGGACCAGAGGTGTGCAAGACAACCGGTACCTGTATTGGCGCCAGCTCCGTGACATGAAGGGGTCGGCCGCGATCGAGTCGATGAAACCTTCTACCCTCGCGTTCTACGCTCAGCAATGCGGATGGACGCTCGCTCGTGCGCACGCTCGTTCGGGAGATCCGATCGCGATCGCCACGTACCTCGGCAAGGGCGATGCGTTCGACCGGTCGGTCACGGACTTCTCGGAGCGGTACGCAGACCAGAACGAGCAGGACTATCAGGCGTTCGTCGGGGCGATCCGGTCCGGTCGCCTGGAAGCCGTCGAGGGCGTCTGAGGGGGAACGCCACTCGCCCGACGTCCGAACCGGATCAGGTCCGCTGCGATGCCGACCGGCCGATCACTCCGGCGGCGCCTCCAGCGGGGCGTTCGAGGGATCTGCAACATCGAGCTTCACGTCGCCCTGGGCCGCCATCTTCCCCCTGATCCCGCCGCCCTTCCCCCGCAAGATCCAGGCGAAGCCGACGGCCACGACCCCGCCGATGAAGGGGCCCACGATGTAGACCCACCAGTCGTGGTAATTCCCACTCACGATCATCGGGCCGAGGGAGCGCGTGGGGTTCATCGATGTTCCGCTGATCGGGGCCGACCACAGGCCCGCCAGCGCGATATACGCCCCGACCCCGATCGCGCCGAAGACCCCGACGTTCTGGGCACCCGAGGCTGTGCCGAGGATGGTGCTCAGCAAGCCGAGGGTCAGCACCGCTTCGAAGATGAGCGCCGTCGTGGCGGTGATGCCGGGTCCGGGCTCGGTCGTTCCGAGGCCCCCGATGTTGCCGAGCGTCGCGCGGAGGAACAGCACCGCGAGGATCGAGCCGATCAGCTGCACGATGACGTAGCCCGGTACCCGCTTCCATGGGAAGTCGCCACGCATCGCGAAGGCCACGGACACGACGGGATTGAAGTGGGCGCCCGAGACGGCGCCCATGAACAGGATCATCGCCATGACCATCAACCCCGGCGCGGTCACCCGGACGGCGAGAGGGATCTGCCCACCGCTCTGGGCGTTGACGACCGCGCCGCCTGCCGCGACGAGCACCAGGAAGAACGTGCCGATGAACTCCGAGAACAATCGCCGACCCTCGAACTTCGGGTCGTAGAAATCCTTGAGCTCGCCGCCGATCCTCCTCTCGAAGGCTTCGATGACCCCGCCGCGGGCCTCCAACGCATCGCTCGATCCTCCGTCCGCCACGACCGCCCCCCTTTTCGTCCCGGCGACTCTATACCCACACGCCTGGACGACGTCTGCCGCCGACGCGTACCCGAACCGTGGCCGGATATGGTACGCAGAGGGTCCTCGAACTCGAACGGGGAGCGGCCGGGAGTGAACCATCGGATGAACGGACGGCGACGGCGGTGGATGAGCGTGAGGTGAAGTTGGCGGCGCCGCCGGCGTTCGCGATGCCGGATCTGTCGACGGCCGCGGAAGGCCTGGGCGTTGCGCCGGCGCCGCCCGAGCGCACGACCACGACCTATCACGACACGGCCGACCTCCGGCTCGCCCGGGCCGGCGCGAGCCTGCGCTTCCGGACCGGGCAGGGCTGGACCCTGAAGCTCCCCGGCGGGGAGCGCGGCGGGCTGCTGCGACGGCCCGAGTTCCTCTTCGAGGGCGCACCGGAAGAGGTCCCCGCCCCCGCGGCGAACCTCGTGCGAGGGATCATCCGGACGGCGCCGCTGGAACGCGTGGTCCGCCTCCGCACCGTGCGGCGCCGCTCGGTCCTGATGTCCGAGGACGGCACGGGACTCCTCGAGGTCGATGACGACGAGGTCTCGATCCTCGGGCCCGGGAACCGGATCGCCGGGCGCTTCCGCGAGCTCGAGGTGGAGCTCCTCACGGACGCGCCCGACGAGTCCCTCGCCCCGGTGGTGGCCCTGCTGCGCGCGGCGGGCGCGGGTGAGCCCGATCCGACCTCGAAGTACCTGCGCGCGCTCGGCTCGCGCGGCTCGCAGCCGCCGGACCTCGTCCCGGTCCGCGTGGCGAAGAAGGCGACCGCCGCCGACGTGATCCGGGCCGCGATCGTCGAGTCGGTCATGCAGCTGCTCGCCGCGGACCCGGTCGTCCGCCTCGACGAGGACATCGAGGGGGTCCACCGGATGCGCGTGGCGAGCCGCCGCCTGCGTTCGCACCTTCGGACGTTCGCGTCGTTCACCGACGCCGAGTGGAACGTGTCGCTCCGGGAGGAGCTCGGGTGGCTCGGCTCGACCTTGGGCAGGAACCGCGACGCGGACGTGCTCCTGGAGCGACTCCGCGCCTTGACCGCGCAGGCCCGCGAGACGACCAACGCCGACCGGCTCCTCCGGGCCCTCGAAGCGGAGCGCGACGCCGCGCACGCGGCGGTGCTCGAGGCCCTCGGGAGCGATCGCTATCCTCCGCTGCTCGACCGGCTCGTCGACGCCGCCCGAGGACCCGCCTTCACGCCCGAGGCCGACGGGCCGGCGGCCGGGCTGCTCACCCCGGTGCAGGCGCAGTGGGCATCGCTGCGCCGGCGCGTGAAGTGCTCCGCGAAGCCACCGACCGACGAGCAGCTTCACCGCATCAGGATCCACGCGAAGCGCACGCGGTACGCGGCCGAGGCCCTCCTCCCCGTCGCGCGGAAGGACGCTCGGCGGTTCGCCGCGGCGGCCGCCGACCTCCAAGGGGTCCTGGGCGAGCAGCACGACGCGATCGTGATGCGCGGCTGGCTCCGGGCGCAGGCGACCGAGCGGAGCGCCGACCGCATGACCGCCTTCGTGGCGGGCGAGCTGGCCGGACTCGAGCAGGTCCGCGCCGAGGCGGCGCGCCAGCGGTGGCGTCGACGCTACGCCCGACTGACGACGGCGAAGGAGCCCGAGCGTTGGCTGAAGCGTCGGCGGCCGGCGAGGCCGGTCGAGGACGCGGCCGCACCGACATCGGACTGAGGTCCGACGTCCGAGCGAGGAGGAACGATGGGAACCGCAACGACCACGCGGCCGGAACGTCGGGCCAGCCCACGCCCCGGGCACCGCACGGGGGGAGAACGCGCCGCGCTCGGCAAGGCGGCCCGGACCGGGTCGCCTCGCTCGAGCCACGGGACCTGGGAGCCGGCCGCGGACCGTCCGGATCCGATCGCTCTGCTCGAGGGGCAAGCGGCGACGCGGCTGCCGGAGCTCGTGCCCATCCGCTACGGCCGCATGCTGGCGACGCCGTTCACGTTCTACCGCGGCGCCGCGGTGATCATGGCGGCGGATCTGGCGGCCACCCCCCGGTCGGGGATCACGACGCAGGTCTGCGGCGACGCTCACTTGTCGAACTTCGGCCTGTTCGGCTCGCCGGAGCGCGAGCTCGTGTTCGACATCAACGACTTCGACGAGACGCTCCCAGGCCCCTGGGAGTGGGACGTCAAGCGGCTCGCGGCGAGCCTGTCGATCGCCGGGCGGAACAACGCGTTCACCGACGCGGAGCGCAGCGACATCCTGCTCGCGTCGTTGCGCGAGTACCGCGAGGCGATCTGGGAGTTCGCCGGGATGCGGAACCTCGACGTCTGGTACGCGCACCTGCAGATCAAGGAAGGCCTCCCGCGCGTCCGCGAGGCGCTCGACAAGAAGAACGTGAAGGCCGCGGAACGCATCGTCGAGAAGGCCAAGACCAAGGACAGCCTGCAGGCGTTCTCGAAGCTCACCCGGATCGTCGACGGGTCGCCCCGCATCATCAGCGATCCGCCCCTGCTCGTCCCGGTCGACGAGATCCTCTCGCCGGCGGAGGCGGAGCGGTTCCTCGGCAGCGCCCACGACCTGATCCGCTCCTACCGGCGGACGCTGCTCGGGGATCGCCGCCGGCTGCTCGAGGATTTCCGGTTCACGGACATGGCCCGCAAGGTCGTCGGGGTGGGGAGCGTCGGGACGCGGGCGTGGGTCATCCTGATGATGGGCAAGGACCAGGACGACCCGCTCTTCCTGCAGGCGAAGGAGGCGCAGGCCTCGGTGCTCGAGCCGTACGTGGGCGCCAGCCGGTACGCGAATGCGGGGCAGCGCGTCGTCGAGGGGCAGCGGTTCATGCAGGCGGCCAGCGACATCTTCCTGGGCTGGCAGCGGACCGCCGGGATCGACGGCGTCGAGCGCGACTTCTACATCCGCCAGCTCCGCGACTGGAAGGGCTCGTGGGCGCCGGAGTCGATGGTGCCGTCCGTGATGACGCTCTACGGGCGGATGTGCTGCCGGACCCTCGCGCGGGCGCACGCCCGCTCGGGCGACCGGATCGCGATCGCCTCCTACCTGGGCAAGAGCGACGTCTTCGACCGGGCGATCGCCGCGTTCGCGGAGCTCTACGCGGACCAGAACGAGAAGGACCACGCCGCCCTCGCGAAGGCGGTGCGCTCCCGGAAGATCAAGGCGACCACCGGCGTGTGAACCTCCGTGAAGGAGACCCGCGCTCTCGAGGCCGGGGAATCATCCGAACGGGAGGATGCGGGGCAAGGACCTTCGTCCCTACGGTGTGCGGGACCGTCGGACGGAGGAGGCTCGTCATGGCAGGCGACGCGATCGAGCAGGAGCTCGAGGACATCGAGGCGATGTTCGTGCAGGTCGCCCAGGAGGCGACCGTCGAGGGGGGCGTGCTCACGCTCCACGACGTCGGAGCTTCGACGCTCTACTTCTCCGATCGCCCGAAGCGGGTGGTCGGACACGTCACCTCGTCCCAGTTCGTGGACATGTGGGACGAAGGTGACAACAGCTTCAAGCAGGACCCCCCGAACGCCGTGCTCGCGTTCCTGGAGCCGGGCGAGGACATGCCGGACGACGTGGTCGTCGTGATCCGCGACCCGCGGATGGAAGGCGCGTCGATCACGTACCGGATCGAACCGCTCGAGGGAGAGCCGCCCGCGCACGCGAAGGGCGGCGTGACGCTGTTCATCGACCCGTTCGGACGCCCGCTCAGCCCGGTGTCGGCCGCCGGCATGCACCGGCGCGAGCGCCGCCGCGTGCGTCGTCGCGTCTGATGGGACGCGCAACCCGGTTGGGTCAACGGCTGCGGCGTTCGCCGGCGCGATCCGGCCCGGGCGCATCGAGGCGCTCGAGGATGGCTGAGGACGGAAGGAGATCCAGATGACGGATACCGAGATCGACGAGTTCGGACCTGTCGACTACGTCGTGGTCGAGTTCCCCGCGGGCAGCAGCAACTTCACGGGAGAGATGGCCAAGGAGCTGAGCTCGCTCGTGGAGCGGGGGCTCATCCGGGTCCTCGATCTCCTCGTCCTGGCGAAGGACGCCGAAGGCAACCTCGAGGCGTTCGAGATCGACGATCTCGACGAGATGGACGAGCTGAGGGCGCTCGAGGCGCAGGTGGCCGAGATCTTGGCCGAGGAAGACGTCGTCAACCTCGCCGCCGCGATGGACGACGGGAGCACGGCCGGCGTGATCGTCTGGGAGAACTCCTGGGCGGCGCCGTTCGCCTCAGCCGCGCGCCGCTCGGGCGGTCAGTTGATCGCGTCGGGCAGGATCCCGATCCAGGCGATCGTCGCATCGTTGGAGGCCGAAGAGGCCGCGATGGAGGAAGGAGACTGATATGCCCCTCAGGCCAGCACGTGCCGCTCGACGCGGCGTGGTCGGTGCCCCGGTGGCCCGGACAGCGGCCGTCGTCGGGACCGCGGCGGTCGTTACGCACGGGGTCAACCGTCGCACGGATCGTCGCGACGACCGCAGGGACCGACGTCGGATCTGACCGCGATGGACGGCATGAGCGCCGCACCGCAGCCGAAGATCCTGATCGTGTACTACTCGCTCACCAAGCAGACCGGTCGGGTCGCGGACGTGATGACGCAAGCTCTCGAGGCACGGGGCTACGAGGTCACGGAGGCGCTGATCGAGTTCACCGACGAACGATGGGTCCCGAAGCTGTCTCAGTTCCCGATGGAACGCCCGATCCCCCAGATCGGATCGATCCTGATGGCGCAGCTCCGCCACAAGACCGGCGAGATCCGGATCCCGCCGGGGGCGGCGACGGGTGACTACGACCTGGTGCTCATCGTGTCTCCCACGTGGTGGTTCCAAACGAGCATGCCGATCCGGTCATACCTCGAGTCGCCGGCGGCCAAGAACGTCCTGAGCGGGAAGCCTTTCGCGTGCGCTTCGGTCTCCCGCCGCTACTTCAGCATCAACCTCGGCCAGCAGCGGAAGCTTGCGGAGAAGGACGGCGGGCGGTTCATCGACCACACGCACTTCGTGGTCGCGGGAGGGCAGGTCAAGTCGATGCTGTCGTGGCTCGGCTACATGAAGCACGGCGAGGCGCAGGCGCACGTGATGGGACTGAAGATGCCGCCGCCCAACCTCCAACCGAACTTCGAAGAGCAAGCGCGCGGCTTCGTCAATGACGTGATCGGTCGGGCGCTCACGTGACCGTCCGACGGACCGCTCCGGGCGGCGGGAGCCGGCTACTTCGGCTTGGGGAGACCGATGTCCTTGGCGACGGCGAGGTCCCTCGCGTGGTCCGTCAACGTCCGGGCCAGCACCGCCGTCTCCTTGGCGCCCTTGCCGGCGAGGTACCGGCTCTTCGGCTTGTCGGCCATGACCGCCTTCGCGACCTCCCGCGCGAGGACCTCCGCCGGGGCGGGATCGGCGGCGGTCTTCTCGACGAACCGGCGGATCGCCGCGATCTGGTCCGCGTAGAGCCGATACCCGTCGTCACCCAGCCGCTCTGCGGATCCATCGAGTTCGGCGAGGGTCTTGCCGAAGATGGCGGTGTCCGTGGCACCCGGATCGATCAACGACACGGGGATCTTCCACTGCCTGAGCTCGAGCCGGAGCGCGTCACTCAGCGCCTCCATCCCGAACTTGGAAGCGCTGTACGCGCCATGGATCGGCAGCGCCAACCGTCCGCCGATCGAGCCGACGTTGACGATCCGTCCGTGTCCTCGCCGGATCAACGGGAGGAACGCCTGGGTGACGGCGACCTGTCCGATCAGGTTGACCTCGAGCTGCATGCGCAGATCCTCGATCGGCTGGAACTCGATGGGTGCCGGCTTCACGATGCCCGCGTTATTCACGAGTGCGGCGAGGCCGCGCTTGCCGACGGCGTCCGAGACGGTCTCGGCGGCTGCCGCGATCGAGGCTCCATCGGTGATGTCGATCACGACGTGTATCAGCCGCCCCCTCGCTCGCGACTCGAGCGCCGCTCCATCTCCGGGGCGACGCACGCCCGCGAAGACACGGAACCCTTCCGCCGCGAGGCGCAACGCCGATGCCGCACCGATACCCGTCGACGTCCCCGTGATGAACACGCCGCCGCGCGTGCTCGACGATCGGCCGCTCATGTGTGCCCTCCCCTCGGACGGAGCGCCCACTATAGGCTCGCTTCTGTCACCCGACCGCGTTCCGAAGTGAACCGAGACAGGTAGTCACCGACCACGAGGAGGCGAACCATGAGTGAACCCGATCGCAGCAGTCTCCCGATCCGCAGGGAGCCCTTCGCGGGCGTGGCCAACAAGACGCTCGACGGCTCCACGCCCGACTGGAACCTCATCGGCCACCCCACACCACCCGACGGCGCGCCCAACGTGCTGCTCGTCCTGATCGACGACGCGGGCTTCGGGAACCCCAGCACCTTCGGTGGCCCGATCCAGACACCGAACTACACCCGCATCGCAGCCGAGGGCCTGCGGTACAACCGCTTCCACGTCACGGCCCTGTGCTCCCCGACACGTGCCGCACTGCTGACGGGTCGCAACAACCACGCGGTGGGGTTCGGCTCGGTCGGTGAGTTCGCCGGCGGGTTCCCCGGCTACTCGGCATCGCTGCCGAGGGACTGCGCGCCGCTCCCTCGGATCTTGCGCGACAACGGCTACAGCACGTCCGCGTTCGGCAAGTGGCACCTGACGCCCGACGGGCAGCAGGGGCCGGCGGGTCCGTTCGATCGGTGGCCCAACGGCTGGGGGTTCGACTACTTCTACGGCTTCCTGGCCGGCGACTCGGGGCAATGGGATCCCTGTCTGATCGAGAACCAGAAGGTGATCGGAACCCCGGAGGGGTTCTACGACGAGGAAGACCCGTACTACTTCCCGGATGCGATGGCCGATCGGGCGATCGAGTGGCTCCACGGCGTTCGCGCCCAGGATGCCGACAAGCCGTTCTTCCTCTACTTCTCGACCGGCTGCAGCCACGCGCCGCACCACGTCGCGCAGGCCTGGGCCGACAGGTACCGAGGCGCGTTCGATCAAGGTTGGGACCGGCTCAGGGAGGAGACGTTCGCACGGCAGAAGGAGCTCGGCGTCGTACCTGCCGAGGCCGAGTTGACGCCCCGGGATGACGCCTTCCCCGCCTGGGAGGACGTTCCCGAGCAGCTGAAGGCGTTCTACGCGCGCCAGATGGAGGTGTACGCCGGCTTCTCGGAGAACGCCGATCACAACGTGGGACGCGTTCTCGATGCGATCGACGAGCTCGGCGAGCTAGACGACACCGTGGTCATCTGGATCTGGGGCGACAACGGGGCCAGCATGGAGGGCACCGTCACGGGGTCGTTCAACGAGATGACGATGCAGAACGGCATCCCGCTGACCGATGAGATGCAGCTCCAGCTGGCCGAGCGGTTCGGCGGCATGGACAAGTGGGGCGCGCAGATCATGGACCCCCACTACGGCGCGGCATGGGCTTGGGCGGGGAACACGCCGTTCAAGTGGGGCAAGCAGGTCGGCTCGCACCTCGGAGGCACGAGGAACCCGATGGTCGTGCGGTGGCCGGAACGGATCACGGATGCCGGCGCGCTACGCTCGCAGTTCGGCCACGTGATCGATGTCGCTCCCACGATCCTCGAGCTCGCTGGGATCCCGCAGCCGGAGACGGTCGACGGGATCGAGCAGGAGCCGATGCACGGGACCAGCTTCGCGGCCACGCTCGCCGCCGCCGACGCACCGGAGTTCCGGACGCAGCAGTACTTCGAAACGATCGGCAACCGAGGCATGTACAAGGACGGTTGGTGGCTCGCGATGAAGACCGAGCGGATCCCGTGGGTCGTCACGCCCGACGCCTTGAAGCCGTACGCGCCGGGGGTCTGGGATCCGGACGCCGGCCCTGCAGAGCTCTATTACCTGCCGGACGACTTCACGCAGGCGCACGACCTCGCTGCCGAACACCCGGACAAGGTGCAGGAGCTGAAGGATCTATTCTGGACGGAGGCTGAGAGGTACAAGGTGCTGCCGCTGCTGGCCACCCTGTCGACGTTCTTCGGCATCCTCCCCCCGATCGATCAGCAGACGACATTCGAGTTCCGGGGCGACGTGCAGAACGTCCTATCGGGGATGATCCCGAGGATCTACAACCACTCGTATGCCATCTCGGCGGACCTGGTGGTGCCGGAGGGCGGCGCCGAGGGCGTGATCGTCGCGGAGTCGGATCACCTCGGCGGGTTCACCCTCTACGTGAAGGACGGGAAGCTCACCCACACCTACTCGATGATGGGTGTGTTCGTGTTCAAGCAGGTCGCGGAGGAGGACCTTCCGACCGGTGAGATCACCGTGCGGATGGAGTTCGCAGCCGATGAGGCGAAGCCGGCGACGGGCGGGGAGGTCACGTTGTTCATCGACGACCGACCCGTCGGGAAGGGCCGGATGGATCACACGGTGCCGATCCGGTTCTCCGCCTACGCGGGGATGGACATCGGCCGTGATAACGGCGGTGTCGTCGACCTCGCGTACGAAGACCGCAAGCCGTTCGCCTTCACGGGCACGGTGAAGAAGGTCGTGTTCGACATCAAGCCGCACCTGTCGGACCAGGACGAGCTCGACATCCACGCGGAGGCACATCGCGGACACGCCGCGCATGCTCTGTCCGGCTAGGACCGAGGAGGGATCCCGATGGCGAAAGACCCTACGGACGTGCTGATCGGTGGCTACCTGTCATCGAAGGCCGCGCACGAGGATTACGAGGCCGTCCTGAACTGCGGCGCCGACGTGATGGGCGCCGTGGTGGTGAGCAAGGACCTCGAGGGCAACCTGTCCGTCGAGCAGACCGACCACATGGTCAAGGAAGGCGCGGAGGGACTGGCTGCGGTCGGGTTCGCGGTCGGACTCTTCGCGCCCCCGCTGCTGGCGGCGACGGCGATCGGTGCGGTCGTCGGCGCGGGCGCCGGGAAGGTGCTGCACAAGAAGTCCGGCAGCAAGATCGAGGAGCAGGCGGGCGAGACGATCCCCCTCGGCGGTGCCGGGCTGATCGTCGCCTACAAGCACGCGAACGCAGACACGATCGAGCCGAGCGTCACCCGCGCCATCAAGAAGGTGGTCGGGGAAGCGGAGGGTCGACACGTCGAGGCGCTGAAGGGCGCGCTCGCGGACGCTCAACGGAAGATGACAGAGGAGGGGGCCTAGCCACCGGACGGGCTCCGCGGAGCCACGACGGCCAACAACGCCGCCGGTATCTCGGCGTGCTGGGTCAAGACATGTGGAACCTGATCGTCGAGGAATCCCCCTACATGATCGCCGCCATGCTGGCGGCGCCGATCGTGCTTGTGCTGTCCGGTCTGATCGCCGGGAAGGCCGAGCGCCCGGTCCGGAGCACGTCGATCTTCGTCCTCGGGGCGGTGATCCTCGATCTGATCTTCGCCGCCGTGATCCTATGGCTGCTCCACGTGGTGGGGATCAGCTCCGAGGACAACATCTCCGCCTGGATCGACACGCTCCTCGGTGTGCTCTTCCTGGTGATCGGGATCAAGGCGGCGATCGATCGCCCGACCGAGGAGGAGAAGGCGACCCAGCGGGCGCGGATGGAGAAGATCGCGGCCGCGAAGGCAACGAGCCTCCTGCTCGCCGGCGTCCTCGTCCAGATCGTCAACGCCGACGCCCTGGCGGTGTTCGGCAGCGGGCTGAAAGAGATCGCGATCACCACGCCCTACCCGACCGCGGCGACGATCGTCGTCGTGGTCCTCGTGTTCCTGTTCGTGATGTTGGTCCCCTACCACCTGCCGATCTGGCTGTACGTGGCATCGCCCGAGAAGGCGGGCGGCAAGATGCGGGCGATGAGCGCCTGGCTGCTCGACCATGCGCAGGCGCTCGAGGTCGTCGTCGGGCTCGGTTTCGGCGCTTTGTTCCTCTTCAAGGGCCTCACGGCGCTTCTGTAGACATCGGACGAGGCCTCCGCGAGCCCGGTCCGTATTCGATCGAGGAGGGGATATGAAGGATCCGGTTGCCGCAGCTCCTGCAGCCTCACGAGAAGCATCGACCTCGCCCGAGCGGGCGCAGGCCATCCTGGCGTCCCTGATCCTCGTCGCCGCCGTCGCGAACCTGAACCTTTCGGTTGCGAACGTCGCCTTGCCCTCGATCGGGCAGTCGTTCGACGCCTCACAGACGGCGCTCGATCTGATCGCGGTCGGCTACTCGCTCGGGCTCGCCGCCTCCGTGTTGTGGTTCGGGGCGCTCGGCGACCGCTACGGGCGCAAGCTGATGATCGTCCTCGGGATGGCCTTGTCCATCCCGGCGTGTCTCATGGCCGCCTACGCGCCCTCGACGGGCGTCCTGTTCGCCGCCCGCGTGATCGGTGGCCTGTCGGCCGGACTGGCGTACCCCACGACGCTGTCCATGATCACCGCACTGTGGACCGGACCGGCTCGGACGAAGTCGATCGCCCTGTGGTCCGCCTTGGGCGGCGGGTTCGCGATGCTCGGACCGCTGATCTCGGGTTGGCTGCTCCAGGACTTCTGGTGGGGTTCGGTCTTCCTCGTCACCCTGCCGTTGGTCGCGATCGCGCTGCCGATGGCGATCAAGAACGTGCCGGCGCATGTGAACGAGGCGACGGAGGCGGTCGACAACCTCGGCGGCCTCCTCTCGGCAGTGATGATCGGCGCCCTCATCGTGGCGCTCAACTTCATCACCGTGCCGAACCTGAAGACGGTCGCGATCGTGCTGCTTGTCGTGACGCTCGTGGTCCTGTTCGTCTTCTACCTCCGCGAACGGCGCGCCGCGAACCCGATCTACGACCTGCGCGTGGCCGCCCGGAAGACGTTCTGGGTGGCAGCCTGCGCCGGGATCATCGTGTTCGGCTCCCTGATGGGATCGGCATTCATCAGCCAGCAGTTCATGCAGAACGTGCTCGGCTACAGCACGCTCGCCGCGGGCGCCGCGATCCTGCCGGTCGTCGTCTTCATGGTCCTCGTCGCGCCGCGCTCGGCGAAGCTCGTCAGCGCGAACGGATCACGCCAGACGCTCCTGATGGGTCAGGCGTTCCTGCTCTTGGCGTTCCTGCTGATGCTCCTGTTCTGGAACGAGGGCATCCCCTATTGGAAGATCGCGATCCCGCTGGCGTGCATGGGGATCGGTGTCGGGCTCGCCGGCACGCCATCCTCGAACTCGTTGACGGGCTCCGTTCCTGTGACGAGGGTCGGGATGGCATCGGGGACCGCCGACCTGCAGCGGGACCTGGGCGGAGCGCTGATGACGTCGATCTTCGGCGCGCTCCTCACGGCCGGCTACGCGGCGGCGATGGGGGCGGCGATCAGCGCCTCCGGCCAGGACGTGACGGCGAGCACGCAGAGCGCCTTACAGCTGTCCTATTCCAGCGCCGCCGACCTCGCCAGCGCGAACCCTCAGTACGCGAACCAGATCATGTCCGCGGCGAAGGAGTCCTTCCTGCAGGGCGACAAGTGGGCGTACACGGCCGCGATGGTCGCGGTCGCGATCGGGATGTGCCTCGTGTTCTTCTTCTTCCCGAAGAAGGCTGAGGAGCACGACCTCCGCGCCACGTACCTGGAACAGGACGCCGCCGGTCGAGCAGTGACCCCCGCGCCGTCGGCGGAGGAGGGCACCGGATGACGGTCGCAGGACCCTCAAGCGTCAGGAACGGTCGCGCGCGGTCAGTCCTCGATCTCCTCCCAGACCGACCGTTCGTCATGCTCCTCCCAGCCACCGCCCGGCATCGAGACGGCCCAGCTCGTCCATGTCCCCATCGGTCGAGCGGGGACGGTCCGGACCCTGGCTCGGACGACCGTGCCGGGCGTGAGCTCGACGGGCGCACGCAGCGGCGCCGTGGTCATGCCCCAATGCGTCGGTGGATCGCCAGGCCCGTTCGAGAGCGAGACGCCGGGCGCGAGGTCGGCGCTGAACCAGAGCGCGAGCGCATTGGCCGTCCCGTGGACGCGGACCTGCAACGACGTCTCGGCCTCATGCGCCGCCTGGGCTTGCGCGAGCGGGATCCGGTCCGCGGCGGTCGTCCAGAGCCGACCGGGCTCCGAGCGCCGGTCCTCCTCCGCGAGGTGCCGGAAGGACCCGGAATAGAGGATCTCGTTGAGGGTCATCTCGGTCAAAGGATCGAACCGGAGACCGTAGGGATCGGCGCGCAGGGATCCCAGGGTCTCGCCGAGCTGGTGGTCGTCGACCAGCCCCGTCCAGGCGGTGACGGAGCGGGGGATCAGGACCCCGCCCGGCTTCAGCCACCGATCCCGGGCGGCGATCACCGGGGGCAACATCCCCTCATCGATGCCGAACCCGCCGAGCCACTCCGAAACGATCACGTCGACACGTTCCGGGAGCTCGATGTCCATCACGTCGCCGTGGATCACGCGAACGATCTCCGCGTAGCCGTTCACGTCGATCAGCGCTTGCGCCAACACGGCGACCGTCGTCCGCTCCACCGCGTAGACGCGCGTGGCTCCCGCGTGCGCCGCGAACAGGCTCAGGATGCCGGTCCCGGCCCCGACGTCGAGCACGACGTCGCCCGGGCGGACGACGGATCCGATCGCGCGCCGGAATCCGTCGGTCCGTACACGGTCGCGGATCATCGTCCGATGCACGTCGATCTCGGCGTACATCGGGTCCGGCGGGTTCCGTATCGGGGTGCGCACGTGCGTAGTGTATGTTCCGTGTCCAGGTCGGATGCCGGCAGCCATGGCGCCGCCGGCCAAGTCAACGGGAGGGTTCCCATGGGATTCAGGCGACGGACGAGGCGGCGGGCGATCATCGCGGGAGCGGCGATCGCGCACCACGAGGACAGGAAGTACGCGCAAGCTTCGCAGGCACCAGCCGGCGATCAGGAAGAGCAACAAGCCGCGCCGCCGCCGCAGCCAGCGCAGTACGCGCCGCCTCCGGCCGACCCGGCCGCCGAGATCGAACACCTCGCCCAGTTGCACGATTCGGGCGCCCTGACGGACGACGAGTTCGCGGCGGCCAAGGCGAAGGCCCTAGGGTCCTGAACGCGCCCCGGATCGCCAGGGAGCGCTCGCGGGATCGATACGTGCGGGGAGGAAGGTGGCTGTGATGGGTGGATCGCGCAAGGACGTGCTGTTGAAAGCCCTCGAGGTCGAGCTCGGCATCGGGTCGGTGGATCCGGGGACGCTGTTCACCGACGATGTCGTCGGCTGGTCGCCGATCGTGAACGTGTCCGGACTCGCCGCACTCACCGATGTCGGCGATACCCGCGACGTGACGTTCTCCAACGTCGTCCTGTCGCTGCGCGGACTCGACGAAGTGGGGAACAAGGCGTTCGCCGAATGGCTGGTCGAAGCGGACCACACCGGACCACTCGAACTCGGCGAGAACGCGACGATCGAAGCGACCGGCCGGCATATCCAGATGGCCGGTGCCACGGTGGCCGACTTCCGCGACGGGAAGATCCGGTCGTTCAGGACGTACTTCGACGACATCTCGTTACTCGAGCAGCTCATCGGCGACTGACCACGCCGGAGCGGTGGAGTTCCAGGTCGAGGACGAACCGGACCCGCTCGACATCGCATTCCTCGAGACCGAGATCCGGCGCGAGGCATCGGCCGCGATGGGACTCGGCGACGAAGCCGAGCTGGCGATCTTCGTCCGCGAAGCGGGTCGGATCGTCGCCGGCGTCAGCGGCTGGACGTGGGGGGACTGCTGCGAGCTGCAGAGCCTCTGGGTGGAGCCGGGTTCGCGAGGTCGCTGGCTCGGGCCTCGGCTCCTCGCCGCCGCGGAGGCCGAGGCGGCGGCGCGCGGGTGCACGCAGACCGTCCACTTCACGTACGACTTCCAGGCTCGGCGCCTCTATGAATATGCGGGCTACGAACTGGTGGGGCGGGTCGAGGACTTCCCCTCGGGAGCGAACGTCCTCTGGTACCGCAAACGCCTGCGCCCGCTCGGAGGAGACGCCGGCTACAGGTAGCGGTTCTCGTGCATCCACCGAGTCGCGAGCGACCCCCAGATCGGCGGCAGGTAGAACGTGATCAATCGCATCATCAACGCGGTCGACGTCGCGGCGGACTGCGGGATCCCGATGGCGACGAGCCCGGCGGTGTAGGCCGCCTCGGCGACGCCGACACCGCCGGGGACCGGCATGAACCCCGCGAAGAGGCACACGAAACAGTTGATCAAGATCAGCTGCGCGAGCGTCGCCGAGTATCCGAAGGCCTCGAGACAGAAGCCGAGGATCACGGCCATCATGATCTGCGCGACCAGGTTGCCGCCCAGGAGGAGGAAGAGC
>DATIWE010000075.1:0-44840 GCA_035519495.1 Actinomycetota bacterium
AGCCCGATCGAGGCCGCTCCGATCACGCAGCAGATCCACAACAGCACGGCTGAGACGATCCGAGCCCCTCGGCGAGGGACGACGTTCGGGAGGATCGTCAACAACACCGGGACCGAAACCACCACGAGGACCCAGGCCCCGTCGGTCTGAAAGGTACTGACCCCATAGGTCCGGGTGACGGTGGATCCGCCAGAGGACATCGAGGTCTCCATCGCTTCGCCGAGCGGTGCGAACGCGGCGACGATCGCTGCCACCGCCGCGGCGACGAGAGAGACGAACGTGACCTCTTTCGCCGGCATCGGTACCAGCGTACGTCTCTGCGGTCTCGATCCCGCTCAGTCCCACAGGCGTTCCATGTGCCACAGATCGTGCTGGCGATCGAAGTAGAGATCCCAGACCGCGCCGCCGCGGGCCTCGACCCGCCAGTACTCCCGGTCGCGGCCGTCGGCCCACCATCGCCCCTCGATCCGCCACCTCCCGATCACGTCCACGACCTCGTAGCGCCTGCCGCGCCATTCGAAGACCGCCGGCATCCCGGCGTCCCGCTCGACCCGAACCTGCTCGTCGAACCGCTTCGTCATGCCAACCTGTCCGTCCTCGACCCGGTGAGTCGAACATATGTTCGAGCGGGAAGGTGACGCTACACCGGGGCTCCGACAGCCGTCAAGACGACGTTCGACGAGGCGTCATCGAACCTCCACCGGGTGCGCTCGTCGCGGTGGACCGGCCCTCGTACCCTCGATGCATGGGGGGAACGAACGTCGCCGACGCACCGGAGGCGCCGCCGCGGCACCTGCCGGGCGACCGCGTCGCGATCCGTGAGGTCTGGGACGGACGCGTCTGGTACGCGCGTCCGGCCGTCGTCGTCATGGACGAGCCGAACCTCCAGATGTTCCACGTGCCGCCGGGCGTGCGATGCAAGGAGCCGGTCGGCGCCGACGGCACCCCGCTGCGGATCCCCACCGAGGGATGGACGCTCGCCGACGCCGACCGGGGTGAGACCGGCATGCTCTCCTTCGCGTTCCCGGATACCCACTACGCCGTGATCCTCGGCTTCGACGGGGGCGACCTGTCGGAGTACTACGTGAACCTCCAGTCGCCGCTCGTGCGTTCGCCGGCCGGCTTCGACACCGTGGAGCACCTGCTGGACGTCCGGATCTCGCCCGACCGCTCGGGATGGTCGTGGAAGGACGAGGACGAACTCGCGGAGGCGGTCGGCCGCGGCCTGTTCACCGCCGAGGAGGCGGATCGGTTCCACTTCTGGGGCGAACGCGCCGTCGAGCACGTTCTGCTGCGTGAGCCGCCGTTCGACCGGGATTGGTCCGGATGGCGCCCCGACCCTGGATGGGACGCAGCCGATCTGCCCGGGAACTGGGATCTGGCGCCCGTCTAGAACATCCCGCCGCTGGTAGGAAAGCCGCAGCGCGCAGCGTAGTATCCGGCCGTTCCGACCACACGCCTCAGAGGGCATAGGAGGGATGGGTATGGACGATTCGGGTGGCTTCGCGCCTCCTCCCCCGCCACCGCCGAGCGCGGGTGGCGGCGGCAATATCCCGCAGCGGGGTCTCGGGGACATCCTGTCGACGGCGTTCGAGGTCTACAAGGCGAACGCCGCGAAGCTGATCGTGATCGTGGCCATCGTCGTGGTGCCGCTCAGCTTCATCAGCCACTTCCTCACCGGCGTCGTCTTCAAGCCGACGGTCGAGAAGACGGGCACGATCGTGATCAACGGGCAGACGATCACCGGCACGACCGTCTCGACCCGCTCGTTCGGAACCTTCGTGCTCGCGAGCCTGATCGCCGCCGCGATCGCGGTGATCATCTCCGCCGTGTTGCAGGCTGCGCTGACGCGCGGTGCCGCGCTCGCGTCGGTCGGCGACCCCGTCGACACCGAGGCGAGCTACCAGTACGGCTTCAAGAAGTTCGGGAGCGTGCTGTGGATCTCGATCCTGGTCGGCCTGGTCGTCGGGATCGGCTTCATCCTGCTGATCATCCCCGGCATCATCTTCCTGACGATGCTGGCGGTGACGATCCCCGCGCTGATCGTCGAAGACCAACGAGGGACGGCGGCGATGGGCCGTTCCTGGAACCTCGTCAAGGGGCACTTCTGGCACGTCCTGGGCACGATCGTCGTCGCGGCCCTGATCACCGGCGTCGTCGGCGCCATCCTCGGTCTGCTCGGGGGGAGCAACTGGTTCCTCCAGTGGATCTTCGGATCGATCGCGCAGATCATCACCGCGCCGTTCGCCGCGCTGGTCACGGTCCTGCTGTACGTCGACCTCCGTGTGCGGAGCGAGCAGCTGACCGGCGAGCGCCTGCGCTCGGAGCTCAGCAGCACGGCGGTCTGAGACCGCACCTCGCCGTTCCGAGGGCGCCCTCCGGGGCGCCCTCGGCGTTCGCGGGGTTGGGCGCACAGCCGCGGTGTGGGAGCCTCCCGGGATGGCGACGCCGCAGACCACGACCTCCCTCGACGTGCAGGCGCTCCGTGCCCGCTTCCCGGCGCTCGGTCGGTCCGGCCCCGACGGCAGGCCGTTCGTGTGGGCGGACGCCCCCGGTGGCTCGCAGGCGCCCGAGAGCGTGATCGCCGCGATCGGGGACCGGATGCGGGCGGGCCAGTCGAACACGCACGGCGCCTTCCCCGTGAGCGCCGAGGTCGATGCGCTCATCGATCAGGCGCACCGGGCGGGCGCCGACTTCCTGGGATGCGACCGCGACGAGGTCGTGTTCGGCCAGAACGCGACGAGTCTGCTGCTGCACGTCTCCCGATCGTTCGCCCGGACCCTCCGGCCAGGCGACGAGGTCGTCGTGACCCGCCTGGACCACGACGCGAACGTCCGGCCTTGGGTCCTGGCGGCCCGCGACGCGGGCGCGACCGTGCGGTGGGTCGACGTGCGCCCGCACGACGTCACGCTCGACGTCGACTCGTTCGACGCGCAGCTCTCCGAACGGACGCGCCTGGTCGCGTTCACGCTCGCGTCGAACGCGGTGGGCACGGTCCCGCCCGCGGCCGACCTGATCGCCCGCGCGAAGGCGGTCGGCGCGCTCGTCGCGCTCGACGGCGTCCATGCGGCGCAGCACCGGCTGATCGATCTGCACGGGCTCGGCGCCGACCTCGTGGCCACCTCGCCGTACAAGTTCTTCGGCCCGCACCAGGGGATGCTCGGCGTCCGCCGCGAGCTGCTCGAGACCTGGGAGCCGTACAAGCTGCGCCCGGTCGAGGACGTCGACCCCGATCGATGGGAGACCGGCACGCAGAGCCACGAGGCGATGGCGGGGACCGCCGCCGCGATCGAGTACATCGCCGGCGCGACCGGCGGCGGCGCGACGCGGCGCGCCGGGATCGAGGCGTCGTTCGCCGCGTTCGCGGCCCATGAACGCGAGCTCTCACGACGGTTCCTCGCCGGCGTCGCGGAGATCGAGGGCGTCCGGCTGGTCGGGATCGCCGATCCCGCGCGGGTGGACGAGCGCACACCGACGTTCGCCGTGCGCGTGGGCGGGCAGGCGCCCGCCGAGACCTCGCGCGCGCTGGCCGATCTGGGCGTCTTCACGTGGGAGGGCCACTACTACGCGATCGAGGTCTTCGACCGGCTGGGGCTCCTCGCGAGCGGTGGCGCCGTGCGGATCGGGTTCTGCCATTACCACACGCTCGACGAGGTGGATCGCGTCCTCGACGCGCTGGAGGTCGTGGGCCGAAGGTCCTAGCCGGAGCCCTCCGCGCGCCGGTACGATGGGATGGATCCCGACCTCGAAGGTCATCGATGCGCATCCTCATCCTCGGCGGCGACGGGTACCTCGGCTGGCCGGCCGCGATGCGGTTCTCCGCCCGCGGACACGAGGTGCACGTGTTGGACAACGGTCTGCGCCGCCGGGCCCATCGCGACGCCGGCACGGACTCGCTGACGCCGATCGCGGCGCTCCCCGAACGGGTCGCCGCGTGGCGCGAGCTCACCGGCGGGCAGATCGGGGTGACCGACGGCGATCTGCGGCACTGGCCGGTGGTGGAGCGGGTGTTCGCCGAGGTCCGTCCGGACGTCGTGGTGCATTTCGGCGAGATGCCGAGCGCGCCCTATTCCATGAAGGACCGGGACCACGCCGTATTCACGCAGACGAACAACCTCGTCGGAACGCTCCACGTCCTGTACGCGATCCGCGACCTCGCACCCGAGTGCCACCTCGTGAAGCTCGGGACGATGGGCGAGTACGGCACGCCGAACATCGACATCGAGGAGGGGTTCCTCGAGATCCGCCACAACGGCCGCGCCGACTACCTGCCGTTCCCGAAGCAACCCGGCTCGATGTACCACCTCTCGAAGGTCCACGATTCGCACAACATCCAGTTCGCGTCGCGGATCTGGGGCATCCGGGCCACCGACCTGAACCAGGGCGTCGTGTACGGGATCCAGACCGAGGAGACCGTGCTCGACGACCGGCTGCTGACGCGGTTCGACTACGACGACGTGTTCGGGACGGCGCTGAACCGGTTCTGCCTGCAGGCGGTGATCGGCCATCCGCTGACCGTGTACGGCAAAGGCGGGCAGACGCGCGGCTACCTGAACATCGAGGACACGCTGCAGTGCGTGGAGCTCGCCGTCACCCATCCGGCGCGAGCCGGTGAGTACCGTGTCTTCAACCAGTTCACCGAGCAGTTCTCGGTATGGCAGCTGGCGGAGCTGGTGCAGAAGACCGGTGCCGAGATCGGCATGGAGGTCGAGGTCGGCCCCATCGACAACCCGCGCGTCGAGGCGGAGCAGCACTACTACCACGCGCACCACACGAAGCTGCTCGACCTCGGCCTGCGGCCGCACCTGCTGAACGAGACGCTGATCGAGTCGATGTTCTCGACGATCGAGCGCTTCAAGGAGCGCGTGCTCGACGACCACATCCTGCCGCGCGACCGGTGGCGGCCCGGGAGCGCGGGGTGACGACCTGACGGCGATCCGCATCCTCGGCATCGTCGCCGGCGTCGCGCTGTTCCTCGTCGCGATCCGGGGGTACGACCGTCGCCGCATCAGCCGGCTCGGTCTGATCGTCGCGACCGTCCTGTGCCTCGGGCTCGTGATCCTGTCCTTGCGTCCGTCGGCGTTCGATCCGATCTTCGGCTGGTTCGACGTCCAGCCGGGCGACGAGCGCCGGTTGATCTTCGTGTTGGTCCTCGCGGTGCTCGTGCTGTTCTTCCTGTTGCTCGGCGTGCAGTCCGAAGCCGACACGAACGAACGCAGCATCCGGATGCTCGTCGAGGCGCTCGGGCGGGAGCGGTTCGACTGGGCGCGCGCGGCGGCGCTGCCGGAGGGCCGCCGCCTCGTCGTCGTCTCGCCCGCGTTCAACGAGGAGGAGAGCATCGGCGACGTGCTCCGGGACCTCCCAGCGGACCTCGGCGGGCTCCAGGTGATCGCGGTCGTCGTGAGCGACGGCAGCGAGGACGCGACCGCGCGCGTCGCGCGGGAGGCCGGCGCGTTCGTGACCGAGCTGCCGATCCGGCGCGGGGGCGGCCTCGCGCTCCGCGTGGGCTACGAGATCGCGCTGCGGCTCGGGGCCGAGATCATCGTGACGATGGACGCCGACGGGCAACATCTGGCCTCGGAGCTCCCGGTCATGGTGGCGCCGATCCTCGACGGCGACGCGGACTACGTGAACGGCTCGCGGCTGCTCGGTGAGTTCGAACGCGAGAGCCTGATCCGCCACGTCGGCTTGCACCTGTTCTCCCGCGTCATCACCGTGCTCACCGGACGGCGCATCACGGATCCCTCGAGCGGCTACCGAGCCGCCCGCGCCGACCTCCTGGAACGCCTCGTCCTGAAGCAGGACCAGTTCTGGACGAGCGAGATCCTGATCGAGGCGTTGCGGCAGCGCGCCCGCGTCGTCGAGGTCCCGGTCACGATCGTCGCGCGCACCGCCGGCGACACGAAGAAGCCGCGCAGCCTCCGCTACGGCTGGAACTTCTCGAAGGTCATCGTGCAGACCTGGCTCCGCTGAACGCCGCGGCGACCAGGCCCGCGAGCCGGGCGTTGTCCTCCAGCAGCGTGAGGTTCGCCGCGAGCGAACGGCCGGCCGTCTCCTCGGCGAGCGCCGCCAGGAGGAACGGCGTGACGGCCTTGCCGCTGACCCCCTCCTGTTCCATCCGCCGCTCGGCCCGGGAGGTCGCCGCGAGGAGCTCGTCCCGGTCGATCGCGACGTCGGCCGCGATCGGGTTGCACAGCAGGATCGCGGCCACCCCGTCGAGCGAACGAAGCGCCAGCAGGAGCGCGGCGGCCTCCCCCGGCCCGTCCACGCGGTGCTCGAGCGCCACGTCGGCCTCGCGCGTCAGGAAGAACGGCAGCCGGTTCACCCCGTAACCGACGACGGCGACCCCGAGTTCCTCGAGCCGTTCCGCCGTGGCCGACGGATCCACGATCGACTTCGGTCCGCTGCAGACGAGCAGGACCGGCGTGCGGGCGAGCTCGAGGAGATCCGCCGAGACGTCCGGCCCGGGGTGGGGCCCATGCGCGGGATGGACGCCGCCGATCCCGCCGGTGGCCGCGACATCGATCCCCGCGCGGTGCGCCGCCCAGATCGTGGCGCTCACCGTCGTGGCACCGAGCGACCCGGCGGCGACGGCGAGCGGCACGTCGCGGCGGGCCACCTTCGTCGCCGCGCCCGGCTCGAAGAAGCGCGCGAGCTCCGCCGGCTGGAGACCGACACGCACGGCGCCGTCCAGGACGGCCGTCCAGGCGGGCACGGCGCCGGCCTCCTCGATCGCGGCCGACATCGAGGAGGCGCAGGCGCGGTTCTCGGGATGCGGCAGGCCCTGCCCGATCACGCTCGTCTCGAGGGCGACGACCGGGCGTCCGGCCGCGACCGCCATCGCGACGTCCTCGGCGACCAGGAAGCTCACGATCGATCCCTCGGCGACGTCTCGGGCCACGTCTCGGGACCCCCCGCCACCCGTTCCCCCGCCCGGCAGGCATCCGCAAGCGCCTCCTCGGGGCCGACCCCCCGTGCAAGGGACGACAGCAGCACGCCGTCGAACGCGTCGCCCGCACCCGTCGGATCGTGTTCGCCGATCGGTCGCGCCGGCTCCCGGAGCGCGACGCCGTCGACGACCGCTACGGCCCCCTCGGACCCGAGCTTCACGGCGGCGATCCGGAACCGCTCGCCGAGCACGCGCGCCGCCTCGAGACCCTGGCGGCCCGTCAGCGCCGTCGCCTCCGGTCCGTTCGCGAGGATCGCATCGCAGTGCGCCGTGCCGAGGAGGAACCGGTCCGCGCCGAAGGCGTCGACGAGCGGCCAGGATGCGGCGTCCACCGCGAGGAGCGGCGTGCGGCTGCGCTCCATCGCCTGAACCGCGACCTCGTGTCCCGGTTCCTGCAGGAACAGGTAGCCGGAAACCAGCACCGCGCCGGCCTCGAGCGACGGCAGATCCGACTCCCTCAGCGTCGCGTTCGCACCGCGATCGGCCACCATCGACCGCTCGCGCTCCTCCGTGACGACGAGCATCACCCCGGTTTCGGCCTCGTGACGGACGATCCCGCCGACGTCGACGCCCTGCTCACGGAGCGCGTCCTCGCAGAGACGGCCCGCGACGTCGTCGCCCACCGCGGCGACCACGCCGGCCAGCGCGCCGCACCATGCCGCCCAGACCGCCGCGTTCGCCGAGGTCCCGCCCGGGCGGATACGCACGCGTCCGTGCACGTCGCCGCCGCGCGCGAGCATCCCGGCCGCCACACGGACGTCCAGCATCACGTCGCCGACGCACAGGAGGTCCAGCACGCGGACACCGTACCCGGCGCCTCAGCCCCCGGCTGCGGCCTGCGCGGCCCAGGCGCCGAACGCCCCCCAGAACGGATCGAGCCCCGGATGTTCGAGCGGCTCGACGACGCCGTCGCGCACCGCCGTCCTCCCCGCCGTCGGGGGCAGCATCTCCCCGACGACGGCCGCGTCGATCGCCTCCTCGCGGAGCGCCGCCACGAACGCGTCGGCCCGGTCGGGACGCACGGTGACGATCAGCGTGCCCTCGCTGATCGCCAGGTAGGGATCCATCCCGGTGTGCGCGCAAACGGCCCCGACCTCCGGCCGGAGGGGGATCGCCCCCACGTCGACCCGCATCCCGTTGCCCGAGGCGACCGCGACCTCGTGGAGCCCGCCGAGCACCCCGCCCTCCGTCGCGTCGTGCATCGACGTCACGCCCGCGTCGCGCAGGCCGAAGTCGCGTGCGATCACGGCCTCGGGGACGACCGTCATCCGTTCGAAGAGCGCGTCGGCGGCGCGGACGACGTCGGCGCCGACACCGGCGGCGAGCCGTTCGGGGAAGGTCGCTGCGAACAGCGCGGTCGCCTCGATGGCCGCCCCCTTCGTCACGACGATCGCGTCCCCCGGTCGCGCCATCTGCGGCGTCACGTAGGCGTCGTCGGCTCCCACCGCGATGCAGGTGGCGCCGCCGACCATCGGCCAGGCGCATCCGTCGTAGCGGGCGGTGTGGCCCGTCACGACGGCGATGCCGAGATCGGCGCAGGTCCGGTGGAACGCGTCCCAGAGCTGGGTCAGCTCGACGTCGGAGATCTCGGGCGGGAGGTTCAGGTCCACCGTCATCCACCGCAGCGGCAGGCCCGAGGTCGACGCGTCCGAGGCGAGGATGTGCACCGCGAACCACGCGGCTCGCTCCCACCCGTAGGCGGGCACCACGAACACGGGATCGGTCGTGAGGGCCATCGCGACGCCGTCGGCAACGCGGACGACGCCGACGTCGACCCCGTGCGCGGGCGGCGTCAGCACATCGGGGTCGGGGGCGCCGAGCCGCCGCAAGATGATGCGCTCGAACACGTCGGGCGTGGCCTTACCGGTCACCTGCTCGCTCATCGGGCCGCCCCGCGCACCTCGCCGGCGTCCCGAACGGCGGCGACCAGACGGCGGGTCGCGACGACCGGGTCGGCCGCCGCCGCGACGGCCGAGAGCACGGCGACCCCCGCGGCCCCGGCGCCGAGGACGGCCCCGGCGTTGCCCGCGTCGATCCCACCGATCCCGACCACCGGCAGTGCCGTGGCCGCGGCGACGGCGCGCACGGCCTCGAGGCCCGCGGCCGTCGCCTCCGGCTTCGTCCGGGTCGGCCAGACCGTCACGCCCAGATAGTCGGCGCCGAGGGATCGGGCCCGCCGGGCTTCCTCGACGGACGCGACGCTCATCCCGAGGACCGGTCCGGGACCGAGCACCGCGCGGGCGCCGGCCGGATCGTCCGTCTGCCCCACGTGCGCGCCGTCGGCGCCGGCGGCGGCCGCGACGTCCGGTCGGTCGTTCACGAGGAGCAGGACCCCGGCCCGGCGGCAGATCGCGCTGAGCTCCGCCGCGAGCGGCCGGAGGGCTCCCTCGTCGAGCTCCGGCGCGCGGAGCTGGATCGCCGTCGCGCCGCCGCGGATCGCGGCGAGGGCGATGTCGCGATGGGTGCGCCCGGCGAAGGCCGACGACGTGACGACGTAGACGCGCAGCGCGCCGGGGTCCGCGAGCGTCACCGTCGCTCCCGTGCCACCGCACGTTCGCGCTTGAACTTCTTCCAGTCGCTCCGCTTCCCCGAGAACAGGACGTCGGTGAGGATCGTGAGGACGCCGAACGCGGCGGTCACCGCGACCGCCCACCCGGGCGCGTTCGTCGCCGGCGAGATCGCGACCGCGATGAACGGCGCGATCTTCGTGGCCAGGGCACCGCTGGCGTGGAACCACGCCCGTGCCGCCGGATCCGCCAGCAGGTACGTCACGTAGTCGGTCTTCAGGCCCGGCCGGGGAGGCGGCGGCCCTCCCAGGAAGGAGTCCGTGTACGCGATCCCGGCGAAACGCCCGTAGACCCAGTGGGTCGGGAGGTGCACGCCCACCGACCAGGCGACCCCGGCGGCGATCAGGGCGAGGCCGGCCCACGTCCCGGTCCAGATGCCCGCCAGGACGATCGCAGCGACGCCCAGGGCGACGACGCCGAGCATCAACACGTTGCCGACCCAGACGGGCGCGCGCCAACGCACGCCGGCCCTGAACGCCGCCGTGTCGATCCGGCCCGCTTGCTCCGCGAACCGGTGGACCAGCACCGGATCCCGCTTGATCCTCGCGACGGCCCGCCAGAAGCCCAGGGCCCCGAGGTCGGTCGCACCGACCTGGACGGCGGTCTCGATCACGTCCAGTTCGGCCCCCAGCTCCGCCAGGTCTGCTTCCTGCGGAGTTGGTCGCAGTCGTTGCACGCTTCACCCCTCTCCCGGCCTTAGGATTGCCCCCGGCGCTCCCACCCGCATGAGCGCTTCCCCGAACGGGAGGCCGATGTCCAAGAGCATGACACAGCAGCTGGCCTCGGCGAACGGCCGAGGCGGCTCGCTCGTGACCCTCGACGGCCGCTACCACGTGCTGGAGCGGATCGCCGCCGGCGGCATGGGCGAGGTCTTCCGCGCCCACGACGCAGTCCTGGCGCGCGAGGTCGCGATCAAGGTCCTGCACCGTTCGTTGGCCGCCGATCCGGGCTTCGTCGACCGCTTCCGGCGTGAGGCGCGGGCCGCCGCCACGCTGAACCACCCGAACATCGTCGCGGTCTACGACTGGGGCGCCGTCGACGGCATCTATTACATGGTGATGGAGTTCGTGCACGGCCGCTCCGTGCGCGAGATCCTCAACGCGAACGGCAGGCTCGCGCCGGCGCAGGCCGCGGACGTGCTCTCGCAGACGCTCGCGGCGCTGGCCCACGCCCACGCGAAAGGCATCGTCCACCGGGACCTGAAGCCCGAGAACATCCTGATCACGGCGGACGGCGTCGTGAAGCTCACGGACCTCGGCCTTGCCCGCGCGCTGGCCGACGCGCGGAGCACGCGCGCGGGCGCCGTCACCGGCACCGTGCAGTACCTCGCGCCGGAACAGATCCGCGGCGAGCCGGCCGACCCTCGATCGGACCTGTACTCGCTCGGCATCGTGGCCTTCGAGTTGCTGACGGGCCAGCTCCCGTACACGGGCGAGACCCCGATGGCGATCGCGTACAAGCACCTGTCGAACCGGGTTCCGGCGCCGTCGAGCATCGTCGCCGATGTGCCCCCGGACCTCGACGGCTTCGTCGAGAGCGCCACCGACCCCGATCGCGAGCTCCGGCCGGAGTCGGCGGCCGAGATGCGCAGGGATCTCGCGTCGTTCGCACCGTCCCTGCCACGTGCCAGGTCCCTCGCCTCCGTCGTGAAGGACATGCCGGAGGTCCTCGAGGAACCCACCCCGACCGAGGCGGCCGTCGCGGCCGTGACGCAAACGATCCCACGCGTCGACCGGGTGCGCGAACGCCGTTGGCGCTCATGGCTCGTCGTGCTCGTGGCGATCGGGCTCGTCGCCGGCGCGGCCTGGGGCGCCTGGGAGTACCTGATCCCGCACTCGCATCCGGTCCCGAACGTCGTCGGCGCGTCCGTGACCGACGCCTCCGCCCAGCTCGGCGATCTCGGCTTCACCGTGCAGCTCACGGCCGGTCAGCACTCGCTCTCGGTGCCCGCGGGTCGCGTCCTCGCGGTCGATCCGCCGGCCGGCACGTCCCTGAAGCGGGGCGCCACGGTCACCCTGCTGCCCTCGCTCGGCCCGCCGCCGGTGCCGGTCCCCGACGTCGCCGGCAAACCGCTGGCGGAGGCCCAGCAGGCGATCACCGCCGGGAAGCTCCAGCCCGGCGCCGTGACGCAGATCTACAGCGACACCGTGGCGAGCGGACTCGTGATCCGGACGGATCCGCCCCTCGGCACGGCGCCCCAGGGCTCCTCCGTCGACCTGTGGGTGAGTAAGGGCCACGGCCCCGCGCCGGTGCCCGCCGTCGTGGGCACGACCCAGGCGAAGGCCGAGAAGCTGCTGCGGAAGGCGGGCTTCATCCCGGTCGTCCAGACCGTGTTCTCCGATCAGATCGACCGGGGACTCGTGATCAAGGTCGATCCCGCCGAGGCGACGATGACGCCCTACGGCGACCCGGTCACCCTCCAGGTGTCCCAGGGCCCCGAGAACTTCCCGGTACCGAGCTTCAGCGGCCTCACGCCCGATGCCGCGCGCGCCAAGGCCCGCGACGTCGGGCTGGTGGTGACGTTCTTCTACGTGCCGAACACCCCGCAGCTCCGGGTGATCAGCCAGACCCCCGCGGTCGGCACCACGGTCCACGCCGGCGACACGATCACGCTGTTCGTCGCCTGAGCTACGGCTCCAGCTCCGCTCGGGCGCCTTCCTGGTAGCTGTAGCGCTCCTCGGCGAACGGCTCCGCGTGCACGTGGTACCCGCGAACCTCCCAGAACCCCCGGACGTTCTTCGCGCTGAACTCGAGGCCGGTCAGCCACTTCGCGCTCTTCCACGCGTAGCGCTTCGGCACCACCAGCCGCAGCGGCCAGCCGTGCTCGGGGGTGAGGTCCTCGCCGTTCTTCCCCCAGGCCACGAGCACGTCGTCGTCGTCCATCGCCTGCAGCGACAGGTCCGACGTGTACCCGTGGGCGGAGTGCGCGATCACCCACTTCGCCTCCGGGGTCGGCTTCGCGCGCTCCATCAGCGTGCGGAACGGCACGCCCTCCCAGTCGTTGTCGAGCAGCGTCCAGCCGGTGACGCAGTGCATGTCCGCATGCACCGGCGTGGTTCCGAGCGCCCGGAGCTCCTCCCAGGTGAGCGTGAACGGCTCCTCCACCAGGCCGCTGACCTGCAGATCCCAGTTCACCCCGTCGAACGTCGGGATCGGGCCGTAATGGAGCACCGGCCAGGTCTTCACCAGGCGCTGCCCCGGCGGGACCCGGGAGGCGATCTCCGGCGGATAGCTCTTCTGGAACAGGCTCATGGAAGCTCCTTCGCGCCCGCGACGACGGACCGCCACGCGTCGATCGCGAGGCCGATGCCGTCGTCGTCCACGTCGACGTGGGTGACCATCCGAACGGCCCGGGGGACCGGGACCGCGCCCACGCCGAGGGCGGCGAGCCGATCGATCGCGTCGAGCGGCTCGATGCCCATCGCCTCCGTGTGCACGAAGACCATGTTCGTTTCGACCTGGTCCAGGTCGATCGCGGCCGGGACCAGTTCCGCCAGGGCCTCCGCGAGCCGCCGGGCACGGGCGTGATCCTCCACGAGCCGGTCGCGGCCGGTCTCGAGCGCCACGAGCCCGGCGGCCGCCATGATCCCCGCCTGACGCCAGGCGCCGCCGAACAGGATGCTGAGGCGACGGGCCTCGCGGATCTGCTCTGCGGACCCGCAGACGACCGAGCCGATCGGCGCGCCGAGCCCCTTCGAGAGGCAGAACATCAGCGTGTCGACCTGCGTCGTCCACTCGGTGACGTCGAGCCCCGTGGCCGCAACCGCGTTCCAGATCCGGGCGCCGTCGAGATGGATCGGCACGCCCGCGTCGCTCGCGACCTGGCGGACCTTGCGCAGCTCCTCCGCCGGCAGGATGGTCCCGCCGTAGCCGCCGGCGGTGTTCTCGACCGCGAGCAGGTCGACGACCTCCACGTCGAACGCCCGGTCGGGTTCCAGCAGGCGCGCGGCAAGGTCCGCGGTCATCCAGCCCTTCGGCGGGTCCGAGCCGGTGCGGTACGTGATGCCGGCGAGCGCCGCGCTCGTCATCATCTCCACGGTGGCGACGTGCGACCCCGCTTCGGCCGCGACGAGGTGGCCGGCGCGCGGTGCGTGCAGCCGCAGGCCGATCTGGTTCGCCATCGTGCCGGTCGGGACGTAGAGGGCGGCCCCGGTGCCCGTGAGCGCCGCGGCCCGCTCCTGGAGGCGGTTCACGGTCGGGTCGTCGCCGTACCAGGCGTCCCCCACCTCGGCGTCCGCCATGGCGCGGCGCATCGCATCGGAGGGCGTGGACACCGTGTCGGAGCGCAGATCCACCCGGAAACGCGGCATCCCGGGAGTCTACCGGCGCGTCGGGATGGGCTCAGGACAGGAACATCTGCCGGCCGTCGACCTGCCGAGGCTTCGGACGGTACGCCAGCGGGTCGTAGAGGGCCTCGACGTCGACCCGCTTCAGGCCGGATCCGACCTCGGTCAGCGGGACGTGCGTGTAGTTCCCGTCGCGGAGCGCCACGAGTCGGCCCGACGCGCCGCCCGTCACGAGCTCGGTGGCGAGCAGCGCGTAGCTGGTCGCGACCATCAGATCCAGCGAATCGGGCGAGCCCGAGCGCATCAGGTAGCCCAGCTGCTGGTAGATCATGCCCTGGCCGGTGCGCTCCTTGAGGAGTTCGGTCGCGATCTGGCCGATCCCGCCGAGCTTGCGGTGGCCGAACGGATCCTCCTCGCCCGCTTCGACGATCTGACCGCCCCGCACGGTCGCGCCTTCGCTGATCGTCATCATCGCGTAGTTGCTGGGGTTGTCCTTCTTGTCGCGCATCAGCAGCTCGGCGAGCCGGTCGGGATCGAACGGCACCTCGGAGATCACGGCTCGGTCGACGCCCGAGAGGTACGCGGACACGAGCGAGGTCTCACCGGAGTTCCGGCCGAAGACCTCCACCACGGCGATCCGTTCGTGCGAGCCGGCGCTCGTCCGCAGCTGGTGCACGAAGTTCACGGTGCGGCTCACGGCCGTGGAGAACCCGATGCAGTAGTCGGTCCCGTGGACGTCGTTGTCCATCGTCTTCGGGATCGCGACGACCGGGACGCCTTCGCGATGCAGACGGAGGGCGAACGAGAGCGTGTCGTCGCCGCCGATGGCGATCATCGCGCTGAGGCCGAGCTCGTGGATCACGTCGAGCACGTGCGCGGTCAGGTCGCGCGGCGCGTCGCCGGCGCTCTCGGTCTGCAGGAACCCGGGCACGTCCTCGGGCCGGACCTTCGCGGGGTTCGTCCGGGAGGTGTGCAGGAACGTGCCGCCCGTGCGATCGATCGTGCGGACGACGCCCGGATCGAGCGGCAACGTGTTGACCTGCACCGACAGCGGGTTCGATGGGTCCACGCCGAGCAGACCGGCCCATCCCCGGCGCACGCCGAGGACCTGGTGCCCCTCGCCGGCCGCCATGTTCACGACGGCCTTGATCGCCGCGTTGAGGCCCGGTACGTCGCCGCCGCCGGTGAGGATCCCGATCTTCACGGCCCACAGCCTATCGGCGGCGGTAGCATCTCCGGCGGATGGCCGCCGTCGCCGAGATCGTGCCGCAGGTCCACGGGTTCCTCGAGCTCTTCTTCCTGGGCCTGCTCGGGCTGCTGGTCGTCATCGTCGGCGCCTTCTCGGTCTTCGTGATCGTGCAGCAGTTCCGGAACCCTGGCCGGCCGGCCCGCCGCACCTAGCCGTCCGCGACGATCTCGGTTCCGGCCTGGCCCCGGAGGGCCGCCGACGGATCGTCGAGATCGGCGATCACGGCTCGCGAGCCGCCCGCCCGTACGAAATGGACCGCGGCCTCCACCTTCGGACCCATCGACCCCGCGCCGAACTCCCCGGCAGCGAGCAGCTCCTCCGCTTCCTCCGCCGTCATCCGGTCCAGATCCTGCGGGAGCAACGTCCCGTACCCGCGTTGAACCTTCGCGACGTCCGTCAGGATCAGCAGGACCGACGCCTCGACCTCGTGCGCGAGGATCGCCGCCGCGAGGTCCTTGTCGACGACACCCTCCTTGCCGATCAAGCGCGGACCCTTCTCGATCACCGGCACGCCGCCGCCGCCCGCCGCGATCACGATCGCCCCGCCCGCGACCAGCGTCGCGATCACGGGCGTCTCGACGATCGAGTACGGCTTCGGGCTCGGCACGACGCGTCGGAACCCGCCGTGCGGGTCGGGCTTCATCACCCACCCGCGGCGCTCGGCCAGCTGCTTCGCCCGCGCCTCGGTGAAGTACCGCCCGACGAACTTCGTCGGCCTGCGGAACGCCGGATCGTTCGCGCGCACGCGTGTGAGCGTGAGCACCGTCACGACCGGGCGCTCCATGCCGCGTTCGAAGAAGACATCGCCGATCGTCACCTGGAGCAGATAGCCGATCTGCCCCTGCGACTCCGCCCCGCAGACGTCCAGCGGCATCGGGTGGACCTGCTTCGCGGCCGCCTCCTGCTGGATCAAGATCCGGCCGACCTGCGGGCCGTTGCCGTGCGTGACCACGACCTCCCAGCCCTCCTCGGCCAGGTCGACGATGCGCTCGGCGGCCAGCCGCGCGGCCCGATACATCTCCTCGTAGGTGTCCTCCGCGCCGCGGCGGAGCAGGGCGTTGCCGCCGAGGGCGACGACGACCCGTTCCACCGGGCCTCCCCTACAGGACCGGTGCGAGGATGTCGGCGAGCCGCGGCGAGTCCGGCAGGACCTCGAGGTCGTAGCGCACCCGCACCGCCGGCTTGTCGATCCGGATCACGTGGCGCAGGTCGATCGGTGTACCGATCACGACCAGGTCGACGTCGGCGGCGTCGATGATCTTCGCCATCTCATCGAGCTGGCCCTCGCTGTAGCCCATCGCCGGCAGCACGTGCCCCACGTCGTACTTGGCGAACGTCTCCGCGATCGTCCCGATCGCCCAGGGCCGGGGATCGACGATCTCCGCGGCGCCGAGGCGCTCCGCCGCCACCACGCCCGCGCCGATCTTCATCCCGCCGTGGGTGAGCGTGGGGCCGTCCTCCACGACGAGGACCCGCTTGCCGCGGACGGCGTCGGGGTCGTCGCAGCTGACGCGCGAGTTCGCGCGGACGACGGTTGCGCGAGGGTTGGCCTCCGCGATCGTCCGCTCCAACCGTGCGACCTGGTCCGGCTGCGCGGAGTCCATCTTGTTGATCAGCACGACGTCGGCGGCGCGCAGGTTCGTCTCGCCCGGGTGGTACGCCAGCTCGTGGCCGGCCCGCAGCGGGTCGACGAGCGCGATCCACACGTTGGGGCGGTAGAAGGGAAGGTCGTTGTTCCCGCCGTCCCACAACAGCACGTCGCACTCGGCCTGCGCCTGTTCGAGGATCGCGCCGTAGTCCACGCCCGCATAGATCACCGTGCCGGAGGCGATGTGCGGCTCGTACTCCTCGCGCTCCTCGATCGTGCAGTCGTAGCGGTCGAGATCGGCGAGCTCCGCGTAGCGCTGGACGCGTTGCGCGGCCAGGTCCCCGTACGGCATCGGATGGCGGACGGCCACGACCCGCTTCCCGGCGTCCCTCAGCGCGCCCGCGATGGCCCGGGTCGTCTGGGACTTCCCCACCCCGGTGCGGACCGCCGTGACGGCCACCGTCGGCACCGTGGGCTGCAGCATCGTCGCGTCGGGGCCTAGTAGCTCGAAGTTCGCGCCCGCGGCCAGGACGGTCGACGCGATGTGCATCACGTACTGATGGCTGACGTCGGAGTAGCTGAAGACGACATCGTCCACGTGGAGGTCGCGGATCAGCGGCACCAGCTCGGACTCGTCGTGGATCTGAATCCCGTCGGGGTACCGGTCACCGGCCAACGACGCCGGGTAGCGGCGATCGTTGATGAACGGGATCTGCGTCGCGGTGAACGCGACCACCTCGGTCGAGGGGTCGTCGCGATAGACGACGTTGAAGTTGTGGAAGTCGCGCCCTGCGGCGCCCATGATCAGGACACGTCGCGGCATGCCAGGGTTCCTTTCCGCGGTGGGATCGGTCTGATGCGCGGGAAGGCCCCGGGCCCGGCCGCGGGCCCCGCTCTTCGTGGGGCGATGCTACCCCATCACCGCTCCTGCCAGCCGGTCTCCTCCACGTGCCCGAAGGGGCGGGCGAAGTGCGGCACCGCAACGTCCCACGTCCCCCGGCGAGCCTGGTCCAACAGGACGCGCCGCGACGCGCAGCCCAGCTCGGGATCCTCGTCGTGGCTCGACGGCAGATCGGGGTGCTCGACCTGGATCGGGAGGTGCAGCAGGTCGCCGGTGAGCAGCAGGGTCGCCTCCTCGTCGCGGAGCAGGACGCTCCGGTGCCCGGGCGTGTGGCCGGGTGAGTGCATCACGTGGACGCCCGGCGAGACCTCGTGGTCGTCCTCGTGCAGATCGAGCATCCCCGCGACGAGGATCGGCTCCATCGCCAGCCGCGCGTCGTACAGGTCGGGGTCGGGCTCGGCCGTGAAGTGCTCCCAGTCGGCCGGATGGACGTGGTAGACGGCGTTCGGGAACCGCGGCGCCCCGCCGGCTCCCACCGTGCCGCCGGCGTGGTCGGCGTGCAGGTGCGTGAGCACGACGTGGCCGACCTCCGCCGGCTCGACGCCCGCCCAGGCCCCGGCGTAGGACTCGACCCACGGCCGGTACGGCCCGAAGCCGCCGACCCCCGTATCGACCACGACGCAGCCGCTCGAGGTCCACAGCACGAACGCGTGCACGTGCCACCGCCATCCGTCGGTGCCCTGGAAGACCCACGGTCGCCGCGCGCGCTCGGCCTCCCAGTCGACCCCGGGCGATTCCTCGGACAGGGCGAGGCCGGCGAAGCCCTCGCACACGGTCTGCACCTCAACGCTGCCGATCCGGATCCGTTCGACGTGCGACATCGGCGGGAAGCCTAGCGGGTCAGGTCGCCCGGCTCGTCGACGTCGACGAGCGTTCGCCGCTGCGGATCGAGCGCCGTCCACGTCGCCTCGTCGATCACCGCCGTCCGGAGCGTCCCGAGCACGTCGCGGAGCCGCCGCCGGCCCGCGTGCAGCAACGTGTGGACGGCGTCGGCGGCGGGCCAGGTGCGCAGCGCGATGGGGATCGGCCGGGCGTCCTCGCCGTCCTGGAGCGCGACGGCGTCGACGCCGGCCTCCTCCAGCACGCGGAGCATCTCCCGCACGACGGCCGTCTGGACGTCGGGCATGTCCCCGGCCACGACGATCGCCACGTCGGAGCGAACGGCCGCCAGCAGGCCGGCGTGCAGGCCCGCGAGCGGGCCCTCCCCCTCGGTCGGGTCGTTCGCGACCCGGACCCCGGGCGGCAGACCCGCACCCGACGCCTCGGGCGCGAGCACCACGACCACGTCGTCGGCCACCTCGGCCAGCCGGAGCACCGCGTGGTGCAGCAGCGGCACGCCGTCACGCTCGGCCGCCAGCTTGTCCGATCCGAACCGAGACGACCGGCCGCCGGCCAGCACGATGCCGGCGACGCCGCTCAGTCCCGCGCCCGCTTCCGCCGCTGCACGTACTGGAACCCGAACCGCCCCTTCACGCAGAGGTGACCGTTCGTCACGGAGTGATCCGCCGGCGACGTCACCTTCACGATCGTGTTGTCCTGGACGTGGAGCTCCAGCTCGCACCCCACCCCGCAGTACGGGCAGATCGTGTTCGTGTGCGTCTGCGCCAGCTCGTCCCAGGTGCCGGCACCCCGCATGTCGTGCTCGCTCTTGAACATCAGGGCGCCGGTCGGGCACACGCCGATGCAGTTGCCGCAATAGACGCACGCGGAGGCGTCCAGCGGCACCGCGTACTCGGTGGAGATGCGGGCGTCGAACCCGCGGCCCGCGACGGCGATCGCGAAGGTGAACTGGGCGTCGGTGCCGCAGGCCTCGACGCACTTGTAGCAGAGCACGCACTTCGCATAGTCGCGGACGTACAGTTCGTTGTCGATCTTCACGGGCTGCGCCACCGTCTCGGCGAGCGCCGGATCGGGATCGTGATGATGGCCGGGCTCGCGGGCGTCGCGCTCGCCGCCCCGCATCGGCTCCATCGCGGCGCCGAAGCGCGCGGGGTCGGCCGCGTACGCGTCCTGCCAGCGGTGCCAGTCCTCGGAGGCGAGCGACGTGTCCACGCTGGAGCCGAGGAACTCCATCACGAGCTTCCGCGAGTGCCGCACGCGCTCGGTGTCGGTGCGGATCTTCATCCCGGCCTCGACCGGACGCGAGCACGCCGGCACGAGCGTCCGCGCGCCCTCGACCTCCACCACGCAGACGCGGCACGCGTTGATCGGCGTGAGGTTGTCGGCGTAGCACATCGTCGGTGTGTCGATCCCCTCGGCGCGGCACGCGTCGAGGATCGTCGCCCCTTCGGGCACGCGGACGGCGCGGCCGTCGACCTCGGCGTCCAGCAGGCGGCGCGGCGGCGCGAGCGGAACCGCGCTCACGAGGCGTCCTCCGCGAACAGCCCGAACGTGGCGATCGCCGAACGGACGGCGTTCGCCGCCGTCTGGCCGAGCCCGCAGATCGAGGCGTCGCGCATGACCTGCCCCACATCCTCCAACAACGCGAGCTCGTCGGCCGCCGACCCGATCGGGCGATCCGCGACCAGGCGGTGCAGCGCCTCCTCCTGCCGCACGGTCCCCACCCGGCACGGCACGCACTGGCCGCAGGACTCGTCCCGGAAGAACCGCGCGATCCGCAGGCACAGGTCGACCAGGTCGGTGTCCTCGTCCAGGACCATCACGACCCCGGAGCCCAGCGTGTAGCCACCCTCGCGCGCGTCCTCGAACGTGAGCCGCGCGTCCAGACGGTCCGGGCCCACGAAGCCGCCGGCCGCGCCTCCCAGGAGCACGGCCTTCAAGGCCTTCCCGTCGCGGACCCCGCCGGCGGCGGCGATCGCCTCACCGAGCGTGACCCCGTGCGGGTGCTCGTAGACGCCGGGTCGCTCGACGTGTCCCGAGAGGCAGAACAGGCGGGAGCCGGTCGATCCCTCGGTGCCGACCGCGGAGTAGGCCTGCGCGCCGCGCTCGAGGATCGGCAGGACGTTCAGGAGTGTCTCGACGTTGTTGATCGCCGTCGGCTTGCCGAAGACCCCGTGCGTCACCGGGAACGGGGGCTTGTTCCGGGGCTCGCCGCGCTTGCCCTCGATCGAGTTGAACAGCGCCGTCTCCTCGCCGCAGATGTATGCGCCGGCGCCGCGCCGCAGCTCGATGTCGAAGACCACGCCGCGCTCCATCACGTCCTCGCCCAGGAACCCGTGCCGCCGCGCCTCGGCGATCGCGTGCTGGAGCCGCTCGGTCGCCAGCGGGTACTCCCCCCGGATGTAGAGGAAGCCCTTCTCGGCCCCCGTCGCGAACCCCGCGATCGTCAATGCCTCGATGACCGCGAAGGGATCGGATTCCATCACGACCCGGTCCTTGAACGTTCCGGGCTCGGACTCGTCGGCGTTGCAGATCGCGTAGTGCGGATGCACCGACTGCTCGGCGACCGCCTTCCACTTCACCCCCGTCGGGAAGGCCGCGCCGCCGCGTCCGAGGAGCTTCGCGTCAGAGATCTCCTGGACCGTGGCCTCGGGGCCGAGCTCCATCGCGCGGCGGAGCGCCGCGTAGCCGCCGTGGGCCCGGTAGTCGTCGATCGACGTCGGGTCGACGATGGCGACGCGGCGGAGCAGTTGGAGATCCTCTCCGAAGCCCGCCTGCGGTGCGCCGGGGAAGGACGTGTGCCACTCCTCCGTCGCTGCGACAGCGGGATCGACGGCCGCGTCCATCGTCGCTGCGTCTGCGTGGACATACACGCGATCTAGGCCCGCGGTCGTCTGTGCCAAGACCGCGACTGGACGGTCGCACTGCCCCAGGCAGGGGCTCCGTACCCACGTCGAGCGAGCGTCGGGGTCCCGCTGCTCGATCCTCGCGACCAGCTCCTCGGCGCCGTTGATCCGGCAGGCGAGGTCGTCGCAGACGTGGATCACGGTGGCCGGGCGCGGCTCCACGCTGAACATCGCGTAGAACGTGGCGACCCCATACGCCTCCGCGGGCGGCACCGTGAGTCGCTCGCAGACGTAGTTCAACCCCCCCTCGCTGATCCAACCGATGCGAGCCTGGAGGGCGTGCAGCGCCGGGAGCAGCAACGTCCGCTGGTCGCGCGCCGTGTGGCCCGCCCGGGAGAACCGCCCCTCGATGCGATCGGGCGGTTCCGGGCCGAGCAGCTCGTCCACGGCCGCCCGTTCCTCGGCGCTCGTGCGCGCGGCCGTCAGATGCAGGTCCACCCGGCTCCCGTCACTCCGACGCGCCCCCGATCGGCGCCGGATCGCCGGCGGGCAGCTTCTCGATCCGGATCGCCGTCGCCTTGAATTCCGCCGTCCCCGACCGCGGATCGGTCGCGTCGATCGTGAGGATGTTCGTCTCGACCTGGTCGGGGAAATGCAACGTCATGAACGCGAGGCCCTTGCGCAACGCGCTCGAGATGCGCACGGGCGCCTCGACCTCGCCACGTCGCGACGACACCAAGACCCGCTCGCCATCCGCCAAGCCGAGCTCCTGCGCATCGGCCGCGGAGATCTCCACGGCTTCCGCACGGCGCAGCGGCGAGGTGTACATCCCGGTCTGCACGCCGGTGTTGTACGAGTCCAGCCGGCGGCCGGTGGTCAGCCGGATCGGGAACGCCTCGGTGAGCTCGTCCACCGGCGGCTCGTCCAGCACCACGCTGAAGGGCGCCTTCCGCCCCTGCTTCTCGGGATCGTCGAACTCCCACAGGCGCGCGTGCAGGAACTGCGCGCCGTCGGGGAACTCGTCGTTGCACGGCCACTGCACGCCGCCACGCTCCTCGATCAGCTCCCAGGACATGTTCGCGTGCATCGGCGAGAGCGTGCGGAGCTCCTCCCACGCCTCGTGCGGGCTGAGCTCGCCCCATTCGTAGCCGAGCCGCTTCGCGAGCTGCGTGATGATCCAGATGTCGTCCTTGGCTTCGCCGGGCGGATCCAGTGCCTTGCGGACCCGCTGCACCCGGCGCTCCGAGTTCGTGACGGTCCCGTCGGACTCGAAGGCCGCGTTCGTCGCCGGGAAGACCACGTCGGCGATCGCGGCGGTGTTCGTCATCACGATGTCCTGCACGATCAAGGTGTCGAGGTTCTCCAACAGCTTCCGGGCGTGGTGCGCGTCCGCTTCGGAGTTCACCGGGTTCTCACCGATGACGTAGACGCTCGTCAGCTCACCGCGATCCATGGCCTCGAACATGTCGCTCAGGTGCCAGCCGTACCGCGGGATGATCGGCCGCCCCCACGCGGCCTCGAAGCGCGCCCGCGCCTCGGCGTTCTCCACGATGTCCTGGAAGCCAGGCAGCTTGTTCGGGATCGCGCCCATGTCGCCGCCGCCCTGCACGTTGTTCTGCCCCCGCAGCGGGTTCAGCCCGCTGCCGTAGACGCCGACGTGACCGGTCAGCAGGCCGAGGTTGATCAGCGACAGGACGTTGTCGACGGCGTTGTGATGCTCGGTGATGCCGAGCGTCCAGCAGATCATCGCGCGATCGGCTTTCGCGTAGGCGTGCGCGACTTCGCGGATCACGCCGGGCGGCACGCCGGTCACGGCCGCGCCGCGCTCGAGCGTCCAGTCCGCCACGCTTTCGGCATAGGCCTCGAAGTTCTCCGTCGCGCCGGCGATGAACGTGTGGTCCTGCAGGTCGTTCGCGATGATCTCCCGGGCGAGCGTGTTCGACAGGGCGATGTCGGTGCCCACGTCGATGCCGAGCCAGAGGTCGCCGAAGGCCGCCGACTCGGTCCGTCGCGGGTCCACGACGATCAACCGCGCCCCGCGCTCGGTCCCGCGCAGGACGTGGTGGAAGAAGATGGGGTGCGCCGCGCGGGCGTTCGAGCCCCACAGCAGCACGAGGTCGGTGTTCTCGACCTCCTCGTATGAACTGGTCCCGCCCCCGGCACCGAAGACCGTGGCCAGACCGACCACGCTGGGTGCGTGTCAGGTGCGGTTACAGCTGTCGATGTTGTTCGTGCCCAGGACCTGGCGGGCGAACTTCTCCGCCACGAAGTTCATCTCGTTCGTGGCCTTCGAGCACGAGAAGATGCCCGCTCCCCAGCCGGGGTTCCGTTCTACGGCGCGCGCGAGCCCCTCGGCGGCCCGGTCGAGGGCCTCGTCCCAGGTGGCGACGCGCAACTCGCCGTGTTCGCGGACCATCGGCTCGGTGAGCCTGGTCGGACCGGTCGTCATCGACGCAACCCCTCCTTCGGCTCGGCCGGCACACCCGGCCGCGTCCCTATCCTAGGGCGCGTTAGGCTCCGGCCGTGCGACGCGTCCCGTTCGGCACCACGGGTTTGGAGCTGTCCGCGATCGGTCTCGGCGCGTTCGAGCTGGGCACGGGCGGTCACCCCGGTTGGGCGTTCGACGGCGAGGAGCCCCCCTCGATCGAGCGGATCGACGCGACGATCCGTGCCGCTCTGGACGCCGGCGTCGACTGGATCGACACCGCCGAGGAGTACCACGCCGGCGGGAACGAGGCGATGGTCGGCGACGCGCTCCGGCGGCTCGGGGTCGGCGGCCACGTCGCGCTCTGCACGAAGCTCTGGCCGGCGCCGGAGGGCTCCGGCTTCGACCGCGACGGCGTGCGCCACGGGATCCGGGCGTCCCTCGAGCGGCTCGGCCGCGACCACGTCGATCTGTACCTGCTGCACACGATCGACGACGCGGTGCCGATCGAGGAGACCTGGGCGGCGATGCTGGAGGTGCAGCGCGAGGGCTTAGCCCAAGCCGTGGGTCTCTCGAACCACGAGCGCCCGTCGATCGAGCGGGCCGGGGCCGTCGGCCCCGTCGGATTCGTCCAGGACGGTCTGTCCATGGTCGATTACCCGGAGAACCGCGAGCTGCTCGCCTGGTGCGGCCAGCAGGGCATCGCCTCACAGGTCTACGAGCCGCTCGGCTCCTCGATGCTGACCGGCGCGATCACCCGCGAGACGGATGTGGAACGGCTTTGGGGCGGCCACCTGCAAGAGTGGTCGCTGTTCGACCGGCTCTTCCGGGGTGAGCGGTTCGAGCGGAGCATGGCCGTCGTCGACGGGATGCGCGCGCTCGGCGAGGCGTGGGGCGCCACCGTGCCGCAGCTCGCGATCGCGTGGGTGCTCGCACAGCCGGGCGTCACGACGGCGATCGTCGGCACGACGAACCCCGCACACGCTGCCGCCAGCGCGGCCGCCGCCGACCTGGAACTGACCGCCGAGCAGGTTGACCAGCTCGAGTCGCTCGTCCCCCTCGGCCCCGCGTTCGCCTAACGCCCGCCGGCTCAGTCGCCGCGCACGGCCCGCAGAGCCAGGAGCACGCCCGCCGTCACCATGAGCCAGCTCGCCAGCCGCACGGCGGCCGCCGGCCGGCGTTGCAGCGCCACGACGCCCGCGACGATCATCGCCGCCCCGAGCGCCAGGATCCACGACGACACCGCCGACGCCGGATCGACCGCGACGTCGGGCCGTCCTGCGATCGCGCCGCCGGCGACGAGCGGGAGCGGCGTGTCCATCGCTCCTCGCGCCTGCACGGACGTGACGTCGCCGGCGGCGACCATCTCGCGCAGCACGGCCCCCTGACGGCCGCGCGACGCGGCCGGGTCGACGTAGGGGTCCGCGGTGCTCGGCGAGCGGATCAGCCCGGCCAGCAGACTCGCCTGGGCCAGATCGAGAGCGGATGGCGCGACGCCGAAGTACCGGCGGCTCGCCGCATCGATGCCCGTCGCCCCCGACCCGAAGTACACGGTGTTGAGGTAGTCGTCGAGGATCTGCGGTTTCGACACGTGCGCATCGAGCTCCAGCGCCAGGATCGCGGCCTGCACCTTACGGACCGGCGAACGATCGTCTCCATGCAGGTACAGGTCCTTGGCCAGCTGCTCGGTGATCGTGCTGCCGCCTTCGGCGAGCGACAGGTGCCCGACGTCGTACGCCGCCGCGCGCGTCAAGCCGAGCAGGTCGATGCCGTGGTGCCGGTAGAAGCGCTGGTCCTCCCCCGCCACCACGGCCTGCAGCAGGACCGGCGCGACATCCGCGAGCGGGACGTCCCGGCCGCCGAGGCTCGCGACCCGCCGGCGAACGAGCGCGTCGGGATCGCCGAGCCGCGGCGCGGTCGCCCACGCCGCGGTCAGCGCGAGCCCGAGGATCACCGCGAGCGCGAGCGCGACGACGACCAGGCGGCGACCCGTGTGCGACCGTTCCGGGGCTGAGGTGCTGGTGGCCGCCGGCCGGCCTCGAGCGACGCTTCGCTGATCCATGGCTGTCGCCTCGAACGTACGCCGACCTGCGCGAACGGCGGGTCGCGGCGTCGCGACGATCCCGTGGCGTTCGTGTCGCTCCCGACGAGGCTCAGGGGAGCCGCGCCTGGAGCACCACCCTCAGGCTGCCGTCGTGGAAGAGGTGTCCTTGGGCCGAGAACATGCAGGAGTCCGGGGCCGCGAAGGGCATCGCGATACGCCTGCGGATCGGTGTGACCCCCTGGAAGCGACCCGACCGGTACACCGAGCGCGAGCCGTTCGAACACACCTCCTGCCAGAAGACGCTCGCACGCTGGTGTGGCTGCGAGAGGACCTTCACGAACAGCGCCTGCGGATGATGGATGCGTGCCGCCGCGGCACACGTCTCCAACCCTCCGTGCGTCGAGCAGGACTTGACCGCCCTGACGCTTGCCGAGGCCCCGCTGAGCGCCGACAGGCTCGCGACGCAGACGACCACTCCGACGACGACCCAGCGAGACCGGCGCACGCGCTCGCCCCTCCCATGCAACCCTCTTCGACAGTGGCACGGTAGCGCTGTGCGGAGGGGTTGTGAACCGCCCCGGGATGAACGTGCCTGGTGCGCGATCTCCCAGATGCGACCGCCGGGGTCACGGAAGCTCGCGGTCCGCACGCCCCAGCCCCGATCGAGCGGCGGTCGCCTAGGAGCCGCCGAGCTCCGTCCATCGGAAGCAGGCCGTCACGTGATCGTTCACGAGACCGCACGCCTGCATGAAGGCGTAGCAGACCGTCGGGCCGACGAACCCGAATCCAAGCCTCTTCAACTCCTTCGACATCCCCTGCGACTCGGGCGTCTCGGCGGGCACGTCCCCGAGGCGGCGGTACCGGTGCACGATCGGCTCACCGCCGACGAACGACCACAGGAGATCGTCGAGGGAACCGCGCTCCTCGCGAACCGCGAGCACGGCCTTCGCGTTCGCGACCGTCGACGTGACCTTCGCGCGGTTGCGCACGATGGACGGGTCCTGGAGGAGGCGTTCGATCCGAGCCGGCGTGAACCGAGCGACGACCTCGGGATCGAAGGCGGCGAACGCGGCGCGATACCCGTCCCGCTTGCGCAGGATCGTCGACCACGACAGGCCCGCCTGGGCGCCCTCGAGCGTCAGCATCTCGAACAGGCGCCGTTCGTCATGGAGCGGGACGCCCCACTCCCCGTCGTGGTAGGCGAGGTACGCCTCGTCCCCGTCCGGCACCCACCCGCACCGCGTCGGCATCGCCCGAGGCTACCGGCTCCCAGTGGACCATCGGTCCGGCCAGGGTCCATCATGGGGCGGTGAGCAACGTCGTCCACATCCCGATCGGCGGCGGGGAGCCGGAGCCGAGCCCCTCCACGACATCCCCCGCGCCAGCCCAGCCGACACAGCCGGCGCCGGCCTCCGACCTTGCGGAGGAGGCCGCCAAGGCCGCGGTGGGCATGGCCGCGCTCGCGATCGAATCCTCGGTGGTGATCCTCCGCAAGATCTCCGGGGCGCCGCTGTCCGACGATGAAGCGAGCGAGCCAGAGGTCGTCGGGCTGCTCGCCGGCGCCGCGCTCGGGTTCGCGCTCGAGGCCGGCAGGGCAGCGGCCGCCGCCGCCGAAGCGGCTCGCCGCACGATCGTGCCGCCGGCGTCCTTCGTCGCCGGCACGTTCCTCGACGCGCCCCGGCGGGCCGGCCAGGAGCGGATCGCGCAGCTGAACCAGGTATGGCGCGCCGAGCGGCCCGACGTGCAGACGATCGCCACGGCCGTGGCGGTGGAGGTGGTCCGCGGGGTGCTCAACGCCGTCCTCGACCAGCTGGATCTGACGCAGATCGTGATCGACCGGGTGGACCTGAACCGCGTGATCGAGTCGGTCGACTTCGAGGGGGTCGTTGAGCACATCGATATCGGCGGCATCGTGGCCCACGTGGACGTCGACGAGATCGTGGACCAGTTGAACGTCGAACGCGTGATCGCGCGGTTGGACATGCCGCGGCTGGCGCTCGAGGTGATCGACCAGATCGACCTGCCGGAGATCATCCGGGCCTCCACCGGGACCGTGGCCTCCGAGAGCGTTCGCGTCGTGCGGATGCAGACCTTCGGCGCCGACCGAGCGATCACGCGCGTCGTCGACAAGCTGCTCGGGCGCGGCGACGACGGATCGAGCGAGGACGCGGCTCCATCGGAGGCCGGTCAGCCGTCTGAGGAGGACCCGCCGGCGCCGGCCGATGCGGGCGGAACGGCGTGAGCACCTCGGCCGAGCTGCACGTCGTTCCGGCCGAAGCCCGCGCCTTCCAGGGAGAGCCGGCCGGGATCGCGAGCCGCGTCCTCGCCAACGCGGTCGACCTCGCGATCACGATCGGGATCCTCTTCGCGATCTACGCAGCGGTCGCCGCGGGGTTGTTCCTGCGTCGCGGCGCGCGGTTCCGGTTCCCGACCGTTACGTACGTCGAGGCGTTCGTCGTCGGGGCGCTCGTGTTGATCGTGTACTTCGTCCTGACTTGGACCGCCACGGGGCAGACCTACGGCGATCGGCTGTTGGGCATCCGCGTCTTCGACAACACCGGCGCCCTGCTGAAGGGAGGAAGGGCGACCGTGCGCGCGGTGCTGTGCGTCCTGTTCCCCTTGTTGCTGTTCTGGGCCGTCGTCGACAAGCACCGGCGCTCCGTCCATGACCTCATCATGCGGACCTCGGTCGTGTACGACTGGAAGGTCCGGGCCTAGCGCGTCAGGTCACGCGCTCCCGGTGCGTGTACACGTTGCACCGTCCGTCACGCACGAACCCCACCACCGTGACCCCGAGCCGGTCCCCCGCCTCGACCGCGAGCGAGGTCGGCGCGCTGACCGCGCTCACGACCGGCACCCCGGCCACCGCCGCCTTCTGCACGATCTCGAACGACGCGCGGCCGGAGACCTGGAGCACGAGCTCCGACAGCGGCAGCGCGCCCGCGAGCAGCTGCTCGCCGATCACCTTGTCGACGGCGTTGTGCCGGCCCACATCCTCCCGGACACCGAGCAGCCGGCCGTCGGCGGTCGCCAGGCCCGCCGCGTGCAAGCCCCCGGTTCGGTCGAAGACCTTCTGCGCCGCGCGGAGCCGGTCCGGGAGCGACACGAGCTCCTCGGCCGGCACCGTGAACCCGAGCGGCACCGGCGCGCAGCGCACCTCGATCTCCTCGAGCGCCGCCTTGCCGCACACGCCGCACGACGAGGTCGCGAAGAAGTTCCGATGCAGCCGGTCCTCCTCGAACGGCCGCTCGAGCGAGACCGTGATCACGTTGTAGCGCTGCGCCTCGTCGTCCACGTCGTCGCAATAGGCCACGCGCCGCACATCGTTCGGCCCGATCAGGCCCTCCGTGAACAGGAACCCGGCCCCCAGCTCGAAGTCGCCGCCCGGCGTCCGCATCGTGACCGCGACCTGGACGGCCTCCTGCCCGGGGCCCTGGGCGCGGATCTCCATCGGCTCCTCGGTCGCGAGCGTGTCGGCCCGCTCCGAGCGCACGCCGTCGTGGACCGCGACCACGCGCACAGGGGTCGCGTTCCGCCGGACGATCTCGGGCGCAGCCATGGGACCAGTATCGGCCTTCCATCGCGCGACGCGGAGCCCGGCCGGGGAGCCCGTGCCATGATGCGGGCATGGTGGACCCCGACGACCAGGAGTTCGGCGACGCGTCGCGCCGGACGTACCTCGCCGCCGAGCGGACCCTCCTGGCCTGGTGGCGTTCCGCGATCGGGGCCGTCGCCGTCGCGATCGGCGTTGGCCGGGTCGTGCCGGCGCTGACGCATGCCGATCGCATCCCCTACGTCCTCCTCGGCCTCGGGTTCGCCACGCTTGGCCTCGCGTACGTGATCTACGGGACCGTCCGCTACCGGGCGCTGCGGCTGGCGCTGGAGACGGGCCGTTACCGAGAAACCGATACGAGGGTGGTGCTCGGGTTCACGATCGCGATGGTGCTGCTGGCCTTCGTGACCGTCGTCCTGCTCCTCATCTCCCTGTGACCCGAGGTCAAAGGCGTCGCGAAGGCGCCTCTCGCGCCGGCGGAGCGCTGCGCTATCGTTCGCTCCGCCCGAGCTGCCTCAGGAGCGTGCCGCTGCGATGAAGTCCGGTCTGGAGATCGCCCAGGAAGCCGACCTGGAGCCCATCGCCGACGTCGCGGCGGCGGCGGGGATCCTGCCGGAGGAGCTCGAGCCGTTCGGCACCTACCGGGCGAAGGTCTCGCTCTCGATCCTCGAACGGCTCCGCGATCGCCCCGACGGCAAGCTCGTCATCACCACCGCGATCACCCCCACGAAGGCCGGCGAGGGTAAGACCACGACGTCGATCTCGCTCACGCAGGGCCTGGGCGCGCTCGGCCACCGGGTGGCGCTCGCGCTCCGCGAGCCCTCCATGGGGCCGGTGTTCGGGATCAAGGGCGGCGGCACGGGCGGCGGCTACGCGCAGATCGTACCGATGGAGGCGATCAACCTCCACCTCAACGGCGACTTCCACGCCGTGACGGCCGCCCACAACCTCCTCGCGGCGGCGCTCGATGCTTCGATCTTCCACGGCAACCCGATGGGGATCGATCCGCAGACGATCACGTGGCCGCGGACGCTCGACGTGAACGACCGCGAGCTCCGCCGGACCGTGATCGGGCTCGGAGGGAAGGCCCACGGGATCCCTCGCGAGAACGAGTTCGTGATCACGGCCGCTTCCGAGATCATGGCGATCCTCGCGCTCGCGTCGGACCTGCACGACCTGCGAGCGCGCCTGGGACGGATCGTGGTCGCGTCGACGTTCGACGGCGAGCCGGTGACCGCCGAGCAGCTCCAGGTGGCCGGCGCGATGACGGTCGTGATGCGCGATGCGATCGAGCCGAACCTCGTCCAGACACTCGAGCACCAGCCGGTGTTCCTGCACGCCGGGCCGTTCGGCAACATCGCGCACGCGAACAACTCGATCATCGAGGACCGCGTCGCCCTGAAGCTCGCGGACCTGGTCGTCACCGAGGCGGGGTTCGGCAGCGACCTCGGCTTCCAGAAGTTCTGCGACATCGTGTGCCGGCTGGGCGGGTTCGCGCCGAGCGCCGGCGTCCTCGTCACGACCGTCCGCGCGACGAAGTCCCACGGCGGCGTACCGTTCGGCGATCTGGCCGGCGAGGACCTGGACGCGCTCCGCCGCGGCGTCGACAACCTGGCCGCCCATGTCGACATCGTTCGGACGTACGGCGTGCCGTGCGTCGTGTCGATCAACTCCTTCCCCACCGACACCGATGCCGAGACGGACCTGCTCCGGGGATCAGCGGCCGAGGCAGGCGCCGAGACCGTCGTCGTGAACCGCGGCTTCGCCGACGGCGGCGCCGGCGCGCTGGAGCTCGCCGAGGCGGTCCTGGCGGCCGCGGATCGCCCGAACACGTTCGCGCCGCTGACGCCCGACGGCACCCCCCTGCGGGGGCAGATCGAGGCGATCGCCACGCGGATCTACGGCGCCGACGGCGTCGAGTACCTGCCGCAGGCCGAGAAGGACCTCGACCGGATGGACCGACTCGGCTTCGGCGCCCTGCCGGTGTGCATGGCGAAGACCCACCTGTCGCTCAGCCACGATCCGCTGCTGCTGAACCGCCCTCGGGGGTTCCGGCTACCGGTCCGCGCCGTCGTGCCGAGCGCCGGAGCCGGGTTCGTGGTCGTCCTCTGCGGCGACATGCAGCGGATGCCCGGCCTGGGCGTCCGGCCGAACTTCACGGGCGTGGATATCGACGCCGCGGGTCGGACGATCGGGCTGTTCTGAAGGGGCCGCCCTCAGGCGACATCGTCCTCCGGCGGCATCACGCAGAACTCGTTGCCCTCCGGATCGAGCATCACGCACCACATGCCGCCGTCGCCCTCGGCCCAGTTGCGGATGCGGGCGCCGAGCTCCTCGAGCCGTTCGACCTCGGCCTCCAGCTCACCATCGGCCTGGATGTCCAGGTGCATCCGGTTCTTCACGATCTTCTCCTCGGGGACCTCGACCAGGAACAGCACCGGCAGATCCGAGTCCTCCGGCGGCTCCACCATCACGGTGGGGTCCTCCTCCGGATCGAAGACGCCCTGCGAGGCCAGGCGAGCGAGCTCCTCCTCGTCGTACGGCGCCACCCGCCATCCCAGCGCCGAGGCCCAGAACCGAGCCAGCGGGGCCGCGTCGTGGCAATCCAGCACGATCGCGTCGATGCGCACGGACGGAGCGTGCCTCCCGGGGGGGCTCCGTGCAAGCGCAACGGCGACCGCGCGGCGGGTCAGCTGTGGAGCACGATCACGAAGGCGTCGCCCACCTCGCGCAGCAACGACTGCGCGCGGTTGCGGAGCGAGCTCGCAGAGTCGGCGAGCTCCTGCTGGCGCGTCTTGTCGATGAACGTGATCGCGTTGATCTCCATGTTCGCGATCGCCGCCAGCGCCGCGGCATGCAGGGCGGCCGCGGCGCTGTACGCGTCGGAGGCGGCGTTCGGATTGCCGTTGGACAGGACCTCTTCGGCGAGGCCCATGAGGTAGACGGCGCGGCGGGCGACCTCGAGCGGGATGTCGGCGGCCCGCTCGAGCGCGCGCTGCAGCGTGAAGGACCAGGTGTGCTGCTCCTCCGACGTGGTCTTCGGGAGCTTGTACGCCGCCATCACCTCGCGGTAGGCGTGGGCGTCGCGATCGGCGAGCCCGAGCAAGGAGAACATCTCGTCGTCGCACTCATGCGCGAGCGTCTCCATGCGCTCGGCGACCGACTCGTAGCCCTTCTTCTTCATCGTGAGGCGGGCGACCATCGCGATCATCGCCGCGCCGGCGGCCGCCGAGATCGCGGCCCATGCCCCGCCGCCCGGGGTGGGCGCGTCGGATGCGAGCTCATCGAGGAAATGCTGGATCCGCTGGCTCCCGACGGGCGGCTCCACGACGATCGCGGGTGCGGGGAGGTTCCGGCCGGCCGAGGTCGACCAGCCTCCGGCGCCGCCGTCGCTCGGTTGCGCCGGCGCGGGACCCTCGTCCCTCGCCGGCGCGTCGTCGGCGCGCGAGGCGTCGTCGGACCCGGACGGACCACTCCCCCAGGTCTCGCTCATGCCGCCTCCTCGATCAGTCGTTCCAGGATCTGCCGGTCCGGTTCGAATGCTGTCAGACGAACGTGCTCGATGTCTCCATCGGCAAGGGCCGCCTCCGGCACGAGCCCCACGATCTCCGAATCCAGGACCTCGAGGCCGCGCGACGCAGCCTCGCTCGCCACCGCGTCGAACGCGGCCCGGATGCCGGTCACCTCCACATCGACGAGGTTCATCGACACGGTGACGCACCCCCGTTCGGGGACGAGGAAGCCGATCGCGCGGAGCGCGGGCAGGCCGCCGCCCGACGTGCGCACGGTTCGGGCGATCTCCTTCGCCGCCGCCGGGTCCTCCCCGGTGAGGTACAGGTTGAACGCGACGAGCGGTTTGCGCGCCCCCACGGCCGTCGCGCCGGCCGGTCCCACGGCGTGCGGGCCGAAGTCGGGCAGCCGCTCGCCCCGCGCGACGTCGGCCCTGATCCCCTCGTACTCGCCGCGACGGACGTCGGCGAGCGACGCTCGCTCGGGCAGCAGCGCCGCGCGGTCGTACAGGTAGACGGGCAGGTCGAGCTCCGTCGCGAGCTCGCGCCCGAACGCGCGCGCCAGCTCGATCGTTCCCTCCATCGTCACGCCACGGACGGGCATGAACGGGATCACGTCGACCGCGCCCATCCGCGGATGGCCGCCGGTGTGCCGATCCATGTCGATGAGCGCCACGGCGACGCGAGCGCCGGCCATCGCCGAGCGCACCACGGCGTCGCGATCGCCGAGCACCGTCGTGTCCAGCCGGTGGTGGTCGGGATCCGCCTGCCGGTAGACGAGTCGTGCCCCCGGCACCGCGAGCGCCGCGCAGATCGCGTCGATCACGTCGGCGCGGCGGCCCTCGCTGAAGTTCGCGACGACGCCGTATACCGCCCCCCCTGTCACGGGGCGAGCATATCCGTCGACGCGATCAGCTCCGCGCGCGCTCCTTCTTCGGATCGAGGATCGACAGCGGCGCGACCGTCGCGGCGGCCGTGCCGTCGCCGACGGCCACGTCCACCTTCTCGCCGTCCCCGGCCACGTCCGCGTCCAGGATCGCGAGCCCGATCGTCCCGACCCGGGGGCTCGTCGCGGGCGAGGTCACGGTGCCGACCGGGCGACCGTCCTTCGTCACCTGCGCGCCCGCCTCCGGCGCCGCGTCGCCCTCGATGCGGAGCGTCTTGAAGCGTTTCGGCGGGTTCGCGCCCCGCGCCGCGAGCGCCTCGGCGCCCACGTTCTCCGTGTCGGTCTTGATGAACCGATCCATCGAGAGGTCCCACGGGGAGAGTTCGCCCGGGTCGTAGTCGACCGCGATGATCACGAGCCCGACCTCCGTCCGCGCCAGGTCGATCGCCGACAGACCGAACGGCGTGGCCCCGGCGGCCAGGAGCGCGTCCCAGACCGTTCGCGCGTCCTGCGGCGCCACGATCACCTCGTACCCGTGCTCCCCGCTGAAGCCGGTCCGGGTGACCGTGGCGGACACGCCGGCCACCGTGGTTGGCTCGGGCCAGAACCGGAAGTACCGCAGCTCGGCGAGGTCGCGTCCCGTGATGCCCTGCAGCGTCGCCTGCGACGTCGGGCCCTGCACGGCGATCATCGCGAGCTCGTCGGTGCGATGCGCAACCGCGGCGTCGAGGCCGGCCGCCGTCTCCCGGAACCAGTCCTCGATCCCGGCGCTGTTGATCATCATCCAGAACCGATCGTCCGCGAACTTGTAGACGTTGCCGTCGTCGATCATCGTCCCGTCCGCGTTCACGAACGCGCCGTAGCGCACCTGCCCCGGCTCCATCCCCGCGAGCGAGTTCGTGAAGCGACGCTGAATCAGGCGCGCCGCGTCGGGGCCGGTGACCTCGTACTTGCACGTCGAGAACAGATCCCAGATGCCGGTGCCCGTCCGGACCGCCTCGTACTCCTGCATCGGATCTGTGCCCTCGTGCATCGTCCAGGGGTACCCGTCCTCCCAGATCGTCTCCGCGCCGTTGGCCTCGTGCCAGTCGTGCAGCGGCGAGCGCTTGTCCTCCGTCATCGGGTGGAACCTCCTTTTCGGGTCGTTGCCGGCCGCGGCTACGCGCGCGGCCGCTCCTTGTTCGGATCGAGGATCGACGCCACGTCGATCGTGCCGCCGATCGCGCCCTCCTCGTCGGTGACCTCCACCGCGGTTCCGGGCTCGGCGGCGTCGCGCTGGAGGATCGCCAGGCCGATCGGCCCGAACCGCGGGCTGCGCGCCGGCGACGTCAGGACGCCGACCTCCCGGCCCTGTCGTGCGACGGTCGCGCCGTAGGCCGGCAACCGTTCGCCCTCGAGGCGCACGGTCCGGAACCGGTTCGGTGGATCGCCCGCGATCATCGAGAGCGCCTCCGTGCCCATGTTCAACTCGTGCAGCGCGACGAAGCGATCCAGGCCCAGGTCGTACGGCGTGCGCTGGTGCGGCTCGTAGTCGTAGTCCGTCACGATCATGCCGACCTCGACGCGGATCGGCTCGATCACGTCCGCGCCGTACGGCGTCGCGCCCGCGCCGCGCACCGCCTCCCAGAGCGCGGGGGCATGCTCGGGCCGCAGGAAGACCTCGAACCCGAGCTCCCCGCTGAACCCCGTCCGCGACAACCATACCGGCACCCCGCCGACCCGGACGGGATCGGGGAGGAAGCGGAAGTACCGCAGCGTATCCAGCTCCGCGTCGGTGATCGATCGCAGCAGATCGCGACTCTCCGGGCCCTGGATCTGCATGCTCGGGAGGTCCGGCGCGATGTAGGAGATCCGCACGTCCAGACCCTTCGTCGCGGCCGAAAAGTACTCCTCGCGCTCGTTCGAGTTCGTGCAGACCCACAGGTGGTCCTCGAACCGGAACACCGTGCCGTCGTCGACGACGAGGCCCTCCTCGTCGACGAACGCGCCGTAGCGCACCTGGCCGGGCGTCATGCCCAGGATGTCGTTCGTGTGGATCCGCTGCGCGGCCTCGAACGCGTCGGGCCCGGAGAACTCCCACTTGTTGAGCGGCGAGAGATCCCACATGCCGACGCCCTCGCGGATCGCCCGGTACTCGGCGTCCACGTCGCCGAAGTTCGTGACCCAGAGCCAGCCGGCCTCGTCGGTGAAGCCGGCGGCCGTCCGGGACGTGATCGGATGGAACGCGGTCTCCCTGGCCATGAGGCGACGTTGTACCGCACGGCTGAACCGCGGTTCAAGTCCCGGTCCCGTCGGGGCCCTCACCGGGCGACCGAGACGAGGTCCCGAACGCTCGGGTCCGCCATCCCCGGCAGCTTCGAAACGAGGACCAACAAGAGCTGCGCGGTGACGAGCGCGTCGTCGAGGGCGTCGTGCGGCGAGGCCACCGGCACCCCGTAACGGCGAGCGACCGTGTGCAGGGCGAACCCCTGCCGGTGCCGGACGTCGGCCGGTTCGCCGGCCGCCGCGATCGCGAGGTTGCGCACGTCGATCGTCCGACGACGCCAGGCCCGGAGGCTCCCGCCGAACGTCCGGGCGAGGAAGTGCACCTCGACGTCGGCGAACCACACCAGGAGGTACCGCCGCGCCAGGAGGTCGCGCAATCGCTCGCGCGCGTCCTCGATCGGCGGCGCTTCCTGCAGATCGGCCGGACGCAGCAGGTGCACGGTCTGCGAGCGGCGCGAGGGCGGGGTCGCCGGACGCACCAGCTGGTGCACGGCGCCGCCCAGGATGGCCCGTCCGTGGAGCACCGGCACCACCCCGAACGACACGATGTGGTCCTGCGCGTAGTCGAGGCCCGTCGTCTCGAAGTCGAGCGCCGCGTACGCGGCCTCCGCCCACCGTGTCCCACGCCGGGGGCGGGGCGGCGCGGCCGGCATGTCGCTCACGGCCGGTCGTCCCGGCACCGGATCGTCTCGCGCTCCGTCACGATCGTGTCCACGCGGAGGTCGGCGTGCCCGGCGGGCAGATCATCCTCGAGCACCTGGAGGGCGAACGCGACGCCGATGCGATGCGCGTCCTCGCGCGTCAGCGGGAAGAACGCGTCGTAGAACCCGCCGCCGTAGCCGACCCTGCCGCCGTGCCGGTCGAAGGCGACCGACGGCGTGCAGATCACGTCGAGGTCCTCCGGCGGGATGACGGCGCCGTCTGCCGGCTCCATCGCGCCGAACGACGTGGCGCGCACGCGATCGCCCGGACGGTACGCGCGGACCTCGAGCTCGCCCTCGACGATCCGCGGCAGCGCCGTTCGGATCCCCCTCGCGCGGAGCCCCTCGAGGATCGGCACCGTCGAGACCTCCGAACCGAAGGACCAGAACGCCATGGCGGTCCGCGCGCCCGAGAGCTGGGGAAGTCCCAGGAACCGCATCGCGATCGCCTCCTCGGCCGCCGCGCGTTCCTCGGACGGCATCGCGTCGCGTCGCGCGAGGATCGCCCGCCGGACGTCCCGCTTCGCTCGCTTCAGCTCGTGCGACCTCATCCCGCCCGGAGGGTAGCGGCGATCAATGCCGAGCGATCCGGCGGCCCGGCCGCCACCGCGACGAGCCACGCGCCGCCCACGCCGGCGGCCGCGACCGCGTCGCGGAGCGCGCGAAGGTCATCCACGGTGCCGCGCCAGATCTCCATCGACAAGCCCTTCGCCGCGCGCTCCTCCTCGAGGCGGCGAAGGTCCGCCGCGTCCTCGCCCACGAGCGCGATGCCGGCCCATGTCGGCGGCACGTCGTTGGGATCGCGGTGCGCCTCCATCGCGAGGGACGCCAGGGTGGCGGCGCGGGACGAGAACGTGTCCACGTCCAGTCCCCACCCGTTCCATGCGTCGGCCGCCCGCGCCGCGATCCCCAACACGCGGTCGCTGGTGCCGCCGATCCAGATCGACGGGGACCCCGGCGGCAGCAGCGGCCCGGTGAGCGGCGGGAGGTGGACACCCCCGGGCCACGGCTCCCCTCCGAAGAGCGCCCGCAGCGCCGAGGCCGTCTCCTCGAGCACCTCGCCGCGTTCCGCGGCGGGCGGATACGGCAGTCCCAGCGCCCGATGCTCGGCCCGGCCACTCGCGTCCCCGAGCCCGAGCCCGAGGATCGACCGGCCTCCGCTCAGCTGATCGAGGGCCGCGGCCTGCTTCGCGAGGATGCCCGGCGGGCGGAACCCCGCGCGGGTCACGAGGACGCCGACGCCGAGCCCCCGGTTCGCGGCCGAGATCGCTGACAACAGCATGTAGGCCTCGAGCGAGGGACGTTCGGGCGTGTCCGGAGGGAACAGGTGGTCCGAGGCGAACACCGCGTCGTACCCGTTGTCCGCGGCGCGGCGAGCGGCCGCGAGCGGCCTCGCCGGATCGGCGGTGAACACCGTGAGGGACAACCCGAGCTTCATGCGTGCTCGTCGAGCGCCATCACGCCGGCGCCGATCGCGGCGGCATCCGGCCCGAGCGCCGCGGGGACGATCGGGACGTCCGGCCGGTACGGCCCGCCCTCGACCGTCTCCGCGACGGCCGCCCGAACCGGCGGGAGCAGCACGTCCGCGGCGCGCGCCACGCCGCCGCCGACCACGACGATCTCCGGATCGAAGACGTTCACGAGCCCGGCGATCCCCTCGCCGAGGCGCCGCCCGACGCGCGCGACGATGGCCGCCGCGGCGGCGTCTCCCTCCCGCGCCGCCTGGACGACGAGCTCGCCGGTCACGGCCTCCGGGTCGCCGCCGGCACGAGCCGCGAGGCTCGCGTCGAGCAGGGCCGCCGCCCGCCCCTCGCGGGCGAGCGCGCTCCCGCTCGCGACCGTCTCCCAACATCCCTCGTTGCCGCATCCGCAGCGGGGGCCGTCCCGTTCCACGATCATGTGCCCGATCTCGCCGGCGAACCCGTGGGCGCCGCGATCGATCCGTCCGTCGACGACGATGCCGCCGCCGATCCCGGTGCCGACCCCCACGTACAGCGCGTGGCGATGCCCTCGGGCCGCGCCGAGGCGGTATTCGCCGTAGGCGGCGGCGGAGCAATCGTTGTCGACCACCACGGGGAGGTCCAGGGCGGACTCGACCAACTTCGCCAGGGGCACGTCCCGCCACGCGAGGTTCGGCGCGTACCGGAGGATGCCGGTGCGGGCCTCGACGAGGCCGGCAGCCCCGACGCCCACGGCCACGACCCGCTCGTCGTGGACCGCCCGCAGGGCCCCCACGATGGCGTCCAGCGTGGCATCGGTGTCGTCTGCCGGCGTGGCGAGGATCTCCCGGGCGTGGACGAGACCGTCGGCGTCGATCCGGACCGCGTTGATCTTCGTCCCACCGACGTCGATGCCGAGCGCCTGGGGAAGGCGTTCGGTCATCCGATGTCGATCTTCTCGAGCCGCGTCGGTCCCGGCGTCTCCGACGGCTGCATCTCCTCGGCGCGGGCGTCGATCACGCCGCGGAACGCCATCAGCAGTTCCGTGCCCGCCTTCAGGAGGTGTTCGATCACGTCCGGCTTCAACGGCTGCACGGCCGTCACGGTCATGCAGATCGGGCACCACGCGACGGGGCACCCCGTCGCCGCATGCCCGGCTTCCTCGGAGACCTCCTCCGTCCGTACGTCCTTCGCCGCCTCGGCCATCGTCATCCCCCTTCGGTGCCGTCCGGCTCTTGCCGGGCGAACACGATCTCGAGATGGTCACCGGCGAAGTTCGCCTCGCGAACCACCATGCGCTTCAAGGTCTGCGGCAGGATCAGGTTCCGCTTGTACGAGCCGACGCGGACGTACAGCTCCTCGCCCCGGCGGTGGATGTCCAGATCCTCCCGCGAGACGAACGGCAGGCGCATCCGCAGGATGTAGCCGCCCCCCTCCTTGCGGATCCGGATCGGATCGTCGACATAGAGCACGGAGGATGCGTCGCGGTCCCCGTAGACCTCGTCGCCCATGTCCCCGAGCAGCGGGATCCCGATCATCTCGCGGTCGAACAGCCGCGCGGTCAGGATCGGCACCGGCTCGAAGGACTCGTGGACCGTCGCGAGGTGCTCGGCTTGGATGTCCTTCCACTTGCCGAAGTACGGATCGGTCACGTCGGCGGGCAGGACGCGGTTCACTACCACGGCGTCCACGCGGTAACCGAACAGCCCCAGGTACGTGTAGGTCCGGCGCGCCTCGTTGATCACCATCTTCTCGGGGTTCAGGACCAGGCGCACCGACGACACCTTCTCGTCGGTGAGGATCACCTTCACGGCGTCGAGGTTGCGATGCAGGCGCTCGACCGCGTCGAACACCTGGTCGCCGGCGATCGGGAGCGAGGTCATCCTCGACACGAGCGGCCGCACGACCTTCACGACCTTGCGCTCCACCGGGAAGATCCGCTCGATGTACCAATTCATGATCTCCGGCAGGGACAGGAGCCGGAGCGTCTCGGCGGTCGGGGCACAGTCGACGATGAGGCAGTCGTACTTGCCGCTCTCGACATGGGTCTTCACGTCGATCAACGCGAAGATCTCATCGAGGCCCGGGATCACCGTGAGCTCCTCGGCCTGGATCGTCTCGGTGCCGGCCCAGTTCATCAACTGGACCATGTAGTCCTGGATCTCCCGCCAGTTGTCCTCGAGCCGCTCCTGCGCGTCGATCTGCTGTGCCCAGAGGTTCGGCGCGATCAGGCTCGGCTCGTTGCCCATCGCGATCTCGAACGAATCCGCGAGGGAGTGGGCCGGATCGGTCGACATCACGAGCGTCCGCTTGCCCGCCTCGGCCGCGCGAACGGCCGTCGCGGCAGCCACGGTGGTCTTCCCAACCCCACCCTTGCCCGTGAACAGGATCACCCGCATCGACCCAGCCTAGCGCCGGGAGGCCCTCAGCGGGTCGCCAGGATGCCGATGACCGCGATGAGGTTGATCGTTGCGTGCGCCGCGATCGAGGCCGCGAGGGTCCGGCGGCGCTCGAACACCCCGGCCAGGATCGCGCCCATCGCCGCCAGCCCGAAGAACCGGATCGGCTCCACGTGGACGAAGGCGAAGAAGCCCCCGGACAGCAGGGCCGCGGGCAGCAGGCGCATCCGCAGGCGGAGCCCCTGGAACAGGAAGCCCCGGAAGAAGGTCTCTTCGCAGATGGGGGCGAGCACGACGGCCATGGATGCCTCGAGCAGCAACCAGGGACCATGGATCGATCCGAGCCCGCCCGAGACGTCGGGACGATGCCCGGTCAGCGCCTCCACGACCGCCATCGTGATCCCGATCGCGACGACACCGGCGACGATCGCGAGGAGCCCGGCGCCGATGCCGGCGCCGACGTCGCCCGCCGTCCATCCCGGCCGCAGGCCGAGCGGCCCGAGGGAACCCCGGGTGCGCCGGACCCACACGACGATCGGGACGAACAACGCGAGTTGCTCCACCGCGGAGATCAGGACGCGAGCTCCGTCCGAGGTCCAGCCGAGGAACCCGACCACGAGGTACTGCGCCAGCAGCACGATCCCGAACGGGACCAGGAGCATGGGGAGCAGCTCGCTCGGCCCCCAGTCCGCGAACGGCCACCGGTCGGGGCCGTCGGGCCTCGGCGGGACGGCCGGCAGCGCGGGTCGGACCGCCGGCATCGGCGCGGGCAGCTGCGACACGATCAACCCATCTCGACGCGACGCTTCAGGCGCTCGAGCGCGTTCTCGATCACGCGCTTCGCGCCCTCGGTCCGGATGAACCCTGGCACGAGCGCGCCGAGCTCGACGGCGAGGCGGTACGTGACCTTCGTCAGGTCCGGGTCGAGCTCGTCCAGGAGGTATTCGCCCTGGACCTCACGGACGGCGCCGTGCGCCTCCGTCGAGCTCCACGAGATCGCGGTATCGCCCGCGGCGTACCGGTAGCGCAAGGTGTACGACGCCTTGCCGAGCACCGGCACGTCGACCTCGAAGGCGACCTCCGTCGGGCGGCCACCCTCGCCCCGTTCCCGGACCTCGACGGCCCGGACGTCCGCCCACTCGGGGTAGGCCTCGTAGTCCTCGATCACCTCGACGACGTCCTCGATCGGCGCCTCGATCTGGATCGAGCCCTCTGCATGCTCCATCGAGGAGATGCTACCTGTGGGTCGCCGAGACCACGCCGAACGCCAGCAGCGCGACCCCGAGGAAGACGACCCCGAGCAGGATCCACACGAGCGTCTGCGTCGGCACGAGGAGATCCTCGCCCTCGGCCAGCCGGTACGCCTCGACGGCCGACATCACGTAGACGCCGATCGCGGCCAGGACGAACAGCGCGAACGACGCGGTCAAGGAGCCCGACGCCGCGGTCGAGAGCCCGAGCAGCAGGGCGATGCCCGCCGTGACGACGAACAGGACGCCGCGGGCCATGCCGTCGGTACCGCGGCCCACGAGCTTGTGTCCCAGGCCGGGGAAGAGCAGGGAGCGGATCATCGCGTCGCGGGGCGCGACGGCCGGCCGCTCGGGCTCGGCCCGCATCACGGCCGCGAACGGCGTCCCGCAGACCGCGCACACGTCCAGCTCGATCGGGTTCTCCTCCCCGCAGATCGAGCACGGCCAGAAGGGTGCGCGGCGCTCCTGCGGCGGGGTGCCGGGCGCCGGCTCGGGCGGAGCCACGGTCGCCGCTCGAGGCTCCTCGAGCGAGGCGAAACACTGCCCGCACCACGTCGCGCTGGCGGTGACCAGGGCTCCGCAGTTCGGACATCGACGCTCGCCGTCGGACACGCGCGCAGGCTAACGCGGGCCGTTGGCCTTCGGAACGACCATCAGGCGGCGGCGTCGCGGAGCCAGCCTGCCAGACGTTCGGCGATCCGAGGCCAGGTATGGTCCCGCAGCACCCGTTCGCGGCCTGCCAGCCCGAGCCGGCGCGCCCGCTCGGGGTCGCCGAGCAGGCCGGCCACCGCGTCGGCCACGGCCTCGACGTCGGCCCCGTCGACGAGGACCCCCGTCTCACCGTCCAGGAGTGCCTCGCGGGCGCCGCCCGAGTCCCCCACGACCACCGGCCGGGCGCACGCCGCGGCTTCGATGAAGACGTTCCCCCAGCCCTCGACCTCGAGGCCGGCGAGCCGGGTCCGACACGGCATCGCGAACACGTCCCCGACGGCGTAGTAGCGGGGCAGCTCATCCTCCGGGACCTGGCCGGCGAAGTGCACGGCGCCGTCGGGCGCTCCCGCCGCCAGCGCCCGGAGCCGATCCTCGTCCGGACCGCCGCCCACGATCAGCAGGGCCGCCTCCGGCACGCGTTCCCGGATCGATGCCATGCCTCGGATCAACACGTCCTGGCCCTTGCGTCGCACCAGCCTGCTCACGCACACGACGAGCGGTCGTTCGCCGACGCCGAGCGTCGCGCGGAGGTCCGCGGTGGGAAGGTCCGGCCGGAACCGTCCAACGTCGGCGCCCGGATACAGCACGGAGACCGGCACGTCCCTCGGGACCGCCGTCCGGACCGTCCGCGCGATGAACGCCGAGCACAGCACGGGAACGCGGGACGCGCGCGAGGTCGCTCGCCGCATCAGCGCATGGGTGCCCGGCGCGATCGAGAGCCAGTATTCGAAGCCGTGCGCCGCGGCGAGGTAGGGCACTCCGCCGGCCGCGAGCCGAGGGCCCAGCAGTGCGAGCGGATAGGTCGCGCCGAACAGCACGACCTCGGCGCCGAGGTCCGCCGCGGCCCGGTCCACCCTCCTCGCCACGTCGGGCGTCGGCCACAGGAAGTCCTCGGGTTGGCGGAACACGCGGAAGGGAGCCTCGTGGTCGTAGGCCGCCGCGTCCTCCGAAGCGGGGCAGAACACCCCGATCTTTTCCACCGGCAGCTCGCGGACGAGTGCCTCGAGGGTGCGCTGGATCCCGCCGACCTTCGGCGGGAAATCGTTCGTCACGAGCAGGGTCGTCGGGATGTCCACCGCGCGGGACATCCTCCCAGAGGGCGGCCGCGGGGCGCTCGGCGTGTCCCCTCGTTGGCGTCGCGGACTAGCCCGTTCGGGTCATTTCGCGTCCGCCGCCCAGGTGAGCCGCCATTGCGTGCCTTCGCCCCCTTCCGTCGGAGCCCACCCCTTTGGTATGAATCGGCTCCGGCCTGCCCGCGCCGGGACCCGAGGGGGGTGTGTGGGCACGTGAGGATCGAGCGGTTCCCCGACGTTGACCTGGGCGCGTTGCCGATGGATCCGACACCGCCCGACTTCTGGCAAGAGAGCGCCTCGTGCTTCGGGGTCGACCCCGACGTGTTCTTCCCGATCTCCGAGGAGGAAGCAGGTCCCGCGCTCGCGTTCTGCGGCGTCTGCCGGATCCGGACCGAATGCCTCTCGTGGGCGCTCAAGAACGGCGAGCGCTACGGCGTGTGGGGGGGGACCACCGAGCAGCAACGCCGGCGGCTGCAGCGTCACGTCGCCTGAGCATCGGCCCCTAGACTGGGCCGGATGCAGGCCGATCGCACCCCGATCGAAGCCGTCGCGCCGCTGCGGATCAGCTTCGTCGGCGGCGGCACGGACTTCCCGCACTGGTACGACGAGCACGGCGGTGCGGTGCTGTCGGCCACGATCGATCATGTCGTGCGTGTCCGGCTGCGGCCGCGGGCCGACCGCCGCGTCTCCGTCCGATCGCTCGACCTCGGGCACCTCGTCGAGTACCACCTGGACGAGGGGCCCGTCGACGACGGCGCGATGGACCTCGCGACGGCCGCGATCGAACGGCTCGGCGTGCCTGGCGGGGTCGACGTGCAGATCCGGAGCGACGCGCCGCCCGGCAGCGGCCTGGGAGGCTCCTCGGCGCTCGTCACGGCGGTGGTCGCCGCGCTCGCGCTCCTCGGCGACCGTCGGTTCTCCCCCGAGGAGGTGGCGCGCCTCGCGTACCGGATCGAGCGCGAGGACCTCGGCATCGCCGGCGGATGGCAGGATCAGTTCGCCGCTGCGTTCGGGGGCTTCAACCTCCTCGACTTCTCCGCGAGCGGCGTCTCGGTTGAGCCGGTGCGGATCTCGCCCGAGGCGCTCGAGAACCTCGGGAGCCACCTCCTGCTGTGCTACACGGGCCACGTGCGGCGCAACGTCGGACTCATCGACCGTCAGATCGCGATGCACCGGGAAGGGCGCGAGGAGACGCTGCTCGGCATGAAGCGCCTCCAGACGATGGCCTTCACGATGCGCGACGCGATCGAGCGCGGCGACGTCGAGGCCCTCGGCGGCATGTTGCACGAGGCGTTCCTGGCGAAGAAGCAGATGAACCCGCACATCACCGAGCACACGCCGATCGAGCGGATGCTCGAG
>DATIWE010000076.1:0-22701 GCA_035519495.1 Actinomycetota bacterium
GCGGGCACCGCCACCCGCAACATCTTCTCGAACATCGCGACCTCCTCTTCGAGCGCCGGCCGTTCCGGCGTCGCGAGGAGCCTCGCGGGGAGGCGGTCGCGGTCGCAACGGGACGAGGGTCCCGGGACCTCAGAACGTGACTCGGCCCGTACAGGTCTCGCCGCTTCCGTTCGTGTTCGCGGCCGAGGCGATGATGTGGTCGTGCCGGGGCCGGTCGTGGATCACGCGGATCACCCGGAAGACGCCGTTCACGGCGACGATGCGGTCGACCGTCGGGAGGCGATGATCCCCGTCGGATAGGGCGACCTGCCACGTGTCGTTCGGTGTCGCCTCCCGAACCACGAACCGGATCTGGAGTGTGCCGAGCACCGCGCCCTTCTGGACATTGAGGGTCCAGTGCGTCGGCGCCACATCGCACAGACCGCGCCGCAGGACCGGCGCCTTCGCGGAGGCGGGCGCCGCGAAGAGCGCGGCCGCCACGACCGCGGCCAGGATGGGTCCGAGCAGTCTGCGCCGCATAGAGAGATGGTCGGCACCCGGAGGCGTCATCACAAGGGGACTTCGGTCCCGGGACCGCGGAACAGACCGCTACGCTCCGCCCAGATCGCGGCCTGCGTCCGGTCCGTGACGCCGATCCGCTGGAACACGTTCGTGAGGTGCCCCTTCACGGTCTTCTCGCTGATCCCGAGCCGGCGCGCGATCTGCTTGTTCGCCATGCCCTCGAGGACGAGCGACAGGATCTCCCGTTCCCGCCCGGTGAGCTCCGGCGTGCCGCTCGGGCGAGGGGCCCGCTCGGCCAGCAGGGCGGCCGCCGCCTTCGGCGCCAGCGGCGCCTCCCCGCGCGCGGCCGCCCGGATCGCGCTGTGGATGTCCTGCGGCTCGGCGTCCTTCAGCAGGTACCCGACGGCGCCGGCGTCGAGCGCGGCGACGATCCCGTCCCGGTCACTGAACGAGGTGAACAGCACGACCCTCGTCTCGGGCACCTCGGCGGCGACCCGCCGCGTCACGGCGATGCCGTCGAGGTCCGGCATCGCCAGGTCCAGCAGCAGGACATCGGGCCGCTCGGCCGCGCACAGCGCGACGGCCTCCTCGCCGCCCGCCGCGGCGCCGACCAGCTCGACGTCCTCGAAGGTCCCGAGCAGCTGCTCGAGGCCGACGCGGACCACGCGATGGTCATCGGCGATCGCCACCAGGATCATCCGGCGGGCACCTCCACGCGGAGCACGCTACCGCCTCCGTCGGCCGGCGAGAGCGTGAGCGTCCCGCCGGCGTTCTGTATGAGGTCGTGGAGGATCTGCAAGCCCATGTGCCCGTCGGTGCGGCCGACCCCGGTCGTGGTCGGATCGACGCCACGCCCGTCGTCGGTCACCTCGAGCACCGCATCGTCGCCGTCGCGGCGCACCCGCACGGCGACCGTGTGGGCGTTCGCGTGCGCCTGGACGTTGCGGAGTCCCTCCTGGCACGCGCGGTACAGGAGCTCGTCGACCGCCGCCGAGTACCCGGCGGGGTCGGCCACGTCGAGCGTCACCGAGAGGCCCTCGCTGGGGAGGCGGGCGGTGAGGTCGTTGAGCGCCGGACCGAGCCCGGCCTGCTGGAGGTTCGGCGGATACACGCCGACGATCGCGGAGCGGAGGGTCGCAACGCTCCCGCGGACCGCGCCGGCGGAGTCGTCGAGCGCGCTCTTGGAGGCGGGGTCGTCGACCAGCTCGGACAGCGCCGACAGGCGCATCGCGAGGCCCGCCATCTCCTGGATCGGCCCGTCGTGCAGATCGCTCGCGATGCGCTGGCGTTCCAGATCCGACGCGTTGACCGCCCGCTGCAGGAGCGCCTCGCGATCGCGCGCCGCGCGGTGCATGCGCCGGTTCACGACCCACGCGAGTGGGATCACGAGCGCCGCGAACGCGATCAGCGCCACGATGAGGACCGGCGCGAAGGACCGCAGCAGCTGCCGGCGGTTGTCGGCCACGCTGGAGGCCGTCTGGTAAGTCTCGAACAGCAGCGGGGTCCCGTTCGGCGTCGAGATCGGCGCGGAAACCTCCAACAGGGAACCGAGCGAGCGTTCGGTGCGGTTGCGCGGCGCGTCCAGATCCGCGAACCCCGCCTGGACCTCGCCGCTTCGGAACGCGGCCCGCTGCTGATCGTCCAACGGATACCGCTTGCCGATCAGCTTGCTCAGATCCGAATAGACGACCGTCCCGTCCTTCGTGAGGATCTTCACGCGCACGATCGGCGGGCGCAGCACCGCGGTGAACACCACCGAGGAGACCTTGCCGGTGGAATCGGCGCGCCCGGGGATCAGGCCGTCGTCGACCCGCCGTTCAACGACGGAGGCGGCCAGCTTCGTCACCTGTCGTGCCTCGTCGATCGCCTGGTTCGTCGCGATCCGCCGGATCACGAGCGTGCCCGCGACCGCGACCGCCGCGAGTGCGACCAGCCCGAGCAGGGCGAACGTGATGACGGAACGAGCGACCGGGTCCCGCTTCACCGGCCGATGGTACGGCCGGGCCGAGGCGGTAGGGTGCACGCGAGGGAGGGAACCGCGTGCACGCAGAGGTCGCGCCAGGGGTTCGGAGGCTCTCCGGCGGGGTCTGCAACTTCTACCTCCTCGAGGGCGGCGGCCGGATCACGCTCGTCGACGCCGGCACGCCGGGCGACTGGGATCTCCTCGTCCGGACGCTGGGGGAGCTCGGCCGCTCGCTCGACGACCTCGACGCCGTCGTGCTCACGCACGCGCACTCCGATCACACGGGGTTCGCCGAGAAGGCACGGACCGACGCGAAGGCGGCCGTGTGGATCCACGGCGCGGACGAGCAGCGTGCGAAAGGTGCGAAGCCCGCGAAGAACTCCGCCGGCCTCGGGAAGTACCTCGTGCGGATCGAGGCGTACCGGACGCTCATCTCGTTGTCGCGTCGCGGCGGCGCGAAGATCGTGCCGATCGCGGAACTCTTGACGTTCGACGACGGCGAGACGATCGACGTGCCGGGTCGACCGCGCGCGGTGCACGCGCCGGGCCACACCGAGGGCGCGAGCGTCGCCCTGCTGGAGGACCGCAGGATCGTGATGACGGGCGATGCGGTGGTGCTGCACAATCCGCTGACCGGCCGGAAGGGACCGCAGATCATGCCGTCGGGCCTCAATGTCGACACCGCGCAGGCGCTGGCGTCGCTCGACGTGATCGGCGCGCTGCCGGCGGATCTGCTCCTGCCCGGCCACGGCGACCCGTGGACCGCCGGCGCCGCCGAGGCCGCACGAGCGGCCAAAGCAGCCGGCCCGTCGTAGATGGACGCGCCCGCTCCACCCTTCGAGCGCCTGGACTTCCTGTACACGCCGAGCGCCGACGTCGCCGGCGACATGGCGTACTTCACCGACGTGCTCGGCGGACGGCTCGTCTTCGCGATCGAGGGGATGGGCACGAGGGTCGCGGCGATCGCGCTGTCGGAAGACGGGCCGCAGGTGTTGCTGACCGATCACCTGGACGGCGAGCGCGCGATCTCGGTCTACCGCGTCGAAGATCTGGCCGTCGCGTTGCGGACGCTCGAAGAACGGGGCTGGGAGACGGTCCGGACGTTCGAGATCCCGCACGGGCCGTGCTGCTCGTTCAGGACGCCCGGCGGGCATCGGATCGCGATCTACCAGCTGGTGCGGCCGGAAGCGGCGGACAGCTTCGTCGGCAGGCGCGACTTCTAGCCGGGGTCGGCGTACGCGTCGGCCCCGAGGAAGTGCAGCGACACGTACGGCTCGTCGCCGACCACCCAGCTGTCGTGGCCACCCGGGATCGCGAACAGCTGGCCGGGCTCCATCACGAACTCCTCGCCGTCATCCATGCGGACGGCGGCGCGGCCCGACACCACCATGCCGACGTGGCTCACCGGGCACGAGGTCTCACCGGTGCGGCTGCCGACGTGCTCGGACCACCGCCAGCCCGGCTCGTAGCGCGCGCGGCCGATCGTCATGCCGCCGAGCATCACGACCTCGAACGTCCCGAGCTCGAACGTCCGGACCTCGTCCGGCTCCTCGAAGGTCTTCCGCGAACGTTCCACGTCCATCCCAGCCTCACAGGTCGCGCCTATCATCGCCAACGAGATGGGCGGCGCCCGACGACATCCGATCTTCGCTTTCGTGTACCCACTCACCGTCCGGCTCGGTGAGCGAAGCGTCGGCCCGCGACGGGCCCGGCTGCTCGCGACCGCGCAGGGCACCGTCGTCGAGATCGGCGCCGGGACCGGCGTGAACTTCCCCTACTACCCACCCGGCGTGGTGGTCGCGGCGACCGAGGTCGAGCCGGGCCTCGTCCGGAAGGCGAGGAGGGCTGCCGCGCGATCCCCGTCGATCGAGGTGATCGCGGCCTCCGCGGATGCGCTGCCCTTCTCCGACGGCGCGGTCGACACCGTGGTGTCAACCGCGGTGCTCTGCACGGTCCCCGATCTGGCCGCCGCGCTCGAGGAGGTCCGTCGAGTCCTGAAGCCCTCCGGACGGCTGCTGTTCCTCGAGCATGTCCGATCGGACGATCCCAAGCTCGCGGACAAGCAGGACCGAGGCGAACGGCGTCAGATGCGGTTGGCGGCCGGCTGCCATCCCAATCGCGACACGGTTGCCGCGATCGCCGCCGCCGGCTTCGAGCTCGAACAGGTGGATCGTTTCGACCTGCCCGGGCCGAAGCTCACGCGTCCTGGGGTCTCCGGTTCCGCACGCGACCGATCCGCGATCACCGACGGCCGGGCGCGCTAGTTCCCGTACTGCGCCGTCTCGGGCCGTTCGAGCATGAGCGCGTGCGCGATGGGAACGGCGACCGGCCGATGCTCGACGCCCTTCGGGACCACGAAGACCTCGCCGGCGCTCAGCGTGACCGGACCGCGGCCTTCGAGTTCGATCTCGAACGACCCGTCCCAGCACAGGAACAGCTCGTCCTCCTCGTGATGGTGCCACGGGAACGAGCCTTCGAGGCGCGCGAGCCGGACGACCGCGTCGTTCACGGCGGTGACGTCGACGGGTTGCCACGGGCCCGGCAACGCCGCGATCAGGGCGGGGATCGACACCACATCGGCCACGGGCCGAACCCTATCGCCGTAGCATCGCGGGCGTGGACGGAGCCTTCGATCCCGGTAGCACCAGCTGGGTCGTCACTTCCATCGACGAGGAACCGCTCCTGGTCGACGACCCGCCGACGATCGGCTTCGACGACGAAGGGCACGTCAGCGGCGGCGCCGGCGTGAACCGGTTCATGGGAACGTGGTCGTTGGCCGGGAACGTGCTGGTGGTCGGTCCGCTCGCGACCACGCGGATGGCCGGCCCTCCGGAGCGGATGGACCTCGAGCGCCGGTTCCTCGACGTCCTCGCCGCACGCTGCACGGTCACGAGGACCGACGGAGGGTTGCTGCTGACGTCGGACGGCGGCTCACTCAGGCTGGCACCCGCGTCGGCCGAAGGCCGGTGAGCTGTGGGCCTCGACGTCCACCTGCTCGGCGTGCCGCGGATCGAGCGCGACGGCTCCCCGACGCGCCTGGCGGGCCGCAAACCGTGGGGGCTGCTCGCGTACCTCGCGATCGAGCCGCGGCCGACGCGCACCGCCTTGATCGACCTGTTGTTCGGCGAGGCCGACGACCCGAGCGGCGCGGCACGGTGGGCGCTGCATCAGGTCCGTCGCGCGTCCGGTCCCGAGCTGGAGGTCGTCGACGAGGACGGCGTCCTGCGGCTCGTCGCACACGACGCCCGCATCGACGTCGTCGAACTGCTCTCGGCCGATGCCACGCCGGATGAGGTCGATGAGCTGTTCGACGGCGAGCTCCTCCAGGGGATGGCGTTCGACGACTCGGCCGACTTCGAGCAGTGGCTCGTGCTGGAGCGAGGCCGGCTGTCGTCAGCGGCGGTCGCGTCCATCTGGTCGGCCGCGAGCTCGATCGCCGCGAAGGAGCCCGATCACGCCCTGCAACTCCTCCAGCGCGGTCTCCGGTCCGACCCGTTCAACGTCGGCGCGAACGAGCTCGCGGTCGACATCCTCGTGCGGCAGGGGAACACCGCGGCCGCGCAGGCGTACGCGGACGCGCTCGAGGCCCGGTGGTCCGACGAGCTCGGCGGGTCGATGCCGGCCACCATCCGCCGCCCACTCCGACGCGAACGGCTGACGCCGGGACTGCCCGATCACCGGGCCGCCATCCGGTCGATGCTCGACACCGCGCGCGCCCGCGGCGACGCCGGTGACCACCGCGGCGCGCTCGAGACCGGGCGCCGCGCCCACGAGCTGTCGCAGGCGGCCGAGGATCCCGCCCTGCAGCTCGCCGCGATCCAGCCGCTCGTGGAGGTCCTCGTCCACACGGTCAACGGCCTCGACGAGGAGTCGAAGGGCCTGATCCAGATCGGGCTCCGGTTGGCGACGGAGATCGGCGATGAGGCAGCGCTCGCGCACCTGTACCGCGAGGCCGGCTACATCGAGGTGCTCGAGGCGAACTACGGCGGCGGCGAGGTCTCGCTGCAACGAGCGCTCGTGCATGCGCGCGCCGCCGGCGATCCGGTCGCCGAGGCGAAGATCCAGACGTACCTGTCGATCAGCGCGAGCGACCGGGGCGCATACGAGGAAGCCGAGGCGCACGTCCGCTCGGCGGTGGAGATCCTGTCGGCGGCCGACGAGGACGCCTGGACGGCGTACGCGCACGCCTCGCTCGCGCGGATCCTGTTGCTCATCGGGAAGGTGCCCGAGGCGGCAGAGGCCGGCGAGGTCGGCATCGAGCTGGCGCGCCGCGCCCGCGCCCTGACGATCCTGCCGTGGGCGATGGTGCAGACCGGCGAGGCCTTCCGGTTCCTCGACCGCCGCGACGACGCCGAGACCCTGTTCACGGAAGCCTTCACGATGAGCGACGCGATCGACGACCCGTGCTGGGAGGCGCTGTCGCTCCGCGGGCTGGCGATGCTCCGGCGCGATGCCGGCGACGTGCCCGGCGCGATCGAGCTGCTGGAGGACGGCCTGGCCCGGAGCCAGCGCCTCCCCGATGTCTACGCCTGGGCGCGCGCCGCGATCCTGGTCGAGCTCGTCGAGCTCGAGGAGGGCACGGTGCCCGACCACATGATGGCGGCACGGTCCCTCGCAACCGCCGGACCCATGCCGGATCTCCAAGCGAGATTGTTGGCGATCGCCGTTCCGCAAACGCCCGTGCAAACGACGGCTCGGTAGAACCTCCTCGACGCGCGGCACCGGGCCGCGCCGAACGGAAGGGGGAGAGCGATGCCGCTCTTCATGGACATCCACGAGCAGCTCCCCGAAGGAGCAGGGTTCGAGGAAGCGGTGGGCGCGCACGAGGCCGACCTCGCGACGCAGGAGCGCTACGGCGTGGAGTACCGGCGGTTCTGGGTCGACGAGGCGAACGGCAAGGTGTTCTGCCTGGTCGAGGCGCCCGACGCCGAGACCGCCGCGACGGTGCACCGCGAGGCCCACGGCTTGGTCGCCGACCGGATCTACCAGGTGCGGGAGGGCTGACCCTCCCGCGGCACCTCTCCGGCCTGGCTACTCGATGTAGCCGAGGCCGCGGAGGTGCTCCTCCATCTCGTCGGCCTCCGTGTCGGAGACGCCCGCCTCGTTCGCCCCGTCCATCCCGGGGATCGCCGTCGTCGCCTCGCGCGCGACCAGCCCGGCGTCCGTGCCGACGATCTCGTGCAGGACCCGACCGGTCGGTTCGACCGCGGTCGGCGCGTCCAGCGCCGCCAGCAGCGTCGGCGCCATGTCGATCAGCGCGGGCTGCTGCTCGAACGGCGTGACGTGCGGTCCAACCGCCACGATCGTCCCCTCGATCCGGTGATCGCCGCTGACCCAGTCGGCGTCCTCGATCGCGGACTTCGCGTGCGTCAGCGAGTAACCCTCGTTCGGAACCATCAAGATGTCGGGCGCGGTGTCGGCGAACCGGCCCTTGAAGACCTCCTCGCGCTTGTGGATCTCCTTCACCGGCTTGTTGCCAGTCTTGGGGTCGACGTAGCCGCCGAGGCGGTCCATCAGCTCGTCGCGCACCTTCTCGTAGTCGCCGGGGTCGACGATGCCGTCGATCTCGCGACCGGCGAGGTTCACGCTCACGCCCTCGCCGGTCGAGCGGATCGTGGTGTACGCGCGGGTCTTCGCCCAGCTCACCGACTGCGGCAGCGCCACCTTCCCGTGCAGCCCGAGCGTGTCGTAGACCTTGCGCGCGACCTTCCGCATCGGGCCCCACTGCATCGGGCCGAAGACCGCGTTCGACGCCGAGAAGTCCAGGTAGCCGAACTCGTGCAGCATCCGATCCATGTTGATCGTGCGCGTGCACGACTGGAAGCCGTGATCGGAGATGAACAGGATCGTGTCGTCGGGCTTCGCGCGCGAGACGAACGAGCCGATCGCCTCGTCCGCCTGCCGGAAGATGTCGGCGACCTTCGTGCCGATCCGCGAGTCCCTGTTCTTCGCGTAGTCCGGGTGATCGGGCGCGATGTAGTTGCTGAGGCAGTGCTGCGTGCGGTCGATCGAGACGAACACGCTGGCCATCAGGTCCCACTCCGTGTTGTCCATCAGCCACTCGGAGACGGCGATCCGCTTCGCGGTGACCTCGTATGCCTCGTCGAGGTAGGCGTCGGGACGGTTGTGATACGTGGTCCAGCTCATGCCGTTGACCGGCCACTCCAGCCGCGCTTTCACGAGGTCGGCGGTCAGGTCCGCCGGAGCGGTGAACGTCCGGTGCTTCGGCAGGACACCGCCGGCGATCAGGGTGCCGTCCAGCTCGGGCGGCGGGAACGTCAGCGGGACGTCCAGCAGCAGCATCTTCTTGTTCGCCGCGGTCAGGTCGTCCAGGAACGTCCGCGCCTTGATCGACTTGTAGGTGACCGGGTACTGCTTGTGCGTGCCGGGGACGGTCTCGAGGATGTCGTAGATGCCGTGGTCGACCGGGTCGACGCCGGTCAGGAAGCTCGGCCACGCCGACCAGCTGTGAGTGGGGACGGTGGAGCGCAGGATGTCCTTCTGCCCCTGGTCGATCAATGCCTGGAGGTTGGGCAGCGCGCCCTGCTCCAGCAGGGGGTCGAGGATGCGCCAATCGGCGCCGTCCCACGCGATCAAGATCACACGTGACATGCGGATATCAAGCCTCTCACCAGCGGGTTCCGAGGCGGGAGTGTACCCGTCAGCCGATGCAGATAGCGAAGCCGGTAAGCTGCTTCGGTCCTCCCCCGAGGTTGTAGACCTTCGTCTGCCAGCCGTCGTCGGGGATCTTGCCCTTGTCGGGTCCGTCGTACGGGAAGGACCCGATCAGGCGGCCGGTGCTCTGGGTGCCGGTGAGCCGCTCGCCGCCGCCGACCACGTGCTGGTCAGGCGTGCACGGCACCTTCACCGTGCCGGCCGACTTCACCTTGACCTTCGTCGGCGGGCTCTTGAAGTAATGGAGCTTGAGCCCCTTCGAGCAGATCGCGTAGTCCGAGAACCCGCCGATGCCGCCCAGCGTGTCGAAGACCGAACCCCGCCAGCCATCGTCGGGGATCGTGTCCTTGTCGGGACCGTCGTACGGGTACGACGAGGTGATCCAGCTGTTGACCGTCGCGATGAACATGCTGCCCTGGGTCACCCGCTGCGTACCGGGACAGGCGATCGACGCCGTCCGGTTCCCCGACGAGTCGTTCGGGAGATCCTGGAACGGGTAGGTCGCCGCGTGCTTCATGCAGGCGGTGTAGGCATGGAGCTTGGCCGGCGGCGTTCCGATCGCGTCCGCGAGCCATCCGTCGTCCAGGTTCGTGTCGGCGTCGAGGTAGTCGTCGGGTCGGTCGGCCTCATCGAAGGACTTGGCGACCCCGCCGGACGCGAGGCTCCCGCCGCCGAACAGGTGCCAGTGGGGGCCGCCGCAGCCTGCTTCGACGTCGATGAAGTTGTTGTTCGACGCCTCGTACACGGCCGAATCGGTCGCGTACCGGATGCCCCCGGTCGTGCCGAGGATGGTGTCGTGGGTATTCGGATCGACCGGCGTCCCGGCGGTACCGGCTTGCGGCAAGGCCAAGACGACCAACGATGCGACGAACAGCAACGGAACGAGCCTCTTCCCTCTCATGCTCCGGACGATATCGGAGGACCCGCCGGTATCGGGGAGCATGCGACGATGCGCCTGTCGGAAGGGAGGCCGCGTGCTCGATGAACTGGACGGCAAGACTGCACTCATCACTGGGTGCGGCAACCGGACGGGTATCGGCATGGCGTGCGCCCGCGCCCTCGTCCGCGAGGGCGCGGAGGTCACGATCACCTCGACCACCGAGCGGATCCACGAGCGTGCCGAGGAGCTCGGAGCCGAGCGCGCGCAGGGCTTCGTCGCCGATCTCACCGACCGCGTCCAGGTGAAGGCGCTCGTCGACGCCGCACTCGAGCGACACGGCAGGATCGACGTCTTGGTGAACAACGCCGGCATGCTGAACGTCGGGCTCGATGGCTTCGAAGCCGGGATGTTCGTGGCGAACGATGTCGCGATCTGGGACCTCGAGATCGCGATGAACCTCGACACGGCTTTCAACGTGACCCACCGGGTCGTGCCGGGGATGATCGAGTGCGGGTACGGCCGGATCGTGATGGTGTCGTCGGTCACCGGACCCCTGGTGACGGCTCCCGGGTCGAGCGGCTACGGGGCTGCGAAAGCCGGCATGGACGGCCTGATGCGCGGGCTCGCGCTGGAGCTCGGTCCGCACGGGGTCACCGCGAACTCCGTCGCGCCCGGATGGATCGCCACGTCGTCGGCGACCGAGGATGAGATCCGTGCCGGCAACGCGACGCCGCTGGGACGCGCGGGCACCCCCGAGGAGGTCGGCGAGGTCGTGGCGTTCCTCGCCAGCGACCGGGCGAGCTACATCACGGGCCAATCGATCGTGGTCGACGGCGGCAACACGATCCAAGAGATCAAGGGCTGAGCCTCGCCCCGCATCACATGAAGTTGGCGGTGTGGTGCTCGAAGTCTCGTTGGCGATCGCCTCCTCGAAGCCCAGCTGACGCAGGCGGAGGATCACCCTACGACCGAGGTCCGGACCCTCCCAGCGCGTCGATCCCGGCCGCCCAGGCGCGATCGAGGTCGGCGCCGGGAGGGAACCGCCCGTCGAGCTCGAGGATCGTCATGCCATGCGCGAACGCCCACGCCGCGCGCGCGCGGTCTTGGCTGCCGGCCGCACGGACCAGTGGTTCGGATGACCACGCCTCGAGCCCCTCAGGCAACCGATCGCGCGGGAGCTCACCTTCCGTGGCCAGCCGGTACAGGTGCGAGTGGGCGAGCGCCCACGCCCGATAGCCGCTCGCGATCGCTCGCAGGACGCGACGACGCGGCGCGCGCGGCGGCAGGTCGGCCGTCGCCGCGCGCAGCTCCTCGCCCATGCCGCGCAGCGCCTCCGCGATGAGGAGCGCCTTCAACTCCTCCTTGTCGACCACGTGCTTGTAGAGAGAGGGAGCCCGCATCCCGAGCCTGCCTGCAACCGTTCGCATCGTCAGCGCGTCCGGTCCTTCCGTCTCGAGGATCTCCCGGGCGGCAGCGACGATCTGCGCCCGTCGCGGCGAGACGTCCGTTCCCGTCACACCGTGCTCCGGAGCTCGACCACCCGGGCCGCGAGCGCCTCGTTGACCTCCCCGAACGTCGTGAGCGTGTCGACCTCGATCAGGTGACGGAAGAACGGAACCAGGACGCCCCGGAACCGCTCCGCCTGGACGAACCGGACGCGCCCGGGCTCGTCCTCGTGGATCTCGAAGCGGTGCTCCCCGTCGAACACCCACGGCATCAGCAGCCGACCCAGCCACCGGAACTCCCGTCCCGGCTCGGCGACGAGCACCCGCGGATGCATCTTCGTCGTCCGATCCCCGCTCCGGAGGAACGTGACGTCGAGCGTCGCCCCGACCTCGGCCCGGCCTCGGACCTGCGAGAACCCCGGGTTCCACTCGCCGTACCGATCGAAGTCCGTGAGGACCGACCACACCTCCTCAGCGGTTCCCTCGATCTCGACCTCGCTGCGGATCTCCTTCGTGAACACCATCTCGGCACCCCCTTCTGATCTTCGGCTAACGTTGTTAGCTACTCTAGGCTAACGGCGTTAGCCTGTCAACCCACGGACCTCCTCTCCTGCTTCACGAGCCCTTCACATCTCGGGGGCACCGTGGAGACAGACGCGAGACAAGGAGGACGAGATGCGTCGAGGGTTCGCAGCGATCGCGCTGGTGTTCGTGATCCTGGCGGGGGTCGGGATCGGGGTCGCCTCGTACAACGCGGGGAAGGACGCCGGCCAGACCCAAGCACTGGAACAGGTGCACACCGCGCAGCAGAACGGGCAGGAGGTCCAGGTCGTCCACGTGGTGAACGACCGCGGGTTCATCTTCCCGGGGTTCTTCTTCTTCCCCTTCCTGTTCTTCGGCTTCCTCTTCCTGGTCGCCGGGATCATGCGCGGCGCCGGACGGTGGGGTCACGGCGGCCATGGACCGGGGCCGTGGAACGAGGAGGGCCGCAGGCGCTTCGAAGAGAAGGCCGGCGAATGGCACCGCCAGCAGCACGGCGGGCAACCGCCGAGCGGCACGCCTCCCAGCGAGGCGACGCCGACGGTGTGACGGGTCTGATCGGGGCGGAGGCGTGTTGCCTCCGCCCTCCCGTCGCGAGAGGCTCGGCGCGATGCAACGGATCCTGGTCGTCGAGGACGACATGCAGATCGCCCGCACGCTCCGCGACTACCTCGAGGTGGCCGGGTTCGAGGTCACGGTCGTCGGCGACGGCTCGGCCGCCGTCGCGAGCTTCCGCGGTGAGCATCCCGACCTGCTCGTGCTCGATCTTGGCCTTCCCGGGATGGACGGCCTCGACGTCGCGCGCGAGCTGCGGCGCGCCTCCGGCACGCCGATCATCATGCTCACCGCCCGGGGCGAGGAGTCGGACCGGATCGTCGGCCTCGAGCTCGGCGCCGACGACTACCTGGTGAAGCCGTTCAGTCCGAAGGAGCTCGTGGCGCGGGTGCGGGCGGTGCTGCGGCGAACGAGCGGCGCGATGACCGGCGCCGAGGTCCTTCGGGCGGCCGACGTCGAGGTGGACGTCCCGAGGATGCGGGTGCGCGTTGGCGGGGCGGTCGTGGATCTGACGCCGACCGAGTTCCAGCTGCTGGCGACGCTCGTTCGCGAGCCCGGCCGGGTGTTCACCCGCGGGCAGCTCCAGGACGCGCTGCACGGCGTCGCGTTCGACTCCTACGACCGGGCGATCGACGCGCACGTGAAGAACCTCCGCCGGAAGATCGAGCCGGAACCCGCACATCCACGCTACGTCCTGACCGTGCACGGCGTCGGCTACCGGTTCGCGGATGCCTGAGCACGCGCCGTGGGGCGAGGGCCGGCCGCCGTGGGCCGGAGAACGTGGGTTCCGTCGGGGGGCCGGCCGCCGGTTCCGCCGCGGCGTGTTCGTTGCCCTCCTGCTCATCGTGCTCCTGGTCGCGGTGCTCGCGCGACTGGTGACGTGGCTCGCCGGGGGGAACCCGCCCGCCCCCTGGGTCACGGTCGGCGTCTCGGCGGTCGTTCTCATCGGGCTGATCCTGAGCGCGCGGTGGTTGTGGCGCAGCGGCAGATCAATCAGCGCGCTGATGGACGCGGCCGACCGGGTGGCGGGCGGCGACTACACGACGCGCGTCGGCGAGGTGCCGTCGCGGCAGCTCGCCGGGCTCGCCGGTGCGTTCGACCAGATGACCGAGCGCCTCGAGACGAACGAGGAACGCCGCCGCGAGCTGCTCGCCGACGTCGCGCACGAGCTCCGGACGCCACTGCAGGCGATCCGCGGCTCGATCGAGGCGATGCTCGACGGCCTCGACCCGGCGGACGAGGCGCACCTGCAGCCGGTCCTGGACCGGACCGAGCTGATGGCTCGGTTGCTGGACGACCTGCGCACGCTCTCGATGGCCGAGGCCGGCGTCCTGGCGCTGCACCGGGAGACGATGGATCCGCGCGCCGTCGCGCAGGACGCGGCGAGCGCGTTCGAGCCGGTCGCGACCGACGGCGGCGTGGCGCTCGACGTCGACGTGGCGTCCGACGCGCCGGCGACGATCGAGGCCGACCCCGTGCGCGTGCAGGAGGTCCTGACGAACCTGCTGGCGAACGCGATCCGGCACACGCCCAGGGGCGGTCGCGTGACGGTGCTCGTGAGACACGCGGCGGCGCGGGGCGCCTCCTTCGAGGTGCGGGACACCGGCCGCGGGATCGCGGCCGATCAGCTGCCGAACGTGTTCGACCGGTTCGTGACGTCGGCCGACGCGGGCGGGACCGGCCTGGGGCTCGCGATCGCCAAGCGGCTCGTGGAGGCACACGGCGGCACGATCGCCGCGAGCACGCCGCCGGACGGTGGCACGTCGGTCCGGTTCGAGATCCCGGGCTGATGGGGGCCCGGCGTCAGATCAGCGCGAGGTCTCCCACAGACCCATCGTGTTGCCTTCGGTGTCCTTGAAGTACGCGAACGCCCCCATGTTGGGGATCGGGGTCCGCGGCTGGATCACGCTGCCGCCGCCCGCCTCGATCTTCTTCAGGGAGTCATCGATCGCGTCGACCTGGATGGTGATCACCGGGTGCGGCGTGTCGGACGAGCGCTTCATGATGCCGCCGTTGATCGCGCCGGGCTCCTTCGGCATCATCCGCTCGTCGGTCTCCACCGTGCCGACCGTCGTGTACATCACACCGCCACCCATGTCGGCATCGTTGAGGTCCCAGTCGAAGATCGAGCCGTAGAACTCCTTCGCGCGGCCCTCGTCGTCCACGGGGATCTCGAAGTGCACCACCTTGTCCATCGCTCCGCCCTCCCTCGGGGATCGGTCCTGCTCCCATCCCATACCCGAGCCTCGGATACGACAACCCCGCCGACGTGAACACGGCGCGAAGGACCGTCGGAGGTCGTCGGTATCGTGGGCCTTCGATGAGGCCGGGGCAGATCCTTTCGACGCGCGCGCTCAACCGGGCGCTGCTCGCGCGGCAGATGCTGTTGCGGCGCAAGCGGGTGAACGCGCTCGCGGCCGTGGATCGCCTGGTCGGCCTCCAAGCGCAGGTGCCGCGCGACCCGTACCTGGCGCTGTGGTCGCGGCTCGACGGCTTCCGGCCGGCGGCGCTGGCCGAACCGGTGGCCGAGCGGCGCGCCGTTCGGATGCCGCTGTTCCGCGCCACCCTGCATCTGGTCTCGGCGACGGATGCGCTGGCGCTGCGACCCGTCATCGGTCCGGTGCTGCATCGCTCGCTCCACAGTCAGAGCCCGTTCGGCCGGCGGTTGGCGGGGCTGGATGTCGACGAGCTGATCGCGCTGGCGACGGCGCTCCTGGAGGAACGACCGCGCACGCGCGCCGAGCTCGCGCCGTCGCTGTCCGAGCGCTGGCCGGACCACGACGGTCCGTCGCTCGCCTACGCCGTCACCTACCTGCTCCCGTTGGTGCAGACGACGCCGCGCGGGGTCTGGGGCCGGAGCGGACCGGCCGCCTTCACCACCGTCGAGCACTGGCTCGGCCGCCCGCTCGCGTCCTCGACCGACCCCGGCCCGATTATCCTTCGGTACCTGGCCGTGTTCGGGCCGGCGTTGCCCGCGGACGTCCAGAGCTGGTGCGGTCTGGCGGCCACGCGTGAAGTCTTGGAGCGGCTCCGGCCGCGGCTCCGGACGTTCCGCGACGCGCGCGGGCGAGAGCTGTTCGACGTGCCGCGCGCGCCGCTGCCCGATCCCTCGACGCCGGCGCCGGTCAGGTTCCTGCCCGAGTACGACAACATCCTGCTCGGGCACAAGGACCGCGGCCGGATCGTGGCGCCGGATGTGCCCGCCTGGACCGACGTCGGGTGGGGCGCCGTGCTCGTCGACGGGTTCCCCGCGGCGCGCTGGCGGCTGTTCACCGAGGGCGGCGGCGCCATGCTCCGGATCGAGCGCTTCCGCTCGCTGCGAGCGGCCGAGCGGGAAGAGCTCGCCGAAGAGGCGGAGCGACTGCTCGCCTTCCTGGCGACGGGCGCGGACGCGCGCACGGTCCGCGTTTCGTCGTACGCGTGATCGCGGCCGTCGCTACAGTTGCGCCGTGGCGATCACCTACACGTGGCGCGGGGATATCGCGAACACCGAACTGAACCGGCTGCACGCCGAGGCCTTCGAGACGCGCGTGTACGACGACGCGGAGTGGAACTGGGTCGAGCTCCTGCACCGGCACAGCCTCGGCTGGGTCACCGCACGCGACGACACGACGCTCCTCGGGTTCGTGAACGTGCTGTGGGACGGGCTCGTGCACGCCTGGCTCCAGGACACGATGGTCGCGAAGGCCGCGCGGCGTGCCGGCGTGGGCACCGAGTTGGTCGCCGTCGCGGTCGCCCGTTCCCGCGAGGCCGGCTGCGAATGGCTCCACGTCGACTTCGACGAGCACCTCAGCTCCTTCTATCTGGAGGCCTGCGGGTTCAGCCCGACGGACGCCGGCCTCATCGCCCTCTAGGCGGTCGCCGGGATGCCTCTCTACCCCGAGCTCGAGCCGAACGCCGACGGCATGCTGGAGGTCGGGGACGGCGATCGTGTGTACTGGGAGGCGTGCGGCGATCCCGACGGGGCGCCGGCCCTCGTCGTCCATGGAGGTCCCGGCTCGGGCTGCACCCCGTGGCACCGGCGGCTGTTCGATCCCGCCCGGTACCGCGTCGTCCTGTTCGACCAGCGCGGCTGCGGTCGGAGCGCGCCGCGCGCCAGCGAACCCGATGTCGACCTGTCGACCAACACCACCCAGCATCTCGTCGCCGACATGGAGCTGCTTCGCCGGCATCTCGACGTCGATCGATGGCTGTTGCTCGCGGGGTCGTGGGGGAGCACGCTCGCGCTCGCGTACGCGGAGGCGTATCCGGATCGCGTCTCCGCGATCGTGGTGTGGGGCGTCACGACCGGCCGGCGGACCGAAGCGGACTGGCTGTTCCGCGGCGGGCTCGCGCCGCTATTCCCCCAGCAGTGGGACGACCTGGTCCACGGCCTGCCGGAAAGCGATCGCGAGGGCGACGTCGTGGAGGGGTACTCGCGGCTGCTGCAAGATCCCGACCCGACGGTGCGCGACGCCGCCGCGCGCGCATGGTGCCTGTGGGAATCCGCGACGCCCGATTGGCCGCCGACGCCCGGCCTCGCGTCGCGGTTCACCGATCCCGACTTCGCGCTCGGGTTCGCGCGGCTCGTCACGCACTACGTGCGGCACGACCTGTTCCTCGAGGACGGCGAGCTGCTCCGGAACGCCGGACGCCTGAGCGGCATCCCCGGCGTCCTGGTGAACGGCCGGTTCGACCTGCAGGCGCCGCTCGGCAACGCGTGGGAGCTGCATCGCGCCTGGCCCGGCTCGGAGCTGGTGATCGTCGACGACGCGGGACATGCGGGCGACACGCCGGGCATCGCGGAGGAGCTGATCCGCGCGACCGACCGCCTCGCGTCGAACTGAACGCACACCCCTCCATCCGAGCCACGGTCCGTCGGTCATCGGCGGGATTGCGAGCCGGCGCGAACTGTCCGAAGGTCGAGGTCCACCCCGGAAGGAGATCCACATGTTGCTCGATTCCGTGCGTGAGCTGAAGTCCGAGTGGTCGCAGCTGTTGCTGACGACGGCCGCGCGACCCCGCATCGCCCACGCGATGGCGTTCGAAGCGCGACGCATGACGGATCTCCGCTCGGCGCCGACCCTCGCGCTCGGCGTCGCTCCCGGCGCGAACGGCAAGGACTTCCGCCTGGCCGTCCGTCTGCAGCGCCGGAGCGCGTCGGAGGCGCTCCACCTCGACGACCTCACCACTCGCTCGCGCGGAGAGATCGACGTCCGGTACGTCGGGCGGATCCACAAGCGCACGTGGTTCACGGATCGCCATCGCCCGATCCAGATGGGCATCTCGATCGGGCACTTCCGGATCACGGCCGGCACGCTCGGCGCGTTCGTCACCGGACCGAAGGGCACCGCGCGGATCCTCTCGAACAACCACGTCCTGGCCGACGAGAACCAGGGCGTCAAGGGCGATGCGATCCTGCAGCCCGGCACGATCGACGGCGGCCTGCGCCGGCACGACCGGGTGGGCGGGCTCGACCGGTTCGTGCGCCTCAAGCCCACCGCCACGAACGCGATCGACGTCGCCCTCGCCACGATCGACGACGGCGTGGACGCGAAGGTCGGCGTCCTCCGCGGCACCCGGGCCAAGGTCGCCGGGGTCGCGACCGAGGACGCGCCGGTCGACCTGGTGGAGAAGTGGGGACGGACCACGGGGCACACCCGCGGCCGCGTGACCGCCTTCGAGCTCGACAACGTCGTGGTCGGCTACGAGATGGGGAACCTGCGCTTCGACGGGCAGGTCGAGATCGAGGCCGCAGGCTCCAAGCCGTTCAGCGAGGGCGGCGACAGCGGCTCGCTGATCATGACGGCGGGGGAGCACCTCGGCGTCGCGCTCCTGTTCGCCGGGAGCCAGACCGGCGGCCGGCGCAACCTCGGCCTGACGTACGCGAACCCGATCGCGCCCGTGCTTCAGGCGCTGAACATCGACCTGCTAGCCTGACCTGCATGAAGGCCGCGACGCTGACCGAGGCCCGGGCGGCGAAAGAGAAGCTCCTGAAGAAGGTCGCCAAGCGCCCGGACGTCAACGGCGTCGGCATCACGCGAGGGCAGGGTGGCTACGGCCTGAAGGTCAACCTCACCGAGGACACCGGCAAGCAGCTGCCCTCCGACGTGGACGGTGTGCCGGTCCGCGTCGAAGTCGTCGGAACGATCACGAAGCGCGCGGCGAACGGCTCCGCCCGTCGTCGCTCCGCCTGATGCGGCGCTACTTCAGCCGGTCCATCTCTCTGCGGATCTGCTCCTCCGTCGGCGGCTGCTGGTAGACGTCCCACGCGTGGAAGATCAGTCCCATCCCCCATCCGAGGATCGGGAAGATCGGCCAGAAGAATCCGGATCCCGTGACCGCCCAGATGCCCACCAGGAACGCATTCACGACCACGTACGCGAACACGTTCGCGGTGAAGTCGCGTTTCTTCTTCAGCTGCTTGAGGGCGCGGTCGCGAAGCTCCTCGTCGGTCTGCACCATGGTGATCCACCTCCCTGGTCAGATGCTGGCTCGCCCGGGTGCGCCGTCGGAGGGTCCTTCGGACCCTCGCCGTCGGGACCGCCGCCCCGGCGTGCGCGCTTCCCTAAGCTGAGCGTTGGGAGGGACCATGGGCGGGCCGCAGGGGATCGAGCGCCGGGTTCGCGTGCGCGACGTCGAGCCCGACGACCTCCCGATCTACTTCGAGAACCAGCGCGATCCGGTCGCTGTCGAGATGGCCGCGTTCCCGGCCCGCGACCACGAGGCGTTCACGGCGCACTGGTCGAAGATCCTCGAGGACGAGACCACCCTCACGCGCACGGTGCTCCTGGATGGCGAAGTGGCCGGCAGCCTCATGAGTTGGGTGGCCGACGACGGCCGCGAGGTCGGCTACTGGCTCGGCCGGAGCTTCTGGGGCAAGGGCGTCGCGACCGCGGCGCTCGCCGCGTTCCTGCATGAGATCGACGAGCGACCGCTGTTCGCGCACGTCGCCTCGCACAACATCGGATCGATCCGGGTGCTCGAGAAGTGCGGCTTCACCCGAACGGGCCAGCCCATCCTCGCCGACGACGGCGTCGAGGAGCTCGTCCTGGTTCTTCGAACGAAGGAGGATGGATGACCGCGAAGGGATCCGGCTCGGCCCCAAGGTCGGACAGGTAGATCTCCGATCCGGACGAGATGTCCGAAACCGGCCAGACGGATGCCGCGCCGGCGCGCTATACCCATGGTATGGATCCGGAGCGCCGGTACGCGGCCATGGCCGGCAGGGACGAACGGTTCGACGGGCGCTTCTTCGTCGCCGTCACGTCGACCGGCATCTACTGCCGGCCGAGCTGCCCCGTGCCACCGCCGATGCGCAAGAACGTCCGCTTCTATCCGACCGCCGAGGCGGCCGAGGCCGGCGGGTTCCGCGCATGCCGGCGCTGCCGCCCGGAGGCCAGCCCCGACTCGCCGGACTGGGACATCCGCGCCGACCTCATCGGCCGGGCGCTGCGGCTGATCGCCGAGGGTGTCGTGGACACCGACGGGGTCGCCGGGCTCGCGCAGCGCCTCGCGACCGGCGAACGGCATCTGCACCGCGCGTTCGTCGACGAACTCGGGATCGGGCCGCTCGCCGTCGCGCGGTCGCGGCGTGCTCGCCTGGCGAAACAGCTCCTCGAACAGACCGATCTGCGGAGCGCCGACGTCGCGTTCGCCGCGGGCTTCTCGTCGGTGCGTGCCTACAACGACACGGTCCGGCGCGTGTTCCGGCGCTCGCCGGGAGAGATCCGCGCCCGACGCCGCCGCGCGGATGTCCACGAGGGCACCCTGGCGCTCCGCCTCGGCTACCGGCGTCCGTTCGCGGACGAGTCCTTGTTCCGGTTCCTCGGCGACCGAGCGATCCCGGGCGTCGAGACGCTCGACGGCACCACGCTGCGGCGCTCGATCCGCACACGCGACGGAGGCGCCGTGCTGATCGGTCTGCGTCCGGATCCGGCAGGTGCGTACGTTACGTTGGAGGTGAGCCTCGCCGAACCGACCGAGTTGGCCGCCGTCGTGCAAGCCGCGCGGCGACTGCTGGACCTCGACGCCGACCCCATCACGATCGACGGCGAGCTCGCGCTGGACCCGGCGCTGCGCGGGTCGGTCCGAGCGCACCCCGGCCTGCGGCTGCCCGGCGCGGTCGACGGGTTCGAGCTGACCGTGCGCGCGGTCCTCGGCCAGCAGATCTCGGTGCGCGGCGCACGGACGATGGCGGGACGGCTGGTCACGCGAGCGGGCACGCCGTTGCCGCCGGAGGAGCGCGCCGACGGCATCACGCACCTGTTCCCCACGGCGGAGCAGGTCGCGACGGCGTCGTTCGACGCGATCGGGCTCACGGGCCGGCGCGCGGAGACGCTCAGGCAGCTGGCAGAGCTGGTCGCCGGCGGCGACCTGGATCTGTCGGGCCACGGCGATCCGGAAGTCGCGCTGGACAAGCTGCGCGCGATCCCCGGCGTGGGCGGCTGGACCGCCTCGTACGTCGCCATGCGCGCGCTCCGCGACCCCGACGCCTTCCCGGCGACCGACCTCGGGATCCGTGTCGGCATGACGGCGGCGGGCCTGCCGACGACGCCGGCCGCCGTCGAGGAACGCGCCGAACGCTGGCGACCGTGGCGCGGCTACGCCGCGATGCACCTGTGGCAGATGGCCTCCACCGGAAGTCGTTCGCCCGGCTCGCCCGTAGGCTAGGACTCGATGGCAGCCACCTCCACGATGCTCCCACTCGGCACGCAGGCGCCGGGATTCGCGCTGCCGGACGTGACCTCCGGCGACATCGTCCGGCTCGAGGACTTCGACGGTGACGACGCGCTGCTGGTGATGTTCATCTGCAGCCACTGCCCGTACGTGAAGCACGTGCGGGCGCAGCTCGCGGCGCTCGCGCGGGACATGCAGGGCAGCGGCCTCGGCATCGTCGCGATCAGCGCGAACGACCCCGAGACGTACCCGGAGGACGCGCCCGAAGGGCTGGCGCGCGACGCCGCCGACGCGGAGTACGTGTTCCCGTACCTGTTCGACGAGAGCCAGGAGGTTGCGAAGGCCTACACGGCCGCGTGCACGCCGGACTTCTTCCTGTTCGATCGCGACCGCATGCTGGTCTACCGCGGGCAACTGGACGACAGCCGGCCCGGGAACGGCAAGCCGGTCGACGGTCACGACCTGCGGGCCGCGATCGACGCGGTGCTGGCCGGCACGCCGATCGACGAAGACCAGCGCCCGAGCGTCGGCTGCAGCATCAAGTGGCGCGAGGGCAACGAACCCTTCTAGTCGACCCGCGTTCGGTCACGTCTATACTTCACGCACGGCGCGATGAGGCTCGCTCCTCGAACTGCCCATCCGGGCTGATGGCCTCTACCGGGAGCACGGGTTGGTAGAGGAGGCGCCGTGAACATCTCATCATCGGATCCGTCTGGATCTCGATCGCCTTCGCGGCATCCGTGACCAGCGTCCGGGTCGGCATGTCGGTCGAGATCCTCTCAGCGTTCGTGCCCACGTTGATCGCGCAGCGCTCCTTCCGCCCCGCGGTCTTCGACGAGGAAGTGGAAGACGCGCTCGGCGCCGGAGACGTGACCACGATCAGGAGGCGATGACGTGGTCTGGGCAGCGAGGATGCACCCATCGAGCGACCCGACGCTCGAGGGCCGTCCGATCCACGACGTGTCGGTGGATTGGGAACGTTTGGTGGCGCACGTCCGCCCGATCAGCGATCTGTCCGTGGATCTGGGGCGGGTCGAGACCGCCGGATCGTCTCATCGGGACGGCGGAGCCGACGGGGGCGGCTCGCCGACCAGACGATAGATCCCGCGCCGCCACGACGTGGCCTCCCCATCCACCATCCCCTCGTGCTGGAACCGGTAGTCGTGCTTCCGCGCATACTCGGCGAGCTCGTCACGGAGCTCCTGCACGCCGCGCCGGAAGCCGGTCACGAAGCGGGCGCGCTCGGCGACGTCGGTGAGGATCTCGAGGCCGAGACTCACATGCGGAACGCAGAGGCCCCGGCCCTGCCGTCGGATCCCGTCGAACGGCGCTGAGCCGACGTCCGCCACCGCGAGGATCCGGATGTAGATCGCCTCCGTGTTCCGAACGATGGCGCAGGCGTCGCACCGCCCCTCGGGCTTCAGCGGACGGCGTCGCCGGCGGGAGGACGGCCGCTTGGCGGCCGCTTCCATCTCCGCGTCCGC
>DATIWE010000077.1:0-44848 GCA_035519495.1 Actinomycetota bacterium
CGCGTGCGGATGGTGACCGGCGACGACGTCGTCACCGGCGCCGCGATCGCCAAGCAGCTCGGCATCCCCGGCGAGGCCGTCCTGGGGGCGGACTTCGCAGCTCTGTCCGAGGAGGAGCGCCTGGCACGCATCGACGGCATCGGTGTCGTCGGCCGGGTCGCGCCCGAGCACAAGGTGTTGATGGTGGACACCCTGCGGAAGCAGGGCGACGTCGTGGCCATGACCGGCGACGGCGTCAACGATGCCCCGGCGATCAAGGCAGCCGACATCGGCATCGCGATGGGGACCGGCACCGAGGTCGCAAAGAACGCCGGCAAGATGATCCTCACCGACGACAACTTCGCCACGATCGTGCGGGCCGTCGCCGAGGGACGCAAGCTCTACGACAACATGCTCAAGTACATTCGCTTCATGCTGGTGGCACTCGTCACCTACATCGTGACCTTCCTGGTCGCGACCCTGTTGAACATCGCCGGAGGGCAGCCGTTCACGGCCGTCCAGATCCTGTGGATCAACTTCCTGATCACGGCTCCCGTCGGCATCGCATTGGGCTTGGATAAGGAGACTCCGGGGCTCATGAAGCGCAAGCCGCGCCCGCGCTCGGCCTCCATCATGTCCCGCGCCGTCATCACGACCGTCGGGCTGGCCGGCCTGTTCATGTCAGCAGCGATCGACCTCGTGATCGTGTTCGGGCGGGACCACTACGGCAACGTCGCGATCGGGAGCACGATGGGGCTCGTGGCCTTCTCGCTGATGCTCGTGATCGCGGCCTTCGAATCCCGCGACGAGAGGGCATCGATCCTCCGCATGGAGACGTTCGACAACAACGTCGTGAACGTCACGATCCTGATCGAGGTCGTCCTCGCGATCTTGATCGCCCGGGGGGGTTTCCTGACGTCGCTGCTCAGCACGCAGGCGCTGACCGGCCGGCAATGGCTGATCGGCGGCGCCCTCCCGGCCCTGGTGCTGTTCATCCTGTGGGAGCTCGGCAAGCTGATCGCCCGTCGCGCGGCCACGGGTGCGCCGGCGGCGACACCCGTCGAGGCAACGCCGGCCGAGCCGGCCGCCGCCTGAGCGAGATGGGGCTTCTCCACGGGCGGGATCCACCGGACGTTCACCATGCGCGCCCGGCGGCCCGTTTGGTCGCTCGCACCGTGGCGTCCTAGTGTCTCGATCGATCCTTGGTGGGAAGGAGGCGGATCATGACGGACGACCAGGTCCGGCCGTTCCACGTCGAGGTTCCGCAGGAGGAGCTCGACGACCTGCGCCGGCGCATCGCTGCGATGCGATGGCCGGAAAAGGAGACCGTCGACGACGAGTCCCAGGGGGTGCGGCTCGAGACGATGCGCCGGCTCGCCACCTACTGGCGGACCGAGTACGACTGGCGCGTGGTGGAGGCGCGCCTCCAAACCTTGCCGCAGTTCACGACCGAGATCGACGGGGTCGATATCCACTTCATCCACGTGCGCTCGAAGCACGACGGTGCGTTGCCGGTCGTCGTGACGCACGGCTGGCCCGGCTCGATCATCGAGCAGCTGAAGATCATCGGCCCCCTGACCGATCCCGAGGCGCACGGAGGGAGCGCGGCGGACGCCTTCGACGTCGTGATCCCGTCGTTGCCGGGCCACGGGTACTCGGGCAAGCCGACCACGACCGGCTGGGACCCCATCCGCATCGCGCGGGCCTGGGTCGTCCTGATGGAACGGCTCGGCTACGAGCGGTACGTGGCCCAGGGCGGCGACTGGGGGAACGCCGTCACCGAACAGATGGCGTTGCTTCGGCCGACGGGGTTGCTCGGCATCCATACGAACATGCCGGCGACGATCCCGGACGACATCGCGGCGGCGCTCCAGTTCGGCAACCCGCCGCCGCGCGACCTCTCCGATGAGGAACGGTACGCATGGGAGCAGCTCGACTCCTTCTACAAGCACGGCCTCGGGTACGCGAACGAGATGGCGAACCGTCCGCAGACGCTGTACGCCCTCGAGGATTCCCCCGTCGGCCTGGCCGCCTGGATGCTCGATCACGACGCGGCCAGCCTGTCGCTGATCGCGCGCGTCTTCGACGGTGCGGACGAGGGGCTGACGCGCGACGACATCCTCGATAACGCGACGCTGTACTGGCTGACGAGGACGGGCATCACGTCGGCGCGTTTGTACTGGGAGAGCAAGCTCGCGTTCTTCGCCCCGAAGGGCGTCGACCTGCCGACCGGCGTCAGCGCGTTCCCCGACGAGATCTACACGGCGCCGCGGAGCTGGGCGGAGAGCGCCTATCCCAAGCTGATCCACTACAACCGGCTGCCGAAGGGAACGCACTTCGCAGCCTGGGAGCAACCGCAGGTGTTCTCCGAGGAGCTCCGGGCCACGTTCCGATCGCTGCGCTGAGCGGCCGGGAGGTGAGGAGATGACGCACCGCGAAGTGCTGCAGGTCGATGCCGGCGACCTGAACGTCGGCTACACGGAAGAGGGCCCGTCCGATGGCCCGGCGGTGATCCTGCTGCACGGGTGGCCATACGACATCCATAGCTTCGCGGAGGTCGCGCCGCTGCTCGCGGACGCCGGGTACCGGGTCATCGTCCCGTTCTTGCGGGGGTACGGCACGACCCGGTTCCGGTCCGACCAGACACCGCGGAACGCTCAGCAGTCGGCGCTCGGGGTCGACACGGTCGCGCTGATGGACGCGCTCGGGATCGGCTCGGCGGTCCTCGGCGGCTTCGACTGGGGCGCGCGGACCGCCAACGTGGTCGCGGCGCTGTGGCCCGACCGTTGCGCGGGCATGGTCTCGGTCAGCGGGTACCTGATCGGCAGCCAGAAGGCGAACGAGGCCCCGTTGCCGCCGGTGGCCGAGTACGCATGGTGGTACCAGTACTACTTCGCGACCGAACGGGGTCGCGTGGGCTACGAGCGGAACCGCAACGCGTTCGCCAAGCTGATCTGGAAGCTCGCGTCGCCGACGTGGGACTTCGACGACGCGATGTTCGAGCGCACCGCCGAGTCGTTCGACAACCCGGACCACGTCGACATCGTGATCCACAACTACCGCTGGCGGCTCGGGCTGGCGGACGGGGAGCGGCGCTTCGACGACCTCGAGGCGACGCTCGCGACCGGTCCGGCGATCACGGTGCCGACGATCACGCTCGAGGGCGACGCGAACGGCGCGCCGCATCCCGAGCCGAGCGCCTACGCGAGCAGGTTCTCTGGCACGTACGAGCACCGGACGATCTCGGGCGGGATCGGGCACGACCTGCCGCAGGAGGCCCCGCAGGCCTTCGCGCAGGCGATCCTCGACGTCGCCGCGGAGCAAGGAGCGACGTGAGGATGAAGGAGCTAGACCGGCCGGCCGCCGAGACCTCGAACGAAGGCCACTTCCCGTCCCTGGCCGGCGCGACCGGTTGGCTCAACTCGCCGCCCCTCGATCCGGCGGGGCTTCGCGGGAGGGTCGTCGTCGTCGACTTCTGCACGTACACGTGCATCAACTGGCTCCGGACGCTGGCGTACGTGCGCGCGTGGGAGGAGCGGTACCGCCATCACGGCCTCGTGCTGATCGGCGTGCACACGCCCGAGTTCTCCTTCGAGCACGACGTCGACAACGTCCGGGAGGCGCTCGCCTCGATGCGGGTGGGGTACCCGATCGCGCTCGACAACGACTACGGCGTCTGGGACGCGTTCGCCAACCGGTACTGGCCGGCGCTGTACTTCATCGACGCGGGGGGGCGGATCCGGCACCACCGGTTCGGCGAGGGTGACGAGGAGCGGTCGGAGCGCGTGATCCAAGAGCTCCTGGCCGAGACCGGGGCCACGGACGTCGGCACCGACCTGGTGGCCGTCGCGCCAACGGGACCGGAGGTGGCGGCCGACTGGGACGAGCTGGGGTCGTCGGAGACGTACCTCGGCTCTGAACGGAGCCAGGGGTTCGCCTCGCCCGGCGGGATCACGCCCGAGCGGAGCCACCGGTACACGGGTCCGGACCGCCTGCCGCTGAACCGGTGGTCCCTCACGGGAGACTGGACCGCGCATGCGGACCGGGTCTCCCTGGACGAGCCGGGTGGGCGGATCGACTTCGCGTTCCACGCGCGCGACGTCCATCTGGTGATGGGGCCCCGCGACCCGGGGACCACGGTCGCCTTCCGCGTCACGATCGATGGGGAGCACCCAGCCGAGGCCTCGGGGGCCGACGTCGACGCCGACGGCGCCGGCTCCCTGGTCCAGCAGCGCATGTACCAGCTGGTGCGGCAAACCGCACCCATCCGCGACCGCGTCTTCTCGATCCGGTTCGAGGGGCGCGGGGCCGAGGCGTTCGCGTTCACGTTCGGCTGATGGGGGAACGATGATGCGCGAGCTTCCGGCGCCCCGTCTCGCCTTCGTCTACCGACTCGAAGCGACGCTCGACGAGCCGATCGACGTGGGCGCCGTGACGCAGGGCCGTCGCCGGATCGTGCGCTGGACCGGGGGGGCGTTCGCCGGGCCGGAGCTCAACGGCACGGTCGTTCCCGGGGCCAGCGCGGACTGGCAGATCGTCCTGACGGACGGGACCGCCATCGCCGACATCCGCTACGCCCTGCTGACCGACGACGGATCCGTCCTGAACGTGCGATCCCGAGGCGTCCGTCACGCGAGCGAGGAGGTCCTGGCGCGCCTGAACCGAGGCGAGGACGTCGACCCCACCGAGTACACGTTCCGGACGACCACGCTGATCGAGACGGCGGCTCCGAACCTCGACTGGCTGAACAAGGGCGTCTTCGTGGCTGTCGGAGCGCGAGCCTCGTCCAGCGTGGTGTACGAGACGTACCTCGTCGGGTGAGCTCGGATCCGACGGCTGCGCGACCGTCATACTTGAGCGCGATGTCCCAGTCCGAGCGGCAACGCGAGCTGCTGGCCGAGGAGGACCGGCTCTGGACGGAGCTCCACGGCTTGGTCGACGCGCTGCCCCCCGATCTGGTCGGTGAGCCCGGGTACTTCGTCGAAGGGTGGTCCGCGAAGGACCTGGTCGCCCACATCGGGAGCTGGCTCGCGGAAGCGGGCGTCGTGCTGGAGCGGATCAGGGCCGGGACGTACCGGCCGGAAGAGATCGACATCGACGCGATGAACGCGACGTTCTTCGACGCGATGCACGACGTGGCGTTCACGGATGTGCGCGCGCAGGGGATCGCGGCCCGCAACCGCATGCTGCGTGCGTGGCGGTCGCTCCCGACCGAGTCTGCGGACGCCGATCGATGGATCAGGAAGGCCGGTCCCGACCACTACGCGGAACACCTCCCGCGCTTGCAGGGGTGGGTACGGGAGCTCGGACGGTGACGTGACGGCGTCCAGGCTCGATCTCACGCGGACGCAGATCCTCGCGTTCCGGCGGCGCGTCGGCGCGCTCGACGAACGGCTCCCACGCGGCCGGCGCTCGCTCCGGCTCGCGGCGTGGGCCGGGTTGCAAGACAGCATGCCCCGGGCCGCGGTGCTGTCGATCCACGCGCGCGTCGCGGGGACCGAGCCGTCGACCTGGGAGGACCCCTCGCTCATCCAGCTCTGGGGCCCGCGGTATCACGCGTACGTCGTCGCCGGGCGCGACCTCGCGGTCTTCTCGCTCGGGAGGCTGCCGCAGGATGGCAAGACGCGGCGGAAGGCCGAGGACCTGGCCGCTCGCCTCCACGCCTCGCTGGACGGGCGCCGGATGCCGTACGGCGACGCCGGGGAGGCGATCGGCGTCCCCGGCAACGCGCTGCGCTACGCCGCGTTGACCGGCACGGTCGCGATCCGGTGGGAGGGAGCGCGGCAGCCCACCGTCTGGACGGTGCCGCCGCCCGAGATCGACGCGTTCGATGCGCGCCTCGAGCTCGCGCGTCGATACCTGCACGTCTTCGGTCCCGCCACGCCCGAGGCGTTCGCCGAGTGGGCGGGGATCGCCCTGCGAGCAGCCGTCGAGGCGTTCGACGCGCTCCCGCTGACCGCGGTGCGGACGCCGATCGGCGATGCATGGATCCTCACCCGCGACGAGGCGACGTTCCGAGCGCCCTCGGTGACGCCGGCGCCCGCCCGGCTCCTCCCGAGCGGCGACACGTACTTCCTCCTCCAAGGAGCGGATCGCGAGCTGCTGGTCCCCGACGCCGACCGACGTGGCGAGCTATGGACATCGCGCGTGTGGCCCGGCGCCCTCCTGGTGGGCGGCGAGGTCGTCGGGACGTGGCGCCGGTCGCGGGAGGCGACGACGATCCAGACGTGGCGACGCCTCTCGCGCGCGGAACGCGATGCCGTCGAAGCGGAAGCGGCATCCCTGCCGCTGCCGGGGGTCGAAGGCAAGATCATCGTGCACTGGGACCGCTGAAGCCGAAGCCTCAGCGCGCGGGCGTCAGGTCGAGCTCCAGCCAGCGAGCAAGGTCCTTCAGCTCCCGCCGCACGCCCGCCGCCGCGGCCTTCGAGAACGGCTCGTCCTCGTGGATCGCGTCGACGCGGAGCACGCCGGCGTCCCGATCCGCGGTAGCGTCGATCTTGCCGATCAGCCGGTCGCGGTGCAGGACCGGCAGTGCGTAGTACCCCCATCGGCGCTTGGCCGCAGGCTTGTACATCTCGAGCTGGTAGTCGAAGCCGAACACCTCCACGGCGCGCTTGCGGTCGTGCACCAGTCGGTCGAACGGCGACAGGAGCGCGGTGCGCCCCGAGAACGGTCGATCCAGCAGCGACGGGTCGACGCGCCACTGGCCCTTGACCCCCTCGACGACGGCGGGCTCTCCCGCGTCGCCCACGCCGACCGGTTCCACCGGGCGTTCCGGCCCGCTGGCCCGGGCGATCCCGAGGGCGCGGAGCCCCCGTTCGTCGCGGATGCGTCTGGCTTCCTCAGCGGGGACGACCGGGTCGTCGGGATATACCCGCGAGGCCAGGTCCCACAGCCGTTCCCGCGCCTGCCGACCGGCGACCGCGATCTCGCCCCGCTGCACCATGAAGCCGAGGAGCTTCTCGACGTTGCGCTCGTTCGTCCACCCGGTCGACCCCCAGGGGACCGCGCAGGTGTCCGGCAGCTCGCGCATGGGCAGCGGCCCCTCGGCCCTCAGCCGCTTGAGGATGTCCCGCCGGCACGCGTCGTTCGCCTTCACCCAGCCGCGGTGCTCCACCTGCCACGCACGCAGCGGGCCCCGCCCCGGCCAGTCGGCCATGTCGGCGCGGTAGAGCGCCAGGTCCTCCGCGGGCCGGAGCATCGCCTGCAGCTCCAGGAGCGACCGGTCCTCGAGGGCACGGCGCAGCTCTGCCGGGTCGTACGACGACCCGAAGCGGCTCCACACGACGAGGTCGGCGCTGGGGGCCACCGCGGCGATCGGGTCGAGCTGGAGGAAGGTCAGCTGGCGCACCAGCTCGAGCAGCCCTGCCGGTCGCTCGGCGTCCAGCACCTGGGCCCGCACCGCGATCCTCCGTGCGTCGGTCCGGGAGAGTTGGTGGACGGCCGTCACCGTTCGAGACTAGGGGCCATGAGCGACCGGCGCTCCCGGCGTTGACCGCGCTGGCGCTCGTCGCCGCGCCGCGCTGTGCTGGGCGCTCATCCTGTGGGACCTCCTCCGCTGTCGCGAGAACCGCATCGAGATCCGTCGAGCGAGGCCCTAGGATGCGTCGATGACGGCTTGGAACGAGGAACAGCTGGTCGACATCGGGGGCGCGTACGAGCTCCGGATCGCACCCCGAAGGTCGGACGGCACGCTCCAGCGCCCCCGGGTCATCTGGGCCGTCCGACACGGCGACGACGTCTACGTCCGGTCCGTGAACGGGCCTGGCGCCGCGTGGTTCCGTGGCATCCAGGTGCGGCACGCGGGGCACATCACGGCCGGCGGCGTCGATACGGACGTCCTCGTCGAAGAGGCGGACCACGATCTGAACGACGCGATCGACGAGGCCTACCGGCGCAAGTACGGCCGGTCCTCCAGCGCCGTCGATCACATCACGAGCCCGGAGGCGCGATCGACGACGATCCGGCTCCTGCCGAGCTAGGGCCGACCGTCACCGCCGCTCCGGGCCATGGTGCCCGCCTGCCGTTCGTGCTCGCTGCCTAGCGTTGAGCCGGAACGACCGCAACGGCTGGACTGACCCGACGAGGAGGTAGAGATCATGCGGAACGGCGTCGTGATCCCGGAGAGCAACGAGACGAGCCTCGGCCTGTACGTGACGCCCCAGGAGGCGTACGACATGTGGAGGGCGGAGCCCGACCACGTCCACATCCTGGACGTGCGCACGTTCGAGGAGTACGTCTTCGGGGGGCACTTCGATGCGGCGAAGAACGTGCCGCTGGTGTTCCCGAAGTTCGATCCCGAAGGACCGTCGATGGAGGGCAGGCCGCCGGGGTGCTCGGGCGATCCGAACCCGAACTTCGTGCCGGCCGTCGAGGAGGCGTTCGGCCCGAACGAGACGATCCTCGTGATGTGCGCGACGGGGGGTCGCGCGGCGATGGCGATCAACCTGCTCGCCGCCGCCGGCTTCACCCGCGTGTTCAACATCCTGACCGGCTTCGAAGGCGATCGGGTCGACGATCCGGGCAGCGTGTTCTACGGCAAGCACATGCGGAACGGTTGGAAGAACGCAGGCCTGCCGTGGGGCTACGACTTCCACCCGGACCTGATGTGGACCGCGGAGCACGCGTACGTCTGACCGCCCGCGGCCACCGAGGCACTCGAACGGTGCGTGACCCACGCCCTCAGGCGCGGAACGGGTAGCTGTAGGTGATCGCGGCAGCCTTGACGTAACACTCGGAGGTCGGCGGCGCGTACAAGGTCAGGAACGATCGCGTGGTGGTGTGCTTCCGTTTCCAGGGGCACCCGTAGTACCCGCGACTGACCGCGAAGCGGACCGACACGATCCGTTCCTTCGGTTTCAGGCCCCACGTCCAGTAGATCGAGAACTCCGCGTTGACGCACAAGAGATAGCTGATGTGGCTCGCGACGACGCGATCCGCCTGGCACGAGCCTCCGGACGCGGTCGCGCGCATGTCCGCCACGCGAGCGAAGGCGTCGCCGAGCTTCCGCTTCGTGGCGGTCCGACGGATGAGGCCCTTGCCGAGATCCACCTCTTGCGCCGCCGACGTCATCGAGACCGCACTCAGGTCCGTGGCGGAGATCCTGACGAAGTAGGTCCCTTTCGGCGTGGCGCCCCCCACGCCGTCGGTGCCGTCCCATATCCACGCGTGCGCGCCCGCGGCGAGCGGACCCAGATCGTCGGCGCGCACCTCGGTGGCGCAACACCGCCCGTACGCGTTGGCGGAGGAGACGTGCACGACCGTGTCGGCGGTGTCGGCCGCCAGCGAGAACCCGATCGTCGAGTGATCCCGGAAGCCGTCCACGACCAGGGGGTAGAAGGTCGACGGCGACGCCGAGACCTTCGAGACGAGCGCCGGCAAGAGGGTGAACGACTCGCTCGTGATGATGGGTCCGCCGGTCTGACGGCGCACGTCCACCACGTAGGTCGTCGGGTTCGTCGCCGTCAGGGCCTTCCACCCGAACGAGACGTTGTGGGGCGAGGTTTGGGTCGAGGGGTCGATGAGGTAGTCCTTCACTTTGATCGCCGTCGGGTGTCCGGCCTGCCGGATCCGGATCCGGAAGACTTCGCTGGGGTCGGTGGGCGAGAACGTGAACGTCACGGTTGCCGGGCCCGCGAACGGGGAGTAGGCCGCGCCGGCCGGGAGCTGCACGACCGCTCCGTACGCCGCGGAGGCGGGGGCGGCCGCGACGATCCCCGCCAGGAGCAGCAAGGCCAGGAAGGACGCCGTCCAGCGCATGGTGGAGGTATCGGCAGGTCGGAGGGGTTGCTCGACCCCCTTCTCGCGACGACGGGCTCGACGGATCGCGGAGCCCGGCGATATTGCACGGCCGCCGCAGGCTGCAGTAGCGTCCGGTCGAACGGGGAGGGGACCATGGAGCGTTTCGAGGACACCATCTCGATCGACGCGCCGGCGGCTCGCGTCTTCGACTACGTGTCCGACTTCACGCGGCACGGTGAGTGGGGCGGACATGGGCTCGCGGTCACGAAGACGTCGGAAGGTCCCACCGCGGTGGGAAGCACCTTCGCGACGACCGCGAAGCAGTTCGGGACGCAGCGCGAGCAGAGCACCATCACCGAGCTGACGCCCAGCACGGCGTTCGCGTGGGATTCCACCGGCGCGCTCGGCCGGGCGCATCACTCGTTCGCGCTCTCCGAGGACGGCGGCACGACGAAGCTGACGAAGACCGCGCAGATCGTCGAGCCGAAGTTCCTCGCGAAGATGACGAGCTGGAAGCTCTCGAAGGACATCCCGAGCGGTCTGCACAGCGATCTGGCGAACATCAAGGCTCGGGTCGAGGGGTCGGCGACCTGAGATCGAGTCGCCTTGACGGGCGGAGGGCGCCTCACTCCACCTGGCCGATGGCGATCTCGGAGGCCGAATCGCTGGCGCAGATCCCGCTCTTCTCGAACCTCTCGTCACTGCAGCTCCGCAAGCTCCAGCGAGGCGTCACGGAGCATCGCTACGAAGCCGACACGACGATCGTGCGGGAGGGCGGGCGCACCACGACGTTGTTCGTGGTCATCGATGGCACCGCGAAGGTCGGCCGGAAGGTCTTGATGAGCGAGCCCGCGGCCTCCCGGGCGTTGCTCCGGTCGCTCGCGACTCGGCTCCGCGGCGAGTGAGCGTGCGTCGGTGGTCTGCGGACCACAATGAACGCGAGGGAATGCGACGCGTTCCTGACGAGAGGAGGCAACGTTGAGCAGGCAGCGACTCACACCAACGACCCCGCACCCCGCGCTCGTGGAGCATGCGCGGCAGCGAGCGGCGTACGTGCAGAATCGCATCGCCGATCGGATCACGGCCTACGCGGGGTCGATGCACTTCGTGTACCTGCACATCGCGCTGTTCGCGGTCTGGATGATCGTGATCGAGAAGAGTCCGTGGCCGACCCTCACGCTGATCGTCTCGCTCGAAGCGATCTTCCTGTCGACGTTCGTGATGATCAGTCAGAACCGCGCCGACGAGAAGCGCCAGGTGCTCGCGGGGCAGGAGTGGGAGTCGGTGCAGCTCGAGGAGAAGCAGAACGAGCAATTGCTCGACCTATCCAGGCAGATCCTCGAGCTGACGGACGCTATCCACCGGCTGACCATCGCGCACACCGGCGGACCCGGACCGGCGCCGGACGTGGAGACGGCTCCCTCGCCGGCCTGAAGCCGTCAGCCGGGAGGAACTTCGTCGAACGCCCGGGCTCTTGCTGCTGCTCGTCGCGCGGCCCGATCCCGGGGTCGCCGGGACCCGGTGCCGGATCTGATGCGGAGCCGCCAGGAGATCAGCGGCAGCGACGCGAAGATAACCGCGATCCCGATGCCCGGGCTGGGGAGCGTGCCTCCCGGCGTGAAGAGCCCCGTCGGACTCGGGGACTCACTGGGGCTCGAGGACTCACCTGGGCTCGGGCTGGGCGACTCGCTCGGGCTTGGGCTAGCCGACTCGCTGGGACTCGGGCTAGCCGACTCGCTGGGACTCGGGCTCACTGACTCACTCGGGCTCGGCGATGTGCTCGGGCTGGGTGACCCGCTCAGACTCGGGCTCGGCGATGTGCTCGGGCTGGGTGACCCGCTCGGGCTCGGCGACGTGCTCGGGCTCGGCGATGTGCTCGGGCTGGGTGACTCGCTCGGGCTCGGGCTCGGCGATGTGCTCGGGCTGGGTGACCCGCTCGGACCCGGGCTCGGCGACTCGACCGGGCCCGGGGACTCGACCGGGCCTGGAGATTCCACAGGGCTCGCGGACTCCACCGGGCTCGGCGTCGCGCTCGGGCTCGGGCTCGGGGCGGCGATGGGCGGTGGCGCGGGGACCAGATCGCCCAGGATGGCGGAGATCGTCGAAGCCGTTCTGGGCGAGACGTTCTTCAGCAACGGGGGCACCTGTGCGGCGATCGCAGCGTCGAGGTCGCTGACGTCGGCGCCGGTCGCGACCGCGGCGGCTCGCGCCGCGTAGAGGCTGCTGGCCTCACCCACCAACACCGCGGGAGGCGCGCCGGTCCGGAGGCTCACGACCAGCAGGTCGAACCTTGAGAAGGCTCCGGCGAGGGGTCCCGAAGCGACCGCGCCGTCCGGGCCGGACGAAGGAGCCGTCGCGAGGAACAACTGCGGTCCCTTGAAGAGCGCCAACAGGAGGATGGCCGCCGCCGCAGCGCCTCGGAAGCGCTCGTACCAGAGCACGCCTCGCCCGGGTGCCGCCGGGAGCGGGATCGGGGCCAGCTCCTCGGAGTCTTCGCCGCTCGCGGGCGCGGCCTGGCCGTCCGTATCGATCCACACCGCTTCCTGGCGGATACCCGTTGCGCCGCAGAGCTCGCCGAGGACCCCCTTCAGGCTCGCGATCCCGACCCCTTCCTCGAGGAACGCGTCGGCGCCTCGGGCGGGACCTCTCCACGCTTCGCCCGGAGCCGCGGCGAGGACGACGATCTTCGTGGACGGCGTGACCTTCCGGAGTTCCTGGATCAGCGCCGGACCGGGTTCGGCCGCGACGCTCTCGTGCAGCACGACGGCTTGGGGTTGCTCCTCGCCGGCCCGGGCGATGAGATCCGAGCCTGAGGGAACCATCCCGAGGATCTGGTACCCGGCGTCCTTCAGATAGAAGCGCACCACCTCTTGCTGGAACGAGGTGGGGATCGCGACGAGGACCCGAGGTGGTCCCGCGCCGGTCCCGCTTACCGGCCGCTTCTCCTTGGTTGGCATCTCCGCCCGCTCATCCTGCCAGCCGTCCGGCGTCGGGTGTCCTTCCCCGTCGCAGGCCCCGGCCGTGCGCCATTGACCCTAGACCGGTTGCCACCCCGGGGGCCATACGCCCTTCGACGGTGTTGGTTGCGGTGTGCGCACGTCGGCGCGCCTCGACCCCGCCTGGTCCTTACGCGGCCGGCTTCTCCCAGACCGACACATGGGACCGGCTCTCGCTCGTGAACGGCTCCCGCTGCCAGCCCTCCCAACGCTCGCGCAGGGTCATCCCGGCCAGCTCGGCCATCAGATCGAGCTCCGCGGGCCACACGTAACGGAAGGGCATCGACGTGCGTTCGATCCGTCCCTCCCTGGCGTCGAAGTGGTGGGACCAGAGGCCCTGTGTCGCGACGTCGTACTCGTCGATCCCGAAATGGTCGTCGGTGCCGGAGAAGACGTGGAAGATCTCGCCCGGTGGCAGCCGCCGGAGGTCCGGTATCCCGACCTCGACCACGAAACGCCCGCCCGGCTCGAGGTGTGCCGCCACGTTGCGGAAGCACGCGACCTGCGCCGCCTGCGTCGTGAGGTTCATGATCGTGTTGTAGACGAGGTAGGCGACGGAGAACGATCCCTCCACCGTGGTCGTCGCGAAGTCACCGATCGTCGTGCGGATCACGTCCGCGCCGGGCTTCGCGCGGAGCCGAGCGAGCATCGCCGCCGACAGGTCGATCCCGTGCACCGGCACGCCTCGCGCGGCGAGGGGCAGGGCGATCCGGCCGGTGCCGATCCCGAGCTCGAGCGCACGCCCGCCGCCGGCGAGCTCCGCCAGGAAGTCGACCGCCTGCCCGACGGCCGCCGGGTCGAACATCTCGTCGTCGTCGTACGTCGCGGCGACCCGATCGTCGAAGTACCCGTCCTCTCCGGACATCGCCGGAATCTATCCCACGGGCGCCGCGGAGACGAAGCGATGCCGGGGACCGGTGCGCGATCCCCGGCATCCGTGCGGTGATGCAGTGTGTCTACGCGGCTTTCATCTCCTTCTTCCCGACCGTGATCGGGATCCGTCGAGTCGGCGGCGTCTCCGTCAACTCGGCCGCCTCGGGAACGACGACCTCCAGCACCCCGTCGACGTACGTGGCGCGGATGTCCGCCTCGGCGGTCGCCTCGGGGATCGGGATCTCGCGCTCGAACCGGCCGTACGCGGCCTCCATCCGGTAGTACGCCTCGCCCTTCACCTCGTCCGTGTACTTCCGCTCGCCCCTGATGACCAATGTGTGGTCGCGCACTTCGATCTGGACGTCCTTCTCCGGGTCGATGCCCGGGAGCTCGAGCTTGATGACCAGATCATCGGCCCGCTCGAAGACGTCCATCGTGGGAACGAAGGGTTTGCGGACGAATAACGGCAACGCCGGATAGGCCAGGCGTGTCCGGGTCCCCAGGAACTGACGGACGAGATCGTCCATCCGCCGTTCCATGGCTCCCATCTCATCCCAGAAGTCCAGCACCGAGATCACCTCCTTCCATCCTCAACGTAGGCTCGGCCGGGGTTCGAAGGGTGGGCCTCAGGTCCTGTCCGTCGCGGGACCACCCGTCCCGGCCGACGCGGGTCGTTCGCCCCGGTCCATCGCTCGCCGCCGGTACGAGAGTGGCGGTGAGGACCGAGGAGGTGGCATCGATGGGCGGATCCATCGCATCGGAACGGTGTCTCGAGTTCATCAACGCCCAGGCGCTCGCACCGAAACGCGCCGGGCCACCGGATCCCGCCATCGCTCCCCGACGTGTCGTCACGATCTCCCGTCAGGCGGGCTCGGGCGCCCACGCCGTGTCGCAGGAGTTGATCGCGAGGCTGCGGGCCCGAACGAACGACGGCTGGCTCCCGTGGAAGGTGTTCGACCGGAACCTCGTCGAGAAGGTCCTCGAGGAGCACGACCTCCCTGAGCGGATGGCCGCGTTCATGCCCGAGGACCGGATCTCGGCGATGTCCGACACGATGGACGAGCTGTTCGGACTGCGTCCGTCGTCGCAGACGCTCGTGCGGAAGACCGCCGATACGATCCTGCACCTGGCGGAGCTGGGCAACGTCGTCATCATCGGGCGCGCCGGGAACATCATCACCAGGAAGCTGCAGGGCGCGCTGCACGTCCGGCTGATCGGGTCGCTGGAGCGGCGGATCGATCACGTGATGGAGTACGCGCAGCTGGATCACAAGGAAGCGTCCGAGTACGTGCGACGCGAGGACCAAGGTCGCAAGCGCTACGTCGAGAAGTACTTCGAGAGCGACATCGACGATCCGCTCCTGTACGACCTGGTGATCAACACGGACCGTGTCCCGTACGCCGAGGCCGGCAGGCTGATCGCCGAAGCGGTGTATGGCCGGTCGCAGAACGGCGTCGGCGTGGTCGACGTGACGCGGATCGCGGGACCTGCGCGGGTCTGAGACGGCGCCGCTAGACGCGCGCCGCGACCGGCTGGCGGATCAACGTGCGGAGCCGCTCGGGCGCGGAGCGCCGTGGGTCGCCGACGTAGAGCTCGTGGTGGCGGCCCCGGGGTCGCAATCCGGCGGCAACGATCTGCTCGTGCAGGCGCTCGATCGTGGGCCGCTCTTCCGCGTAGGGACCGATATGCAGCAACTGCGCGGCGGGACCTTCGTCGAACAGGTCCACGTACAGCGACGCCGCGAGACCGGGGGCAAGCTTCGCCCGACCGGCCTCGAGGTGTTCGGAGATCTCGGCATCGCTCGCCTCGTCAGGGATGCCGATCATGAGCGTCCATCGCCACGTGGCTCGGTCGCCCGCGAAGATCGCGTCGAGATCGGTCTCCCCGTCGGTCGACCACCAGACGCCCTCGAGGGGGCCGACCCTCCCGAGGACGCCGCGCCGCTTCAACGCGAACCGTATCGGATAGGCCACCCCGTACAGCCCGGGGATGCGCGCCTCGAAGGCATCAGCGGCCGGCGGGCCTTCGCCGTCGATCATCACGAAGCGGCGGGGGGCCGGCGTGAGCAGCCGGATGCGGTCGCGGGAAGCCTTCAGCTCGTCGTCGCGCCCGGCGGCGGGCGGGATCGAGATCTGCGAAGGGACGCCGGTGCTGCGGGTCGTCATCAGATCCACCTCCACTGCGATGGTGACGCACGAGGTGGTCGCCGCGTACCGCCGCCGGTCCCGCGACCGGCGGGCCGGATGTCCGCCGCATCGATCGCCTCCCGCCGTACCCTCGGGACCGTCGTCACGGCCTAGACAGCGGCAGACCGAACGGCTCTAGACTGCCGCAGTCTCATGAGCTACGACGAGCACCTCGCCGATCGGATCCGCGAACTGGTCGCCGCCGAGCCCGGCCTGGCCGAGAAGAAGATGTTCGGCGGACTCGCGTTCCTCATCGACGGCAACATGGCGGTCTCCGCGAGTGGGCAGGGCGGGCTTCTGGTCCGGGTCGACCCGGGAACGTCGGAGCGGCTCATCGCCGAGACCGATGCTCGGCTCTTCGAGATGGGCGGTCGTTCCATGCAGGGATGGCTGCACGTGGATGCGGAGCACCTCCGGACGAAGCGGCAACTCGGCGCATGGGTCGCCCGCGGCACGTCGTTCGCCAGGTCGCTCCCGGCCAAGCGCTAGGGGAGGCCGACGGCCCGGGAGGGAACCGGCGCGGCACGGCGCCGCTCACGACGACGGCGCAGGGAGCGGCCGACGAGCGACGTCGCCTCTCCGATCGTGGCCCCGACCAAGGAGCCCACCACGACGTCGCCGGGGTAGTGGACCCCGGTATGGACGCGGGAATACGCGACGGCGGCGGCGAGACCGCGGAGCGGGATCGCGACGCCGGGCATCGACCCGGCCACCGCGCCGGCGAACGCGAACCCGGACGCCGAGTGCCCGGACGGGAACGAGGTCGATGACGGCATCGGCACCCACCGCTGCACGGGGACGCCCACCTTCTCCCGGTCTGGACGCGCGCGTCCGCTCGAGAACTTCATCGGGAGGTTCACGATCGCGGAATCCACGCCCAGGGCGACGAGGCCGGTCACGGCCGCCCGGCGACCGGGCCGCCCGCCGAGGACGAAGAGCGCCCCGGCGACGCCGAGCCAGAGCTTCGAACCGTTGGCGAGGCCCGAGAGTCGCCGCATCGGCTCGTCGAGCGTCGGGGTCGGCGTGCTCGCGACCGCGCGATAGATGGCTCGATCGACCTCGGCCACCTCGTGGAGGATCGAGGCCGCGGCCGAGCGGCGCGGCGAGGGAGCGGTCTCGAGGCGGCGCGCGAGACGCTCCTCGGGCGGGCCTTGCGGCGTGTCGTCGGGGACGTCCACGCGCTGATGGTAACGGGCCAGCGCAACGGTAAGGTCAACCGGCGGGAGGGTGGATGGCGTCCGAGCAGGTGGATGAACGACGTGCGGGTCTCGCGCGCTGGGTCCCCGGCGTCGGGGTGCTGCGCACCTACCGTGCATCGTGGTTGCGGCCGGACATCGTTGCCGGTGTCGTCCTGGCCGCGATCCTCGTTCCCCAGGGGATGGCGTACGCCGAGCTCGCCGGCCTCCCGCCGGTCACCGGCCTCTACACGACGATCGCGTGTCTCGTGGCGTACGCGCTCATGGGACCCTCCCGCATCCTGGTGCTCGGCCCCGACTCGTCGGTCTCTCCGCTGATCTTCGCCGCGATCGCCCCCCTGCTCGCGGCCGGCGATCCCACGACGGCGATCGCGCTCGCCGGGATGATGGCGCTGTTCGTCGCGGGGATCGAGATCGGGCTCGGCCTCGCGAAGCTCGGCTTCGTGGCCGATCTGCTCTCGAAGGAGGTGCAGATCGGCTACATGAACGGGCTCGCGATCACGATCCTCGTCGGCCAGCTCCCCAAGCTCTTCGGGTTCTCGACGGATGCCGACGGCTTCGTTCAGGAGACGAAGGCGTTCGTGTCCGGCCTCGACCAGACGAACGTCACCGCGTTGGTGCTCGGGCTCGCCACGCTCGCGGTGTTGCTGGTGCTGCCGCGGGTGTCGAAGAAGATCCCTGCCGTGTTGGTGGCGGTGGTCGGGGCCACGGTGGTCACGGCGGTGTTCGATCTGACGTCCAAGGGGGTCAAGACGGTAGGCCCGCTCCCACAGGGCCTACCGGTCCCGGCCATCCCGTGGGTGCCCACGAGCGATCTCGTGCCGTTGCTGATCGCCGCGGTCGGCATCGTGTTGGTGTCCCTCACCGACACGATCGCGACATCCACGAGCTTCGCGGCGCGCCGCGGTGACGAGATCGACCCCGATCAGGAGATGATCGGCATCGGGGCCGCGAATGCCGCGGCGGGGCTGTTCCAAGGCTTCGCCGTCTCGTCGAGCGGCTCGCGGACCGCGGTCGCCGAGCAGGCCGGCTCCAAGTCCCAGGTGACCGGGCTCGTCGGCGCGCTGATCGTGGTGCTGTTGCTGCTGTTCTTCCCTTCGCTCCTGCAAGATCTGCCGCAGACGGCGCTCGCGGCCGTGGTGATCGCGGCTGCGCTATCGCTCATGAACTTCCGGATCCTGCGCTCCTACTGGCGTGTCCGGAAGACGGCGTTGCTGCTCTCGGTGGTGGCCACGACCGGCGTGGTCCTCTTCGGGGTCCTGGAGGGGATCCTGCTGGCCGTGGTCCTGTCGATCCTGCTGTTCTTCCGCCGCAGCTGGTGGCCGCACGGCGTCGAGCTCGGGCGGGTCCCGGACCTCGACGGGTGGCACGACCTCGACCGCTACCCCGACGCCGAGCAGGTCGAGTCGGTCGCGGTGTTCCGGTGGGAGGCGCCGCTGTTCTTCGCGAACTCGGGCATCTTCCGTCAGCAGGTGCGGCACCTCGTCCGGCGCCGGAAGCCTCGGTGGCTGGTGTTGCAATGCGAGGCGATCACGGACGTCGACCTCACCGCCGCCGACATGCTGGAGCGCCTTGACGCCGAGCTCAACGCGCAGGGTGTGAACGTGGCGTTCGTCGAGCTCCGCGATCGGTTGCAGGATCTGCTCCTGCGCTACGGGCTGCTCTCCACGCTGGACCATGAGCACTTCTTCCCCTCGATCTCTGCCGCCCTCGAAGCGATCGAGGCCGAGGGCATCACGAGCTGACGGCGAGCTCACAGCCAGTCGTGCTTGCGGAAGTACATGTAGAGGCCGACGCTCACGACCACGATGAGGGCGGCCGAGGCCACGACGCCGGCGGTCCGGCCGATCCCCGGGTACGGCACGTTCATGCCGTAGTAGCCGGTGATCAGCGCGGGGACGGCGATGATCGCGGCCCAGCTGCTCACCTTCTTCACGATCTGGTTCTGGCGGTAGTCGCGCAGGCTGAGGTTCGTCTCCACGATCGTGCTGATGAGGTCGCGCAGGGCGTCGGTGGATTCGCTGATCCGCAGGATGTGGTCGTACACGTCCTGGTAGTAGGGGTAGAGCTCGTCGGGCACGGCGCCGTGCTCGCGACGCATCAGGCCGCTGATCGCTTCGCGTGTGGCGATGACCAGACGATGGAACCGCACCAGAGCACGTCGCATCTCGAACCAGTGCCGCTGCTGCGAGGGATCGAGCGGCTTCTCGTCGAAGATCCCTTCGCTCACCTCGTCGTAGTAGGTGTCGAGCTCCTCGACGGTGTCGAAGTAGCCGTCGACCAGGACGTCGAGCAGCCCGTAGAGCAGGAAGCTCACGCCGAAGCGCGCGAAATCCGGCGAGCGGTCCCACCGGTTGAGCACGCCGTCGATCGGGAAGCGGTCGTCCTTGCGGACGGTGACGAGCCATCGCTCGGCGATGAACGCATCGACCTCGGTGTCCTCGAGGTCGGCCAGTCCCTCGTTCAGCCGGACGGCGTGGCACGACAGGAACAGGTGCGTGGCGTACCGGTCCAGCTTCGGCCGCTGGTGGCTCCCGAGGACGTCCTCGACCGCCAGCTCGTGCAGACCGAGCTCCTTCGCGAGCTCGGTCATCTCGGCCTCCGATGGATCGCAGAGGTCGACCCAGACGATCGTGTCGGGTCGACCGAGGTGCTCGGAAACGTCCGTGACGGGGAACCCCTCGTCCTCGAGCACGCCCGCCCGATACGACCTCGTCCGGGATCCGCTCACGCACCCTCCTCGGACCGCGATGACACCGACGGCCGTGCCGGGAGTCTAGGCCCGGGAGGGGCCTCGGGTTCGTTCGTGGGCGAGGTACTCGCTCGTCGTCGTGTTCCTGATCCTCGTCTCGGTCGCACGCAGGGCCTCAGCCGCCGCCTGCGAAGTCGCGCCTGCCTCTGTCGTGATAGACAGCGGGTCTCATGACGATGTCGGGTCCACAGCGTCGACCGCCGGAACCCCAAGCTGTTCTCGTGGCGCCGAACCGGGCGGGCATCTTCCTGGTGGTGACGATCGATCCGGGCGGCGAACGCGTCGCACGGGAGCTCCTCGCCGACGCCTCGGCTCTGATACGTGCGGTCGGCTTCCGGAGCCCGGAGGGCGAGCTGACGTGTTCGATCGGGGTGGGGTCGGAGGCGTGGGATCGTCTCTTCGGGGGCCCCCGGCCGGCCGAGCTCCATCCGTTCCGCGAGCTCATCGGCGAGCGTCATCACGCGATCTCGACCCCCGGGGATCTCCTCTTCCACATCCGTGCGGATCGGGAGGACCTCTGCTTCGAGCTCGCCGGGCAGTTCATGGACCGGCTCGCCGGAGCGGTCACGGTGGCGGACGAGGTCTACGGCTTCCGATACTTCGACGAGCGCGACCTGCTCGGCTTCGTCGACGGGACCGAGAACCCCACCGGGCCGGCCGCCTCCACCGCGGCGTTCATCGGCGCCGAGGATCCGCGTTTCGCGGGTGGGAGCTACGTCATCGTGCAGAAGTACCTGCACGACATGAAGGCTTGGAACGCGCTGACGGTCGAGGAGCAGGAGCGGGTGATCGGCCGCTCGAAGCTGTCCGACATCGAGCTTCCCGACGACGTCAAGCCGGCCGATTCGCACGTGGCGCTGAACACGATCACGGACCCGGACGGCACCGAGCGACAGATCGTGCGGGAGAACATGGCGTTCGGGACGGTCGGGCGTGGCGAGTTCGGCACCTACTTCATCGGGTACTCGGCCACGCCCAGCGTGACCGAGCGGATGCTCGAGAACATGTTCCTCGGCGACCCGCCCGGGAACACCGACCGGATCCTCGAGTTCTCGACCGCCGTCACCGGGACGCTGTTCTTCGTGCCGTCCCTCGATCTGCTCGACGATCCGTTCGATCCCGAACGGGACGGGTCCCTCCGTGTCGGAAGTCTGAGAAGGAGCACGACGCCATGAACAACCTGCACCGCGAACTCGCGCCGATCTCCGATGCCGCCTGGGCCGACATCGAGGAGGAGGCCAGACGAACCTTCAAGCGCCACGTCGCGGGCCGCCGGGTCGTTGACGTGGAGGGCCCGAGCGGTCTGACCCTGTCGGCGGCCGACACGGGGCACCTCCGCGACATCGAAGCCCCCGCCGAGGGCGTCATCGCCCGCGCGCGGACCTCGCAGCCGGTGGTCGAGCTTCGGGTGCCGTTCACCGTGGACCGACAGGCCGTCGACGACGTCGAGCGCGGCGCGAAGGACTCGGACTGGCAGCCCGTGAAGGACGCGGCGCGGAGCGTCGCCTTCGCGGAGGACACGGCCGTCTTCGAGGGGTACAAGGCCGCCGGCATCCCCGGGATCAGGAAGAGCGCATCGAACCCGGCGCTGAAACTTCCCAAGGACGCCCTCGCGTATCCGAACATCATCAGCCAGGCGCTGGGCTCCCTTCGGCTGGCCGGCGTCAACGGCCCCTACTCGGTCCTGCTGAGCGCCGATGCGTACACGCTCGTCACGGAGACTTCCGACCACGGGTACCCGATCCACGACCACCTGGCGCGGCTGGTCGACGGCGAGATCATCTGGGCGCCGGCCATCCACGGCGCGTTCGTGCTTTCGACGCGCGGCGGCGACTTCGAGCTGCACCTGGGCGAGGACCTGTCGATCGGCTACCTCTCGCACGACGCCACCAGCATCGAGCTGTACTTCGAGGAGTCGTTCACCTTCTCCACCTACACGAGCGAAGCGGTGGTGGCGCTCACCGGGTAGCGACCCGGTACTTGATGTGGGTGACGCCGGGCGCCTCGATCACGCGGACCTGCTCGACCTCGATCTGGCCGATGTGCGCGAGCAGACGCTCGCCGTCCCCGAGCAGGACAGGGACGATGTGCAGCTCGAACCCGTCGATGAGCCCCGCGGCCAGGTACTGCTGGATGACGTTGGCGCCGCCGCCCAGCACGACGTCTCGCTCGCCGGCCGCCCGCTTCGCCCGCTCGAGCGCCGACCCGATCCCATCGGTGACGAAGACGAAGGTCGTGCCTCCTTCCATCTCAAGCGGTTGGCGGGGATGGTGCGTGAGCACGAAGACCGGCACGTGGAACGGGGGATCATCGCCCCACCAGCCGTTCCAAGGTGGATCCTCCCTCCACGCGCCGGGCCCGCCTCCGAACATGTTCCGGCCCATCACGACCGCGCCGACGTTCGACTGCGCCTCCTCGATCACGGGTGTGCTCGCGTTGATCTCCCCGCCGTCGAGCCCCTGCTGCTTCCGCCACGCCTCGAGCCCGAAGATCCACTCGTGCAGACGCATGCCGCCGACGCCGAGCGGATCCTCCTCGGTCTGATGCGGGCCCGCGACGTAGCCGTCCAGTGAGACCGCGACCTGGAACCGGAACACGCCCATCGGACCTCCTCGGCGTCAGGGTATCCAACCCTGCTCCGGCTACCCTCGTCTCCTCCGAGCCGGAACGTCCGCCTGCGAACGATGGGGGAGGTTGCGATGAGCGATGAGCTGCGCACGCGAGCCGAGATCACGATCGACGCGTCCGCCGAACAGGTGTGGAGGGCACTCACGACCCCGGAGCTGATCAAGCGATGGTTCTTCGGCGTGGACACCGAGACCGATTGGACCGAAGGGAGTCCGATCGTGCACCGCGGCCAATACCAGGGCATGCCCTATGAGGACAAGGGCATGATCGTGAAGGTCGAGCCCGAACGGCTGCTCGTGCACACCCATTGGAGCCCCGTCTCCGGTCTGCCGGACCGTCCGGAGAACTACCAGGAGGTCTCCTGGGCGCTCTACGAGCGGGGCGACACGACCGAGCTCGTCGTCACCGAGGTCAACCTCCCGTCGGAAGCCGCGAAGGCAGTCTCCGAGCAAGGCTGGAACGCGGCGCTCGGTGCTCTGAAGGAGCTCCTGGAAACCCACTGAGGAGCGTCGTCAGATCGTCTCCCAGGGGACCGACGCGTACGCGTCGATGAGCTCCCGCATCCGCGCGGCGGGGATCGGGAGCCGGTCGTCGTCCACACAGCTCACCACGCCGATGCCGCGCGCGTTCGACAGGAACGCTCCGTCGAACGACGCGATGTCCGGCAGGTGGACCGGCGTGCGGCGTGTCGGAAGCGCCTCCTCCAGCAGCTGCATCGTGATCCCGTGCAGCATCGGTGCGTCGGGCCAGACCACGCCCGACGGATCGAGGAAGCCGATGTTCGCCATCGAGGTCTCGCACACGAGCCCGTCGGGTCCGGTCAACAGGGCGTCGTCGAAGCCGTCGCGATGCGCGAGCTCACGGTAGCCGCCCTGCTCCGTGTGGACGTGCTTGCGATGCGCGTCGGGTCGCTGGTAGCGGACCGAGCGGAGTCGCTGTGGCGTCGCCATCTCCGCCGGCGGTTCCACGGTCACGGCGATCGCGGGCTCCGGCGATCGTTCGTGGATGTAGACGCGCACCGACGCGTCCCGGGTGTCGCCGAGAGCGTGGCGGATCAGCGCCCGGACACGCTCGCCATCGAGGTCGGCGTCGAACGCCTCGCGGTTCGCACTCGCCAGCCGCCGCAGGTGGAGCTCCAGCCCGCGCGTGCGCCCGCCGCGGACCTGCATCGCCGTGAAGTGGCCGTAGGGCGACGTCGCCTCCGCGAACGCGGCTCCGTCGGCCGACACCCCGTCGATCTCGATCGTCGTCATCTCGTGGCCCCCTCCGCGGTCCGCGTCATAGCATCTCTCGATGGCGGCCCCGGGACTCGGGACGTGGATCGAGCGCCGCGCGCGCCGAGCGCCGAACGATGTCGCCCTGCTCGCCGCGGGCACCGCGTTCTCCAACCTCGAGCTGGCCCGACGGATCCGATCCTTCACGGCGGCGCTCGCCGCGGATGGGATCGTGCCCGGCGACCGCGTCGCGTACCACGGTGTGAACCACCCGGCCGCGCTGATCAGCCTCTTCGCGGCGTCCGCGGTCGGCGCGATCTGGGTGCCGATCCACGCCGCGCGACGTGAGGACGAGGTGGTGACGATCCTGCGCGACGCCGAGCCGCGCCTGCTGGTCCGCGCGGAGCCCGACACGCACCCCGACGCCGGCGTCGACGAGGTGGATGGCGACGATCTGGTGGCGGCCGACGACGATGCGCCGCCGCCGCCGGACCGCGATCGCGCCGGCGACGACCTCGTGATCCTCGCCTACACGTCGGGGACCACCGGTCCGCCGAAGGGCGTGATGCTGAGTGAGACGAACGTCCTGTGGAACTGCATCCAGATGGTCGCGGCGTGCGGGATCGGGTCGAGCGACGTCGCGCTCGCGGCCGCGCCGCTCACGAGGATCGGCGGGCTGGGCGTCACGGTCCTGCCGACGGTGTTCGCCGGCGGCGCGGTCGTCCTGCCGCCGGCCGGCGACGGATCCTCGGTGCTGGCGACGATCGAGCGCGATCGGGTGAGCGTGGTGTTCGCCAACCCGGATCTGCTCGACGCGATGGTCCGCGCTCCCGGCTGGGCGGACGCGGACCTCAGCAGCATCCGAACGGGGATCGTCGGGGGCGGCCTGGTCCCCGAGGCGCTTCTGCGGACCTACCTCGACCGTGGCGTCCTTCTGCGCCACGGCTACGGGCTGAGCGAGGCCGGGCCGGTCGTGTCCGTGCTCGACGATAGCGACGCGGCCGAGCGATCCGCGACGGTCGGCAGGCCGCTCCCGTTCGTCGACGTCCGCGCCGTGCGTGCCGATGGATCCGTGTGCGATGTCGGTGAGATCGGTGCGTGGCAGATCCGCGGCCCGAACGTCTGCGCCGGCTACTGGGGCTGGCCGCCACTGCACGACGAGGCCGGGTGGTTCCCGACCGGCGACCTCGGATCGATCGACGCGGAGGGATACCTCACGTTCCTGGATCGGGCGTCGTCGGCGTTGCGGATCGGGGACGCAACCGTCTATCCGGCGACGGTCGAACTCCTGTTGTACGGCACGCCCGGGATCGCCGACGCGGCGGTGGCCGAGGTCGGCGGCCGGCTGGTCGCGGCGGTCGTGCTCGAGCCGGGGGCGGACGTGGACGGGGCGGACGTGCTGGCCTCGCTGTCGGGTTCGCTGCCGGCGGCCTCGGTCCCGAGCGAGATCCGCACGGTGGAGGCGATCCCTCGCAACGCCGCCGCGAAGGTCCGGCGCGACGAGCTTTCGGACATACTGCGTCGATGAGGAACGCCTGGATCGGCGCGGCCGCCGGGCTCCTCGTGCTCCTCGCCGTCGCCTGCAACGGCGGCTCGAACCTCCCCAGCGTCTCGCGGTCGATCTCGGTCTCGCTCCCCACTCGATCGTCGAGCGCGCCGGAGACCCCGACCACGGCACCGAGCCAGCCCACAGTCCCGCCGACCACGAAGACCACCCAGCCCACGGCCCCGCCGACCACCCAGACCACCCAGCCCACGGCGCCGCCGACCACCCAGACGACAGCGCCGCCGACGACGGTCACCACGCAGCCGGCGACCGTCACCCCGACGGGCGCTCCCACCTCGCCGGTGAGCGGAACGACGTCCTCGACCTCGCCCTGGCTCTGGATCCTCCTGGTGCTGGCGGTGATCGCCGTGATCGCGGCGTTCCTGCTGCGGAACGCCTCCCAGAAGCGAGCCGCTCGCGCGGAGGCGCACCGGCGGGCGCTCCAGGTCTCGACCGCCGCGATGGCCCTGCGCGACCGGGCCGCGGTGCTCCCGATGAGCGCCGATGCGGACCGGGCACGCCTGCTGAGCGATCTCTCGGCCGACCTCGACCGGGTCGAGGGCGAGTTCCGGTCGCTGCGGGCCGACCCCGCGCTGCAGGACGCGTCCGCCGAGATCGACGAGGTGTTGCTCTCGCTCACCGATCTGCGCGGGGCGATCCAGGCGCAGGTCGGCGCGGGCGCGGTCGACGAGGAGCTGATCCGTCAGAGGATCGAGGTGCTCGACGGCGGGCTGCAACGCCTCCGCGAGCGGCTGGCCGGCCCGGGCTCGCCCGGCGCAGCACCCGCCTGACCGGGGCCGCCCGTCGGCCGCTACCGCGACACCATCTGGAGGAGCTTCGTGGTCGTGTTCCAGTTGCGGATCGTCACGCTGGGATAGACGGGCAGGGTCGCGATCCGGCTGAGCCGGCTCTGGGCCGCCGCGCTGATGAGGCGCGAGCCGTACAGGACGCCCGGCCCTTCGTCGATCCGGTCCACCCCCTCCTTCGTGGGCAGATCCCTCGCAGCCATCCGCGCCGTGAGCGGCGCCTTCAGGAAGATGACGTCGTACCGGTACCGAGACGCGTCGGCGCCGAACCGGTGGGGCGCCCCTTCGACGATCGCGCGCAGCTGCCGCCCGGTGCGCAGGATCACGCTCGCGTCGTAGTCGAACGTCCCTGCGAGCATCGCCTCGATCCGGCCGGTCAGCCGCGGCACGCTCTGCTCCGTAGACGCGAACACCACGTTGCCGCTCTGGATGTAGGTCGTCACCTGCTCGAACCCGTGCCGCTCGAAGCATGCCTTCAGGTCGGCCATCCTGATCACGTTCTTGCCGCCGACGTTGATCCCGCGAAGCAGGGCGACGTAGCTCCCCATGGCCGGGACGGGTCAGGGCCGCACGTAGGCCGTCTTGACGGTGGTGTAGAACTCGACCGCGTACGTGCCCTGTTCGCGCGAGCCGCTCGAGGATCCCTTCGTGCCGCCGAACGGGACGTGGAAGTCGACGCCGGCGGTCGGCAGGTTGACCATGACGAGCCCGGCCTGGAGCCCGTCGCGGAACCGGACCGCGTTGCGGAGCGACGTCGTGACGACGCCGGCCGACAGGCCGAACTCGGTCTCGTTCGCCAGCGCGAGAGCGTGGTCGGCATCGTCGGCGCGGAGGACGGTCGCGACCGGGCCGAAGATCTCCTCCCGGTTGACCCGCATGTCGTTCGTCGTGTCGACGAGCAGCGCCGGCCGGAGGTAGTGGCCCGGCGTGGCGAGCTCCAGGCGTTCGCCGCCGACGGCCGTGCGCGCGCCCTCCGCCTCACCGATCGCCAGGTAGTCCACGTCCTGCGAGAGCTGATCGAGCGAGACGACCGGTCCGATCTCGGTGTCGTCGGCGAGCGCGTGCCCGACGCGGAGCGACCGCATCCGCTCGACCATCGCCTCGACGAACGCGTCGTGGATCCCGGCGGTCGCGATCAACCGGCTGCTCGCCGTGCAGCGCTGGCCCGTCTGGAAGAACGCGCCCTGGATCGCGCAATCCACGGCGACGTCCAGGTCGGCGTCGTCCAGGATGACGAGCGGGTTCTTCCCGCCCATCTCCAGCTGGTACTTGCCGAACCGGGCCGCCATCGCCTGCGCCACGCGGATCCCCACCGCCTGCGAGCCGGTGAACGAGACGCCGTGCACGCGCGCGTCGGCCAGGAGGCGTTCGCCGACGACGCCGCCGGAGCCCGTCACGAGGTTGAGCGTGCCGGGCGGCAACCCCGCGCGGCTCGCGACCTCGACGAGCGCCCACGCCGACGCCGGGACGAGGGACGCGGGCTTGAACACGACCGTGCAGCCGTAGGCGAGGGCCGGCGCGATCTTCCAGGCCGGGATCGCGATCGGGAAGTTCCACGGCGTGATGAGCCCGACGACGCCGAGCGGCTCCCGGAGGATGTCGACGTCGACGCCCGGGCGAACGCTGCGCAGATGCTCGCCCTTGACGCGCAGCGCCTCGCCGGCGAAGAAGCGGAAGATCTGCGAGGCGCGGAGGACCTCGCCGACGCCCTCCGCGCGCGGCTTGCCCTCCTCCCGCGACAGCAGCTCGCCGAGCTCGGCGGATCGCGCCTGGAGCTCGAGCCCGATCGCCTCGAGGGCGACGGCTCGCTCGCCGGGGGTCGCGGCCGCCCACACCGGGCCGGCGGCCGCCGCCGCGGCGATCGCCTCGTCCGCCTGCGCCGGGGTGGCCGCGGCGTACTCGCCGACCACGTCGTTCAGGTCCGAGGGGTTGACGTCGACGATCGCCTCGTCGGCCTCGACCCAGCTCCCGGCGATGAAGTTCCCCTGCACGTCTCCGCCTCCTGCTCATCTCCTGAGCCGAAGGGTTCATCCTTCCACGACGCGCCACCCTACGGCTCGTGGTAGGACTCTCGTACGGACCCACTGGCGACACGACGGTTGGACGGGGACCCATGACCGGATCGACTCCTTCGGTGAACGAGTTCGGCCACGAATGCTGGATCGTGGAGACCTCGAAGGATGGCGAGCGATGGCGGTTCTTCGGCAAGGCGTGGAAAGAGCCCGGGGAGCCGCTCCTGCTGCACGCGGTGCCCCGGTTCGTCCGCTTCCGGCCCGACGGGGATCCGGAATGGCGCGAGCCGATCGAGGGTGCCGTCGAGCCGCCGATCACGCTGTTGCGACTCGAGTCGGGTGAGCGCACGGAGCTGTGGCCCGACGGCTCCCACATCGGGCTGCCCATGCTCCTTCCCGGCGGTGAGATAGGCCGTCTGCTCAGCTTCGACCACGACGACACGCAGCGGACGTGGAGCTACGCGCTGGAGTTCCGCGGCACCGGAGCCTGACGTTCCGCGCGATGGGTCAGGCGATCGGGGAGTTCCTGCCGTTCGCGGTCGGGGTCGCGATCTGTCCCCTGCCGATCATCGCGGTGATCCTGATCCTCTTCACCGACCGGGCGCGCCGGAACAGCCTGGCGTTCCTGCTCGGCTGGGTCGTGGGCATCGTTGCGGCGCTGAGCGTGCTGACGGTGGTGGCGTCCTCGGCGAGCCTCTCGAGCGGCGGGGAGCCGTCGGCCGTCTCGTCGTGGATCAAGCTGATCCTCGGGGTGCTCCTGATCGCGTTCGCCGTGAAGGAATGGCGCGGGCGTCCCGCGCCGGGGACCGACCCGGAGATGCCGAGATGGATGACGAGGATCGACGCGATGGCGCCCCGGCGTGCGTTCCGCCTCGGGCTGATCCTGTCGGCGCTGAACCCGAAGAGCCTGCTGTTCATCGCGGGCGGGGCGGTGGTGATCGCCGGCGCCGGCCTCTCCGTCGCCGACGAGGCGATCTGCGTCGCGGTGTTCACGGTGATCGGCGCCTCCAGCGTGGCGGTCCCCGCCCTCGGGTACCTGTTCTTCGGTGAGCGGATCCGGCCGACGCTCGACGGCGCGAACGAGTGGCTCTCGGCGAACAACACCGCCGTCATGGCGGTCCTGTTCCTCGTGATCGGCGTGTCGCTGTTCGGCAGGGGCCTCGGCGGCCTGACCTGAACCCGGCGGAGCCGGCGGTCAGTCCGGCACGCTGACCGGCACGGGCTGCTCGTCGATCTCGGACAGGTCCTCGGGCTCGACGTGGATCCGGGGCAGGATGCGATCGAGCCACGCCGGGAACCACCAGTTCGCCTTGCCGAGGAGCAGCATCAGCGCGGGCACCAGCGCCGTTCGGATGATCACGGCGTCGACGAAGATCGCCGCCGCCAGGCCCAGGCCGAACTCCTTGATGATGCGCTCGCCCCCGAGGATGAACGAGCCGAACACGACGATCATGATCGCCGCGGCGGCGGTGATCGTGCCGCCGGTCGCCGACAGACCCTCGCGAACGGCGGTGTCGTTGTCCCCCGTCCGCAGCCACTCCTCGTGGATCCGCATCACCAGGAAGATCTCGTAGTCCATCGACAGGCCGAACAGGATCGCGAAGAGCATGACGGGGAGGAACGCCTCGATCGGCCCCGGCCGGCTGACCCTGAACACGCCGCCGAGCCAGCCCCACTGGAACACGGCCGTGAGGATGCCGAAGGCCGCGGCGATCGAGAGCAGGTTCATGACCGCCGCCTTGAGCGGCACGACGAGGCTCCGGAGCACGAGCGCCAGCAGGACGAACGAGAGCAGGACGACGACGCCGATGAAGACCGGCAACTTCGCGGTCAGCACGTTCGCGAAGTCGGTGAAGATCGCCGTGATCCCGCCGACGTAGACCTTGATGCCGGTGTTCCCCATCGTCGCGGGGATCACGTCGTGGCGGAGGCCGTCGATGAGGTCGGTGGTCGCCGCGTCCTGCGGCGCCGAGGCCGGATAGACCACGAACAGCGCGACGTCCGTGCCGGCCTTGCTCGGGATGGTGGTCACCGGGGTGACCGCGGCCACGCCGGGGGAGCCCTTCACGGTCGTCGCGAGCCGCTGCATGTCGGCGACCTGTGCGGGCGACGTCGTCTGGGCGACGATCTGCAGCGGCCCGTTGAACCCCGGACCGAACCCCCGCGCGAGGAGGTCGTAGGCCGTCCTCGTGGTGGTCCCCTTCGCGTCGTTCCCCTGATCCGACGAACCGAGGCGGAGGCGGAAGAACGGCGCCGCGAGCAGGCAGATGATCACGAGGGCCACGGCTCCGTAGAGGAGAGGGCGCCGCTCGACGGTCCTCGACCACCGCGCCCAGAAGCCATCGCCGGATGCGCGCCCCTCGCCCGCCGCCAGCGCACGGCGCTGCCGGCGCGAGAGGACCCGCGGCCCGATGAACCCGAGCATCGCGGGCAGGAACGTGAGCGCCGCGATCATCGTGAAGAGCACGCCGATGCTCGCGGCCACCGCCAGTCCGTAGAGGAAGCTGATCCCCAGCGCGAACATCCCGAGGAGCGCGACACACACGATCGTGCCCGCGAACAGGACGGCGCGACCCGACGTGTCGATCGCGAGCTCGACAGAGGCGCCGACGTCGCGGCCGGCCTGGAGGCTCTGCCGGTGCCGCGAGACGATGAACAGCGCGTAGTCCACGCCCACGCCGAGCCCGATCAGCAGGACGAGCTCGATCGAGAACTCGGGCATCTTCATCACGTTGCTGACCAGGCCGATCACGGACGTCGCGGTCCCCAACGCGACGAGCGCGGAGGCCAGCGGCGTCGCCATCGCGAAGAGCGACCCGAACACGATGAACAGCACGATCCCCGCCGTGAGGATCCCCAGGCCGGTGCCGCCGACGGACGGCGGGTTCGCCACCTGCGCGAGCTGCCCGGAGACCGCCACCACCAGGTTCGGCCCCGACGCCGCCTCGGCGGTGGCCACGAACTCCTTCGCGAGGTCGATCGAGAGGTCCTGTGCTTGCCGGTCGAACGCCACCGTCGCGAACGCGACCGTCCCGTCCGGGCTCGTCTGACCGGCGGCATCCTTCGCGTACGGAGACCGGACGGCGACGACATGCGGGAGCTTCGCGACCTCCGCGAGCATCGCTTCGACCCGCTCCCGGGCCGCCGGGTCGGTCACCTTCGCGCCGCCCGTCGCGCCGATCACGATCTGCTCGGTGTCGCCCGATTCCTGCGGTGCCGCGGCGCGGAGCAGGTCGAGGGCCTGGGTCGACTCCGTGTCCGGCAGCGTGAAGTTGTTCGAGTAGGCGGTCCCGACGGCGCGAGAGATCCCGAAGAAGACCACGAACGCCAGGAGCCACGTCGCGACGACGATCCGGCGATGCTCGAACGACCAGCGGGCGAGCCTGCGCATCCGGATATGCCTTCCCTCGGGGTGTCCCGGGCGGGCCGCGCACCGGACCGCTCCACGCTACCACGGGTCTGCGGAGCGACCGCGCGACGAACCATCGGCGCATATCCTTCACGACGTGGACGCGCCGGTAGCCACACGCAGGGCGGTTCCGCGGGGACTCGCGATCTGGGTCGGCGGCGTCTCGTTCGGGCTCCTGGTCCTGTCGCTCGTGCCGCTGTTCGCGATGCGGGGCGTGCCGGTGCCGGAGGGCGCGCAGAGCTGGAGCCTCGCGAACGTCGCGAACACGATCGAGGCGTTGGGCGTGTGCGTCCTCGGCATCCTGATCGGGGTGCGGCGGCCGACGAATCGCGTGGGGTGGGTGTTCCTGGTCGCGGGGGCGGCCCTCGCGATCTTGAACCTCAGCCAGGACTACGCCCCGTACGCGTTGGTGGGCGGCCACGGCCCGGGCTGGCTGGGGAAGGCCGCCGCGTTCCTCGGCGGCGCGGTCTGGCCGATCCCGGTCTCGATGCTCATCCTCCTGCTCCTGTGGTTCCCCACCGGCGAGTACCCCTCCGCACGGTGGCGACCCGTCGGGATCTCGGTCCTGGTCCTCGGGAGCGTCTTCGTGGTCGCCGGCGCGATCATCCAGCTCGCGATCTGGAACGACCCGTTCACGTCGGCGGACGCGTCGACGCTGCCGGAGCCCGCGCGGTTCGCGTTCACGGCCCTGTCCACCGTCGCGTTCATCGGGCTGCCCGTCCTGCTCGTCCTCGCGTTGGTCTCCGTGATCGTGCGCTACCGGCGATCGCGCGGCGACGAACGTCTCCAACTGAAGTGGTTCGCGTTCGCGGCCGTGTTCGTCGTCATCACCTTCGTGTTCAACACGGGCGACAACCCCGTGTGGGGCCTCCTCTCGGCGCTCGCGCTCCTGGGGCTCTGGGTGGCGATCGGGATCGCGATGCTCCGCTACCGCCTGTACGACATCGACGTCGTGATCCGCAAGACGTTGGTCGGCGGTGTGCTCGTCGCGTTCGTGACCGTGGTGTACGCGGTGATCGTGGCGGGGATCGGCGCGCTGGGATCCAGCGTCGGCCTGCTCGATCGGGGGCCGCTGATCGCGCTCGCGACCGCGGTGGTCGCGATCGCCGCCCAGCCGGTGCTGCGGCGCGCGCGGCACCTGGCCGACCGCCTCGTCTACGGTGATCGGGCGACGCCCTACGAGGTGCTGTCGGAGTTCTCCGAGCGGATGGGGGAGACCTACTCCACCGACGAGGTGCCCCAGCGGATGGCGAGGATCCTCGCGGAGGGGACGGGGGCGACCGCGGCGACGGTGTGGCTGCACGTGGGCGGCAGGCTCCGTCCGGCGGCGACCTGGCCGGCCGATGTGCCGCAGCCCGACCCCGTCCCGGTCCCGTCCGGCGACGCCGAGCCGTCGGTCGGCGACGCTCGGACGTTCGCGGTCCGGCACGCCGGCGAGCTGCTCGGCGCCCTGTCGGTCTCGATGCCGCCGGACGAGCCGATGTCCGCGGTGCAGGAGCGGCTCGGCACCGACCTGGCGGCGCAGGCAGGGCTCGTGCTGCGGAACGTCCGGCTGATCGAGGAGCTCCGCGCGTCGCGGCAGCGGCTGGTCGTCGCCCAGGACGAGGAGCGGCGCAAGCTCGAGCGGAACCTCCACGACGGCGCGCAGCAACAGCTGGTCGCGCTGGCCGTGAAGGAGCGTTTGGCCGCGAACCTCGTCGAACGCGATCCCGCGGGGGCGCGGTCCCTGCTGGAGGAGATCCAGACCGAAACGACCGACGCCCTCGAGACGCTGCGCGACCTGGCGCGCGGGATCTACCCGCCGCTGCTCGCCGACGGGGGCCTCAGGCCGGCGCTCGAGGCGCAGGCCCGCAAGGCGCCGCTGCCGGTCGAGGTCGAGACCGACGGCATCGGCCGCTACCCGCGCGAGGTCGAGGCCGCGGTGTACTTCGCGTGCCTCGAGGCGCTCCAGAACGTGTCGAAGTACGCGGAGGCGGACCGCGCATGGGTCGCGATCGGCACCGACGACGGCGAGCTCGTGTTCCGCGTCCGCGACGACGGCCGGGGGTTCGATCCGGCCTCGACGAACCTCGGCACCGGCATCCAGGGCATCGACGACCGGCTCGCCGCGCTGGGGGGCCGACTCCGTATAGATTCCAGCCCGGGCGCGGGCGCGGTGATCGAAGGGCGGCTCCCGGTCGCCAACGGAAGGGAAGGATGAGCGATGGCTGCGGAGAAGGTTGCCCACCCGAGCCTCGAGGAACGCAAGGCGTACGGCAAGGCCGCGCGGACGAAGGCCCCCCTCCCGAGCCACACGGGATGGGAGCCGGCGTCGGACCGGCCCGATCCGGTCGGGTTGCTCCAGGAGCAGGACGCCGATCGCGAGCAGGATCTGGTTCCGGTCCGGCACGGGCGGATGATGGTCTCGCCCTTCACCTTCTATCGCGGCGCCGCGAGGATCATGGGGTCCGATCTGGCCGGCACGCCGACCGCCGGACTGACCGTGCAGCTGTGCGGTGATGCGCACCTGTCGAACTTCGGGATGTTCGCCTCGCCCGAGCGGCGACTCCTGTTCGATCTGAACGACTTCGACGAGACGCTCCCGGGGCCGTTCGAGTACGACGTCAAGCGCATGGCCGCGAGCTTCACGATCGCTGCGCGCAACAACGGCTTCCCGGAGTCGGAGGTCCAGGAGGTGACGTCGCGTGCCGCCTCGACGTACCGCGAGTCGATGACGACGTTCGCCGGGATGCGGACGATGGACGTCTGGTACTCCCACATCGCCGAGGACGAGCTGACGAAGCTGATCGGCCAGGTGGGAAGGCAGGCGGAGAAAGAGGGCACCTCGAAGAAGGTGGTCCGCAAGGCTGAGAAGCGGACGCAGGCAGCGCTGACGAAGGCGCACACGCGTGACAGCCTCCAGGCCCTCTCCAAGCTCGGGGAGATCGTCGACGGCCGGTACCGGATCGTCTCGCAGCCGCCGATCGTGGTGCCGGCGCGCGACCTCGCCGCGACATACGGCATCTCCGGGGACGACCTGGAAGCCCGCGTGCACCAGCAGTTCCGCTCGTATCGCGCCACGCTCCAGGGAGACCGGCGGCACTTGCTGGAGCGGTTCCAGATCGTGGACATGGCGCGCAAGGTCGTCGGGGTCGGCAGCGTAGGCACGAGCGCGTACATCGCGTTGCTGCAGGGCCGCGACGAGCAGGATCCGCTCTTCCTCCAGGTGAAGCAGGCGACCGCCTCCGTGCTCGAGGACCATCTGCCGAAGAGCCGGTTCAAGAACCCCGGCGAGCGGGTGGTGCAGGGCCAGCGGCTGATGCAGGCCGCCAGCGACATCTTCCTGGGCTGGACGAAGGGTGTGGAGGAGGGGCGGTACTTCTATTGGCGGCAGCTCCGCGACATGAAGATGTCGTTCGAGGTTGAGTCGCTCAGGATCCAAGGTCTCATGGCCTACGCGGGGCTGTGCGGCTGGACCCTCGCGCGCGCCCACGCGCGATCGGGCGACCCGGTCGCGATCGCGGGGTACCTCGGCTCGAGCGACAAGTTCGATCGGTCGATCACCGACTTCTCCGTGCGCTACGCGGATCAGAACCAGAAGGACTTCGACGCGTTCGTCGGCGCGGTCAAGGCGGGCCGGCTGAAGGCGATCGAGGGGGTCTGAGCCCCGGCGCTCAGCGGGTGAGCGCCTCGATCACGTCCTTCGAGTGCGTGAGCGGGATCCGGTTCCCCTCCAGCTCGATCGTCGAGCCGCTCGCGTCCTCGATCAGCTCCAGCACGCGCACGTTCGCGCGCTGATGCACCTTCACCCGCAGGCCCGCGCGGGACACCCGGAAGACCAGCTCGCTCGGCTCCTCGCGCCGGGACCGGCCCGCGAACCCGTAGACCGTGGTCTCGGAGACGCCCAGGAGCATCTGCGCCGGCAGCCCCGAGGCCGCGTCCGCCACGTGCCCTCCCGCGATCGTGCCGCCGACCGTGCCGATCGCGTCGCCCGGCCCGCCGAGCAGCCCGCCGACCTCGCTCCCGGCGAGCCCGCCGGCGAACATCGCGCCCACGTGGCCCCGCGGTTCGAACTGGCCGGCCGCGACGATCGTGTCGTCGATCCCGCGATCGGTGAGCGCCCGCTGCAGGATCTCCACCATCGTGTCCTCGGACATGTCCTCTCCTTCGGGCCTCCTTCGGGGCTCCTTCGCGGTTCCGGCACGCCGACGATACCCGGCTAGGCTTCCCGCGTGATCGTCTGCGCCGCCTGCGGAGAGGAGAACGCCGAGCGGGCCCGCTTCTGCCAGGCCTGCGGGGCGCCGCTCGAACCCGCCGCTCCCGCCGCGGAGGAACGTCGCGTCGTCTCGATCCTGTTCATCGATCTGGTGGGGTTCACCGCGCGGTCGGAGACCCTCGATCCCGAGGACGTCCGCGCGGTCCTGACCCGTTACCACGACCGCGCTCGCACCGAGGTGGAGCGCTACGGCGGCGTCGGGGAGAAGTTCGTCGGCGACGCGGTGATGGGCGTCTTCGGGGCGCCGGTCACCTACGGCGACGATCCCGAGCGCGCGGTCCGGGCGGCGCTGGCCGTGCGCGACGGCCTGGAGGAGATGAACGCCGACGACCCCGCGCTGGATCTGCGGGCGCGCTTCGCCATCAACACCGGCGAGGCGATCGTCGCGCTGGCCGCGCGGCCGAACCTGGGCGAGGCGATGGTCGCCGGCGACGTCGTCAACACCGCCGCACGCCTGCAGTCGGCGGCTCCGGTCGACGGGGTGCTCGTCGGCGAGGAGACGTACGCGGCGACGCGGTCGGTGATCGGCTACGAACCCGCCGAGCCCGTCGTCGCGAAGGGGAAGAGCGAGCCGATCCGAGCGTGGCTCGCGACGGCGCCGCTCGCCGAGGTGGGGGAGCGCACGTTCTCACGCGTGCCGATGGTCGGGCGCGGGCGCGAGCTCGCGACGCTCCGGGAACTGTGGGAGCGGGTCGTCGAGGAGCGCAAGCCGCACCTCGTGACCCTCTTCGGGCCGACCGGCATCGGCAAATCGCGGCTGGCCCACGAGCTGTCCGAGCGTGTCGAAGCCTCGGGCGGCCGGATGCTCTTCGGCCGGTCGGTGGGCTACGCGGGAGCGGGGCCCTACAGCTCGTTCGCCCAGCACGTGAAGCAGGTCGCCGGCATCTTCGACAACGACGAGATGGACGCGGCGAAGGGGAAGCTCCTGTCGGCCCTCCGCGAGCTGTCGGCCGGCGACGACGTCGAGGAGGCCGCGGCTAACCTCGCCGTGCTGCTCGGCCTGCGCAGCGACGGCGGGACGTCGCCCGATCGGGAGTCGCTGTTCTTCTCCGCCCGGCTGCTCGTGGAAGGGCTCGGGGAGCGGCAGCCGACGCTGCTGGTGTTCGAGGACATCCACTGGGCCGACCCGAGCCTGCTGGACCTGATCGAGTCGCTGGTCGCGCGGGCGCGCGACGTGCCGGTGCTCTTCCTCACGATCGCGCGGCCCGAGCTCCTCGCGAGCCGTCCGTCGTGGGCCGGTGGGCTCCCTGCGTACAGCGGGCTCCCGCTGGAGCCCCTCACCGACACGGAGGCCGCCGACCTGACGTCGCGGCTGCTCGACCTGCACGGGCTGGAGGGGATGAGCGATCGCGCCGGCGCGCTCGCGACCCAGGCGGAGGGCAACCCGCTGTTCCTCGAGGAGCTGGCGGCCTCGCTCGCCGAACGTCCGACGGTCGGCGCGGAGGAGCTGCCGACCAGCATCCGCGGCATCATCGGCGCCCGGCTCGATGCGCTGCCGCGTGCCGAGCGCGAGGTGCTGCTGGACGCCTCCGTGGCGGGCAAGGTGTTCTGGCGCAACGCGCTGCTCCAGATCCGGCCCGGCCGCGAGGGCCTGTCCGAGCTGCTCGGGTCGCTCGAGCAGCGCGACCTGATCCGCCGCGAATCCGTCTCGCGGATCCACGGGGAGCAGCAGTTCACGTTCAAGCACACGCTCATCCGCGAGGTCGCGTACCTCACGCTGCCGCGCTCGGAGAAGCGCGCGCGGCACGAGGCGGTGGCGCGGTTCCTCGAGGACGCGACCCCTGACGCGGGGGAGTACGCGGCGGTGCTCGCCTACCACTGGCGCGAGGCCGGCGACGGAGACCGCGCGTTCGGCTACCTCATGGCCGCGGCCGAACAGGCCGGGCGCGGATGGGCGAAGGATCGAGCGCTCCAGCTGTACCAGGAGGCGCTCGAGCTGGTTCCCGAAGACGACGCCGAGCGTCGCCGGGAGGTCATCCGGCGGCGGGCGCTCATGGCCGCGGCCGCGGCCCACGTCCCCGACGCGGAGCTCCAGCTGAGGGTCCGCCCCAGCGAGGAGCGCTAGGCGGGCTCGTCGATCGGGAAGTCGGCCGGGGTCACGTCGCCGGCGACCTCGAAGATCGCCTCGACGACGTGGTGGCCGAGCGCGTCGGCGTGGCGGTAGAGCGCGGCCTCGTCCGGCGCCTCGTAGATGCAGAACATCCGGACCACCCGGCCCTCGTCCTCCACCGCGACGTGGCTGTGGAGCCAGGTGACCTCGGGGACCTGCTCCTTGATCACGACGTTGGACTCGCGACCGAGCGCCGGCACGTCCGCGCCGACCTCGAACCGCCGCTGGATCACGTACTTCGGCATCAGCCCTCCGCCTCCGATGATGAGAGGGGTTGATTGTAGGCGTCAACCGCCCCGGCCGCGAACGGAAGTGCTCACCACTCCTTGCCGTACAGGGCGCTCTTCGGATCGAAGAACCCGCCCGCCGGGCGCGCGTGCGCGTGCCAGTGATCGGGGATCCGGCGCCGCTCGGGGTCGACCCAGAAGCCTTCCTCCCCGTAGCGGGCGGCCGCGACGCGCTCCAGCCTGCGGAGCATCGCCGCCTCGAGGTCGGGGTCGGGCAGGCCGTGCGTGCGCCACACGATCATCGGGGTCATGCACACGGTGCAGTCCGCGATCCAGCAGTCCTCGTCCTCGAGGTGCCATTCGGTGAGGCGTTCGGCGCCGCACAGCAGGCAGGCGTCGCTCATGCCGGCGCCTCCAGCCGGGCGCGATCGCCGACGCGGACGCCGTGCTGGCCGAACCATCCGATGTTGGCCTCGACGGCCATCGTGAACGGACCGTCCGCGCCGTAGGTCGGGCACGGCTCGGCCGTGCACGGCGGCATGTCGCGGATCGCGAGGATCGTGCCGTCGGCGCCGACGAAGGCGATCGAGAGCGGGATCAGCGTGTCCTTCATCCAGTAGGTGTCGGTCGAGGGCGCGTCGTAGACGAAGGCCATCCCGTCGTTCTCGGGCAGCACCATCACGTGCATCAGGCCGGTCTCCCGCTCGCCGGGCGTGTCCGCGACCCGGACGGCCAGCGTGGATCCGTCGCCGAACGCGACCGTCGCGTGGGCGGTCGCGGTGGCGCCCGGCGAGCTCGCGCGGTTGCACGCCACGAGGAGCCCCAACCCGACCACGATCGGTACCACGTTCGACCGAGTCACGTGGGTATCATCGCCGATGCCGTTGGAGACCCTGCTGCCCGCCGCCGCCGTTCGTCGTGCGCTCCCGGCCTTCCTGCTCGCCGCGCTCCTCGTGACCGCATCGATCGTCCACCCGCTCGCCGCCGTGGCCGGGTCGACGTCGGCCGCCGACGTCACGCTGCAGGACTGCAGGGCGTCGGAGCCGCCCGTCGGCTTCCATCACTCGCTCGTCGTGGCGATCCACGCCTCGCGGAACCTCCCGCCGAGCTGGGCGGATTCGCCGTCCATCCCGTGGATCGTCTGCTGGCAGGACACGGCGTTCGACCCCGCGTTCTCCGCGCGCGGGTACGGGCAGCGCTGGCACGGTCTGTTCGCGATGACCGTCGGGGAGATGCAGACGATCCAAGGCCCCTGGATGAGCAACGACCGCGACGAGCTGATCCTCTCGGCGGCGTGCTTCATCCACGGCTGGGACGCCTGCCCGAAGGTCACGGCGAACACGCGGACCACGCAACAGCTGATCGCGGGGCTGCGGTGGATCTGGCTGAACTACGGCAGCCCGTTCGCGGCGTGGCGGCACATCGTGCGAACCGGGCGCTTCAACTCCTATCCGCGTCCGGGCACCGACGACACCCCGACTGGGACGCCGCTGCGGCTGTGTCCCGTGGCGGAGCCGGTGTCGTACCGGGACGACTTCGGCGCGCCGCGGCTGACCGGCGGCTACCACCCGCATTGGGGGAACGACGTCCACGCACCGATCGGGCGGCCGATCCGTGCGCCGTTCGACGGGCTCGCCGTCGCACATAGCGACACGTGGCTCGGCGGTCACTACGTCACCGTGGTCGGGGACGAGGGATACGTCCGCAACGGGCACCTGTCCCGCTTCGGTCGGCTCGGGTGGGTGAAGGCGGGCACGATCATCGGCTACGTGGGACGAACCGGGGACGCGCTGACACCGCACGACCACTTCGAATGGCACCCGTGGAACGTGCCGAAGTCCCTGCACCGCTCGCCGTTCGGGTTCACACGCATCCTCGATGCGATCGACCCCTTCCCCTTCCTGAACCAGGTCTGCCACTAGTCGCCCGCGGCCGGCCGGCCGACCGCCGGGATCCCGGAAGCAGCCGGACGGCCGAGCGCTCATACTCGTCCCATGGTGGACGTCCGGGGGTCGACCGAACCGACCGCCGCCCTCACCGCGGTCGTCGAGGACCTCGCGGGCGAGCTCTCGCTCCGGCCGCTGCTCGAGCGGATCCTGCGGCGCTCCACCGAGCTGCTCGGGTGCGACGCCGGCTCGATCTGCCTGGTCGACGAGGCTGCCGGCGTCTACCGCAAGGAGGCGGACATCGGCATCGGCTGTCAGTCGGGCATGGTGTTCCCCCTCAACGAGGGCGTGACGGGCGCGATCGTCGCGCGCCGCGGTCCGGTGATCTTCGACGACTACGCGAAGGTCCCCGGCGGCCACGTCCGCCCGGAGGACCGCGCCGCACTGAAGGGTGTGATCGGCGTCCCGATCTGGTGGCGCGGCTCGATCGTCGGGGCCTGCGTCGTGTTCTCCCGGGACGCGGCGCGTTCGTTCACGCCGTCCGACGCAGATCTGCTCGAGGTCTTCGCGAAGCACGCCGCGATCGCGATCACGAACGCTCGGCTCCACGAGGCCGCCGAGGCGAACGCGCGCGCCGAGGCCGTCGCGGCCGAGCGCAACCGGATGGCCCGCGAGGTGCACGACGCCGTCGCGCAGGGGCTCGTGTCGATCCTGCTCCAGCTGCGGTCGGCGGAGGGCGCGCTCGCCTCCGGGCACGTCGAGGACGCGTCCGACGCGCTCGGTCAGGCGCGCTCGGCCGCGGAGGCGGCGTTCGAGGAGACCCGGCGGAGCGTGCTCGGCCTCGCGCCCTCGCCGCTCGAGGGGCGGTCCCTCGAGGAGGCGCTGAAGCTCGAGCTCGCGTGGGCGAACCGCACCGGCGTCGTCGACGCCCGGCTCGTGACCTCGGGCACGCGCACCGCGCTCCCGCCGAACCTGGCCCACACGCTGTTCCGCATCGCGCAGGAGGCGCTGACGAACGCGCTGCGGCACGCACGCGCGCGCTCGGTCCGCGTCGGGATCGTCTACGGCGACGCGGGCGTGACCGTGCTCGTCCAGGACGACGGCGACGGCTTCGACCGGGCGGCGGTCGAGCACGATGGTCGGGACGGACTGGACGGCATGGCCGAACGCGCCCGGCTGCTCGGCGGCACGTTCGAGCTCGACTCCACGCCCGGCTGGGGGACGCGCGTGCGCGCGTGGATCCCGATGCCGAGCGGGATCGACGCCGGACCCGCGCCCGCGCAGCCGCTGCGCGTGCTCGTCGTCGACGATCACGTCGCGACGCGCACCGGCATCGTGCACCTCCTGTCGTCGGCGGACCCGAGCCTCCAGATCGTGGGGGAGGCCGGCTCGGGGCGCGACGCGGTCGGCGCCTGGCGCGCGCTCCGGCCCGACGTCGTGCTCATGGACCTCAAGATGCCCGACGGCGACGGCGTCGAGGCGATCGCCACGATCCGCGCCGAGGACCCGAACGCCACGGTCGTGGCCGTGAGCGCGTTCGCGAGCGACGAGTCGGTCGCGGGAGCCCTGCGCGCGGGCGCGCGCGGCTACGTCGGCAAGGACGCCTCGCCGGAGGAGCTCGCGGCGGCGGTCTCGGCGGCGTCCCGGGGCGAGACCGTGCTCTCGGGCGTGGCCGCCGAGCGCCTCGAGGCCCACCTGAACGGCGACGGGGACCGCCCGTCGTTCACCGATCGCGAGCAGGAGGTGCTGGGGCTCCTGGAGCGCGGGGCCACCGACCGTGAGATCGGCGAGGCGCTCACGATCTCGGTGAAGACGGTGGAGAAGCACGTGGGCTCGATCCTGCGGAAGACCGGCGCGCAGAACCGCACGCAGGCGGTGGCGCTGGCCCGCGAGCTCCGACGGTAGGGACATCCCGGATCCGCGCACGGGGGATCCTCCCGATGCGGGGAGCTCGCCGGCCCCCTACGGTGAGAGGCCCTTCCTCCCAGCCGGGGTGCAGCTGACGATGCCGGTCGTTCCGCTCAAAGAGATCGTCGACCGCGCGTTCAAGGAGCGCTACGGGGTCGGCGCGTTCAACATCGTGAACGACCTCACCCTCGAGGCCGTCCTCGCGGCCGCCGTCGAGGTCCGCGCGCCGGTGATCATCCAGACCTCGGTCAAGACCGTGAAGTCGATCGGCCGGGACGTGCTCTACGGGATGTGGACGTCGATGACCGCCGGCATCGAGGTGCCCGTGTGCCTGCACCTCGATCACTGCCCCGAGCGCGAGGTGATCTCCTCGTGCCTGGAGGGCGGCTGGAACTCGGTGCTGTTCGACGCCTCGTCGCTGCCGGTGGAAGAGAACCAACGCCAGACGAAGGAGGTCGTCGCCGAGGCGCGTCGCTACGGCGCGCACGTCGAGGGCGAGATCGAGGGCATCAAGGGCGTCGAGGACGACGTCGGCTCCGACGAGGACTCGGACCGCCAGGCGCTCGAGGTCGCGGTCGGGTTCGTCCGCGCGACCGGCGTCGACGTCTTCGCCCCGGCGATCGGCAACGCGCACGGCATGTACGCGAGCGAGCCGAAGCTTGACGCGCAGCGCGTGAGCGACATCGTCGAGGCCACCGACGTCCCGATCGCGCTGCACGGCGGCAGCGGCATGACCGACGCGCAGTTCGCCGACCTGATCGCGCGCGGCTGCGCCAAGGTGAACATCTCAACGGCCCTCAAGCGGACGTTCATGAAGTCGAACCTGACCTTCCTCAAGCAGGCCGAGACGGACGACAAGTGGGACCCCCCGTCCCTGTTCAAGGCGGTCCGCGCCGACGTCCTCGCGATGGCGGCCGATCACATGCGGCGGTTCGGGAGCGAAGGCAAGGCGTGGTGAACGCCCTCATCTTCGATTGCGACGGGGTGCTCGCCGACACGGAGCGCGACGGCCACCTGCCCGCGTTCAACCGGACGTTCGAGGAGTTCGGGCTACCGGTCCGGTGGTCCGAGGAGGAGTACGGCGAGAAGCTGAAGATCGCCGGCGGCAAGGAGCGGATGACGAGCCTGCTGACGCCGGCGTTCGTGGCGCAGGCGGGGCTGCCGACCGATCCGGACGGGCAGCGCGAGGCGGTCGCCGCCTGGCACCGGCGCAAGACCGAGCTCTACACCGAGATGGTCGCGGCCGGGAAGCTCCCGGGCCGCCCGGGTGTGGCGCGGATCGTCGGCGAGGCGCTCGACGATGGGTGGAAGCTCGCCGTGGCCTCGACGTCGTCGGAGGCGTCGGTCCGCGCGGTGCTCGAGCACGTCGTCGGAACCGACCGGGCCGAGCGCTTCGAGGTGCTGGCCGGCGACATCGTGCCGGCGAAGAAGCCGGCCCCCGACATCTACCTGCTCGCCGTCGAGCGGCTCGGGGTCATGCCCGGCGAGGCGCTGGTGGTGGAGGATTCGCGCAACGGGATGCTTGCGGCGGTCGCTGCGGGTCTCCCGTGCGTGGTGACGGTCAGCAGCTACACGGTGAACGAGGACTTCTCCGAGGCCGTGCTGGTCGTGTCCTCGCTGGGCGAGCCGGACGGACCGCGCACCGAGGTGCTCGCCGGACGGGACATCCGTCTGGCCGATCCGTGGGTACAGCTGCAGGACCTGCGAGCGTGCCTCGCGGCGTCGAGCGTGTCGTAGAGCGAACGGGAGGTGTGGATGGGGGAGTCCAGCTTCGAACAGGTGGAGTTGGCGGTCCGGACGATCGCGGAGACCGCGGTCGCGAACGAGACGTACTTCGGCGAGCTCGACGCGGTCGTCGGCGACGGCGACTTCGGCTATTCGATGGCGCGCGGCTTCGAGATCGTCGTGGCCGACTGGGACACGTTCGACCGGACCGACATCGGGACGTTCCTGAAGAAGGTGGCGGTCGTGATCACGAGCCGGATCGGCGGAACGTCGGGACCGATCTGGGGGACCGGGTTCCTGCGGGCCGGGGTCGCCGCGACCGGCAAGACCGAGCTGACCGGCGAGGACGTCGTCGCGATGCTGCGCGCGTCGATCGACGGCATCAAGCAGCGAGGGAACTCCGATCTGGGCGACAAGACGCTGCTGGACGCGCTCCAGCCGGCGGTCGACGAGCTGGAGGCGGCGATCAAGGAGGGGGAGCCGGGGAAGGTCTGCCTGCAGCGCGCCGCCGTCGTGGCCCGCGAGAGGGCGGAGGCCACGCGCGAGATGCTCGCGAAGCGCGGCCGCGCCTCGTACACGGGTGAGCGCAGCATCGGGACGCTGGACGCCGGGGCCGTCGGGGTCGCGGTGATGTTCGAACGGCTCGCCGAGGTCTGGCCGGCCGACTGAACCGAGCGAAGGGAGAGCAGGGATGAAGAAGTTCGTCAACGATCCGAAGGACTTCGTGCCGGAGATGCTGAGGGGGATCGCGCTGGCGAACCCCGACACGGTGAAGTACGTCCCCGAATACAACCTGATCATGCGGACGGACGCGCCGAGCGACACCAAGGTGTCGATCGTGCAGGGATCCGGCTCGGGCCATGAGCCGGCGCACGTGATGATCGTCGGCAAGGGCATGCTGGATGCGGCGTGTCCGGGCGACGTGTTCTCGGCACCGCCGATGGACTACGTCCTGGAGACCACGAAGCTCCTGAACTCCAAGAAGGGCGTGCTGCACCTGATCAACAACTACACGGGCGACCGGATGGCGTTCGACATGGGACGCGAGATGGCCGAGGCCGAGGGCATCAACATCAAGACCGTCATCGTGGACGACGACGTCGCGGTGAAGGACTCGACCTGGACCGTCGGCCGTCGCGGGGTGGCCGGCAACTTCTTCGTGATCAAGGCCGTCGGCGCGGCGTCCGAGGCGGGCGCCGACCTCGACGCCCTGGTGGCGCTGGGCGACCGCGTGAACTCGGTGACCCGGACGATGGGTATGGCGCTGACGTCGTGCACGCCGCCGGCGAAGGGCTCGCCGCTGTTCGAGCTGGGCGAGGACGAGATGGAGATGGGCGTCGGGATCCACGGCGAGCCGGGCCGGCGCCGCGAGAAGCTGGCCGACGCCAACGCGATCGTC
>DATIWE010000078.1:0-40193 GCA_035519495.1 Actinomycetota bacterium
GCACCGCGATCCGCGGGAGCCCGAGCGTCTCGGCGAACCTCGTCGTCATCAGGTCCGGGTGCAGGTCGTGCGCGACGAGCTCCGGCTCGGTACGGAAGACCCGTCGGTACCGGTCGTAGGCGTCCCGATAGGCATCCATCGCTGCCTCGGCGTCGAGATCACCGATGTGCTGGGACAGGTATGCTCGGTCCCCCTCGATGATGCAGAAGGCCCCGTGCAGCTCGGCGCCCGTTCCGAGCACCGTGCGAGGTACGGCGCGTGCCAGAGGGAGCGGCTGGGGCGCCTCCGACCGGGCGCGCCGCAGCACGGTCGCCGCCCGCCCGTCCGTCCGTACGAACAGGACGCTGTCGTCGTACCGGGCGACGATCGGCCGATCGTGTACGAGGAACGCGTCGGCGATGCCGGCGAGCCGCCGGAGCGCGTCGTCATCCTCGATGCAGATCGGCTCGTCGCTCACGTTCCCGCTCGTCATGACGAGCGGGATCTCCGCGGCCCGCACGAGGAGGTGATGCACCGGCGTCGAGGGAAGCATCGCGCCCTGCCGTCGGTGACCCGGGGCGACCGCAGGCGCGAGGGTTCCGCGATCGTCCAGCAACACGATCGGGGCGCGCCACGATCCGAGCGCCGCCTCCGCGACCTCGGACGGATCGAAGCGCCGGCGAGCCTCGTCCATGTCGCGGACCATGACCGCGAACGGCTTCTCCGGCCGGCGCTTCCGTGTGCGGAGCTCGTGGACGACGCGATCGTCGAGCGCATCGCACGCGAGCTGGAACCCGCCGAGCCCTTTCACGGCGACGATCGAACCCGACCGCAGCAGCTCTGCGGCGAGCACGACCGGATCTCCCGCGATCGCATGTCCCGCCCCATCCACGAGTCGCAGCCGCGGTCCGCACGTCGGACACGCGATCGGCTCAGCGTGGTAGCGGCGGTCCGCGGGATCCTCGTACTCGCGGCGACAGTCCGGGCACATCTCGAACCCTCGCATCGACGTGTTCCCTCGGTCGTACGGCAGCGCCGTGATGATCGTGAAGCGAGGTCCGCAGTTCGTGCAGTTGATGAAGGGATAGGCGAAGCGTCTATCCATCGGATCGAACAACTCCTCGAGGCAGCGGGTGCAGGTCGCGGCGTCCGGGGGCGCCAGGCGGGGGCCGGTGTCGGTGTCGATGGATGGGTCGACGGCGAAGTCGGTGTGGCCACCTCGCGGGGTGGCCGTCGACGCGACACTCTCGACGAGTGCGAGCGGCGGCGCCTCGGTCCGGATCGCCGCCGCGAACGCGTCGAGCACATCGGGGGCCGCCTCCGCGTGGATCGTCACGCTGCCGCCGTCGTTGCGGACCCAGCCCGTGACCCCGAACCGGACCGCGAGGCCGGCCACGAACGGTCGGAACCCCACCCCTTGCACGATCCCCTGCACCTGGATGCGACGAGCGTCGAGCGTGGCGGCGTCGCTCCCCATCACACGACGTCGGCGAGGACCGCATCGATGAGTGCCGGGAGTGCAGCTCGTACCGCGACGGACATCTCGGAACCGGCCGCGACGGCACCGGCTTCGACACCGTGGAAGACGATCGGGGGGAGATCCCCCACCGCGGCCGCGAGGCCGATCGACCCGGCGAGCCCGAGGCCGTGCGACGACAGGGAGGAGCGCAGCTCCGCAGGCGATCCGTCCGGCCCAACCTCGATCCGAACGAGGGTGCCGGGCGCGCGAGCTCCCGGCGCGGATCGCATCGCGTCGACGACGATCGCCCGCTCAACGTCATCGAGGAGATCGAGCACGCGGAGTGGATCGCGGGCGCGAACGACCTCAACGCCCGAGGGTGCGCGGGCACGGATCTCCTCGGCGACGATCAACCCGGCCGCGTCGTCGCCGGCATCGGGGTTCCCGCAGCCGATCACGCGGACCATCGGTCCGCTCCTCAGACCCGCTCGACGTCGAGGCGGAGGAAGTGCGTCGCGCAGCTGATGCACGGGTCGTAGTTGCGGATCACCATCTCGGCCAGCCGCGTGAGCTCTGCGTCGGATCGATCGAGCACCCCGGGGAGGAACTCCCCGAGATCCTTCTCCATGTGCCGGAGGTTCTGCGACGTGGGCGGCACGATCTTCGCTTCGAGGATCGTCCCGTCGTTCGCGACGTCGTACCGGTGATACAGCGTCCCCCGGGGCGCCTCCGTGGCCCAGGTGGCGCGTCCCGCTCGCGGTCGAACCGCAGCCGACGGTGGGTCGGGGGGCTCGTACGCGGCGATCAGGCGGAGGCTGTCCTCCAACGCGAGGGCCACCTCCACGACCCTCGCGGCCATCGATGCGAACGGGTCGAGGGTGGGCAGGCCGAGCCCGCCGCGCGCGGCCGCCTCACGCGCGACGGGCGTCAGGCGCTGCTCGTTCAGCACGACACGCGCGAGCGGACCGAGGAAGTACGGCGTCTCGGTGTCCGTGAAGACGGAGTGGAGCGCGTTCGAGTGAGCGACCTGGATCTCGTGCGTGACGTCCTCGTACGCGTCGACGCTCCACGCGCGACCCTCGGTGGATGCCATCGATCCCTCGTTGATCGCGTACTCGTTCGGGTGCGTCAGCGCGACCATCTCCGCCGGCCTGGGGAACGCGGGCATCTCGAGCGGCGCGACGAGATCGGCGACCTCGAGGATCTCCACGAGCGCGTCCTCGAGCCTCGGCTGGAACGCCCGCAGCGTCCGGGCGGCGACGGCTTTCGAGAACCCACCGACGCGGGGGCTGACCGGATGGATCTCGCGGCCGCCGATCGCCGCCATGAGGTCGTTCCCGAGCCGCTTCAGACGGAGCCCGCGCTCGACGGCATCCTTGAACCCCGCGCGCACGAGCTGGATCGCGTCGTCGTACCCGAGGTAGTCGGGCAGGGCCAACAGATGGACGTGCAGCATGTGGCTTTCGATCCACTCGCCGAGGTAGAGCAGGCGCCGGAGCTCCCGTGTCCCCGCCGGCACCTCGACCTCGAAGAGCCGCTCGAGCCCATGGATCGCGCTCATCTGATAGGCCACCGGACAGATGCCGCAGATCCGAGGGACGATGTCGGGGACCTCGCTGAAGTGGCGGCCGCGCAGGAACGCCTCGAAGAACCGCGGGGGCTCGTAGATCTGCAGCTCGAGCCGCGTGATCACGTCGTCGTCGATACGGATGTGCAGCGCGCCCTCGCCCTCCACGCGCGCGACGACCGGAACGTCGACCGATCGATGGGTCACGGTCCGTCGACCTCCCGCTCGATGCGATCCGCGGCCTCGCGGAAGGCCGGCGCGTAGCCGGTGATGAAGCGGAACGAGTCGGCGACGCGGCTCGGCGGCATCCCCAGCTCGAGGAACGTCTTCGCCAGCGCCTCCGTGTTCGGCGGCTGCGATGGTCCGAAGCAGCCGTAGCAGCCTCGGCCCATCCCGGGGCAGAGGGATCCGCAACCGGTGCGCGTGACGGGCCCCAGGCAGGGCTCGCCCTTCGCGACCATCACGCACACGTAGCCACGACGCTTGCATTCGATGCAGACCGGCGTGGTCGGCGGACGCGGCACCGACCCCTGGATCAGCCACGCGAGCGCCGCGAGCAGTTGCCCGCGATCGACCGGGCAGCCGGTCAACTCCAGATCGACCTTCACATGCTCCGCGATCGGCGTGGAGTCCGCGAGCGTGTCGATGAACCCGGGGCTGGCGTAGACGGACCGGACGTACTCGTCGATGTCGCGGCCGTTGCGGAGCGCCTGCACCCCGCCCGACGTCGCGCACGCCCCGATCGTCATCAAGAAGCGCGAGCGTTCGCGGATCGATCGCAGCTGTTCCAGCTGCTCCGGCGAAGAAACCGAACCCTCGACGAGGGTGACGTCGTACGGACCGTCGTCCATCGCCGAGGACGCCTCGGCGAAGTTCGCGATCGTGATCGCGCCGGCCAGTTCGAGTAGCGCCTCCTCGGCGTCGAGCAGCTGGAGCTGGCAGCCGTCGCACGACGCCATCTTGAACACGGCCACGCGGGGGGTCGCCGGCGCGCTCACAGCTCGTCCACCGCCAGCAGATCGCCCACCTGATCCCAGCGGAAGATCGGGCCGTCGGCGCAGACGAACCACCGCCCCAGCTGGCAGTGACCGCAGAGCCTCACGGCGCAGTGCATGTTCCGTTCCAACGTGACCCAGAGACGTTCCTGGGGGACGCCGAGGCGCAGCAGGTCGCGCATCACGAAGCGCATCATGATCTCGGGGCCGCAGGTGAAGACCGTCGATGCCTCCGGGTCGATCCCGGCGATGGGGAACAGGGTGGTCACCACGCCCTCGTGGTACGGCCAGGCATCGTCGGGAACGTCCACGGTGAGGTGCACCTCGAGCCCGGCGGGGCCGCTCGCCCGCCAACGCTCCAGCTCGTCACGGAACAGGACCTGCGACGGGTCCCGCGCGCCCACCAACAGGACCACCCGGCGGAACGCTCCCGAACCGATCGCGGTGTAGATCGCGGAGCGCAGCGGCGCCATGCCCAATCCGCCCGCCACGATGAGCAGGTCCCCGCCTCGCGCCTCCTCGAGCGGCCACGGCCTGCCGAACGGACCGCGCACGGTGATCCGATCCCCGACCTGCACGCGGTCGATCACGTGCGTCACGCGGCCGCAGATACGGATCGTGTGCGCGAGGCGATCGGGCGCCGCCGGATCGCTCGAGACGCTGATCGGCACCTCGCCGACGCCGAACACCCCGACCATCGAGATCTGCCCGGGCTGGAAGCCGTAGGCGGCGCGCGCGTCGAGCTCGTCGAGCCGGGCCCAGTACGTGTACGTGTCGGCCGCGGCGGGCTCGATCGCATCCACCGTGGCGGCGTAGGTCGGCATCCCGGCGATCCACGCCTCGCGCGCCTGCGTGGCCATCAGCCGGTCACCTCGTCCGCGACCCGCACCTCGCCGTCGGCCGCGCGGATCACCGCGATCTCTTCCGTGACGTCGATCCCCACCGGGCACCAGGTGACGCACCGCCCGCATCCGACGCAGCCGCTCGTGCCGAACTGGTCGATCCACGACGCGAACTTGTGTGTGAGCCACTGGCGGTAGCGCGAGCGAGGGCTCGAGCGGACCTCGCCGAAGGACATGTGGCTGAACTCCTCGCTGAAGCAGCTCGCCCACTCACGGGTGCGGGCCGCGCGGAGCCCGTCGAGGGAGATCTCGTCGGAGAGGTCGTGGCAGAAGCACGTCGGACACACCATCGTGCAGTTCGTGCACGTCAGGCACCGGGAGGCCACATCGTCCCACCGCGGATGCTCCCGGTTGCGGTAGAGCAGGTTCGGCAGGTCGGTCGTGTCGAGGTCGCGTCCCATCGCCGCTTCGGCCCGGGTGGTCACGTCGTGCGAGGCGGCGATCTGCTCCTCGGTCGCGGCGCCGGCGCGGAGCGCGTCGAGCAGGCCGGCGCCCTCCTCGGTCCCGATCTCCACGGTGAACCCGCCGTCCTCCAGCTCCGTGAGGGCGAGGTCGAAGCCCATCGTGCAGCGTGGGCCGGTCTGCATCGAGGTGCAGAAGCAGGTCGCTCCCGGGATCTCGCAGTTCACGCCGATGAAGAGCGCGCCCTCGCGCCGGGCCCGGTAGGCGGGGTCGGCGGCGAGGAACACCCGGTCCTGGATCTCGATCGCGTGCAGATCGCAGGAACGCAGCCCGACGAACGCGTAGCGGCGATCGGCGAGCGGAGCTGGTTGCAGGTCGAGGCGGCCGTCCGCCGCCCGGGTGCCGGTCTGGATCGTCTCGCGTGGCGGGAACAGGAACCGCTTCCCCGCGTCGGGGCCGTGCGCCCAGGCGAAGATGCGGTCGTCGCCCGCGTCCTCGAGCCGATAGGAGCCGGGGGCATGGATCTCGCGCATCCCGCGCGGCAGGTCCGCGACGCCCTCGATCCGGTCGAGGACGATCGCGCCGTCGCGCACGGTGGGCCCGACCAGCTCGAACCCGCGTTCGACGAGCAGGGCGAGCAACCCGGCGAACCCATCTCGGTCCAGATGTCTCATCCGCGCCTCCGACGTCGGGACCTCATTCTGCCCCGGGAACCGATTCGGCGCTGCGGGCCCCGGGGCCCGAGGTCGGACGCTCCGCGCCGGCTCGGCCATCCTGCGTCCTCGCTAGTCCTTCGCGCCGACGGCGAGGATCACGTCTCGCCGGTCGTGGAGCGGGTCGGGGAACCGTTGCGCGAACTCCGCGCGCGCACGAGCGCGGAACGCGTCCCAGCCGTCGCCGAGCATCTCCCGGACGAACCGTCCCAGCGCCCAGACCTGCAGCCCGTCGAGGTAGTCGTCCAGGGCGTAGGTCCATTCGTACTGCGCGGGCTCGGTGCGGACGTGGCGTAGGCCGGCATCGTGGAGCGCCTGCTCGACCGCCTCCCTGCGCTTGAAGCGGTCGTGGTTCGGCACGGCATCGGCGACGGACGGATCGAGCAGCTCGCTGGGGACCACCTCGCCGACCAGCTCGAGCCACGTGTCCGTGAAGGCGTCGCGTCCGTCCGACCAGGTCGTGAAGCCGAGCCGGCCGCCAGGCTTCGTCACGCGGACCAGGTCGAACAGGGCCGTGTCCACCTTCGTGAAGTGGGCCAGGACGAAGTTCCCGACGACGGCATCGAACGTCCCCGGCCCGAACGGCAGGTCGATCACCTCCGCGGCGGCAAGGCGCAGGGCCGGGTGGGCGGCGTGGCCGACCTCGAGCATCCCGATCGAGGCGTCGACGCCGGTCGCGTCGGCGCCCAGCGCGACGGCTTCGGCGGCGGCCACGCCGGTGCCGGTGCCGACGTCGAGGACCCGCTGGCCCGCGGTCACGTCGGCGAGCGCGAGCAGGTCGCGGGCGGGGTCGGCGAAGCGCGGGGCGTGGACCCGCTCGTAGATCACGGCCACGTCGTCGTAGGAACGCCAGTCATCCATGCGGCACAGGGTAGCTGGGGTCCCGCAGAGCGTCGGGTGCGCGCCGGGCGGCTAGGCTGAGGCCGATGACGGGGAGCGGCGCGTGACCGGGTTCGCCGGGGTGCTGGCGATCGTGCTGGCCGAGACCCTCGCCGGCGCCGCGGCGCTCACGTGGCTCTCCCCCCTGTGGCGGGAGACGAAGCGCTCCTACTTCCAGATCTGGAGCGTGATCGCGGCCCTGCTCTTCGCATGGCCCATCTGGCTCGCCGCCCGCGCCGGCGCGATCCCCGGCGACGCCGCGGGCGCATGGTCCGTGCGGCTCTCGCTCGGCGCCGCGATCGCGGTGAGCCTCTCGGCCGTCCTGCTGCTCGCACGGCGACAAGCCGCCGGGCGGGTGCTCGGCCTGCTCTCCCTGCCGGTCCTGCTCGGTCTGCTCGCGGCGATGGCCGCGACCGGCCGGCAGCCGTACCCGGTCTCGGCGTTCCAGCTGCTGGTGGGGGCCGCGTTCGTCGGTTCGGCGTACCACTGCTTGTTCCTCGGTCACTGGTACCTGACCGACCGGAAGCTGTCGCGCCGGCCGATCGAGCGGGCCACGGTGACACTGCTGATCGCGACCGGGCTCGAGATCGTCGCGATCGTGACCGGCGGGTTCTCGGGTACGAGCGCGTCGCAGGAGTTCAACCCGCTGCTCACCGCCGGCGCGCTGGCGCCGTGGATCGCGATCGGCATGTCGGCGACGACCTTGCTGATCGCGGCGCTCGCGAAGGCGGCGCTCCGCGGCGAGCGCGCCTCGGCCGTTCAGTCCGCGACCGGCTTCTACTACCTCGCCGTCGTGACCGCGTTCACGGCGGAGACGGCCGTCAAGACGCGGTTCCTGCCGGGGTAGCCGATGGACCGGATCGCGATCGTCGTCGGCATCGTCGCGCAGATGGCGGCGTGGTGGCAGATCTCCACGCACGGCAAGAAGGTGTGGGAGATCCTCCCCTACGTCCTGGGCGCGATGGGGATCGCGGCGTTGCTGCTGATGCCGGCGGCGCAGCGCACGACACCGGTCGGGAAGGCGCTGCTCGTCGGGGCGGCGTCGGGGATCGTCCTGTTCCTCGCCACGAGGATCTTCGTCGCGATCGCCGCGCACTGGGGGCCGTTCGCACGTCACGTAGAGGAGGCGTATCAGGAGGCAGCCGACGAGCCCGTGCGGACCGCGCTCATCCTGTCGCTGCTCGTGTCCCCGCCCAAGCTCGCGTACAAGCAGGCGCTGGCGTGAGCTTCCTGTCGACCGCGGTGCAGTCGGTGCTCGAGGACGGGCGCTTCTGTGCGGTCGCCGCGTCCACACCGCGCGGCCCGCACTGCACGCCGCTCGTGTTCGCCTACAGCGGTGGGCGCATCTGGCTCACGACCTCGCGGCGTTCGGTCAAGGCTCGCGCGTGGCGCCTGGATCCGTCGGTCGCCGGCGTGGTCCGCTCCGGCGACCTCGCCGTCACGTTCACCGGAACCGTCAAGACCTACGACGCCCTCGACACACGCACGTGGGCGGCCGCGGTCGCCGGCGCGACGTCGATCGCGCGTGCGACGGCCGGCTTCAGCCGGAAGAACGCGCGGTTCTTCGCCGGCTACGCGTTCGACGCGCGGCAGGTGCCCCTCGCGTGGACGCCGCCGGGGCGCGTGTTCGTCGGGGTGGACGTCGAGCGGACCGCGCTCCTGGACGCCGACGGCATCCAGGAGGGGAGGGGTCGATGGGGCGGACGAGCCGCCTCCCACGCGACCTTCCGGCGCTCCACGACGGCCGACGATCCGTTCGGATCCCTGCCGCAGGATGTCGTCGAGGGCGTCGGCCGCGTGGGCGACGGCGTGCTGGCGATCCAGGGGGAACGCGGCCTCGTCACGGTGCCGGTGCATTGGCGCGCGGACGAGCACGAGCTCTTCGTTGCGCTCCCGGCGCAGACGCTCGCGATCGCGGGCGCCGGGCCGGACGTCCCGGCGGCGCTGATGGTCGACCGGGCATCCGTCTGGCGCGCGCGAGACATGGTCGGAGCGATGGTGCAGGGCGAGGCGTCCTTCTTCGTCGACGGCGAGGTGGGCTCGGGCGCGAAGACGCTCCGGTCGATCGCGCGGGGCCTCGCGCCCGACGCCGACGCCCTCGTGCGCATCACGCCCCGGCGCACGGTCTGGTGGAAGGGCTGGAGCAGCGGGAGCGCGAAGGGCGCGTGACTTCCGCCGAGTACTCCATCGAGGTGGACGCACCGCCCGAGCTGGTCTGGGAGGTGACGAGCGATCCCAAGAACCTCCCGCACTGGGACCGGCACATCGTTGCGGTGAAGGTGCCCGCCGGGGGGCTGGGTCCCGGCGTCCATTACAAGGCGATCATGGGGTTCATGGGGGTCCGCGCCTCGGTGCCGTGCGAGATCCGGATCTGGGATCCGCCCTGGAGCGCGGCGGTGCACCTCGGGGGGCTCCTCGACGCGACCGTCGCGACAACCATCGCGGCCTTGCCGAAGCGCCGCAGCGTGCTCCGTCACGAGGTGGACTGGGTGTTCCGCGGCCCACTCGGGCGCTTCGCCGCGGCGAGCGTGAACGCGGTGGGTGGGGCCGAGTACGCGTTGCGGCGCGGCACGATCGCCCAGAGATACGAGATCGAGGCCCGCGCAGCGGCACGTTCGCGCGGGCCGCGGTCGAGCTAGCGCTCGCCGGCCCTCCGCAGCCGCCGGCGCGCGCGCGCCGCGCACAGCAGCCAGCCCGCAGCGAAACCGAGGACCGCGCCGACGACGATCACGGTCCAGAGCGGGTAGAAGCCGTTCAGGAACAGGAAGCTGAGCTGCGTCCGATGGCCGTTCTGGAGGACGAAGAGCAGGAGCACGACGGCGATCACGATCGCCACGATCACCTTCGTGCTCGGTCCCTCGCGCTTCTCGGACCAATCGCCCCGCCCGTCGTCGGGCGAGTCGTGCTCCATGTCGTCCGGCCGTCGCATCGTCGCCTCCCGCGTCCGCCGGGCGACCTGACGCCCGGCGCCGCCATCTTGCATGATTGGCCGCCGTGGGTCTCGGAAGGTTCGTGTGGGCCGGCTGCCTCGGCGCCGGCGCGGTGGCCGTGGGCCTGGCCGCGATGAAGGGCGAGGACGGCCCGGCGGTGGACCGTGAGCTGTTCGGACTCGTCAACCGCGGCGCCGGCCCCGGTGCGGACGCCGGCTTCGCCGCGATCACGGAGCTCGGTTCCTTCTACGCCTCCGGAGCGGCCGCGGCCACGTTGTTCGCGGCGGGGAGGCGAGGCCCGGCCGTTCGCGCCCTGAGCGCGGCGGGAGCCGCGTGGCTCCTGCTCCAGGGCCTCAAGCGCGTCGCGAACCGACCGCGACCGGCCGACGAGGATCCCGACGGCGTCCGGCAGTTGATCGCGCGGCCGGCCGGCTCGTCCTGGCCGTCGTCGCACCCGGCGGTCCTGACGTCGTTCTCGAGGGTCGGAGCGCGCGAACTGGGGATCGGGCGGCTCGGCCGGTCGGCGCTGGGGGCCCTCGATCTGTCGGTGGGCGCCTCGCGCGTCGCCCTCGGCGTGCACTATCCGAGCGACGTCCTGAGTGGGCTCCTGCTGGGCCGCGCGGTCGCCCGGGTGTGGCCGCGTTCGCGTCCCTCCTGAAACCTTCCTGGATCGGTGTCGCTGTTACGCTCGGACCGATGCCTGCGTTCATCGGCGCCGTCGGCTGGCCCGTCATCGACCGCTTCCGCTTCGGCAGCACCTTCGCGATCTCACCGCACGGGCTGTTCATCGCGATCGGGTTCATGGTGGGCGCCTGGCTGTTCGGGAAGTTGGCCCTGCGGAGGGGGATCTCGAACGACGCGATTAATTCGGTCGTTTTCTGGTCCTTGATCGGGGCGATCGTCGGTGCTCGCGTCGGGTACGTGATCGCCCACGTCTCGGAGTTCTCCTCGCCGGTGCAGTGGCTCATGATCTGGAAGGGCGGCATCTCGTTGCTCGGCGGCATCGCCGGCGCGACGATTGCGAACGCGATCAACATCCGGCGCTTCGGGTTGCGGTTCTTCCAGGTGGCCGACGCGCTCGCCGCCCCGTTGGCCCTCGGCATCGCGATCGGTCGGATCGGCGACCTGATCATCGGCGATCACCTCGGCAAACCGACCTCCTGGCTGCTGGCATGGAAGTACGCGGGCGGCACGCTCGCACCGCCGTTCGGCTGCGACGGCAGGATCTGCACCGCCGACCTCCAGGGGGGCCACCTCGAGATCATCCGGCGGGGGAGCGCCGAGCTGCGAAACGGCGTCGACGTGATCTCCCAGGGGGTCGGCGTCCACCAGACGGCGATGTACGACATGCTGCTCGCCTGGATCCTGTTCGGCATCCTCTGGTGGTTCATCCGCGAGCCTCGGCGGGAAGGGCTCGCCACCCTGCTGTTCACGATCTACTACGGGTGCTGCCGGCTGCTCGAGGACTTCCTTCGCATCGACAAGCGCTTCGGCCCGCTCACCGGGTCGCAGTGGACGGCGCTGACCGTCGTGCTGCTCAGCGTCGCCGTGTGGGGGTACTGGGCGATCTCGAAGCGCTCGGGTCCGACGACGCCGAGCCGCACCCAGGAGCGTGCGGAGGAAGCCGTCGCGGCGGAACCCGATGCGACCTAGCGGGTCGCCAGCCAGAACTCCCAGCCGCTGAGGTCAGGCACGTCCAGCCCGAGGGCGCCGAGTGTCGAGCACACCTGCTGGCGATGCTCCTCGCCGTGCTGGATCGCCTGGACCAGGAGCATGCCCTCCGCGTGCTTCGTGTCGGGGTACTCGGCGTGGTTCACGATCGAGGAATCTAAGGTCCCGGCATCGAGCCGGTCCAGGATCGCGCTCCAGAGCGGCGCGTGCTCCCGCATCCGCCGTTCGAGCTCGGGCAGGGGGTCGATCCGGTGGCTGGGCTCGGACGGCAGGCTCGGGTCGTCGAAGCGCCGGAGGTACCGGCTGTCGGCGTCCACCAGGTGGGTCAGCGTCTGCGGCATCGAGCCGTAGGTCCCGCCGATCGTCGCGCTGAGCTGTTCTTCGTCGAGGGCCTCGAGCGCCTCCAGCAGCGTCAGCGTGGCCCAGACGTGATGGTCGATGACCGCGCGAAGGACATCGGCGCCCGAGGTCACCGCGCCATCACCGTGAGGGGCTTCCCGATCTTCGACTTCGAGGTGGTCCTGATCGCGGCCGCCGCCTCGCGGAGCGCGACCGAGGCAGGGGACCCCGGGTCGCGCAGCACGATCGGGTCGCCCACGTCGGCCCCCTCGCGGAGCGCGGGCTCGAGCGGCACCTGCGCGAGGAGCGGCACGCCGAGCGTCTGGGCCGCCTCGTGTCCGCCGCCCTCGCCGAACAGCGACTCGCGCTCGCCGCAGTGGGGGCACACGTAGTACGACATGTTCTCGATCACGCCGATCGGCCGGAGGTTCGTGCGTTCGGCCATCTTGCCGGCGCGCTCGGCGACCTTCCGGGCGGCCTCCTGCGGGGTCGTGACGACGACCATCGACGCACCCGGGATGAAGGAGGCGAGCGAGATCGACACGTCGCCGGTGCCCGGCGGCAGATCGCACAGCAGGTAGTCGATGTCGCCCCAGTAGACGTCGCCGAGGAACTGCTCGATCGCCTTGTGCAGCATCGGCCCGCGCCAGATCACGGGGGTCTCCTCCGGCACGAAGAAGCCCATCGAGATCACCTTCACGCCGTGGGCCTCGAGCGGCAGGATCATGTCGTTGAACCCGACGGGCTTGCCCTCCGCGCCGATCATGCGCGGCACGCTGAAGCCCCAGACGTCGGCGTCCAGGATCCCGACCGTCGCGCCCTCCTCGACGAGCGCGCACGCGAGGTTCACGGTCACGCTGGACTTGCCGACGCCGCCCTTGCCGGACGCGATCGCGATCAGGGACGTCTCGGGCGGGAACGCGATGCGCGCCGCTCCCGAGGGGGCGCCGCCGCGGAGCTGGCCGACGAGCTCCTGGCGCTGCGTGTCGCTCATCGGGGTCAGCGACACGTCCACCCGCTCGACCCCTTCGAGCGGCTGGACGGCCGCCGTGACGTCCGTCGTGATCCGGTCGCGCAGCGGGCATCCCTCGATCGTGAGCAACACGTGGACGTGGACGGTGCCGGCGTCGACCTCGATCGACCGGAGCATGCCGATATCCTCGATCGGCCGCCCGATCTCGGGATCCTTCACACCCCTCAGCGCTTCTCGGACCTGCTCCTCGGTAACCATCGGGTTGCCCTTCTTCCCGTACGATTGACCCATTAACACCGTGTGAACCGTGTTAATAGAGTCTACGACGGAGCCGATGCGATGCCCGACCCGCTGCCGATCGAGGTCCACAAGGCGCTCGCCGACGACACCCGCTACCGCCTCTACCGGTACCTGCGGCTCTCCGGCCGGCCGGTCGCCGTCCGCGAGCTCGCCACGCGCCTGTCCCTGCACCCGAACACGCTCCGCCCGCACCTGCGTCGGCTGGAGGAGGTCGGGCTCGTGGCGTCCGAGCAGCGGAAAGGCCCCAGCGTCGGCCGGCCCCAGACCATGTACGTCGCCGTCGATGCCGAGCCGCGCGAGGGTCGCGACCACCAGCTCCTGGCCGACATCCTGGCCGGCCTGTTGACCAGCGCGCGCCAACGGGAACGCGCGCAGGAGCTCGCCCGGGAGTGGGGCGCCTACCTGCTCGGACGGTCGGCCCCCCGGCCCGGCGCCTCGCGCTCGTCCGGCCCGAACCTGGCGGTGCTCCAAGAGGCCCTCGCGGGAGCCGGCTTCACGCCACGTTTCCGGCGTCGGGGGGCCCGGACGGTCGAGATCTCGCTGCGCGACTGCCCGTTCCGCGACCTCCTGGAAGAGCACCGGGACCTGGTCTGCGCCGTCCATCGAGGCCTCCTCGAGGGGATGCTCGCCGCCTCGAGACCCGCGATGGCCATGACCGCGTTCGAGCCGCTGGCTGACCGGAGCACCGTGTGCCGGCTCACCGCGAAGAGCCCCTGATCCGCCGGTTCCGGCCCTCGGGCTGAAGTCGGGCCGTCCGCACGCCGATGCCAACGGAGAACGGGAACGGAACCCGCGGGCTCGTTCGCCCCCCGACCACGGATCGGAGCACACGGTGATGGAGGACGTCTCCCCGCTCGTAGCGGAATTCGACGGCTGGCTCGCGGCGCTCGTGGAAGGCGACGGTTCCGACCTGCACGTCAAGGTGGGATCAGCGCCGATGCTGCGGGCCGCCCACGGACTGACCCGCCTGGAGCGCGCGCCGCTGAGCCCGGCCGACACGCAGGCGATCGCGACCGGCATCATCCCGGTCGATCGTCGGCCCACGTTCGAGGAGCGCGGCGACGTCGACTTCGCGTATTCCGTGGCGAACGTCGGCCGTTTCCGAGCCAACGTCTTCCGCCAACGCGGCTCGGTGTCGATGGTCTTGCGGAAGCTGCGTTTCGGCGGCCCGTCGTTCGAGGAGATCGGGTTGCCGGATTCGGTCCGCACGCTCGCGGAGGAACACCGCGGGCTCGTCTTGGTCACCGGGCCGACGGGTTCGGGCAAGACGACCACCCTCGCGGCGATGATCGGGCACATCAACCGGACGAAGCCGGTGCACATCGTGACGATCGAGGATCCGATCGAGGTGCTGCACCGCGACGACGTCGCCTCGATCAACCAGCGGGAGGTCGGCAACGACACGCAAGACTTCCTGTCGGCGCTCCGGTCGGCGCTGCGGCAGGATCCCGACGTCATCCTGATCGGCGAGATGCGGGACACCGAGACGGTGCGCGCCGCGCTCCAGGCGGCCGAGACCGGCCACCTCGTGATGTCGACCCTGCACACGACCGACGCCACCGAGACCGTGAACCGCCTCATCGACTTCTTCCCGCCGTACCAGCAGAAGCAGGTCCGGCTGGCGCTGTCCTCCAGCCTCCGCGGCATCGTGTGCCAGCGCCTCGTCCCCACGGCGACCGGCGGCCGCGTGCCGGCGCTCGAGGTCCTGGTGAACACCGGCCGCGTCGCGGAGCGCATCGTCGACGCGGACAAGACCGAGGAGATCAAGGACGTCATGAAGGACGGCGCCTACTACGGCATGACCACCTTCGATCAGTCGCTGCTCCGGTTGATCCAGCAGGGTCAGGTCAGCGTGGCGGATGCGATGCACGCGGTGTCGAACGTGCACGACTTCGAGTTGGCGCTGCAGCAGGCCGGCATCGCCGTGCCGGCCTGAGGATCGCTGCACTCAGCCCTGCCCGTCGCCTCCGCTGCCGTTCGTCGAGGCGGCCTCGGCGAGCGCCGTGAACGTCGCGACCAGGCCGGACAGCTCCATCGGGACGACGACCTTCGAGGACGGTGACGTGCCGACCTGCTTCAAGGCGTCGAGGTACTGCAGGCGCATCGTCTTCTCGTCCACCGTGCTCGCGATCTGGAAGATCTTGTCGAGCGCCGAGGAGAACCCCTCGGCGCGCAGGATCGCGGCCTGCCGCTCGCCCTCGGCGGTGAGGATCGCCGACTGCTTCGAGCCCTCCGCGTTCAGGATCGCCGCCTGCTTGTTCCCCTCCGCGATCGTGATCGCCGCCTGTTTGTTGCCATCCGCCTCCGTCACGACGGCGCGGCGGGTGCGCTCGGCCGACATCTGCCGGGTCATCGCCTCCTGCACCGACGGCGGCGGGATGATCTCCCGGATCTCGACGTTCGTGACCTTCACGCCCCAGCGCTCCGTCACCTCGTCGAGCTTCACGCGGAGCAGGCTGTTGATCTCGTCGCGTTTCGCGAGCACGTCGTCCAGCATGATGTCGCCGACCACCGCGCGCAGCGTCGTGGCCGCGATGTTCGTGGCGGCTCCCGAGAAGTTCTGCACCTTCACGACCGAATCCGCGGGCTCGTAGACCTTGTAGTACAGGATGAAGTCGATCGAGATCGCCGCGTTGTCCCGCGTGATCGAGTCCTGGCGCGGGATCTCCAGGAAGAACTCCCGGAGATCGACCGTGATCCCGCGATCGATGAACGGGATCAGGATCACGAGACCGGGTCCGCGCGTCGCGTGCAACCGTCCCAGCCGGAACACGACGAGGCGCTGGTATTCCGGCACGATCCTGATCGCCTTGAACGCGACCATCAGCCCCAGCAGGATCACGATCACGAGCACGATGAGCGCAGGGCTCATGGGGTGTTCCTCCCTTCTGCGGCCGGCGCCTGCGGCGCGGCCGGTACGTGCTCGGCATCGAGTGGCTCGACGGTGAGCACCAACCCGTCGAGCTCAGTGACGCGAACCTTCGCGCCTCCGGAGATCGGTCCCGCCGGCGCGATCGCCCTCCATTCCTCCGAGGCGACCCGTACGACGCCACCCTTCGGGCCCACGCCCGTGGGCAGTGTGATCCCCTCGGCCCCGACGATCGTCTTCCCGGCGAGCAGGGACGGGGAGTGACGCAACCGGAGCGCCGCGGCGACGACCACGCCGAAGAACAGCGAGACCACGGCGGCGACGGCGAAGAGCACCCACGGCGAGACCGACACGCCGCCCGCGCGGTCGTAGAGGAACCATCCGCCGGCAACGAGCGCGATGACGCCGACCACCCCCCAGATGCCCAGCCCGGGCGCCTTCAGCTCGACGATGAACGCGATCACGGAGATCACCAACAACACGATCCCGATGATCCGAACGGGGAGGAACCCGAACGACACCAACGAGCACACGAGCAGGATCGTGCCGATCGTCCCGGAGAAGATGTGACCGGGCACGATCAGCTCGAGCACGATGAGGGCGAGCCCCAGCCAGAAGAAGATGAACGCCAGGTTGGGGTCGAAGAGTGAGTGCAGGAACCCGACGAACGCGCCCATCTTCTCGTCCTGGAGCGTCGCGCCCGCCGTGTGCAGTGTGACGGTCGTCCCGTCGCCGAGCTGCACCGACGTCCCGTTCAGCGTCGTGAGCAGGTCTTGGGTGGACGGCGCGATCAGGTCGATCACGCCGTCGGCCAGGGCCTGGTCGGCGGTGATGCTCGCGGCCTGCGTCACGAAGGTCGCGGCCACGTCGGCGTTGCGCCCGTACGTCGTCGCGAGGGTCTTGATCTGCGCGGTGGCGTCGTTCTTGACCTTCTGGTCCAGATCACCTCCCGACAGGCCGATCGGGGTGGACGCTCCGACATGGGTCCCCGGCGCCATCGCCGCGACCGGCGCCGACAGCAGGATGAACGCTCCGGCCGAGGCCGCGCGCGCCCCGCTCGGCGACACGTACGCGATCACGGGGATCTTCGATGCCAGGAACGACTCCGTGATCTGGTCCATCGAGGAGCCGAGCCCGCCGGGGGTGTCCATGAAGAGCAGGACCGCCTCCGCGCCCTCATCCTCGGCCCGCTGCACGCCCCCGGTGATGTAGTCGGCCGTGAACGGGTCCACGACCCCGTCCAGGTGCATCGTGACGATCACGGGAGCCGCCGTCTGCGCATGCGCCATGGACGCGCCGGCCAGGACGGTCGTCACCACCAGGGCGACGAGGGTGAGACGGCCTGCCATGCGGCCGATCCGTCGGGTGATGCGGCTCATCGGTTCTCCTTCCGACAACCGGCCGTCCCGGGGCGATCCCGGCCGGTCCGCCGGTGTTGCGTTCCTGTGATGAGCGTACGCCTTCTCGATGTCGGCGCCTCGCGGACGGAACGGCCGATGGCGCGCCGGCGAACAGAGTGGGACCATCGACGCGGTGGATCGTGGCCGGCCAAGCTCGCCGGCCATGCGCGCCCGTAGTAACCGGAAGGAGTCCCGTGCAGGGACACGTGAACGAGGGACCGCTCCTGCCTCGCGAGGAGCGACAGCTGATGGAAGGGCTGCTGGCTGGTGACGACGCTGCGATCCGCGCGCTCTACGCCCGGTTCGGGCGCCCCGTCTACACGATGGGGCTGCGCCTGCTGGGCTCCCGCGAGGCCGCCGAGGAGCTCACGCAGGACGTCTTCCTCACCGCGTGGCGCAAAGCCGCCCGGTTCGACCCCCTACGCGGCCGCCTGTCGACCTGGCTCATGACGATCGCCCACAACCTCGCGGTGGACCGGCTACGGCGCGACACAGGCGTGTCCCGCCCCCATCTCGTCCTGGTCGACGAGGTGCCCGATGCGCCCGGCATCGACGAGGAGGCCGTGCTGATGGAGCGCGACGAGGCGTTGCGCGCCCTCGCCTCCCTCTCGGACGCCGAGAAGCGGCTGATCGCCAGGACGTACTTCCGTGGCATGACGGCGCGCGAGATCGCCGAGGCCGACGGCATCCCCCTCGGCACCGTGAAGACCCGCCTCCGTTCGGCGTTGATCAAGGTCCGGCGTGCGAACGAGGAGAAGGAGCCCTCGTGAACTGCGCCGGTGTCCGCGAGCTGCTCCCCGAGCACGCGCTCGGCGTCGGCAACGGCGATGCGAGCGAGCTCGAGCAGCACCTGAGCTGGTGCGCCGCGTGTCGCCGTGAAGCCCGGGAGCTCGAGCGCGCGGCGGGGATGCTCGCGTTCGCGCTCGCGCCGGCCGATCCGGCCGCCGAGCTCCAGGACCGGGTGGTCGGCGCCGTGGGCGCCGCGGCCACGTCGCCACGGCGTCCAACGGGTCTCATTCGGGTGCGCCGCGCCGGGGTGATCTTGCTGGCCGCCGCGGTCGCGCTCGCCGGGCTCGGCACCGGCGCCGTGCTCGCCCACCGGAGCGGTCGGACGGCCCAGATCGTGTCGCAGGCGCAGCAACAGAACGAGGAGCTGGCGCGGTTCCGCCAACTGATCCAGTCCGCGGCGTACGTCGATCCGGCGACCGAGGCCGCGCTCGGCACCCTCGATCCGGTCCACGACGGGACCGGCAGCGGCTCGGCCCTCACGATCGTCTCACCGACCGTGGACGATCAGGTGATCGTGATCGTGACGGGCCTCCGGCCGAAGGGCGCGCCGTTCACCGTCACGCTCTTAGCGGCTCGGCCCGGACGGTCGCTGACGGTCGCGCGGATCCGCCATCTCGACTCGGGCGGCGGCGCCACGGTCGCGCGGGTCGTGAGCCAGGACCTCACGGGGTTCGGGCGGGTCGTCGTTCGCGACGCGCGTGGCCGCCTCGTGCTGACGGGCACGTTGGGCGCCGAGGCGCCGGTGTCCTCACCCTCGCCGTAGCGCCCGCGTATCCTCGCAGCCGATGCGATTCGGGCTCGCGATCCCGCAGTACGGGTTCTCCCTGCCGAGCGGCGAGACCTCGTTCGAGGTGACGGCGGCATGGGCACGAACCGCCGAGGAGCTCGGCTTCGATTCGGTCTGGGTGTCGGACCATCTGTTCTATTCGTTCTCGCGCTACGGGGCCGACCCGGCGCCGATCGCCGCGCTGGAGCCCCTGACGACGCTCGCCGGCCTGGCAGCGGTGACCGAGCGCGTGCGATTGGGCGTGCTCGTCCTGTGCGCCGCGTTCCGGCATCCGTCGCTGGTGGCGAAGGCGGCGGCGACGATCGACGCGGTGAGCGGCGGCCGCCTCGAGCTGGGGCTGGGAGCCGGCTGGCTCGAGGAGGAGTTCCAGGCGTTCGGCTACCCGTTCGGGCCGATCGGCGAGCGGTTCCGGTCGCTCGAGGATGCCCTCGCGATCACGACGGGGCTGCTCGGGTCCGATCAGCCGATCTCCTTCGACGGCGCGGTCTGGAAGACACGCGAGGCGCCGTCGTCGCCCACGCCGGTGCAGCGACCGTTGCCGGTCTGGGTCGGCGGCAAGGGAGGTCCGCGGCTGCTGCGGCTGGCTGCGCGCTACGCGACCGGGTGGAACGCGGTGTGGCGGCTCGCGCCGGATCCCTACGCGGCGAAGCTGACAGACGTCGCGACCGCGTGCGAGCGTGAGGGACGCGACCCCGCGACGTTCCGTCGGACGATCGGCCTGTACTCGCTGATCGGCGAAACGGAGTCCCGGGCCGAGGCGACGTTCGAGCGGGCGCGGGCGGCCTTCCCCGCCGATGCGATGCGGGAGGACACCTGGTCGTCGTGGACGGCCGACACCCTGAGTGGAACGCCCGAGCAGGCGATCGACCGGATCGGGGCGTTCGCAGCCCTCGGGGTCGAGGAGATCGTCGTGTCGCCGTGGACGCTCCCGTTCGCGGTGATCGAGCCCGACATGGTCTCCCTTCTTGCGGAACGGGTCCTGCCGGCGTGCCGATGAGGCCTCGCGACGCGGTCGTGCGCGTGCTCACCGAGGCCGGCGAGCCGCTGCATTGGACGACGATCCAGGATCGCGCGCTCCGCGCCGGCTACCTCGATCCGTTCGCGACGCCGGACGTCCGCGGATCGGTGCAGCGTGCCCTCCGCGAGCTCCGCGCCGAGGGCGCGATCGAACGCACGAGCACCGGGGTCTACGCGGCGATCTGAGTGGACTACGGCCGGTACTGGATCGGCGAGAAGCGCTCGAGCTTCTCGAACGAGTGCTGCGACTCGACGGAGCGGACCGTGCCGGAGTGCGACCGCATCACCATCGAATGCGTCGCCGCGCCGTCGGGTGAGTAGCGGACCCCTCGGAGCAGGTAGCCGTCGGTGATCCCCGTGGCCGCGAAGAACACATCGTCGCCGGACACGAGGTCGTCGGTGTGGAGCACCCGGTCCAGATCGAACCCGTCGTCCAGGAGCGCCCGGCGCTCCTCGTCGTTGCGCGGGTAGAGCTTGCCCTGGATCGCGCCGCCCAGGCACTGCAGCGCCGCGGCCGCGATCACGCCCTCGGGGGTCCCACCGATGCCGACCAGGAGGTCGACCTCGCCGTCGGGGGTCGCCGCCGCGATCGCGCCGGCGACGTCGCCGTCGGTGATGAGGAAGATGCGGGCGCCGACCTCGCGGACCTCCGTGATGAGTCGCTCGTGGCGGGGACGGTCGAGGATCGTGACCGCCACCTCCTCCGGCCGCTTGCCCTTCGCCTTCGCCACCTGGCGGACGTTCTCCGCCACCGGCGCCTCGATGTCGATCACGTCGGCCGCCTTGGGCCCGGTCGCGATCTTCTCCATGTAGAGGGCGGCCCCCGGGAAGAACATCGCGCCCCGGGGGGCCAGGCCGATCACGGCGAGCGCGTTCGGCTGCCCGGTGGCCGTCAGGCGCGTCCCGTCGATCGGATCCACGGCGACGTCGGTGCCGGGGCCGGTGCCGGAGCCCACCCGCTCCCCGTTGAAGAGCATCGGCGCCTCGTCCTTCTCGCCCTCGCCGATCACGACGACGCCGTCCATGGACACCGTGTCGATCATGAGGCGCATCGCGTCGACGGCCGCCTGGTCGGCCGCGTTCTTGTCGCCGCGTCCGATCCAGCGACCGGCGGCGAGCGCGGCGGCCTCGGTCACGCGTACGAGCTCCATCGCGAGGTTGCGGTCGGGACGCTCGGTCATGGTGGCATCCTACGCCGGAGAGCCGGGGGCGAGGATGCCGCGTTCTTCGTACCAGGCGATCGTCCGCTGGAGGGTCTCCTCGATCGGTCGGTAGCGAAGGCCGAGGTCCCGCGTCGCGCGGGAGCCGTCGTAGCGATGGCCGTGGAGCAGCGTGCGGAGCAACGCGGGACACACCGACGGATCGGCGGACCGCGACGTGCGGGCCGCGACGGCGGCGAGCGGCGTCGCGGCCCGGACCACCGCCCGGGGGATCCAAAGGACCCGGCGTGGGCGCCCGATCCGCGCGCGCAGCAGCTCGACCGCGTCCTCGATCCGGATCGACGCGCCCGAGAGCACGTAGCGCTCGCCGGGTGCGCCACGACGCTCCGCCAGGGCGTGGCCGGCGGCGCAATCGTCGACGTCGATCACCGAGATCCAGGTGCGGACGAGGACGGCGCGCTCCGACCCCGCGACGTGCAGCAGGATCCGCGCCGTGCCGGAGGTCCGGCCCGGGCCCTGCACGGAGGAGGGGTTGACGCAGATCACGTCGATGCCGAGCTCGCGCCCGGTCTCCAGGGCGCGACGTTCGCCGAGGTACTTCGACCGCTCGTATCCGGAGAGGAAGCTGCTTCGGTGCGGGGCGTCCTCGGTGCCGATCGTGCCTTCGTCCTCCCCCAGGGTGGCGGCCGAGGACGTGTGGATCACGCGGGGGACGCCGGCGTCGAACGCGGCCCGTACGACGATCCCTGGCGCGTCGACGTTCGCGCCGGTCAGCTCCGCCCGGTGCCGGACGCACGTCCGGTTCACGCCGGCGACGTGGAAGACGGCGTCGCACCCTCGCATGCCCTCGGCGAGCGCGTTCGGATCGGACAGGTCGCCGCGCACCGGCCGGGCGCCGAGCGCCGCCACCGTCGCCGCGGCGGCGTCGCTCCGTGCGAGGGCGCGCACGTCGCGTCCGTCCGCGACCAGGCGGCGGATCACCGCTCCACCGACGAAGCCGCTGCCGCCGGTGAGGAACGCCGTCATCGATCGCGGACGCGCGTGAACGCGCCCGCGTACCGGCCGACGTAGTCGATGCCGGACCACACCGTGACCGCGGCGGCGGCCCACAACAGCCACCAATCCAGGAAGCGTCCCGCGATGACGATGTCCGGATGCACGATCGCGACGATGATCGCGATGAACTGGAGGTTCACCTTCGCCTTGCCGAGCAGGGACGGCGTGACGACCGAGCCCTGCGACGCGCTCGCGACCCCCTTGAGACCCATCACCACCATCTCGCGGCCGATGATCAGGAACGACACCCACGCCGACGCGCGGCCGACGTCGACGAGGGCGATCAGCGCGCCGCAGACGAGGATCTTGTCGGCGGTCGTGTCGAGGAACGCGCCGAGCGAGCTCGTCTGCTTCCAGCGCCGGGCGAGCCTGCCGTCGAAGAAGTCGGTGACCGCGGCGAGCGCGAACAGCACCGCCGCGATCCGATCGGCGCCGGTTCCGCCGTGGAGGATGAGCGCCATCACGACCGGCGTGAGCAGCACCCGTAACCAGGTGATGGCCTTCAGGAAGACGGCGGCTCGATCGTCGGCCCGGCTCACGCGAGCGAGCCTAGCGCGCCGGGGGCAGAGGAACGCGCTGGCGGTCGCGGATCATGCGGCGGACGTCTGCGGCGGTCGGGAGCTCGAGGGCCGCGAGTGCCAGCTCGCGCGCCGCGAACAGCTCCGTTCGACGCACGGCCTCCTTCACCGCGGGGATCGCCGGGGCGCTCATCGACAGTTCACGCACCCCGAGCCCAAGGAGCAGCTCCGTCGCGTCGGCGTCGGCCGCGAGCTCGCCGCAGACCCCGATCCAGCGGCCGTTCGCGGCGGCCGCCTCGGCGGCGAGCGCGATCAGCCGGAGCACCGCCGGATGCAGCGGATCGGCCAGCTCCCCGACCCGCGCGTTCCCGCGGTCGGCCGCGAGCGTGTACTGCGTGAGGTCGTTGGTGCCGACGGAGAAGAAGTCGGCCTCCCGCGCGAGGTGGCCGGCGGCGAGAGCAGCGGCCGGCACCTCGATCATGATGCCCACCTCCGGCGCCGGGGAGACCCCGGTGGCCTCGCACGCGCGGTCGAGGGCCGCCCGTGCAGCACGGAGCTCCCCGAGCGTCGACACCATCGGGAACATGATCCGGATCGGGTGATCGGCGGCGGCGCGCACCAGCGCGCGCAGCTGCACGTCGAGCACGTCGGGGCGCGCGAGCCCCAGTCGCAGGCCCCGGACGCCCAGGAACGGGTTGGGCTCGGGATCCTGGGGGAGCCAGGGGATCGGCTTGTCGGCGCCCGCGTCCAGCGTCCGCACGAGCAGGGGGCGCCCGCCGAGCGCCTCGGCGGCGGCACGGTACGCCGCCTCCTGCTCGCGTTCGTCGGGCATCGTGTCGCGGTCCATGAAGAGGAACTCGGTGCGGAACAGTCCGACGCCGTCGCAGCCGGCGGCGACCGCGGCGGCCACGTCCTGCGGGCGGCCGATGTTCGCGGCCACCTCGATCCGCTCCCCGTCCTCCGTCCGGGCCGGCTCGGCGGCGTGGGTCCGCGCCGCCGCCGATCGTTCGTCACGGGCGCGCTGCGCCTGTGCCAGGGCTTCCCGGACGGCGGCGTCCGGCTCCAGGTAGACGAGGCCTTCGCCGCCGTCGAGGCCGAGCGCTGTTCCGTCCGCCACGACGTCGAGCGCGCCGCCGAGGCCGACGACGGCCGGGATGCCGAGCGCCCGAGCCAACACCGCCGCGTGCGCGGTCGGCCCCCCGGACGCGGTCGCAACGCCGAGGCACGTCGAGGGTTCCAGACCGGCGGTGTCGGCCGGAGCCAGGTCGTCGGCGACGAGGATCCCCGCCTCGCGCAACCTCGGGCGGGGGGCCTCGACGCCGAGCAGGCGCGCGAGCACCTCGCGGCCGACGCTGCGCAGGTCGGCCGCACGCGCCCGCAGGTACGGGTCCTCGAGCACCGTCCAGCCCACGGCCGTCGCGTCGACGGCCTCGTGCCACGCCGCCGCCGCCGCCGCACCCTCCCGGATCCGTCGTCGCGTCGGCTCCAGGAGCGCGTCGTCGTCGAGGAACAGCAGGTGCGCCTCGAAGATCGCGGCGCGCGCCCGCCCGGCTCGCGCCGCGACGTCGTCGCGCTGCCTGGCGATCTCGGCTCTCGCTCCCACGAGCGCCTCGTCGAGCGCGGCCAGCTCCTCGTCGTTCCCGCGGCTCGCGAGCCCGTCGGGGACGGCGATCTCCGGTGTCGAGAACCGGCGAGCGGGCCCGATCGCGATGCCCGGCGACGCCGGCAGACCGTGCAGCACGCCGTCGGGCTGCGGTCCCTCCGCGCCGTCCCGTCCGGACCACGCCTCCGCCGACCGCTCGGCGCCGCGCGGGGTCTGCGGCGCGAGGTCCTCTGGCGCTTCGTCGAACCGGCGCTCGGCGAGCTGACGGACGGCCTCGACCGCCGCGTCCGCCTGCGGGCCCCGCGCCACGATCTCCAGGGCATGCCCGGCCGTCGCGCCGAGGGTCGCGACGGCGTTCAGGCTGCGGGCGCTCACCGGACCGCGACCGGCCGTCGCGTCGGCGACGCGCACGTCCGCGTCGAACGCGCCGGCCGTCTGGACCAGGCGCGCCGCCGGCCGCGCGTGGAGCCCATGGGGCAGGTCGACCACGACGGTGATCCGCGCCTCGGGGCCGTCGGTCGGTGGCGGCTCGTCCGTCCCCGCGCCGGCGACCGGGGGAGCGGGCTCCCCGAGGTGGGCGCTCTTGCCGGCGAGGCCGCCCCGCGCCTCCGAGGCCACCTCGTCGAGGCTCCGATCGAGCCTCGCGGCGACGGCCGCGGCGACGGCCCCTTCCACGAACGGAGCGTCGGTCAGCAGGACGGATGGGCGGCGGTCCTCGTCGAGGAACTCGATCGCCATCTCGGCGGACAGGACCGCGCTGCCCAGATCCATCAGGACCAGCACACCGTCGGGGGACCACACCGACTCGATCGCGGCCAGCACCCGCATCGCGTCCGTCCCGATCGCGTCGTCGGGACCGTCGAGCCCGCCGGCCGGCGCCACGTGCACGTCCTCGCCGCCCATCTGTCGCGCGAGCTCGGCCGCGCCCTCCGCGAGCGAACGGCTGTGCGACACCAGGACGATGCCGACCATGGGCTCAGGCCCGGCTCGCCAGCACGCCGATCAGGAGGAATCCGTACGCGAGCGTGATGATCCCGAGCGCGACCAGCCCTCGGTCGATCCATCGGAGGGTCTGCGGCGACGGATCGAGATCCAGCAGAACGCCGCGGAGGCCGAGCATCGCGTGGACCGTGACGAACACGAGGAACAGCGACTCCAGGACGAAGATCACCGGGTTCGAGATGTAGTCGAGCACCTGCTGGTAGCTGCGCAGGCCACCGACGGACTCGATCACGAAGTGGTTCGCGACCATGTGGACGGTCACGAGGATGAGCACGGCGAGACCCGAGATCGTCGTCAGGCCCCACCCGCGTGCCGATCGTCCGCCGCGAGGTCGTCGGGGAGGACGGGTCTGCGGCCGCGTCTTGACCGTCGCCATCTACGCGCTCCCCGCGATATGCAAGGCCCCGCCGATCAGCGCGATCGTCCCGATCACGCCGAGCGACCACCACAACGCCTTCTGTCGGTTCGGTACGACGCCCGTGCCGACGAGCGCCACGCGGATCCCGTTCAGCCCGTGGTACAGCAGGCCGAACAGCAGCAGGACGTCGAGGCTCAGGAACGCCCAGCTCGTCGCGATCCGCAGGAAGTCGCTCCACGCCTGCTCGCCGCGGAGCAAGAGCGACAGCACCGCCAGATGCAGGTAGAGGTAGAACACGAGGCCGAGGCCCGTGATGCGGTTCACCGCGAACGCGAACCCGCCCAGCGCGCGGCCCCGGGGATCGAACCATCCGGAGGCCGGTACCCCCACCCCTTTGCGTCGGACGGGCCCTCGTTCGGCTCGCTCGTCGAGCCCGGGGACCCCGGCGCGCCGCTCGCTCATGCGCGGGACACCTCCTCGGCGGGCACGGCCGCTCTGCCACCGCGGACGAGGGCACTGCGGAGCTGCATGATCCGCGTCGCGGGGTTCACGTTGGACGGGCACGCCTCGGTGCATTCGAACGCCGCGTGGCAGCGCCACGCTCCGTTCGGTCCGTCGGCGAACGCGAGGATGTCGGCCGGGTCCGTCCCACGAGGCTCCTCCAGCAGTCGCTGGGCGGCGGCGAGGGCGGCGGGACCGAGGTAGTCGTCGGAGGTCGCGGAGACGGGACACGCCGCCAGGCAGAGCCCGCACTCGATGCAGTCCTCGAAGCGTTCGAACGCCTCGATCCCTTCCGGGGGTGAAGCCTCGGGGAGCGCCTCGCTGCGACGCGTGATGCCGATCTCGTCGGGGAAGCGGGCGTAGAACTCGCGCATGTCGACCACCAGATCGGACAGGATCGGGATGTTCGACAGGGGCTCGACCGTGATCGTGTCGCCGAGGTTTGCGACGGTGGTCACGCAGGCGAGGACCTCGCGACCGTTCACCTCCATGCCGCAGGTCCCGCACGAGGCGTGGAAGCAGGAGTGCCGCATCGTGAGCGTCCGGTCGCGGTGCAGTTGGATCCAGCGGAGGGCCTCGAGCACGGTCGTCCCCGCACCGACGGGGACGTCGAAGGTGTCGAAATGCGAGCCGGGGTCACCACGCTTGAACCGGAACACGCGCATGCGCCGGCGATCGGTCGCCGGGCCGCCGGCGTCGGTCCGGATCTCCGTCGAGCTCACGCCGGCCTCCGATCGAGATCCTCGAAGTAGGCCGTGTGCGGGAGGGTGACGAACTCACGGGTGCCACATGCGGCATCGATCCCGAGCTTGCGACACACGACGTCGGCACAGAGCTCGGCCATCCCCCGGAGCGTCGTGGCCTTCCCGCCCGTGATCGTGACGAACCCCCCGACGCCGTCGTCGGCGTGGTCGATCGTCTTGAAGGTCCGAGACAGCTCGCGTCCGGAGTCCGCCTCCTTCGAGCCGATCAGCGGGCGCGCCGCCGACCACGCCGCGCGCATCTCGGCGTGGGCGACGGCGGGGATCAGCTTCGATCCCTCCTCGCGCATCCGCTGCACGTGATCAGCCGGGACGTCGAGCTCATCGGGATCCTCCACGGTCCACGAGCTGGTCCCCACGACGGAGAGCGCCCGCTGCGGCAGCACGATGTCGCCGTCGCCGGAGCGGTGCATGCGGTTGACCACCATGTGGCACAGCCGCCCACGGAGCGCCAGCAGGACGCCGGGCGACGGTTTGATCGGGACGTCGACCCCCGCCATGCGCGCGACCGATTCCGACCACGGTCCCGTGGCGTTCACGACGATATCGGCCCGCAGCTCTCCCTCGGTCCCCGTGACGTGGTCGCGGAGCGCGGCTCCCTTGACGGTGCCCTGCTCCACGATGAGGTCGAGCACCTCCATGAAGTTGTACAGGGCGGCCCCGTGGTGTTTCGCGGTCGCGAGGAAGCGCAGCGGCATCCGCATCGCGTCCATGGTCGCGTCGGGCACGCGCACGGCCGCCCGCATGTCGGGGTTCAACAGGGGTTCGAGGCGGAGGCTCTCGTCGGGGCTCAGTTCCTGGATCGGGATCTCGCACTCCGTGCATCCGCGCACGAAGTCGTCGTAGTAGGCCATGTCCTCGTCCGTGACGGCCACGAAGAGCCCGTCGTTCTCCTCGAACGAGCCGGGGCAGATCCGGCGCAGGATGGTGTTCTCCTCGATGCACTCGATCGCCGACTCCTTGTCGTTGACGGCGTATCGAGCTCCCGAGTGCAGCAAGCCGTGATGGCGTCCGGTCGTGCCCGAGGTCATCTCGCCGCGCTCGACGAGGCTGACACGGAGCCCCCGCAGCGCGAAGTCGTGCGCGAGGGCGGCGCCCGTGCCACCGCCGCCGACGATCAGGACGTGGGGAGCGTCACGGAGTGGCCGCGGTGCGGACTGCGTCATCATCGCGAGTATCGCACCGCGGCCCTCCTCCGCTCCTTGCTACTCGTCCTCCTGGCCTTCGGCGAAGGATCCCTCGGGGTGGTCGTGCTCTCCCGCCTCTTGGCCTTCGGCGAAGTCACCGTGCTTCTCGTCCTCGGGGAAGTCCTTCTCGTCCTCTTCCCCTTCGGCGAAGGAGCCCGTGTGGTGCGCCTCATCGGTCTCCTCCTGCCCCGCGGCGAAGTCACCGTGGTTGTGCTTCTTCTCGGTCATCGCTCCTCCCCGTTCGCCGTCGTCGAGCGAACCGTCTGCGTGCGGAGCCTGCCCGTCACTCGACCCAGTCGAACGTCCGGGTGACCGCCTTCTTCCACAGCGCGTACTCCTTCGCCACCTCGGCGGCGTCCATCTTCGGGGTCCACTCCTTGTCCTTGCCCCAGTTCTGGCGCAGGTCGTCGTAGGAGTTCCAGAACCCCACCGCGAGGCCCGCGGCGTACGCGGCCCCGAGCGCCGTGGTCTCGGCGACCTTCGGCCGGATCACGGGCACCTGGAGCGAGTCCGCCTGGAACTGCATCAGGAGGTCGTTGTAGACCATGCCGCCGTCGACCTTCAGCTCCTTGAGCTTCACGCCGGAGTCGGCTTCCATCGCGTCCAGCACCTCGCGGGTCTGCCACGCCGTGGCCTCGAGCGCCGCGCGGGCGATGTGGCCCTTGTTCACGTAGCGCGTCAGCCCGACGATGACGCCGCGGGCGTCGCCGCGCCAGTACGGAGCGAAGAGGCCCGAGAACGCGGGCACGAAGTACGCACCGCCGTTGTCGTCGACGGTCTTCGCCAGCGTCTCGACCTCCTCGGAGCTGGAGATCAGCCCGAGGTTGTCGCGGAGCCACTGCACCAGCGCACCGGTGATGGCGATCGCGCCCTCCAAGCAGTAGACCGCCGGCGCGTCGCCGAGCTTCCAGCCCAGCGTCGTCAGCAAACCGCTCTTGGACTGCACGATGTCCGTGCCGGTGTTCAGGAGCATGAAGTTGCCCGTGCCGTACGTGTTCTTCGCGTCCCCGACGTCGTAGGCGGCCTGACCGAACGTCGCCGCCTGCTGGTCGCCGAGGTCACCTGCCACCGGGATGCCGGCGAGGGTGCCGGTCGCCTCGCCATAGACGGCGGAGGACGGCTCGATCGTGGGGAGCATCGAACGGGGGATACCGAAGGCCTTCAGCTGGCCCTCGTCCCAGTCGAGGCTCTCCAGTCCCATCAGCATCGTGCGGCTGGCGTTCGTCACGTCGGTGACGTGCTTCCCGCCGTTCACCCCGCCGGTGAGGTTCCAGATCACCCAGGTGTCGATGTTGCCGAAGACGAGATCCCCGGCGTCGGCGGCGGCCCGGGCCCCGTCGACGTTGTCGAGGATCCACTTCACCTTCGTGCCGGAGAAGTACGTGGCGAGCGGCAGACCGACCTTCTCACGGAACCGGTCCTGCCCCCCGTCGGCCGAGAGCTCGTCCACCACGCCCTGCGTCCGGGTGTCCTGCCACACGAGCGCGTTGTAGAGCGGCTCGCCCGTGTTGCGGTTCCACACGACGGTCGTCTCGCGCTGGTTCGTGATGCCCACCGCCGCGAGATCGCTCGCGGAGAGCTTCGCCTTCGCGAGCGCCCCGTCGATCACGTCCGTCGTCCTGGCCCAGATCTCCTTCGGGTCGTGCTCGACCCAGCCGGGCTTCGGATAGATCTGCTCGTGCTCCTTCTGATCGACCCCCACCACGTTGCCACCGTGGTCGAAGATCATGAATCTCGTGCTCGTGGTGCCTTGGTCGATGGCACCTACGTAGTCAGCCATGGTTCCCCCTTCCCTCGTCTCAACCGTTCCCGAACGTTTCTGCGGCGGTCCGCATCAGCAGCCACGTGGAGGTCGCGCCCGGGTCTTGGTGCCCTGCGCTCCGTTCGCCCAGGTAGCTCGCCCGTCCCTTCCTCGCGACGAGCGGGATCGTCGCCTTCATCCCTTCTTCCGCCGCCGACGCGCCCGCGCCCAGCGCATCGGCGAACCCCTCACCGGCCTCGACCGCGGCGGCTAGCGCGTCGCGGGCCGGGATCAGCGCATCCACCATAGTCTTGTCTTGCGGCTCTGCCTTGCCGCGGGCCTGCACGCCGGCGACGGCCGCGGCCACCATCCCCGACCAATCCGACAGCGTGATCTCCGACTTCCCGGCCGCCCCCGTGCCGAGCTGCAGGAACAGGGTGCCGTAGAGGGGGCCTCCGGCCCCGCCCACCGTGGAGATGAGCGTCATGCCGACGGTCTTGAGGAGCGTGCCGATATCGTCTCCCTCCAGGGTGTCGACCTTCTTCACGACCGCTTGCATCCCGCGGTTCATGTTGATGCCGTGGTCGGCGTCGCCGATCGCGGCGTCGAGCTCCGTCAGGAACTCCTTCTGCTCCGCGATCACATCGGCGAACCGCCGGACGAACCGTTCGACGTCCTCGTACGAGACGCTCACGCTTCCCCCTCGCAGCCGGTGGGGCCGCGCCGCGCGGAGCGCGGCCCGGCCCACCCGACCGTTGCGTGCCTCAGGCGCCCCAGCGCAGCCCGGGCGTCTTGACCGGCGCGTCCCACAGCTTCGTCAGCTCATCGTCGAGCTTCAGCAGCGTGATCGAGCACCCCTGCATCTCGAGCGACGTGATGTAGGAGCCGATCAGGTTCCGGGTGATCGTGATGCCACGACCCGCCAGGAACTTGTTCAGCTCGTTGAAGACCACGTACAGCTCGATCATCGGTGTGCCGCCCATGCCGTTCACGAAGGCGAGGACGTTGTCACCGCTCTTGTACGGGAGATCGTCGACGATCGCCGTGGCCATCATCTCCACGATGTCGTGCGCCGGCTTCATCTTCATCCGCTGCCGGCCGGGCTCACCGTGGATCCCGATGCCGATCTCCATCTCGTCGTCGGCGAGCTCGAACGTCGGCTTGCCGGCCGCCGGAACCGTGCACGACGTGAGCGCCATGCCCATCGTCCTGCCCTGCTCGTTCACCTTCCGGGCGACGTCGGCGACCTCCTTCAACGGCCGCTTCTCCTCGGCGGCCGCGCCGGCGATCTTCTCCAACAGCACCGTGGCTCCGACGCCGCGGCGTCCAGCCGTGTAGAGGGAGTCCTGCACGGCGACATCGTCGTCGACCAGAACCGACTCCACGTCGGTGCCCTCACCGCGAGCCATATCCGCCGACATCTCGAAGTTCATGACGTCGCCGGTGTAGTTCTTCACGATGTGGATCACACCGGCGCCGCCGTCGACGGCCTTCGTCGCTTCGTACATCTGATCCGGCGTCGGCGACGTGAAAACCTCGCCGGGGCAGGCCCCATCGAGCATGCCCATCCCGACGAACCCGCCGTGCATCGGCTCGTGCCCGGAGCCGCCGCCCGACACCAGGGCCACTTTGCCTTTGACCGGCGCGTCGGCGCGGACGATGTAGTACGGGTCGAAGTTCACGCGTACATCACCGGCGTGGGCGGCCGCGATGCCTTCCAGCTCTTCGCGGACGACCCCTTCCGGATCGTTGATCAACTTCTTCATCCCGATGCCTCCCGACTGATCCGACCCGACCAGATGGTCGTCGGCCGAGTTGGGTCCTCTATGGATGGAGATCGAAGAGCCACCTCGCCGCGAGCGCGCCTGCGACGCCCCCGATCAGCGGACCGACCACGGGGATCCACGAGTACGCCCAGTCCGACGTGCCCTTGCCCGGGATCGGAAGGATCGCGTGGATGATCCGTGGGCCGAGGTCGCGGGCGGGGTTGATCGCGTAGCCGGTGGGGCCGCCGAGCGACATGCCGATGACGACGACCAGGAGGCCCACCGGGAGCGCCCCGGTCGCGAGCACACCGGCGATCGTCATGGATCCGGTCATCCCGCTGATGTTGATGAACAGGCCGCCGGCGAGCTTGATGGCGATCGCCACGACGCCGAAGACCAGCATGAACGTGCCGATGATCTCGGTCACGAGGTTGGCCGCTGTGTTGCGGATCGCGGGTCCGGTACAGAAGACGGCGAGCTTCAGGCCCGGGTCTTCGGTCTCGCTCCAGTGCGCGAGGTAGGCGAGGTAGACGATGATCGCTCCGATCATCGCGCCGATGAACTCGGCGACGATGGTGCCCAAGATCTGGGTCGTGGACCACGCCTTCAGGAAGCCGCCAGCCCATAACCCGACCGTCACCGCCGGATTGAGCTGCGCCTGCCCGCCGAGGACCGCGAGGCTGCAAACGACCCCGATGAACACCGCCAGGCCCCAGGCCCAGGTGATCACGATCCACCCGGAGTTCTGCGCCTTCGACTTGTTCAACAAGACACCGGCGACGACACCGTCCCCCAACACGATCAACGCCGCCGTACCGACGATCTCTCCAAGGTACGGATCGTTCGGAAGTGCCATGTGCCAGACCACCCCCTCCTCATCGTGCCCCATCCGGGGCTCTTCCGGTCAAGGACAGGGGACCGCGCACGATGCCGAACCGCAATGGGCTCCAGGGCAACCGAACGACCCCCGGAAGGGAGAAGTCGTTCGGCATCGTCGAACATCGGTCGCCGGTCGTGCCATCTGGGCTCGGCGTTTGACAGAGCAAGCATGGCTGGTGATGGTGAGCGGCGGTGACCACCGGGGTGAGTACCAACCAACGTGTCCGTGGTGCATCAGCGCCGTTCGACGTGGCCTTCGTCGCGCGATGGCTCCGGGGCGCCGCAGCGCAGATCGCCTCGCACCGCGACTTCCTGACCCAACTCGATGCCGCGATCGGCGATGCCGATCACGGCGTGAACCTCGACCGGGGCTTCTCCGCCGTCGGGTCAGTCGTCGACGCGGCGGACGGGCTGCCGCCCGGTGAGCTCCTGGTCCAGGCGGGGTCGACGCTCGTGCTGCGCGTCGGTGGCGCCGCGGGACCGTTGTACGGCACCGCGCTCCGGGAGGCAGGCCGCTCGCTCGGGTCGAGGCGGACGTTCGGCGCCGCCGAGCTGGCCGACGCGCTCGACGCGGCGCTCGACGGCGTGATCTCGCTCGGCGCCGCGGTCGAGGGAGACAAGACGATGGTCGACGCGTGGGTGCCGGCGATCCGTGCGCTGCGGGCGGCCGGGTCGGCGCCCCCGGCTGAGGCGCTCCGGGCGGCCGCCGCCGCCGCGGAGGCTGGCGCCGCCGCGACGACGCCGATGGAGGCGCGCAAAGGCCGGGCCTCGTACCTCGGGCCTCGAAGCGTCGGCCACCAGGATCCTGGCGCCACCTCGACCGCCCTGCTCTTCCTGGCGCTCGAACGCGCCGCGGGCTGACGCCATCGGGGCACGATGAGCGACCCGCGACGCTCGACGATCCAATCCGTCGACCGGGCGGCGCGCATCCTGAAGGCGCTGGCGTCGGGGCCGCCGCGATCGGGTGTGAGCGAGTTGGCGGAGCGACTCGGCCTCGCGAAGACGACGGTCCACGGCCTGCTCCGGACCCTGGAGCGGCAGTCGCTCGTCGAACAGGACACCGAGACCGGGAAGTACCGGCTCGGTCCGGAGATGCTCCAGCTGGGCAACGCGTTCCTCGATCATCACGAGCTCCGTGGCCGCTCGCTGCTGTGGGCCGACACGCTCGCGAACCGGGTGGGCGAGGCCGTCCGGGTCGGCGTCCTGCACGGCCGGCGGGTCCTGATCGTCCACCACGTGTTCCGCCCGGACGACTCGGTCCAGATCCTCGAGGTCGGGGCGTCCGTGCCGTGGCACGTCTCGGCGCTCGGGAAGGTGCACGCCGCCGCGCTGCCGAACGACCGCCGCCGGACCCTGCTGGCCGGCGCCCTGCCCCAGCTGACCGGGCGGACGATCACCGATCCGCACGTGCTCGCACTCGGGCTCGAGGAGATCGCGCGGGCCGGGTTCGCGACCGAGGAGCAGGAGGCCGTGATCGGAGAGGCCGAGGTCGCCGCCCCGGTGTTCGATCACCGCGGCCATCCGGTCGGCGCGATCGGCGTGGCGGGGCCGGCGGAGCGCGTGATGCCGAGAGGGCCTTCGGACGCGGTCGTCGTCGCCGTGCTGGACACCGCGCGCCGGTTGTCCAGGGAGATGGGTGCGCCCCGGCGGCATGACGCCCGGCCCCATGCGCCGAGGCCCCGGGCCGAAGCCGGCTAGGCGTGCCGCGTCGCCAGGTCGTCCTGATCGCCGTCGGGGTCACGGCGGTGTCCTTCGGCGGCGTCCTGGTCCGGCTGGCCGATGCGCCGGCGTTCGCCGTTGCCTTCTATCGCGTCTGCTTCGCCGCGGCGATCCTCACCACGATCGGACTGCTCCGGCATCGCGACGAGTACCGAGGCCTGACGGCCCAGCAATGGCGGCTCGCCGCCGTCTCCGGCGCGGCGCTCGCGGTGCACTTCGCCACGTGGATCTCCTCGCTGTCCTTCACGACGGTCGCGGCGAGCGTCGTCTTGGTGGAGACCCAGCCGATCTGGGTCGGGCTCTTCGGGCGGTTCGTCGGGGAACGTCCGACCCGGCGCGGGAAGCTCGGCATCGCCGTCGCGCTCCTCGGCACGCTGGTGATCTCCGGCGGCGCGTTCGACACCGGATCGCGGGCGCTGTGGGGCGACCTCCTCGCCGTCGCCGGGGCGATCGCGGCCGCGGTCTACGTCCTGCTCGGCAGGAACCTCCGTCAGTCGATGTCGCTCGTGACGTACACGAGCGTCGTGTATTCGGTCTCCTCGGCGGTCCTCGCCGCCGTGATGCTCGTGACCGGCACGCCGTTCTTCGGCTATCCGCCCGAGACGTGGGCGCTGTTCGCGTTGATGACCGCCGGCCCGCAGCTCCTCGGCCACACCGTCTTCAACTACCTGCTGGGCTCCGTGCGCGCCACGGTGGTCGCCGTCGCGCTCGTGCTGGAGCCCGTGATGGCCACGATCCTCGCGTTCGTGATCCTCGGTGAGCGGCCGGGCGTCGTGACGGTGCTCGGCGGGGCGGTCGTGCTCGTCGGCGTCTACCTGGCGATCGTGGCCGAGACGGACGCGGACCTGGTCGCGCCGGTGGAGTAGCCTCGCCGCCATGCCCGAGCCGCCGCTGACCATCGACGATCACGAACGCGCTGCGCGCGAGGTGCTTCCCGCCGACGTGTTCGACTTCATCGCAGGCGGCGCGGGGGACGAATGGACGCTGGCCGAGAACCGGCGGTCGTTCGCCCGCTGGATGTTCCGTCCCCGCGTGCTCCGGGGTGCGAACGAGCCCGACCCGACGATCCAGCTCTTCGGGGACCGCATCTCGATGCCGGTCATCGTCGCGCCGTGGGCCTACCAACGGCTCGTGCACGCCGACGGGGACGTCGGCACCGCGCGGGGCGCCGCGGCGGCCGGCACGATCGCGTGCCTGTCGTCGTCCGGCTTCGACCTGCTCGACGGCATCGTCGCCGCGTCGGAAGGCCCGAAGTGGTGGCAGCTCTACGTCTCGGCGGATCGGGGTTTCACGGCCGAGATGCTCGCCCGCGTTGCGGCCGGCGGCTTCCGGGCGATCGTCTGGACGGTGGACCTTCCCGTCTACGGCATCCGCCGCCGGGACGAGCGGAACGCGTTCGAGATCCCCGACGAGCTCGTGCCGGCCGGGTTCGGCAACGACGGGGCGATCGCGTGGGACGACCTGCCGTGGATCCGCGAGCAGGCCTCCGGACTGCCCGTGCTCGTGAAGGGCGTCCTGACGCCGGAGGACGCGGAGCTCGCGTTGCAAGCGGGCGCGGACGGGATCGTCGTGTCGAACCACGGCGGGCGGCAGCTCGACGCCACCACCCCGGCGCTGGGCGCGCTCCCCGACGTCGCGGCGGCCGTCGGCGGCCGCATCCCCGTGCTGATGGACGGTGGGGTGCGGTGCGGCACCGACGTCGTCAAGGCGCTGGCGCTCGGCGCGGCGGCGGTCCTCGTCGGCCGTCCGGCCGCCTGGGGTCTGGCCGTCGGGGGGGCCGAGGGCGTCGCGCACGTGCTCGGCATCTTCCGGGAGGAACTGGAGAACGCCATGGCCCTGTGCGGGTGCGGGACCGTCGCGGCGATCCGGCGCGAGCTCGTCGTCGCCGCTCCGTGACGGGGCGCAGGGCGTCTGGCAGGCTGGTCGCTCGATGCCGGGCTTCGATCTGCATACGCACTCGACGTACTCCGACGGCACGGCCACGCCCGCCGAGAACGTCCGGCTGGCGATCGAGCGCGGCCTCGAGGGGATCGCGGTCACGGACCACGACACGACGGGCGGGTACGCCGACGCGTTCGCGGCCGCCGAGGGCACGCCGCTGCAGATCATCCCCGGGATCGAGTTCAGCGCCGAATACGAGGGCGCCTCGCTCCACGTCCTGGCGTACTGGGCCGATCCCGAGCACGACGGCCTGCGAGAGGAACTCCGCCGGCTCAGCGACACCCGGTTCCGTCGTGGCGAGCAGATGGTGGAGAAGCTCCAGGAGCTCGGCTACGACGTGTCCTTCGAGCGCGTCCGCGCGATCGCGGGCGACGACCTGATCGCGCGGCCCCATCTGGCGCAGGCGATGGTCGAGGCCGGCATCGTGCCGACGGAGGAGGAGGCGTTCGACCGGTTCATCTCCGATGGCGGGATCGCGTACGTGCCGAAGCACGCCCTCGACCCGCTCGACGCGATCGCACTGATCGCCGACGCCGGCGGGGCATGCGTGCTCGCTCATCCAGGGATGTGGCGCGACGCCGATGCCGTGCCGCAGGAGCTGATCGAACGGATGGCCACCGCAGGCATGGCCGGCCTCGAGGTCGACCATCCCGACCACGACGAGGCGCAACGGGCGGCGTACCGGCGGCTGGCGGAGCGGCTCGACCTCGTGCCGACCGGGGCCTCGGACTGCCACGGCGCGCGGTACGGGTTCCGGCTCGGCGTCTGCACCACGCCCCGCGAGGTCGTGGACGACCTGCGCGCCCGGGCGCCGCATCCGGCTCGGTAGGCTGCCCCGATGCCGGGCTCGATCGACGTCGTGTTCCTCGATATCGGCGGCGTGCTCTACGACGACCGGGTCTACGCCGAGGCGTGGCGCCGCGCGCTCCGGGAGGCCGGAGCGGTGTTCACCGACGAGGCGTTCGATGCGGAGTACGCGGCGTGCCGGGCGGCGCAATCGGACTCCTTCCGGCGACGGCTCGCCGTCCGCTTCGTCGGCGAGGACGCGGACCTGCACGACCTCGAGCGCCGGGCGTCGGCACACTGGCAGTACCCACCGGACGCGCTGCACGCCGACGTCCGGCCGTGCATCGAGGACCTCGTCGCCGCCGGGTACCGGCTCGGGGTGATCGCGAACCAGCCGAGCCAAGTGCGCACGGCGATGGCGCGTGACGGCCTCGTGCCGAGCTTCGAGGTGTGGGGCGTCTCCGACGACCTTGGACTGAGCAAGCCGGACCCGGCCCTGTTCGTGCACGCGATCCGTACGGCTCGCGCCGATCCGGCGCGGACCGTCATGGTGGGGGACCGGCTCGACTACGACGTCCGTCCCGCGAAGGCCGCCGGCATGCGGACGGTATGGGTCCTGCGCGGCGAGGCGCCGGACGCGCCGACGCCCGAGCAGCTCGCCGAGCCCGACGCGGCGATCCCGGATCTGCGCGAGCTCCCCGAGACGATCGAACGGCTCGCGTCGTGACCAGGATCGCGATCGTCGGCGGCGGGTACGTGGGGATGTACACCGCCTTGCACCTGGAGCGCTCGCTCCGTGGGACGGAGCACCGACTGATCCTCGTGAACCCGGAGAACTACATGCAGTACCAGCCGTTCCTGCCGGAGGTGGCGAGCGGCCTGATCGATCCACGCGCCGTGGTCGTGCCCCTCCGTCTCGTGCTGCGTCACACCGACCTGATCGTCGGTGAGGCCACCCGGATCGATCACCCCGCGCGAGTCGTGCACGTGCGGTTCGGCGCCGGCGGCACCGAGGAGGTGCCCTACGACGTGCTCGTGCTCGGCGCGGGTTCGCGCGCGCGCGTGCTGCCGATCCCGGGTCTCGCGGAGCACGCGGTCGGGTTCCGGACGGTCGCCGAGGCGATCTACCTCCGCAACCGCGTGCTCTCCCAGCTGGACACCGCGAACGAGCTCACCGACCCCGACGCCCGACGGGCCGCGCTGTCGTTCGTGTTCGTGGGCGCCGGGTTCGCCGGGATCGAGGCGCTCGGCGAGCTGGAGGACTTCGGCCGCGCCGCGGCCCGCGCCTACCGGCGCATCCGTCCGGCCGATCTCCGGTGGATGATGATCGAAGCCGGCCCGCGGATCCTGCCGGAGCTGGATGCGGGGCTCGCCGGCTACGCGACGAAGCTCCTCACCGGGCGGGGGATCGAGATCCGCACCGAGACCCAGCTGGCCTCGGTCGAGGACGCCGCGGTGCACCTGTCGACCGGCGAGCGCGTGCCGGCGGAGACCGTCGTGTGGGCCGCCGGCGTCCTGCCGATCTCGCTCGCACACGAGAGCGGGCTGCCGGTCGACGAGCGCGGCCGCGTGCGCGTGGACCCGATGCTCCGCATCGAGGGCGTCGAGGACGCCTGGGCCGCCGGCGACGCCGCCGCGGTGCCGGACGCGAACGCGCCCGCCGGGCTCTCGCCGCCGACGGCGCAGCACGCGCTCCGCCAGGCGCGTCGGCTCGCCGCCAACGTCGCGGCGACGCTGCGCGGCGGTCCGCTCGAGCCGTTCCGCTACCGGAACAAGGGCATGCTCTGCTCGCTCGGGAACTACAAAGGTGTCGCGGACCCGATGGGGATCAAGATCACGGGGTTCCCGGCCTGGTTCCTGCACCGCAGTTACCACCTGCTCTACATGCCCACGATCGGCCGGAAGGTTCGGATCGCGCTCGACTGGACGGTGGCGCTGTCGTTCCCGCGGGATCTCGCGCAACTCGGGTCGCTGGAACGACCGCGGGACGCCTTCCGCCGCGCGGCGGAGGAGGAGCGCCCCTAACCCAGCCGGCGCTGCTTCTGGAGCTCGCTCGCCGCCTTGAGCGCCTTCTGGGAGCGAGCGATATCCGGCATCTCGTGCCCGCCCGAAAGCTCCTCGGCCGCCCACTTCGTGAGATCACGGATCGAGACGATGCCCACGACCCTGCCCTTGTCCACCACCGGGAGGTGCCGGATGTTCAGCGACACCATCCGGTCCGCCGCCTCGGCGATGTCGGCCTTCGACCCGATCGTCTCGAGGTTCCGACGCGTCATGCCGTGCGCGACCTTCACCGAATGTGGATCGCCTCCGGCCGCGACGAGGTTCACGATGTCGCGCTCGGTGACGATGCCGGAGAGCTTCTGCTTCTCCTGGAGGACGACCACGGAGGAGATGCCGTTCGCGCGCATCATCTTCGCAACGTCGGCGAACGTGTCGTCCCCGTCCGCCGTCTTCACGTCCGTTCGCATGATGTCGCTGACCAGCATCGCGGGCCTCCTCGGAGCCGTGGGAGCCCAGCCTACACGGGCGGCCTCCCCGGACGTCGGCGTGCGATGATGCGCCGTCGCCCGTGCAGGAACCCGAAGGAGGAGGACGTGATGGCCGTCGAACGCGCCCACGAACACCCCACGTTCGAGTCGATGGGGAACACCGTCACGAGCCTCGCGGCGCCGGCGCGCGGCGCGACGGACGCCGGCCTGTTCCGCACGGAGGTGCCTCCGGGCGGCGGGCTCCCGAAGCACCGTCACGATCACATCGACGTCTTCGCGATCGAGCGCGGGACGTGCACGTTCCATCTGGGCGACGAGGTCTACGAGCTGGAGGCGGGCGACTCGGCGTTCGTGCCGACCGGGATCTGGCACCGCCTCGACGCGGGCGCCGATGGGATCACCCTCACGGTGACGATGCTCGCCGGCACGCAGATCGAGTTCGAGGACGGACGGGCGCTCGTTCCGCCCTGGCTCAGCTGACGTGCGCGCCTTCTACATCTCGGACGTCACGCTGTTCGACGGCGCCCGCGTGCGCCGCCGCCGCGGCGTGCTCGTGGAGGGCGACCGCGTCACCTGGGAGGGACCGCACGCGCGGGTGCCGCGGGAGGCCGCCGCCGCGAGTGCCGTGGACGGGCACGGCCGGACGTTGACCCCGGGGTTGATCGATTGCCACGTCCACCTGTGCTTCGACGGCGCCGCCGACTTCGCCGGCGAGGCGGCCGCGCTCTCGCCGGCCCTCGGCGCGATCAAGG
>DATIWE010000079.1:0-5236 GCA_035519495.1 Actinomycetota bacterium
CCGATCAGCCCGAACACGCAGATCCCGATCGCACCGATCCACGGCCGTCGGATCGAGGCGGCGCCCAGGACGGCGGCGGCGATCGCGAGGATGGTGCCGATGCCGACCAGCAGCGCACGCTTGTCGTTCGCCCCGAACTCGCGGATCGCGAAGTCCTTCAACCAGGGAGGCGTCGCGTCGATCGCCACGCCGCCGACCGCGATCATCGGCGAGGACGCACCCCCGAAGATCCCGGCCGCCAGCTGCGCGACCCCCAGCGCGACCGCGCCCGACAGGAGCCCGACCAGCGCGCCGACCCCCCATCGACGTGGCTCGGTCGAGGGGGCGCTCGTCGGCTCGATGTCTGCCTCGGCTCGTGTCATGCGCTCCCCTGGACGGTACGCGACCGGTGCGGTTCCGTTACACGGAGGCCGCCGCCGTAGACTCCCCGCGATGGCCGAGCGGCACGAGCACCAGCGCGGCGCGGGCGCATCGGCGTCGGACCCGCCCCATCCGGAGCCACTTCCGGACATGGCGTGGATCGACGGCGGCACGTTCCTGATGGGATCGAACGACCACTATCCGGAGGAGGCCCCGGCGCACGAGGTCAAGGTCGACGGCTTCTGGATCGATCGCGTCCAGGTGACGAACGAGCGCTTCCGCGATTTCATCCGGGCGACCGGCCACGTCACCCTGGCCGAGCGGGCCCCCGATCCCGCCGACTATCCCGACGCCGACCCGTCGCTGTTGGTTCCCGGATCGTCCGTGTTCGTCCGGCCGGGCCGGCCGGTGAGCCTGCAGAACCACTACGAGTGGTGGAGCTGGATCCCCGGCGCAGACTGGCGGCATCCGCAGGGACCCGGTAGCACGCTCCGCGGCAAGGCGAAGCATCCGGTCGTGCACGTCGCGTACGAGGACGTCGAGGCATTCACGGCGTGGGCCGGCGTCGACGTGCCGACCGAGGCCGAGTGGGAGTTCGCCGCGCGCGGCGGTCTCGAGGGCGCGGAGTACACGTGGGGCGACGAACTCAACCCGAACGGCCGGTGGATGGCGAACTCCTGGCAGGGCGAGTTCCCGAACGAGAACCTCGAGCTGGACGGCTTCGACGGCACCGCGCCGGTCGGCTCCTTCCCCGCCAACGGGTACGGCCTGTTCGATATGGCGGGCAACGTCTGGGAATGGACGACGGACTGGTACCGGGAGCACGGCCGGATCGAGGACCCGTGCTGCACCGTCAGCAACCCGCGCGGCGGCGATCGCGAGGCCAGCGTCGACCCGAACGCGCCCGGCCTGCGGATCCCGCGGAGGGTGATGAAGGGCGGCTCCCACCTCTGCGCCCCGAATTACTGCCGGCGCTACCGACCCGCGGCGCGGATGCCGCAGGCGATCGACACGTCGACCTCGCACCTCGGGTTCCGCTGCATCGTCCGGCCGAGCTGAGGCGCTCGCACCCGCGGCCGGCCGCCGGGCCGCTCAGCCGCCGCCGGCGGTGATGATCAGATCGCTCAGCAAGCCGAGCGAGAACCCCACGACGAGCGCCGTCAGGACGAACCTCGACGAGAACCGCCGCTGGGCGGGGCCCCAGATCTGCCCGACCACGTAGAGGATCGCACCGGCGGCCAACGCGTAGAACGCCAGCTCGAGCGGCTCGGATGTCACGCGGTAGCCGACGAGCGTCCCCACGAACGTCGGGCCCCCGCCGACCAGACCCGCGACGAACAGCCACCCCCACGACGGGCGGATCTCGCCGAGCGGACCGACGATGCCGAACCCCTCCGTGGCGTTGTGCAACGCGAACCCGAGGATCAGCGTGCCGGCCAGCGCGATGTCCCCGCTCCTCGCGGATACCCCGATCGCGAGGCCCTCGGAGAAGTTGTGCAGGCCGATCGCGACGGCGATCATCATCCCGAGCGACAGCGCTCGGCGGCGCCGCTCGGACACCTCGACCGCCGATGCCTCCGCCGAGATCACGTCCGCGCTACCGCCGGCGATCGGCGGCGGGCCATGCATGACCTTCGCCTCCAACGATCCGAGCCCGATCGCACCCAGCGCCAACCCGCCGAGACCCATGGCCAACCGAAGCACGAACGGCGCCCACGAACCGTCGGCCTGCGCGGCGTGGAGCGAGGCCTCGATGATGTCGATCGCCGCCGCGAGCACGTCCCAGAAGATGAAGAGCAGGATCCCGGCGGAGGTGACCGACAGGAAGCCCCGGGTGCGCGGCGACAGACCGCGGATCCGGGCGACCGGCAGGCCCAGGAAGATCGTGAACCCGGCGATCGCTCCGAGCAGCGCTACCTCGGTGGAGCTCAACAGACCTCCGTGCGGTCCATTCGACGAACCGAAGCCGCAGTTTAGACGAACCTAAGCGAGGGAAGGCACGGTAGACCGGAGTGGCCATGACCCGGTAGGCCGTCGAGCGCCGATCCCGCGCCCTTCGACTCCTACGGCATCTGCGGTACGTGCCGAGATGGATGGGAAGGAGGTTCGAAGATGGCCCTGTGGACGATGATCCGGTGCGAGCGGTGCGGCTTCTCCGGGTGCGCGGCGCCGATCGGCGATCACTGCCCTCGGTGCAACCACCCCCTCGAAGACCTCACCCCGAAGCGCCCCGAGCCGGCGACCGAGCCGGCAGACGACCCCCAGAGCTGAGCCGCACCCAGAGAGGGAACGCCGAAGCGCTCGCTTTCCTCGCTCGGGTATCGTGCGCGCGTGCGCATCCGCGGCTCATCCCGCCCACCGACGACGACGTGGCGCGTCGCGGTCTCCGCCGTCGTCATCGCGATGGTCGCCGTCGCGTGCACCGGGTCGAGATCCGGCGGCAGCACGTCGCCGTCGGCTTCGCAGGGCTCCGCCGTCTCCGCCGCGCCGGTCCGCTTCAAGCTGATGGAGTTCAACATCGAATACGGCGGCACGCAGGTGGACTTCGACAGCGTGCCGAAGGCGATCAAGGCCTCGGGCACCGACGTGGTCGGGATCGAGGAGGGCTACGCGACGATGCCGAAGATCGCGAAGGCCTTGGGCTGGAACTACTACGACGAGCGGACGCAGATCGTGTCGCGGTTCCCGCTGCTGCGCCCCGCGGACGGCAGCCAGTACACGTACGTCGAGGTCGCGCCCGGGCGGGTCGTGGCGATCGCGAACGAGCACCTGCCGTCGTGGAGCTACGGACCCGATCACGTGCGCAACGGCATGCCGCTGGACAAGATCCTGCACGTCGAGGAAACGCTCCGCGTCCCGGCGGTGAAGCCGGCGATCGAGGATCTGGCGCCGCTGGCCGCCGCGGGCGTGCCGTCGTTCATCATGGGCGACTTCAACACGCCGTCGCATCTCGACTGGACCGCCGCGGCGCTCCGTGACCAACCGGACCGCTTCCCCGTGGACTGGCCGGTGGGTGAGGCGGTCGAGGCCGCGGGCTTCCGCGACTCGTACCGCCAGCTCTTCCCCGATCCGGTGAAGGATCCCGGACTGACCTGGCCGGCGAACCGGCCGTTCGTCGCCGGCTACAACCCGTACCGGCACGGCGACCCGCGCGACCGGATCGACTTCATCTACGACGGGGGACCCGCCACCCCGGTCGAGAGCAAGATCGTCGGCGAAGGCGGCGTGCCGGGCGTGGACATCGTCGTGTCGCCATGGCCGACCGATCACCGGGGCGAGGTCACGACGTTCGAGGTGACCCCGGCCGTGCCGCCGGTGCTGCTCTCCGCCGACCGGCGGCTGATCACGACGGGGGACGCGGCGCTCGTGCGCTACCACGCGCCCGGCGCCGACGGCGAGCACATCGTGGTCGTGCCGGCCGGCGGCGATCCCACGACGGCGTCGGTCGCCGACGCCCCGACCACCGGAACGGACGGCGCCGTCGAAGTGCGGCCCGCGAGCGGATGGACCGCCGGGGCGTACGACGCGGTGTTGCTCGACGCGAACGGGCAACGGCTCGCCATCACGCAGCTGTGGGTCGAGTCACCCGGGCAGGAGCCGGTGATCGCCACCGGGAAGGCCACCTATGGCACGGGCGAGCCGATCGACGTCACGTGGAACTGGGCACCAGGGAACCGGTGGGACTGGCTCGGGATCTACCGTCGCCACGCCGGCGTCTCGTCGTACCTCGACTACATCTACACGGGAGCGACGGTCCAGGGCACCGGCACCGTGGCCGCGGCGGCCGAGGGTGCGTGGCCGCTGAAGCCCGGGAAGTACAGCGTGTACCTGCTGCGGGACGACGACTACGTCAAGCTCGCGAGCGCCGACTTCACGATCACGCCGTAGCTCACCGACCGGCGACGCGACCTCGCCGCGCGACGGCATCGATCGTGACGGCCGCCAGTAGAACGATCGCCGTCACCATGTACTTCGTCGACGCGTCGAATCCGAGCAACCCCATCCCGTTGTCGATCGCTGCGATCACGATGCCGCCGAGCACCCCGTGCACGGCCTTGCCGCGGCCACCGAACAGGCTCGTGCCGCCGATCACGGCTGCCGCGACGGCGTAGAGCACGAGGGTGCCGCCGTCGACCGACGTCGAGATCGAACGCAGTCTCGATACGTAGATCACGCCGGCGATCCCGGCCGTGAGCGAGCAGAGCATGAACGCGAGCGTCCGGATCCGCGCAAGGTTGACGCCGGCGCGGCGCGCGGCCTCGGCGTTGCCGCCGATCGCGTAGATGTACCGTCCGAACCGCGTGCGGCCCAACACGAACGTCCACAACGCAAGGACGCCGAAGACGACCAGCACGACCCACGGCACGCCGCGGATCGGGACGAGCCGTCCGCGGTCGGCGTTGCATAACAAGACGAGGGCCACCCCGCCGATCAGGACGCCGACGATCTTCGCCGCCGTGAGTCCAGGCGGCGGCGCCACCAGACCGGCTGCACGGCGGCGCGCGTCGCGTCGCCACGTCATCACCCCGAACAGCCCGACGATGACGAGCACCACGATCCAGCTGGCGAGCGGCGTGAGGTTCCCGCTGGCGATGTCGATCACGATCGGGTCGCTGATCAGGATCGACCCGCCGTTGCCGAGGATCTTCAGCATCACGCCCTGCCAGAACAACAGGCCCGCGAGCGTCACGACGAACGACGGGAGACCGATCCTCGTGATGATCGAGCCCTGCAGCAAGCCGATCAGGGCACACGCCAGGAGTGCCACGGCGATCGCCGCCCACCAAGGCCAGTCGGCCCCCGAGGGCTTCAGGAGCTCGACCAGCACCGTGCCGCCGATGCCGATGCCGACGAACCCGATCGACAGGTCGATCTC
>DATIWE010000080.1:0-43150 GCA_035519495.1 Actinomycetota bacterium
ACGCCGACGCTGTTGAAGTCGGTGGAGCCCGTCATCCCATGCGTCGTGGCCAGGGGGTTCCACGACGCCTGGGTGAACTCCTGCACCTGCCACGCGACGACCACGACCTCGTTGTCGTGGCACGTCGGCGCGCCGAGGATCCGGAGCAGCAGGTCCGCCCACGACCCGTACGAGACGTGATCGGCTCCCTGGAAGGCCGACGCGACCGAGGCGACGCTCTCTCCCTTCAGCTCCTGCTGGAGGCTCGCGATCAGGTGGACGAGGCGCGCGCGCGTCGCGTCCAGGCGCGTCCACGCGGCCTGCTCGGCCGCGAGCGCGTCGGTCCGCTCGCGCCGGGCCGCCGCCAGCTCGTCGAGCATCGTCCGGCGCGCCGCCAGCAGGCTGTCGACATCGTGAGCGTGGTCCCGCAACCGCGCCTGCGCCACCAGCAGCTCCCCGGCGATCTGCGCCTGCGCGTCGGCCACCGCGTCGCCGAACGCGAGCCGGTCCCCGATCTCGCCGATCGAGTTCGCCCCGAGGACCATATCGAGCGTCTGCGCCCCGGGCAGGCCGCCCGGGCTGTCCATGAACGTCTCGACCGCGGCGTCGTGCAGCCTCGCCTCGGCGTCGCGGTAGGCGAGCTGCACGGCGTCGATCCGGTCGCGAAGGCTGATGCGAGCCTGTAGCAGCAGGCCGAGCGCCCGGTCGGTCCGCTCGTACCGCGCCGAAGCCTCGGCCGCTTGCTCCCGCAGGCTCTCGAGGCTGGCCGCCTGCGAACGGATCCGCTCGGTGAGGGCTCTGAGCTGGCTCTGCGCCTGCTCGAGGCGGGATGAGGACGACCCGAACGCGCCCGGCGCGAGCGCGGCGGTCAGGAGCAGCGCGACGGCAGCGGCGCTCATCCGGCGCCGCACGCGGGCGCGGCGGAGCGCGCTGGACCCATCCCCGGTCATGCTCCGGATATCGTCGCCGGGCGGGGGAGGGTTGAATCCCATTGCGGCGCAGACATCTTGGTGTTCACCGCGCTCCGGGTGGCTGCCCTAGACTTGCTCCGATGCACGGACCCTGCCGGATCGGCGTCCAACTCCCCGAAGTCGAGCGCGTCGTGCGGTGGCCGGAGTACGCCTCGATCGCGCGCGCCGCGGAAGCGGCGGGGTTCGACTCGATCTGGGTCGGCGATCACCACCTCTATCGCGAGGACGGCCGGCCCGAACGTGCGCCGTGGGAGGCCTGGACGATGCTCGCCGCGCTGGCCGCCATCACCGAGCGGGTCCATCTGGGTCCGCTCGTTGCGTGCCTCAACTTCGCGGAACCGGGCGTGCTCGCCAGGGCGGCGGCCACCGTCGACGAACAGAGTGGCGGCCGCCTGGTCCTCGGCGTCGGCTCCGGCTGGAACCAACCGGAATTCGATGCGCTCGGCATCCCGTTCGATCATCGGGTCGCCCGGTTCGAGGAGTCCTTCGAGATCCTCCGGCGGCTCCTGGACGGCGAGCGGGTCACGGTCGCGGGCCGCTGGCACCGGGTGGACGACGCGGTGCTGCTCCCCCGGCCGCCTCGGCGGCCCCCGCTGATGATCGGCTCGAACGGCGAGCGGATGCTGGCGGCGACGCTCCCCCACGTCGAGGCGTGGAACACGTGGTTCGACGACTACGGGAACACGCCGGAGGGGTTCGCGGCGCTGGGCACCCGGATCGACGAGGCGTGCAGCGCGGCCGGCCGCGATCCGGCCACGCTCGAGCGGAGCGCCTGCGTGCTGGTCCGGCTCGCGGGCGGGGGCGCCGAACGGCCGGCCGAGCCCGACCTACCGCCGGTCGAGGCACGGTCGGCGGCCGACGTCGTCCGGGCGCTCGCGGACGCCGGTGCGGACGAGGTCATCTTCGTCTGTGATCCGATCACGGAGGCGTCCGTGCGCGAACTCGCGGCGGCGCTCGAGCCGCTCGCGACCTGACGGTCAGTCGCGCGCCAGCCCGCGCGCGAGCGCCGAGACCGCGAGGCCGAGCCCCGCCCCGCCGACGAGGTCCAGCGGGAGGTGTGCCCCGACGTACATCCGGCCGTAGGCCGTGGTGGCCACCCCGGCCACCAGGAGCGGATGCATCCACCGCGGCGTCGCGCTCCACGACGTGCACGCGATCGTGATCGCCACGGCGGTGTGCCCCGAGACCCAGCCCAGGTCGCCCGCGATCCCTTCTCGGAGCCGGACGTCCGTGAGGATCGCGGCCGGGCGCGGCCGGCCGCCGAGGGGCTTCGCCTGCTTCGCGAGCAGCCAGGCCGCCGTGCCGCCCAGGCCGATCGCCGCGCCGAGGCGTCGCCGGCCGGTCAGGAACGCGAGGGCCGCGACCGCCGGCACGGTGCCGTACGTCCCCATCTGCATCACGGTGCGGACCGGCGCCCGGAGCCCGTCGGGAGCATCGTTCGCCAGACGGAACAGCCGCTCCTCGACCGGCGGGAGATCCTTGTTGCGGACGAGCCGCCGGCTCCCCTCGAACAGCGCGGCCCCCAGGACGAACAACGCGACGTCCGACCTGCGGGCTTGGGCCATGGCGGCGAGGATACGCGCGCCTACAAGACCGGCGTTCCCCGGCGGATCACGCTCCGCACGATCGGGGCGCCGGGCCTGTACGCCAGGTGGACGTGCGACGGCGCGTCGAGCACGACCAGATCGGCGAGCGCCCCGGGAGCGACCCGGCCGATGTCCGCGCGCCGAAGGGCGGCCGCGCCGCCGGCGGTCGCCGACCAGGTCGCCTCCTCGGGCGTCATCCGCATCGCCGTGACGGCGAGCGCCACGACGAGCGGCATGCTCGTCGTGAACGACGTGCCGGGGTTGCAGTCGGTCGCGAGCGCGACGCGGACGCCGGCGGCGAGCAGCGCCCGCGCGTCGGGCCACGGGTGCCGCGTCGAGAGGTCGGCGACCGGCAGGAGGGTCGCGACGACGTCGGCGCCCGCGAGGGCGTCGACGTCGTCACCGGTCAGGTACGTGAGGTGGTCGGCGCTCGCGGCGCCGACCTCGGCCGCCAGGCGCGCGCCCGGGCCGTGCTCCAGCTGGTTCGCGTGCAGGCGCAGCCCGAGGCCGCGGGCGGCCGCGGCCCCGAGGATCCGGCGGGACGCGTCCTCGTCGAACGCCCCGAGGTCGCAGAACACGTCGCACCAGCGCGCGAGCGGGGCGCACGTGTCGAGCATCTCGCCGCAGACGAGCGACACGTATGCGTCGGGGTCGTCCGCGTGCTCCGGCGGAACGAGGTGCGCCCCGAGGAAGGTGACCTCGTCGGTGATCCCGGCGGCGATCCGCAGCAGCCGGGCCTCGGCGGCGACGGTCAGCCCGTAGCCGGACTTCACCTCGAGCGTGGTGGTCCCGCCGCGGAGCGCCTCGGCGGCCAGGCGTCGCGCGTTCGTGCGCAACGCCTCGTCGCCGGCGGCGCGCGTGGCCGTCACCGTCGTGCGGATCCCCCCCGCCGCGTACGGCTCGCCGCGCATCCGGGCGTCGAACTCCGCGGTCCGGTCCCCGGCGAACACGAGGTGGGTGTGCGCGTCGACGAAGCCGGGCAGCACCGCGGCGCCCGCGGCATCGAGCCGGGGGCCGGCGACCCCCTCGGGCGCCGCGCCCGCCGGACCCGCCCAGACGACGCGGTCGCCGTCGATCGCGACCGCGGCGTCGCGGAGCAGCCCGAGCCGACCCTCACCGAGCTCCGGATCGTTCGTGACGAGTTCGCCGATCCCCTCGACGAGCACGCCTCAGTCCTCGGTCATCGGCACCCGGATGCCACGCGTCCGCGCGACCTCCTCGGCCTCCTCATAGCCGGCGTCGACGTGGCGGAGCACGCCCGTCGCGGGGTCGTTCGTCAGCACGCGCTCGGCCTTCGCGCCGGCGAGCTCGGTCCCGTCGACCACGACGACCTGGCCGGCGTGGATCGACCGGCCGATCCCGACGCCGCCGCCGTGGTGGATGCTGACCCACGACGCGCCGCTCGCGGTGTTCACGAGCGCGTTCAGCAGCGGCCAGTCCGCGATCGCGTCCGAGCCGTCGACCATCGCCTCGGTCTCGCGGTACGGGCTCGCGACGCTCCCGCTGTCGAGGTGGTCGCGCCCGATCACGATCGGCGCCGACAGCTCGCCCGAGGCCACCATCTCGTTGAACCGCACGCCGGCCCTCGCGCGCTCGCCGTAGCCGAGCCAGCAGATCCGGGCCGGCAACCCCTGGAACGCGACCCGTTCGGAGGCCATCGCGAGCCACCGCTGCAGCCGTTCGTCCTCGGGGAACAAGCTCGCGACGGCGCGGTCGGTCTTCGCGATGTCCTCGGGATCGCCCGAGAGCGCGGCCCAGCGGAACGGTCCCTTGCCCTCGCAGAACATCGGCCGCACGAACGCCGGCACGAAGCCCGGGTACGCGTAGGCGCGATCGTGCGCGAGCCCGCCGCGCTCGGCGCCGCCCCGAAGGTTGTTCCCGTAGTCGAACGCGACCGCGCCGCCATCCTGGAACGCGACGATCGCCTCCACGTGCGCCGCCATCGACGCGAACGAGCGGCGTTCGTACCCGTCGGGGTCGGCCCCGCGCAGCGCGTCGGCGTCCCCGACCGACAGCCCCGCCGGCACGTAGCCGCCGAGCGGGTCATGCGCGCTCGTCTGGTCGGTGACGATGTCCGGTCCCCAGCCTCGCTGCACCAGCAGGGGCAGGACCTCGGCGCAGTTGCCGAGCAGGCCGATCGACAGCGGCTCGCGGTTCGCGCGGGCCTCGTCGGCCCAGCGGAGCGCCTCCTCGAGGTCCGCGGTCTCGCGATCGAGGTAGCGCGTCTTGATGCGGCGCTCGATCCGAGAGGGGTCGACCTCGACGCAGATCGCGACGCCGTCGTTCATCGTCACGGCGAGCGGCTGCGCGCCGCCCATCCCGCCGAGCCCACCCGTCAGCGTGATGGTGCCGGCGAGCGTCCCGCCGAAGTGCTGCGCCGCGCACTCGGCGAACGTCTCGAACGTCCCCTGGAGGATCCCCTGCGTGCCGATGTAGATCCACGACCCGGCCGTCATCTGGCCGTACATCGTCAGGCCGAGCGCCTCGAGCCGGCGGAACTCGTCCCAGGTCGCCCACTCGGGCACGAGGTTCGCGTTCGCGATCAGGACGCGCGGCGCCCACTCGTGCGTCCGCAGGACGCCGACCGGCTTGCCCGACTGCACCAAGAGGGTCTCGTCGTCCCGGAGACGGCGGAGCTCGCGGACGATCGCGTCGAAGGCGGCCCAGGACCGCGCGGCGCGCCCCGTGCCGCCGTACACCACGAGGTCGTCCGGCCGCTCGGCGACGTCGGGGTCGAGGTTGTTCATCAACATCCGCATCGCGGCTTCCTGCTGCCAGCCGAGGCACGTGATCGCCGCGCCGCGCGGCGCCCGCACCTCGCGCGCTCCCACGCTCATCGTTCGCTCGCCGGGTCGAGGACGCCCATCGCCGTACTATCCCTCGTCGGCCTCGTGGCCGCACGGACGAGGAGGCGGAGCCATGCCGGCATCACGGGTGGACGTCCGGGCGATCCAGCGCCCGATCAGGGAGGGTTACAACGCGGATCCCGCCACCGCCGTGCGGCGGCTGCGGGTCACCGGCGGCACCGCCGACCTCACCGATCCGCTCCACGTCGAGTCGGAGCCGGCGTCGGTGCCGGGATGGACGTTCCGGGCCGGCGCGCATCCGGCCGTGGGCGGCGTGGGCGACGTGCCGTGTTCCGGCGACGTGTTGCTCGCGGCGCTCGTCGCGTGCCAGGAGATCACGCTGCGGATGGTCTCGGCCAACATGGGGATCGCGATCGAGCACCTGGAGATCGTGGCAGAGGCCGACTGGGATCCGCGGGGCACGCTCGCGATGGGCCGCGACTATCCGATCGGCATCCGCGCGATCACCTGCCGCACGACGGTGACGATCTCGGACGACGAGCGCGGAGAACGAGCCGAACGCCTCCTGCGGAGCGCCGAGCGCTACTGCGTGGTCCTCGACACGCTGCGGACCGGCGTGGAGGTCGACGCCTCGATCGAGGTCCGCGCCGGATAGGCTCGCCGGCGTGGACGACGACACGCCGGGAACCCGGGCCGCCCGCGCGGCGGGGCTCTCGTTCGACGTCGTGCGAACCGAACGGCCCTCGAGCGCACAGGAGAGCGCCGACCTGCAGGGCATCGAGCTCGGGCAGCTGCTGCGCACGATCGTGATCCGGCTCGGCGCCGACGACTACGTCTTCGTCCTGGTCCCCGGAGGCCGTCAGATCGACTGGCCGAAGCTCCGCATGCACCTCGGGACACGACGGCTCTCCCTGCCCGACGAGGCCGAGGCGAAGGAGGCGACCGGCTACGAACGCGGCGCGATCACGCCGTTCGGCGCGACCCACGCCTGGCCGGTGATCGCCGACGCCGCCGTGACTGCGACGGAGCAGGTCGCGATCGGAGCCGGCGAGCGCGGCGTCAACCTCCACGTGGGATCGCGCGAGCTGGTGCAGGCACTGCACGCCGACGTCGTCGACGTGACCGGTTAGCGGCGCTCCGGCGCCCGGTTCGAGAGGAGCACGAGGATCGCCGCGGCGACCGCGAGGAAGACGGCCAGCAACACGTAGCGCTGCGCGGAGCTGCTGATCTTGAGCTCCTTCGACAGCTTGGAGCCGAGGGTCTGGTAGATCCCGCTCAGCTGGCCGGCGTCGTTCGCCGTCGCGGACGTAGCGTGGGTGGTGTTGGCGATCCCCTGCAGCAGCGTCGGGTCCGCGCCGCCGCCGCCGAGGACCACCGTGTAGACCGGGACGGCGAGCTTCTCGGCGCGCGTGGCGGCGTCATCGGGATGCACCGTGCTCCCCGCGTCGCGGCCGTCGGACAGCAGGACCACGGCCGAGTCGACCTGGCCGTCGGTCGACCACGTCTGCTCGATCTGATCCAGCGCGGTCGCCAGGCCGTCGCCGATCACGGTGCCCTTCGGCGGGTGCCGGGACAGATCCTGGAGGGCCGCCTCGATCTGGGCGCGGTCGGCCGACGGCGGCGCGAGCACGGTCGGGGTGGCGTCGAACACGACGAGGCCGACGCGGAAGCTCGCCGGGAGCCCGTCGACGAAGTTGCGCGCGGCGGCCTGCGCCGCCGCCAGTCGTGTCGTGTCGCCGTCCTTCGTGCTCATCGACTGCGAGGTGTCGATCGCGAGGATCACGATCGGGCCGTGCTGGGTCTTGCCCACGCGGAACTTCGTCAGGGCGACGCCCAGGGAGGCCACGGCGCCGATCAGCAGCACGATCGGGAGCACGCGCAGCCACAGCGGCGCCTTCGCGAACGCCGACCGCGGCGCCGGCTTCTTCTTCGGCTTCGCGGCCGACGGACCCGTTCCGGCGGGGGTCCCGCCGAGCCGCATGTCGCGGTTCGCCGGCTTGGGAGCCGGGCGCGAGGGGGACGGGCGCGTGGTCCGCTGCCCGGCTCCGAGCACGAAGACGACGGCCGCGATGCCCACGAGCAACGCGACCGTCACGAGGATCGCGGTCACGCGCTAACGCTACCCGGCGGCCGGGCCTCCGGGAACGACCGGAAGCCTTACGCCCGAGGCCGGAGTTCGACGGTGCCGTCGGTGACCCGGGTCTCGAACGCCGGGACCGGACGGGGCGCCGGCGCGCGGACGACCGCGCCGTCGGTCAGCCGGAACACGCTGCCGTGCGCCGGGCAGGTCACGGTCGCCAGCGTGTCCAGGACCTTCACCGCGCCGCGATCGAGCGGCGCCCCCTGGTGCGTGCACCGGTTGCCGATCGCGAAGATCCGGTCGTCCGCGCGGTAGAGCAGGACCTGGGTGTCCCCCACCTCCGCGCGCGTGGCGCGTCGGTCCGGCAGGTCCTCCAGCGCGAGCACCGGCGTCCACCCCTCGTCGGACATGGCGGGCATCGTAGGGGTCCTCCCGCGCCGCGACCAGCCGCTCAGGCGGTGGCGCCGACGAAGGCGAGCATCCGCCGCCACGCGTCGGCGCTTTCGTCCGCGTGCTCCGCGGCCGTCCGGTCGAAGAACGAATGCGGGGCGTCCGGGTACACGACGAGCTCGTGGTCGACGCCGGCCCCCGCAAGCGCTCGCTCGAACCCGTCCACGGCCTCCGGCGGGACCACCGGGTCGGCGCCGCCGAACAACCCGAGCACCGGGCACCGATAGCCGGCCGCGAGGACGACGGGCGCCGACCGATCGTCCCGATCCATCTGCTGCGGACGCCCGTAGAACCCGATCACGCCGTCCAGCCCGTGGTTTGCCGCCGCCTGGTTGAAGGAGTTCCGGCCGCCGAAGCAGAACCCGACGGTGAACGTCCGCGTCGCGCCGCCGCCCGCCGCCGACCGGAGGTGCGAGAGCGCGGCCGCCACGTCGAGCGCGACCGTCTCGGGCTGCGTCTGCTGCACATGGGGGGCGTACTCGAACGCATCGTCGCGCTCACCGAGCCCCGCGGTCCGGCCGAAGTAGTCGATCGCGGTGGCGTGTACGCCGGCCTCGGCGAACCGGATCGCCAGATCCCGGTAGAACGGATGGAGCCCGCGGACGTCCGGCATGATCACCAGACCCGGTGCGTCGGCGACCACGGCGCGGGTCCCGAACGCGGACAGGCGGTTCCCGTCTGCGGCCTCCAACACCAACCGTTCGGTGCCGGCGAGCCCCGCCCCTCCGCGGATCGGCGGCAGCGGTGGTCGTGCGCTCGGCTCGTAGCACATCCTGGTCGTCTCCTCGGTCGTGGCCGGCTCCCGGGCCCGGTCGTCGCATCGTACGGCGCCCATGCCGGAACACCGCCGGGGCCGCTCCCGCCGGGGCCACGATAGGGTGCCGTCCGTGGCGGCCCTGCACGTGATCGCGGCGATCCTCGGCGTCCTGCTGATCGCGGTGGTCTTCTGGGAGACGTTCGAGACGCTCGTGCTCCCGCGCCGGGTCGATCGCCGGCTACGTCTGACGAGGATCTACTTCCGGGGCTTCTGGCGCGTGTGGTCGGGCGTCGGCCGGGGATCCTCGGGGCCGCGTCGCGAGAAGTACCTCAGCGTGTTCGCGCCGCTGTCGCTGTTGTTCTTGTTCGGGCTGTGGGCGCTCGGCGTGATCATCGGGTTCGGGCTGCTGCAATGGGGGCTCCAGCTCGCGATCACGGGTCACCTCGCGGGCGGGTTCGGCACCTACCTCTACCTCAGCGCGACCACGTTCTGGACACTCGGCCTCGGCGACGTGACCCCGCTCACCTCCCCCGGCCGAGCTATCACGGCCGTCGAGGCGGGGATGGGGTTCGCGTTCCTCGCGCTCGCGATCTCGTACCTCCCGGTCATGTACCAGGCGTTCTCACGGCGCGAGGTCCGGATCTCGATGCTCGATCAGTGGGCGGGGTCGCCACCGAGCGCGATGGAGATCTTCCGGCGCGCGACCCAGTTCGGCGACCTCGCCTCGGTGAACGGCCTGCTGGCGGATTGGGAGCTGTGGGCGGCCGAGCTGCTCGAGAGCCACCTCTCGTACCCGATCCTGGCGTGGTTCCGATCCCAGCACGACAACCAGTCCTGGCTCGCCGCGCTCACGACGATCCTCGATGCCTCGGCCCTCGCGCTGACGGGCGTCGACGGCATCTCCCCCTGGCAGGCGCGCCGCACCTTCGCGATGGCCCGGCATGCCGTCGTCGACCTCGCGCAGGTCCTCGCCGATCGCTACGAGCCGACGGAGCACATGCGCCCGGACGACCGGTCCTCGCTGCGTGACGGGCTCGAGGCCGCGGGCGTGGGGCTGCACCCCCGGATGGAGGAGCGGCTCGCGCCGTACCGCCGGATGTACGAGCCGTACGCGCACGCGCTCTCGCACCGGTTGCAGATGCCGCTGCCGCCGTTCGCCGCCGGGATCGGCGGCCCCGACGACTGGGAGACCTCGGGCTGGACGATCCCGGGCTGAGCCGGCCGCTCAGTCGTCCGCGCGCAGCCCGACCGCGCGGTCCAGCAGGTTCAGCTGATCGGCGAGCCACGTCGCCGGCGTGTGGGCCAGGACCGTGCGCGACAGACCCCTCGCGCGCCGGGTGCGCTCGTCCTGGCCCATCTCGAGCGCCTGCGCGATCGCGTCGGCGGTCTCGCGCACGTCGAAGGGGTTCACGCCGATCGCGTGCCGGCCGAGCCGTCCGAACGCGCCGGCGTTGCGCGACAGCACGAGCGCCCCGACCTTCCGGTTCACCAGCGGCCCCTCCATCGCGACGAGGTTCATCCCGTCGAACACCGGGTTCACGATCAACGCGTCGTAGACGCCGTAGGCCGCGACCGCGTACGGGAGGTCGTGCTGCAGGCGCACGACGATCGGCGCCCAGCCGTCGCGACCGAGCTCGGTATTGATGCGGTGGGCTTCGGCGAGGCACTCGTCGCCGTACTCGCGGTAGGCGTCGAGCTCCTCGCGCGACGGCGTCAGCAGCGCGAGGAAGCGCACCTTGCCGTGCCACTGCGGATGCCGCCGCAGGAACAGCTCGTACGCGCGGAAGCCGCGCAGGATGTTCTTCGACGGCTCGAGGCGATCCACGCGGAGCAGCAGCTTCTGGTCCCCGAGCGAGGCCTTGATCTCTTCCCGGATCGTCCGCACCTCGGGGTCGGCCGACATCGCACGGAGCGGCTCGGCGCTGACCGAGACGGGGAACGGGCGCACGAGCGACGTGCGTCCATCGAGCGAGAGCCGGAACCGACGCAGGTCCGCCTTCGCGCCCGGGAGCGCCCGCGCCGACAACAGGAAGTTCTCCGCCCAGGTCCGGGTCTGGAACCCGATCACGTCGGCGCCGGCCACCCCGCGCACGAGCGACTCGCGGACCCCGACCGGCAGCAGGCGCACGTAGGTCTGCCCGGGATGGGGCACGTGGGAGAAGTGGACGATCCTCGCGTTCGGCCGGAGGTCGCGGAGGTACCGCGGGACCAGGGAGAGGTGGTAGTCCTGGACCAGGAACACGGCGTCGGCCGGCGCGGCGTCCAGCACCTCGGCGAAGGCCCGGTTCGCCTTCTCGTACGCGCTCCAGGCCTCGTCCGTCTTCGCGTCGAACACCGGCGCGCGAGCGATGTCCCACAGGAAGTGGCTCGTGAACCAGAGCACCCCGTTCGCGATCTCGTTGTAGTAGCCCTCGTAGACGTCGGGATCGAGGGACACGAACCGCAGCTGCAGCCCGATGGACTCGTCGACGGCGGCCTCGTCCGGCACGACGCGGTCGGCGTCGGACAGCGCCGCGGACACCCAGGTCGCCTCGTCGCGGTAGAAGACGCCGGACAGCGTCGTGACGAGGCCGCCGGCGCCGCGACGCGGTTCGTACCCCCCCGCCCCGTCCGGCTCGAACGTGACAGGCCCGCGGTTCGAGGCGATGACCAGCGGCGATTCGATCGCGGGCGGAACGCTCGGTTTCGCCATCACCCCGGAGTCTAGGGATTCGGCGCGGGAGCAACCTGGCCCGGATGGGGACTTGCCCGTTCCGGCGCTCGGTGTTGCAATCGATCCGTTCGCCGCGCGGCGCAGATAGGCTGCGCGGAAACTTGCTCCGGACTGGGAAAGGGGAAGCCGTCGATGCTGCCCTCAGCGTTCGAATACCACCGGCCGTCCACGCTCGATGAGGCGCTCGCGCTCCTCGCCGAGCACGGGGAGGACGCGAAGGTGCTGGCGGGAGGCCAGAGCCTGATCCCGCTCATGAAGCTCCGCTTCGCGGCGCCCGAGCACCTCATCGACGTGAACCGGATCGCGGGGCTCGACGGCATCGAGGAGCGCGACGGCGCGTTGCGGATCGGCGCCCTCGTGAGGCACAACCAACTGGCGGCGTCCGAGGTGATCGCCCGCTACCCCACGATCGCGACGGCCGCGCCGCAGATCGCCGATCCGATCGTGCGCAACCTCGGCACGATCGGCGGGTCCCTCTCACATGCCGACCCCGCCGGTGACCTCGGCTCGGTGATGCTCGCGCTCGGCGCCAGCGTGGTGCTGCGGAGCTCGAGCGGCGAACGGGAGGTGCCGATCGGCGAGTTCCTCGTCGACACGTTCCAGACCTCGATCGCGCCGGGCGAGATGCTGACCGAGGTCCGCGTCCCGACGCCAACGGCGCGCTCCGGCGGGACCTACCTGAAGATGGAACGGAAGGTCGGCGACTTCGCCACGGTGGGCACGGCGGTGTTCGTCCAGATGCAGAACGGCACGATCGGTTCGGCCGGGATCGGGCTGACGTCGGTCGGCCTGAAGAACCTGAAGGCGACCGCTGCCGAGGCGGCGCTCGCCGGCGCCGAGCCCGGCGAGGACGCGTTCGCGGAGGCCGGGCGCCTGGCCGCGGAGGCCTCGCAACCGGTGACCGACGTCCGCGGCAGCGAGGCGTACAAGCGGCACGTCGTCGACGTCTACGTCCGGCGCGGGCTCGCCCGCGCGGTCGAGCTGGCACGCGCGTGAGCCCCGAGCGAGCAGGAGGAACGGTCTGATGGAAGCCACGTTCACCGTCAACGGCGCCGAGCACACGGTCGACGTCGAGCCACGGATGCTGCTGGTCCACGTGATCCGCGACGAGCTCGGGATGACCGGCACGCACGTCGGGTGCGACACCACCAGCTGCGGCGCCTGCACCGTCTTGGTCGACGGGACCCCGGTCAAGTCGTGCACGGTCTTCGGCGTCCAGGCCGACGGCCGCGAGATCACGACGGTCGAGGGCCTCGGCGCCGGCGGGCTGAGCGCGATGCAGGAGGCGTTCAAGGAGGAGCACGGGCTCCAGTGCGGGTTCTGCACGCCGGGGATGATGCTCGTCGCCACGGCCCTGCTGGAGCGGAACCCCGATCCGAGCGAGGAAGACGTCCGGTGGGCGATCTCCGGCAACATCTGCCGCTGCACCGGCTACATCAACATCGTCGCCGCGATCCGCGCGGCCGCCGCCGCGAAGGCCGAGCAGCCCGCCGTGGCGTCCGCGTAACCGCATCGCATCCGGAAGGAGAACGAACAACGATGGCGACCCAGCCAGAGGAGATCCGCGGGATCGGCCACAGCGTCCGCCGCAAGGAGGACGACCGGTTCATCCGCGGCCAGGGCAACTACATCGACGACATCGTCCTGCCGCGCATGCTGCACATGGCGATCCTCCGCAGCCCGTACGCCCACGCGAAGATCAACTCGGTCGACACCACGCGCGCGGCAGCCGCCCCCGGCGTCGTCGCGGTGGTCACCGGCGAGCTGATGGCCCAGCACAACCTGGCCTGGATGCCGACGCTCTCGGGCGACACGCAGGCGGTCCTGGCCACGGACAAGGTGCGGTTCCAGGGCCAAGAGGTCGCGGCGGTCGTCGCCGAGGACCCCTACGCGGCGGTCGACGCGCTCGAGCTGATCGACGTGGACTACGATCCGCTGCCCCCCGTCGTCACACCCCAGCAGGCGATGGAAGCCGGCGCGCCCGTGATCCGCGACGAGAAGGAAGGGCAGACCGACAACCACATCTACCACTGGGAGAACGGCGACAAGGAGGGGACGGACGCGGCGTTCGCCGCGGCCGAGAAGGTCGTCTCGCTGGACACCCACTATCCCCGCGTGCATCCGTCCCCGCTGGAGACGTGCGGCTGCCTCGCCGACGTGAACATGGGCACCGGTCAGGTGACGATCTACATGACGTCCCAGGCGCCGCACGCGATCCGCACCGTGTTCGCGCTGGTCACGGGCCTGCCGGAGGAGAACATCCGGATCTTCTCGCCGGACATCGGCGGAGGGTTCGGCAACAAGGTGCCCGTGTATCCGGGCTACGTCGTGGCGACCGCCGCGTCGTTGCTGCTCGGACGGCCGGTGAAGTGGATCGAGGACCGGACCGAGAACCTGATCTCCACCGGGTTCGCGCGCGACTTCCATATGCACGGCGAGATGGCGCTCAAGCAGGACGGCACGATGCTCGGCCTGCGCGTCTCGTTGCTCGCGGACGAAGGCGCCTTCCATGCGGACGCCCAGCCCTCGAAGTTCAAGGTCGGGCTGTTCCACATCGTGACCGGCTCCTACGACCTGCCGGTCGCGCACGTCAGTGCGGACGGCGCGTACACGAACAAGGCGCCCGGCGGCGTCGCGTACCGATGCTCGTTCCGCGTGACGGAGGCGTCGTACATGATCGAGCGCCTCGTGCAGAACGCGGCGTACGAGCTCGGGATGGATCCGTCGGAGCTGCGGCTGAAGAACTTCATCAAGAAGGAGCAGTTCCCGTACGAGTCCGCGAGCGGCTTCACGTACGACTCGGGTGACTACCACGGGGCGATGAACCTCGCGCTCGAGAAGATCGGCTACGCCGACTTCCGTCGCGAGCAGGAGCAGGCGCGCGCCGAGGGCAAGCTCTACGGCATCGGGCTGGCCAGCTTCACCGAGGTCGTCGGGGCCGGGCCACACAAGGACTACGACATCCTCGGCCTGAAGATGAACGACGGCGCCGAGCTCCGGATCCACCCGACCGGCAAGGCGATCCTGAAGATCAGCTCGCAGACCCAGGGCCAGGGTCACGAGACGACGTTCGCGCAGATCGTCGCGTCCGAGCTCGGCATCCAGCCGGAGGACGTGAAGGTCCAGCACGGCGATACCGACAACACGCCGTACGGCCTGGGCACGTACGCGTCGCGCTCGACGCCGACCGTCGGCGCGGCCACCGCGATGGTGTCGCGGCGCGTCGGCGAGAAGGCGGTCAAGATCGCGGCGCACCTCCTGGAGGTCTCCGAGGACGACATCGAGTTCACCGCGCCGACGTTCTCCGTGAAGGGCGCGCCCGACAAGGCCGTCACGATCCAGGACGTGGCCTTCGCCGCGTACACGAACTTCCCCGACGGCATGGAGTCAGGGCTCGAGGCGGTCTTCTACTACGACCCGCCGAACCTGACGTTCCCGTTCGGCACGTACGCGGTCTCGGTCGAGGTCGACGCGGACACCGGCGAGTGGAAGGTCCGCCGGATGGTCGCGGTCGACGACTGCGGGGTGCGGATCAACCCGATGATCGTTGCCGGGCAGATCCAAGGCGGGCTCACCGAGGGGTTCGGCACCGCCGCGATGGAGCTGATCACCTTCGACGAGGTCGGCAACTGCATCGGCTCGAACTTCATGGATTACCTGCTCCCGACCGCGTGGGAGACACCGAAGTTCGAGCTGTTCGAGACGGTGACGCCCTCGCCGCACCACCCGATCGGCGCGAAGGGCGTCGGCGAATCCGCGACCGTGGGCTCGCCGGCGGCGTTCGTGAACGCCGTGATCGACGCGCTGTGGCCGCTCGGCGTGCGCAACATCGACATGCCGCTGACCTCCGCGAAGGTCTGGGAGGCGATCCAGTCGGCGAAGGCCGGCGCCCCGGCGTAGCGGCGCGGAGGTGAGAGGCTTCCCCACGTGAAACCCGAGGTCCTGAGCCTGGCGGCCGACCTGTCGGCACGCGGCGAGCCGTTCGTGCTCGCGACCGTCGTCTGGCGGCGGGCGCCATCCTCCGGCAAGGAGGGCGCGACGGCGCTGATCACGGCCGACCGGACCGTCCGTGGCTGGCTCGGGGGGGCGTGCGCTGAGCCGACCGTGGTGCGGGAGGCCCTGCGAGCGCTCGAGGAGGGCACGCCGAGGCTGCTGTTCCTCGGAACGCCCGAGGAGCTCGAGGTGCACGCGCGCGACGGCGTCGTCACGGTGCCGATCGCGTGCCAGAGCGAAGGCGCGTTGGAGGTGTACGTGGAACCCGTGTTGCCCCAGCCGCAGCTGCTCGCGATCGGCCGGTCGCCGGTCGCGGCGTCGCTCGCCACGCTCGCGGCCGGGCTCGGTTGGCGATCGGTGCGGATCGACGAGGACGCCGATCCCGGCGCGCACGACGCGAGCGGGCCACTGGTGCTCACGACGCTCGACCTCGATGCCGCGGGCGTCGACGACCGCTCCTACGTCGTCGTCGCGACGCAGGGCCACTACGACGAGGAGGCCCTGACGCGTGCGCTCGAGACGCCGGCCGCGTACGTCGGGCTCGTGGCGTCGCGCAAGCGCGCCGCCTCGGTGCTGGGCTACCTCCGCGACCGGGGGGTCGCCGACGAGGCGCTGGCGCGTGTCCACGCGCCGGCCGGGCTCGATCTGGGGCACGTCTCCACCGAAGAGATCGCGGTCGCGGTCCTCGCCGAGATCGTCCAGCTCCGCGCCGCGGGACGGCTGCTGCCGGCCACCCCCACGCCGGCGGGACGCCATGAGGAGATCGATCCCGTGTGTGGCATGACGGTCGACGTCGCGGACGCCCGGTACCGGACGGTCCACGAGGACCGGACGTACTACTTCTGCTCCGCCGCCTGCCTCGAGTCGTTCACGGCCGACCCGGCGCGCTTCCTGCCGGTCGGCTAGGGCGCCGACGTCTCGTCCGGTCGCAGCCGCCCGACCAGCCTCCAGGCGCCCGGCAGCAGCGCCGCGGCGATCAACAGCTTGATGAGGTCCCCGATCACGAAGGGGTAGAGCCCGAGCTCCAGGGCCGTCTGCATCGTCGTGCGCTCCCCGGCGACGGTGGCCGGGAGCGCGTGGTACAGCCAGGTCACCCCGAGCGCGTAGATCACGATCGAGCCGAGCAGCATCGCCGAGATCGACGAGCGCATCGACCGATCCCAGCCGTGGCGCGAGAGCCAGCCGACGAGCATCGCCGCGAGGACGAACCCCCACAGGTAGCCGCCGGTGGCCGACGTGAGGCGGAGCGTCTCGGCGCCGCTGGCGCCGGCGGCGAAGAACGGCAGCCCGATCGCGCCCTCCAGCAGGTAGAGACCGACCGAGGTCGCGCCGAGGGCCGGGCCGAGCGCGGCGCCCACGAGCAGCACCCCGAGCGTCTGCCCAGTGATCGGCACCGGCGTGAACGGGAGATGGAAGGAGAGCTGGGCGAGCCCCGCGATCAGCAGCGATCCGCCGACAACGCACGCCACCTCGAACCACGCTCGCGCGGACCCGCGCGAGCGGGACGGTGCCAGCTGCAGCGCGATCGTCGTCATCTGCGGCCTCCGGTCCGGTCCTCGGGTGTGCAGGCTAGCGCGGACGTAGCTCGTGCCAGATGCGCATCTCCCACTCAAGGCCCTCCGTCGTCCGCCTCGCAGCATAGGCGGCAACGCATCCGGGCGGGTTCCGGGTTGCGTCGCGGCGCCTGGCGGGAGAGAGTGGGTCTCCGCACAGGGAGGGGGTCTCCATGTCGGAGATGCGGAGCACGGCGTTCGATTACACGGGGTTGCACGCGTTCGTCTTCATCGACCACGTGCCGGAGGACACCACGCCGCGGAAGGTGGTGAACGGGCTCCGGAAGCTGGGGTCGCCGCCCGCCGGCCCGGTGATCTCGGCGCTGGAGACGTTCGGCGCGTACGTCGCGTTCGCCCACCTCTGGCGCGAGGACCCGAACGACCTCGGCGGCCTGCTCGATCTGATCAGCGGCGACCTGCGCGACGAGGGCGTGCGGTGCAGCTACAGCGTCGAAGCCAAGACCTCGGTCGTCGCGACGGTGCCGAAGGGCCCGAAGCGCGCCAGCCCCGAGATCATCGGGCTCGTCTCGATCAAGTGCAGGGCCGGAACGGTGGACACCGTCTTGCAGGCGCTGCAGAACGTTCCCGGGTTCCGCGGCGCCGCGTCGATCTCCGGGAAGTTCGACATCCTGCTGCAGCTCGGCCCCGATCCCGACGTGAGCGATGACGACGACGACTTCTGCGGGAACAACGGCGAGTTCCGCCAGGTGATCGCGTTCGCGGGCTCGAGCCAGCTCCAGGGGATCGATGGCGTCCTGACCACGTCCACCGCCTTCGCCGACGGCACGCGCTGATCACGGCTCACTCGCGCAGCAGGGCGACCTCCGCCGTCGCGCCCTTGCGATCGAACAGGGCGATCGCGTCCGCCCGCGCCCGATCGGCCTCCTCGTGGCCGAGCGCGGCGTACACGTCGGCGAGGGCGGCGGCGGCGGCCGCCCGCGCCAGCAGGAAGTCGGTGCCCGCGGATCGGGTCACGGCCTCGCGCGCCAGGCGGAGGGCCCGCTCGCCCTCTCCACGACGCGCCGCGATCTCGGCCCGGACGCCCCGCCACCCCACCTGCAGCTCGAGGTCATCGGCCGGGGCCGTTCGCTCCACCTCGGCCGCGAGGGCATCGGCCTCCTCGAGGTTCCCGACCGCGAGCACGTCGGCCGCCAGGTCCAGCGCGGTCAGGTGCGCGTTCACCTCGTCGCCCTGCTGCAGGAACGCCGCGTAGACCGAACGACGGAGCTCGGCCGCCCGCACGTGGTCCCGGCGCAGGCGCGCGAGCTCCGCGGCGGTGTCGGAGGCGCGCGCCAGCCATCGCCGATGGCCGAGCTCCTCCATCGTCGCGCGGGCGAGCTCGGTCTCCGCGTCGGCGCGGTCGAGCTCCCCCTCCTGCGCGAGCACCGAGGCGAGGTCGAGCCGAAGGGTGGCCTGCGCGAGCCGGAAGTCGCGGAGCTCCTCGATCAACGCCGCGAGGCGCGGCTCCACCTCGGCGAACGGGACCGGTCCGCGGATCAGCGCGGCGGCGAGCGTCGAGGCGGCGGCGATCATCGCGGTGCGGTTCCCGGAGGACCGGGCCAGCTCCAGCCCGCGTTCCGCGTCCGCTTGCATCCCGGCGGCGTTGCCCTCCACCCAGCTCGCCATCGCTCGCGTGCCGTACGCGGCGGCGAGATCGCGCACATCCCCGTCACGCTCGAACACCGCGATCGCGTCGTCCAGGGTCGCCCGCAGCGCCTCGCGAGGGATCGCGTTCGGGTCCACGAGCGAGCGCACCAGCGCCTGCTGCATGCGCGCCCGCGCGGCGAGCGGCCCCGGGGCGTCCGGGCCCAGCTCGGCCAGGAGCGTCCCCACCACGACCCCGGCCCGGTCCGGATCGCCCGAGGCCAGCACGGCGTCGTGCAGGTCCGCGAGGATCCCGAGCCGGTCGGCGTCGCCGGGAGGCAGGAGCGCGGCGGCGCGCTCCAGCGATGCGGCGGCGCTCCGGACGTCGTCGCGGGCCGCGGCCTCGCGGCCCGCGATCGCGAGCAGTCCGGCCGCCTCGGCGCCGAGCGCCGCGGCCGCGCTGGCCGCGCCCGGCCCGAGGTCGAGCAGCGAGTCCCGAGCTCGCTCGAGATGCGTGCCGGCCACCCCCGCCGACCGCGACTCGCCCTCGGCCAGCACGGCGCGGGCGGCACGCTCGTGCAGCTCCGCGCGCCGCTGCTTCGGGATCGAGCGGTACGCGGCCTCCCTCGTCAGGTCGTGGCGGAACCGGAGGTTGCCGGGTCGGTCCGCCGCCACGAGGAACTCCTTGCTCACCAGGGCCCGCAGGACGGGCTCCGCCCCTTCGGTGGAGGAGCCGGGCTCCAGCGCGGTGAGCGAAGGGGCCATGAACGGTCCGCCGATCACCGCGGCGCGCTCCAACACCTCGAGCTCCTCTGGCGGCAGCCGGTCGATCCGCGCGGCGAGCAGGGCGGAGATCGTGGGCGGGACCTGCACGGACGGACGATCGGCGGCCGGATGCTCGCGAAGCTCCGTCGCGATCTCCCGCAGGAAGAACGGGTTCCCGCCCGCCACCTCGATCATCTGCGCCTCCAGGTGGGGCGGCGCGCCGCCCAGGCTCCGAACGAGCGAGCGCCCCTCGTCCCGGGTGAGCGGATCGAGCCTGATCGTCACCTCCCCCGGCGTGCGCCCCCACCACGGCATCACCTCGGTCAGATCCGGGCGGGCCAGACAGATCACGACGATCGGGGCGTCGCGCGACCACTCGGCGAGGTGCTGCACGCAGTCCAGCAACGCCGGCCCTGCCCACTGGACGTCGTCGAGGGCGAGCAGGAGCGGACGTCGCCGCGCCAGCGTCCCGAGCACTGCGCGGACGGCGGAGAACGCCTCGTCCTCGGGGACCGCGTGGGGCGCGAACCCGACCGCGCCCAGGAACGCGTCCGCGATCGCGTCCGCATCGGCTCGATCGGCCAGCAACGAGCGGAGTCGCACCGAGAGGTCCTCCCACCCCGGCTCGTCCGCGTCGTTCGCGACCGCGTCGCCGATCGGCCGCAGGGCCGATCCTCCGCCGTAGGCGCGGCACCGGCCGATCAGCGCGGCACCGCCGCCGGACTCGCGCGCGACGAACTCCCGGATCAGCCGGGACTTACCGATCCCGGCGTCGCCCAACACCGTCACGATCCGGCACCGCCCCGACCGCTGGGTGTCCTCCCGGAGCTGGCGGAGCAGGGCCAATTCGGTCTCGCGACCGACGAACGCGGGATCGCCGTCGCCGGCCACGCCGGATGGACGGACCTCGAGCAGCCGGAAGACCTCCACGGGCTCGGCGAACCCCGCCAACGTGCGCGGATCGACCGGTTCGGCGTCCACGCGCTCACGGACGAGTCGTCGCGTCTCGGCGTCCAGCAAGACCTCGCCCGGCACGGCCTCGGTCTCGAGCCGCGCGGCGAGGTTCAACGCCGAGCCCACCACCGCCGGGCCGCCCGGCATCGAGCTCACCACCACCTCACCGGTGGCCACCCCCGCCCGCACGCGGATGCTGACGCCCCACCTTGCGGTCAACTCGTCGTTCAGGCCCTCGACGGCCCGCCGCATCTCGTCGGCAGCGAGGACCGCCCGGAGCGCATCGTCCTCGTGCAGGCGGGGCACCCCGAACACGCCCATGATCGCGTCGCCGATGAACTTCTCCACGCGGCCCTCGTGCCGCTCCGCCACGGCGCGCACCGCCTGCCAGTACCGGGACATGACCGCGTGCAGCGCCTCCGCGTCGATCCGCTCCGACAGCGCGGTGGACCCGACGAGGTCGCAGAACAGCACCGAGACGCGGCGACGAGACGTGGAACCCGCGACCTCGAGTGAGGCGCCGCACGCGTTGCAGAAGCGAGCCTCCTCGGGGTTCTCCGCTCCGCAGGTCGCACAGGTCGGCACGCGTGCGAGCCTAGCCCGTTCCCGGGAGCGGACGGAGCGCGGGCTACCCGACCGGGGCGAGCTCCGAGGTAACCGCCCCGGGCAGGAAGACCCGGAACGACGCGCCGCCGCCGGCGCGTTCCTCGACCCAGGCGCGGCCGCCGTGCAGCTGCGCGAAGTTCGACACGATCGACAGGCCGACGCCGACGCCCGGCGCGTGACTCTGCACGTCACGCCCGTGGCGGAACGCTTCGAAGATGCCCGTCCGGAGCTCCTCCGGCACGCCGGCGCCGTCGTCCTCGACGGCCAGCAGGACCCCCCCGGGCTCCGGCATCACGCGCACCCAGAGGTCCGTGCCGTCCGCATGCCGCAGCGCGTTCACCAACAGGTTCTCGACGATCCGCTCGACCTTCGCGGCGTCGATCTCGATCACGAGCGGATCTGCCTCGACGTGGACCGTGCGCCGCTCCGCGGCGCCCGAATCCTCGATCGCGTGGCGGACCAGCTCGGCGATGTCCGTCGGGGCCCGGCGTGGCTCGATGATGCCCTGGGCGAGCCGGTCGAGGTCGAGGAGGTCCGAGAGCAGACGGCTGAGCTTGCGGGCGTTCGCCTCGAGGCGGCCGGTCAGATCCTGGACGTCCTCGTGCGACAGCCCGATCTGGTCGGCCTGCTTGAGCGACACCGCGATGCCCAGGACGTTCGACAGCGGCGTCCGCAGCTCGTGGGAGACGGCGGTCAGGAAGGAGTTCTTCAGCTCGTCGGCCTGGCGCAGCCTCTCGGCCGCCTCGCGCTCGATCTGGGCCTGCTTGCGCAACTGCCGCGAGGCGCCCAGGACGATCGGCAACAGCACGAGGTAGAGGGTCGCGAAGCCGATCAACAGGAGGAACTCGATCCGGTGCACATCGCGCGCGACGGTCGCCTCGGTCGGGCCATAGGGCACGTACATCTCGAAGACGCCGGCGGGCGCCTGGGCACGGCCGAACGTCAGCGGCGTGTAGACCTCGAGCAGCTCCCCGTAGGAGTCCAGCAGCTTCTCGGTACCGACGTCCGCCTCCTCGCCCGCGTCCTCGTCGGGGTCGTTCGCCGAGATGAGCTCGGAGTGCGTCTCGCCACCCAGCGCCTCGGCGAGGCTCTCGGACGGGCCGTCGGAGGACGAACGGCCGATCAGGCTGTGATCGTCCGAATACACGATCGTCGCGTCGCGGTTCCAGATCTTGATGCGAGCGAGTTGTCCTCCCTGCGTGGCCCCGGCCAGCGCGTGGTCGAGCGCCGCGACCTGCTGGTCGTTCAGCCCGGACGTCAACTCGGCCGAGGACAGCTGCGGCTGGATGCCGAGGGTCGCGATCAGCTTCGTGGACGCGACGGCGTTGGCTAGCGCCCGCTGGCGGACCTGGGCCTCGAGGCCGCGCTGCAGGACGAAGCCGAGCACGAGGATCGGGAGCGCGGCCGCCAGCGCCACCTTCTGCAGCAAGCTGAGCTTGGAGAACATCGTGGGCTCCCGGTCGGCGGTTCCCCTTCCCAACATCATCGGAGCGTGAAGGGGGTGCTTAAGCTGTGGGAGCTCCGGCGGGTACCCCCAACGGGAGGGGCTCTCTCAGCCGGCCAGGCGCTCGACGAGGGCCCGCTGCTCGGCGTCGAGCACCCGCCCGTCGCCGGCCGCGGCGTTGGCCCGGACGTGCTCGGGATCGCGGGTGGCCGGGATCGCGACGTGTACCCGGGCGTCCGAGAGGCACCATCGTAGGAGGGCCTCCGCCCACGACGCCACGCCGAGCGGCTCCAGCAGCGTCGGCGCCGGCGGGCGCCCGAGCAGGTCTCCCTCCGCGAACGGGCGCATCGCGATCACCCCGAGCCCGAGCTCCTCGGCGAGCGGGAGGATCTCCCGCTCCGCCTCCCGCTCCCTGGGGTTCCACGGGATCTGCACCATGCCGATCCGCCCGGTCCGTATCACGCGCGCCAGCTCGTCGAACGCCCCGGCTCGGTAGGTCGTCGCCCCGAGGACGCCGATCCTGCCCGCGTCGCGTTCGGCCTCCATCCACGCCAGCTGGGCGCGCCAGGCGGTGAGGTTGTGGACCTGCAGGATGTCGACGTAGCCGCCGAAGGACCCGAGCTGCGCGTCGAACTGGCGCCTCCCCTCGCTCTCGGAGCCCGACCAGATCTTCGTCGCCACGATCGCCTCGCCGCGCCGGCCGCCGAGCGCCCGGCCGAGAACCCCCTCGGCGCGTCCGTACATCGGGGAGGAATCCATCAGGCGGGCGCCGGCGTCGAGCGCGGCCGTCACAACGGCCCGCGCCTGCGGTTCGTCGCCGGGCGCGACGTCCAGGACGTTCCAGGTGCCGAGACCGATCACCGGCACCTCGATGCCGGTCGCTCCGAACGCGCGGCGCTCCACGGCCCGCACGCTACCCGACGGCCGGGCGGGACCCGCGCGGCGCCCGCAGACAGATCCCCGGGAGGCCATCCCTCGACGGGCCCCGGCTACGTACAACGTGGGGAAGGTGCACGCCGAGACGGGGCCCGAGGGTCCCGTCAAGAGAGGGGGCTCCCGTGTCAAGGACGTTTCGCGTCTGCGCGGCCCTGGCCGTCCTGGCGGTCGTGGTCACGTCGTGCAAGTCGAACTCGTCGAGCGCGGGAGGCTCGACCGGTCCGGACACCAGCGCCACCATCGTCCACGGCACCACGGACTCGATCGTGTCGCTGGATCCCGCCGGCCAATACGACCTTGGCTCGCAGCAGATCAGCGCCCAGATCTACGACAACCTCCTCGTGATCCCGCCCGGCGGCAACAAGCCCGAGCTCTCCGCGGCCCAGGCCTGTTCCTACGACAACCCGACGACCTACACCTGCACACTCAAGCCGGGGCTGAAGTTCAGCGACGGCTCGGCGCTCACGTCCGCGGACGTCGCCTTCTCGTTGAAGCGGAACCTCGAGATCAACGACCCGAACGGCGCCTGCAGCCTGCTCAACGCGATCAACAAGCCCGGCGCCGACGGATGCAAGTGGAACCCGGCATCGATCTCCACGCCGGATGACGCCACCGTCACGTTCCACCTCAACGCGCCCGACGCGACGTGGCCGTTCATCCTGACCACGACCGCCGCGTACATCGTGCCGTCCGACGTCTTCCCGGAGACGAAGGAGCAGCCCGACGACAAGGTGATCGGATCGGGCCACTACATCCTCGAGAAGTACACGCCCGGCCAGCAGGTGGTCCTGAAGCCGAACCCGACCTGGTGGGGCGACCCGCCGGCCAACGCCGGCGTGATCGTGCAGTATTTCGACAAGTCCTCGGCGCTGAAGCTCGCGCTGGAGCAAGGCGACGTCGACGTGGGTTGGCGGACGTTCACCCCCACGGACGTCGAGGCGATGCGCGGCGAGTCCAGCCTCCAGGTCCTGACCGGACCCGGCTCGGAGATCCGCTACCTCGTGTTCAACGAGAGCTTCCCGCAGGGGAAGGAGCTGGCGGTCCGGAAGGCGGTCGCGATGACGGTCGACCGGCAGGCGATCGTGCACGACGTCTACAACGACACGGTCGCGCCGCTGTGGTCGATGGTCCCGTCGGCGCTGTCCGGCCATGTGGACGCGTTCAAGGACCTCTACGGCGACGCGCCGGACATCGCCGCCGCCACGCAGACCCTGAAGGACGCCGGCATCACCACGCCGGTGCCGCTGGAGATCTGGTGGACGCCCACCCACTACGGCGACTCCTCCGCCGACGAGTACGCGGAGATCAAGCGGTCGCTCGAGGCGAGCGGGCTGTTCACGGTGTCGCTGAAGTCGACCGAGTGGGACGCCTACATCACCGCCGCGCTGACGGACCAGTATCCCCAGTACGAGCTCGGCTGGTTCCCCGACTACCCCGACTCGGACAACTACGTCTACACCTTCTATTCGAAGAGCTCGTTCCTGAACGACCACTACTCGAACCCGCAGATCGAGAAACTGCTCGCGGACGAGCGGGCCTCGACCGACCAGTCCCAACGGGACAAGGACTTCGAGCAGATCCAGAAGATCGGCGCGCAGGACGTGCCGGTCGTCCCGATCTGGGAGGGGAAGCAGCTGGCCGTCGCGCGGCAGGGCGTGACCGGCGTGCAGCAGACGTTGGACGTCGCGTACATCTTCCGCTACTGGCTGGTCGGCAAGAGCTCGTAGCTCGAGCCGGTCGCCGACGGGCCGGACCCGCGTATCCGAGGGTCCGGCCCGTCGGTCGTCCCGGCGTAGCATGAGCGTGCGATGAAGCGGTCGGGGTCGCTGCGGTCCTACGTCATCACGCGGGTGCTCCTGGCCTTCCCGATGCTCCTGATCCTGCTGACGGTGGTCTTCCTCCTGATGCGCGTCGCCCCCGGCGATCCGATCACGGCGGCGCTCGGTGGGCGCGTCTCCGCGGAGGAGCTGGCGCGGCGGCGGCACGATGCCGGCTACGACCGGCCGCTCCCGATCCAATACCTCGAGTACCTGAGAGGCGTCGCGACCCTGAACCTCGGGACCACCATCCTCGACAACCGACCGATGACCCAGGTGATCGCGCAGAACGGCGCGGCCACGCTGGAGCTGTCCTTCTTCGCGATGATCGTCGCGATGGTCTCGGGCGTCGGGATCGGGTTGATCGCCGGGAGGTATCGAGATACCGCCGCCGACCTGGGCGGCCGACTGTTCGGGATCGTGCTGTACGCGGCGCCGGTCTTCTTCCTGGGGTTCCTCGCCCAGCTCACGTTCGGCAAATGGCTCGACTGGCTCCCGACCTCGGGGCAAACGAGCCCGATCGTCGGCGCCACGCTCGCCACGCACACGAACCTGCTGGTGATCGACACGATCATCGACCGCAACTGGACGGCGTTCCAGGACGTCGTACGGCATCTCATCATGCCCTCCGTGGTGCTCGGGCTCGTGATCGGTGGCGTGTTCATCCGCCTGGTCCGCGTCAACCTGCTCCAGACGATGAAGGGCGACTACGTCGAGGCGGCGCGGGCCCGGGGCGTGAAGGAGGGCCGCGTGGTCTACAAGCACGCGTTCAAGAACGCGCTCGTGCCGGTGATCACGATCATGGGGCTCGAGTTCGCGGTGCTGCTCAGTGGCGCGGTGCTGACGGAGGAGACGTTCAACTGGCCCGGCATCGGCTCGGAGCTGGTCCGCTACCTCGACAACCGGGACTACATCGCCGTGCAGGGGATCATCGTGGTCACGGGCATCGTCGTGGTGATCGTGAGCCTGGCGATCGACATCCTGAACGCGTGGGTCGATCCGAGGATCCGCTACTGATGACCTCGCAGCTGGAGACCCCGCCGGTCCCCTCCTCGGTCGACGAGGACGCCGACCTCTCACCGATGCAGCAGCGCCGGCTGGGCGCGCTCCGGCGGATGTGGGCGCCGATGCACGACGCGAAGGGCATGCCGAAGGTCATCGTGTGGGTCGGCATCGGGATCACGCTCGCGTTCGTGCTGATGGCGATCTTCGCGACACAGATCGCACCGTACGCGTTCGACCAGTACCAGACGGCCGACGGTGTGCGATTCGTGAAGCAGCAGGCACCGTCCGCGCAGCACCTCTTCGGCACGAACGTGATGTCGACCGATGTCCTGTCTCGCGTGATCTTCGGGTCCCGGACGGCCATCGAGGTGGTGCTCCTCTCGTTGTTCGTGTCGATGGCCATCGGCTTGCCGCTCGGGCTGATCTCGGGCTACCACGGTGGGAAGCTCGACCGGACGCTCGTGCTGTTCATGGACGCGATGCTCGCGTTCCCCTCGCTCCTGTTCGCGATCGTGATCGCGTTCCTATTGTCGAAGACGTTCGGCCACGGGGTGGTGACCGCGGCGCTCGCGATCTCGATCGTGTACGTCCCGCAGTACTTCCGCGTCGTCCGCAACCACGTGATCAGCATCCGGGAAGAGTCCTACGTGGAGGCCGCGCGTGCGCTCGGCGCGAGACCGTGGACGATCATGCGCCGGTACGTGCTGCAGAACGTGATCCAGAACGTGCCGATCATCGCGACGCTCAACGCCGCCGACGCGATCTTGACGCTCGCCGCGCTCGGCTTCCTGGGCTACGGGATCCAGCCGACCGAGGCCGCGGAGTGGGGCTACGACATCCAGCGCGCGATCTCCGACGCGGGCGCCGGGATCTGGTGGACCGGCCTGTTCCCGGGGCTCGCCATCGTGCTCCTCGTCACGGGGCTGACGCTCGTCGGCGAAGGGCTGAACGACGTGCTGAACCCGGTGATCCGCAAGCGTCCGATCCAGGAGGTCGAGCTGCCGCCGCGTGAGGGCACGGCGCCGGTGCAGGACGAGGTCGCCGCGCCGTGAGCGAGCCGGTCCTGTCGGTCCGCGACCTGCGCGTGTGGTACGGCACCGCACGCGGCCCGGTCCGGGCCGTCGACGGGGTCTCGTTCGACCTCATGCCGGGCGAGACGCTCGGGCTGGTCGGCGAGTCGGGCTGCGGCAAGTCGACGCTCGGCCGCGGGCTCATGGGGCTGCTGCCCGACGGCGCGGCGATCGACGGCGAGGTGCGCTACGAGGATCGGGACCTGCTCACGCTGTCGCCGAAGCGACAGCGTGACATCCGGGGTCCCGACATCGCGATGATCTTCCAGGAGCCGATGACCCGCCTCGATCCCTTGATGCGCATCGAGGACCACTTCTCCGAGACGCTGAAGACCCACGAGCCCGACCTGTCCGCGAAGGAGATCCGGAAGCGTTCCCTCGAGGCGCTCGGCGGCATGGGCATCCCGCCCACCCGCTTCCGCCAATACCCGCACGAGTTCTCCGGCGGCATGCGCCAGCGGATCATGATCGCGCTCGCGCTGGTCCTGCGGCCGAGGGTCGTGATCGCGGACGAGCCGACCACCGCGCTCGACGTGCTGGTGGAGGCGCAGATCCTCCGGATCCTCGCCGACCTGCGGCGCAACTTCGACACGGCGCTGCTGCTGATCACGCACAACCTCGGGATCGTGGCGGAGGCGTGCGACCGGGTCGCGGTGATGTACGCGGGGAAGATCGTCGAGGAGGGCCGATCGCGCGACGTGTTCCGCGAACCGGATCACCCGTACACGCAGGCGCTCCTCGGCTCGATCATCTCGCTGTCGACGACCGGCCTGCGCTACATCCCCGGGGCACCGCCCGATCTCAGCGAGCCGCCGCCCGGCTGCCGGTTCCACCCGCGCTGCGTCGACGCGATGGCGGTGTGCGCGTCACAGGAGCCGATCGAGGAGCGCCCCGCGCCCGGCCGCCGCGTGAGCTGCTGGCTGTACGGGCCGACCTACGAGATCCCGGAGGGTGGCACCGAGCCGCTCGAGCGGCAGGAGATCGCGGTTGCCGACGAGGCCTGAGACCGAGACCGCGCCGCTGCTCGACGTCCGCGACCTGACGACGTACTTCTCCCTGCGCGGCTCCTTCGGCAGCCGCCTGATCGGTCACGAGGCTGGATCCGTCAAGGCCGTGGACGGCGTGTCCTTCCAGCTCCGGCACGGGGAGGTCTTGGGGCTGGTCGGGGAATCCGGGAGCGGCAAGACGACGCTCGGCCGCACGATCCTCGGGCTGGCCGACGCCACGAGCGGATCGATCCGCCTGGACGGCGTCGAGATCGCGGGCCTGTCGGAGTCCGCGTTCCGGCCGTACCGGCGCCGGATGCAGATCGTGTTCCAGGATCCGCACGCCTCGCTGAACCCGGCGATGGACCTCCTGACCGCGGTCGGGCATCCGCTCGTGATCCACGGCCTCGTGACGAGCCCCGAGGCGCTGCGGGCGGCGGTCGGCGACGCGCTCACCCGCGTCGGGCTGACGCCGGTCGACCGGTTCTTCGGGAAGTTCCCGAGCGACCTCTCCGGCGGGCAGAAGCAGCGTGCCGTCCTCGCCCGGGCGATCATCCTGGGGCCCGAGCTCCTCGTCGCGGACGAGCCCGTCTCGATGCTCGACATGAGTGTCCGCGCGAAGATCCTCGAGCTGATGTTGCGACTCAAGGTCGAGCTCGACCTGACCTACCTGTACATCACGCACGACCTCGCGACCGCGAAGTTCTTCTGCGACCGCATCGCGATCATGTACCTCGGCCGGATCGTCGAGATCGGGCCGACCGCGTCGATCTTCGCCGACCCGAAGCACCCGTACACGGTGTCGCTGCTGAAGGCGATCCCCGATCCCGATCCGGACCGGACCGTGCCGCGCGATCTCCCCCGCGGCGAGGTGCCCGACGCCGTGAACCCGCCGCTCGGCTGCTCGTTCCACCCTCGGTGCCCGCGCGCGTTCGCGTCCTGCGGGTGGGAGGGTCGCGATCTCACCGACCTGCTCGAGCGCCGATGGACCGCGATGGCCGAGGAGGAGTTCGAGCAGGAGCGCAGCGTCGTCGGCGATCTCGCGTCGATGGAGGTCGCCTCGACGACCGCGTCCGTGCCGGCGGCCAAGGGGCACAACGGCGAGGACGTGCTCGACCTGTTGAAGCGCATCCGGCAGGAGGATCCCGAGGAACCGCTCTGGACGGGCGTCCGCGACATGACGGCACAGGGTGACGGCGTCCTCGTGGCGTTCGCGGAGCCGGAGGAGCCGATGCTCCGCGCCGTGGACGACGTCGAGGTGGCCTGCAACCTCTTCGACGCCGTGCGCTAGCCGGAGCCCTCGATCGCGGCGACCAGCTCGCGGCAGAAGTCGGGGATGTCCGCGACCACGCGTCCCCACACGAGGTTGCCGTCGCGCAGCGCCGGGGTGTCGACCCAGATCGCGCCCGCGTTCACGAGGTCGTCCTTGATGCCGAGGCTCCCCGTCGCCATCGATCCCCGGACGATCCCGGCGGAGATCCCGACGAGGCCGGCGTGACAGATCAGCCCCACGATCTTCCCGGCCTCGTGCGCGCCGCGCACCACCGCGAGCACGTGCTCGTTCCGCCGGAGCTTGTCCGGCGCCCACCCGCCCGGCACCACGACCGCGTCGAGCTCGTCGACGCGGACGTCGCTCGCCCCGACGTCGCTCGAGGCCAGCAGACCGTTCTTCCCGGTCACCTCCGCGCCGGCCTTCGTCCCGACGATCGCGACGTCGGCGCCCTCCTCGCGCAGACGCATCACCGTGACCCAGAACTCCAGGTCCTCGAAGCCCTCCTCGAGGAACACCGCCACCCGTCGGCCCTCCAGGCGTCCCGCCATCGTCAGATCCGGAGCGCTTCCAGCGCGTTCGGCACGGTCGCCTCGGGCGTCACGCCGTACCACGCCTGTGCGATCCGGCCGTCCCCGTCCACCAGGAAGGACGACCGGATGATGTCGACGACGCGCTCGCCGCTCGAGCGGATCCGCTCGCCCCAGGTGCCGTACGCGTCGGCGACCGCGTGATCCTCGTCGGCCAGCAGCGGGAATCCCAGGTGGAACTTCTCGTCGAACGCGAGCTGCTTCGGCGGCGCGTCGGGCGAGATCCCCACCACGTCCGCGCCGATCCCCGTGAGCTCCTGCCGGTGGTCGCGCAGCGAACAGGACTGCCGCGTGCACCCTGGCGTGTCCGCCTCGGGATAGAAGTAGATCAGCAGCTTCCGGCCCGCGAAGTCCTCCAGCCGGACGGTCGCCCCGTGCTGATCGAGCAGGGAGAAGGGCGGAGCGGCGTCGCCGGGCGCGAGCGTGGTCATCCCCCCGACGATAGCGCAGTAGGCTTCGGACCTGCCCGAACCGACGGAGGCCGGATGGTCTGCGGGAACTGCGGAACGCACAACGAAGCAGGCCGCAAGTTCTGCATGGAGTGCGGATCGTCGCTGGCCGTCGTCTGCCCGGTGTGCGGTTCCCCGAACGCCCCCCAGAGCAAGTTCTGCGGCGAATGCGGCACCGCGTTGGGCGGGCGGGCGGACGACGCGCCGGCGGCGGCCGTCCGGCCAGCCACCGAGCGCCGGCTGGTGTCGATCCTGTTCGCGGATCTCGTCGGATCCACGAGCTTGGCCGACGGTCGCGACCCCGAGGAGGTCCGCGAGCTCCTCACGCGCTACTTCGACGCGGCGCGCGACACGATCGAGCGGTACGGAGGGCTCGTCGAGAAGTTCATCGGGGACGCCGTGATGGCGGTGTGGGGGACGCCCACGGCGCACGAGGACGACGCCGAGCGGGCCGTCCGTGCGGCGCTCGAGCTCCTCGACGGCGTCGAGGCGCTCGGCACGGCCGTCGGCGTCCAACTCCACGCGAGGGCGGGCGTCCTGACGGGCGAGGCCGCGGCGACGCTCGGGGCGGAGAACCAGGGCATCGTGGCGGGCGATCTGGTGAACACGGCCTCCCGGCTCCAGTCCTCGGCCGAGCCCGGCGCCGTCCTGGTCGGCGAGGCGACGTTCCAGGCCGCCGGGAAGGCGATCGCGTTCGAGCGTGTCGGCGACCTCATGCTCAAGGGGAAGGAGGGGCCGGTCGCGGCGTGGCGCGCGCTCCGGGTCGTCGGCGAACGCGGCGGCGCCAACCGGAGCGACGCGATCGAGCCGCCGTTCGTGGGGCGCGCGGAGGAGCTGCGCCTGATCAAGGAGCTGCTCCGGTCGACGGGCAACGAACGCAAGGCGCGGCTGGTCTCCGTGAGCGGGATCGGCGGGATCGGGAAGTCCCGGCTGGCCTGGGAGTTCGAGAAGTACGCCGACGGCCTGATCGAGGACCTCTACTGGCACCGGGGCCGGTGCCCCGCGTACGGCGACGGCGTCGCGTTCTGGGCGCTCGGCGAGATGGTCCGGATGCGCGCGGGCATCGCCGAGACCGACGATCCTGGCGCCGCCGCCCGGACACTCAGCGCGTCCGTCGCCCGGTGGGTGACGGACCCGGAGGAACGACGCTGGATCGAGCCGAGGCTCGCGCACCTCCTCGGGCTGGAGGCGGCGCCGAGCGGCGATCGCGAGGAGCTCTTCGCGGCGTGGCGCACGTTCTTCGAGCGCATCGCGGAGCAGGGCACCACGGTGATGGTCTTCGAGGATCTCCAGTGGGCCGACGGCGGGATGCTCGACTTCATCGAGTCCATGCTCGAGTGGTCCAGGAACCTGCCGATCCTGATCGTGACGCTGGCCCGGCCCGAGCTCGCCGAGCGGCGACCGAACTGGGGCTCCGGCTCGCGGAGCTTCAGCGCCCTGCACCTCGAGCCGCTCCCCGACGTCGCGATGATCGAGCTCGTCACCGGGCTGGTGCGCGGGCTGCCGAGCACCGGCGTCGACCGCATCGTCGCGCGCGCCGAGGGCGTGCCGATGTACGCGGTCGAGACCGTGCGCATGCTCGCCGACCGGGGCGTGCTCCGGGCGGGGGCCGACCGGTACGAAACGCTCGGCGAGGTCGCCGAGCTGGACATCCCGCCCACGCTGCACGCCTTGATCGCCGCCCGGCTGGACGCGCTGGCGGCCGAGGACCGCGGTCTGCTGCAGGACGCCTCCGTGCTGGGCAAGAGCTTCACGCCGAACGGGCTCGCGGCGATCTCCGGAGAGGCGCGCGAGGCGCTGGAGCCTCGACTCCGGGAGCTGACGAAGAAGGAGTTCCTGGAGCTCGACGCCGACCCGAGGTCCCCGGAACGCGGCATGTACACGTTCACCCAGGCGATGATCCGGGAGGTCGCCTACGCCACCCTCGCGAAAGCCGATCGACGATCGCGCCATCTCGCGGCCGCCCACCACCTCGAGTCGCTCGGCGACGAGGAGTTGGCCGCGGTCGTCGCCACCCACTACGTGGAGGCGTTCCGTGAATCCGCCGCCGGGCCGGAGGCCGACGCGCTGGCGGCCCGCGCCCGCGACTGGCTCGAGCAGGCGGCCCAGCGCGCGCTCTCCCTCGGGTCGCCCGAGCAGGCGCTCGCCTACGCGGAGCTCGCGCTCGACGTCACGCCCGGAGGCGCGGAACGCGCGGCGATCCTGGAGACCGCGGGCGAGGCGGCGGAGAAGTCGGCCGAGTTCGCCCGGGGTGAGGCGTTCCTGGAAGAGGCGATCGCGTCGCACCGCGACCGAGGTGACATCGTCGCCGCCGCGCGAGCCACGACGAGGCTCTGGCGGGTCCTGGCGCCCCAGAACCGGCGGGCGGAGGGCGCGGCGCGGATGGAGGCCTCGCTGGGAGACCTCGGTGAGAACGGGAACGACGAGGTCCGCGCAGCGCTCTGTTCCACGCTCGCCGAGTCCTACTCGATCACCGAGCACCCCGACGTCGCGATCGGCTGGGCGGAGCGAGCACTCCCGCTGGCGGAGCGGCACCATCTCACGGAGATCCTGACGGAGGCGATCGGGGCGAAGTCCCTCGGGCTGTTCAACCTCGGACGGCATCGAGAGGCCACCATCCTGGCGCGGGGGACGCTGACCCTCGCCGATGAGCTCGGGAGCCTCCGGATGCGCGGCGAGGCACTGATGGGGATCGCGGTCTACGGCAGCGAGGACGACCCCATCGGGTCGCTCCGCGCGTTCACCGAGTGCGCCGAGGCCGCCCGGCGTGCCGGGGACCGTCACATCGAGATGGTCGCGCTGCCGAACCTGGCCGAGTCGGCGATCGAACTCGGCCGCTGGGAGCAGGCGGAGGACGCGATGGCCCGGCTCGAAGGCCGCGAGCTGACGCCGATGACGCGCGACGCGATGGTGTGCTGCGAAGCGTCCCTGCTCGCGCACCGCGGCGATCCGGCAGCCGGGCTCGAGCATCTCGACACGGTGCTCGGCGACGTGGATGCCGTCGAGATGGTCCCGATGCGATCGTGGTTCCGGCGGGTCCGCTCGTCCGTGCTGCTGCTGGGCGGCGACGTCGACGCGGCGTTCGACGAGGCGATGGGGGCCGTGGCGCTGGAGCCGGCCGGGATGAACAGTCCGCTCGCGGTCCGGGAGGCGGCGCGCGCCGCGGTCTGGTCGGGCGACCCCACGCGTGTGCGGTCGGCGATCGACGCGATGGACGTCCTCGGCGGGCGGTGGATCGACGCGGTCAGGCTGACCGCGCGGGCGGGGCTGGCAGCGATCGAGGACCGGCGGACCGACGCGGCCGCCGGCTTGGCGCGCGCGATCGACGCGTGGCGCGCGCTCGAGTGCACCTTCGACCTCGCCTGCTGCGCGATCGACATGGCCGCGGTGCTCCCCGACGACGAGGGCACGCGCGAGATCGTGGCGGAGTCGAGGGCCTTCCTCACCGGTATCGGCGCCGTTGCGCTGCTGGAGCGGCTCGCGGCGTTCGAGCGACAGGCCTCGCCCGCGCCGACGAACGCGTAGCGCCCATGGATCGAGCCGAGGTGGATCGCGTCGCGACCTTGCTCGGCACGTACCTGTTCGAGGAGCTGTCGCCAGCCGAGGTCGAGCCGCTCGCCCGGGCCGCGATCGAACGCCGCCTCGAGCGGAACGCGTACCTCACCCGTGTCGGCGATCCCGCCGACTCGCTGTGGGTGGTCGCGTCGGGACAGTTGAAGGACCAGATCGTGACGGAGGACGGCGACGAGGTGGTCCACTCCGTCTTCGGACCGGGGATGGTGCTGGGCGAGCCGGGGTACTTCGCGATCGAGCGCAACCGGATGATGGCGGTGATGGCCGTCGAACCCACCGTGATCCTCGTGCTGCGGCGCGACGACCTGACGCCGTTCCTCGCGCGCCATCCCGCCGTCGTCACCCGCGCCCTCGAAGGGCTCGCGTCCATCGCGCGGGGCCAGACCGAGCTGATCGCGGCACTGGCCCGGCGGCCGCTCCAGGAGCGGCTCCTGCTCCGGCTCCTCGAGTTGGCCGAGACGGACGTCGATCGTCCGGACGGCGCCGCCGTGACACCGAGGATCGCGCAGTCGACGCTCGCGGCCATGGTCGGGGTGAGCCGGGAGAACACGAACCGCGCGCTCGCGGCGCTCGCCGCCGAGGGGTCGGTGCGGATCGAAGGCGGCCGCTACGTCCTGCCCGATCCCGAACGCCTCCGCGCCGAGGTCTCGAACGGAGGGCCGTTGCTCTGGCGGCGGAACCGCCGCGGCGACGCCGCGGGTCAGCCCGGGGTGTGACGCGGCGACATAGCGCGCCGGTCCTCGACACGCCACGATGAGGCCCGACAGAGCGGAGGAGGCACCCATGGGAACCGTCGGGACCGGCACCACGGTGACATCGTTCAGAGGTGGGTTCGGAGGCGTCGCGCTGACGCCCGGCGACGACGGCTACGACGAGGCGCGCGCGGTCTGGAACGGCGCGTTCGACAGGCACCCGGCGGTCATCGCACGCTGCAGGACGACAGCGGACGTCGTGGCGGCGATCCGCTTCGCGCGCGAGAGCGGGCTCGAGCTCGCGGTGCGGAGCGGCGGGCACAGCCTCGCCGGGCTCTCGACGTGCGAGGACGGCGTCGTGGTGGATCTGTCGCCCATGCGAACGGTGGAGGTGGACGCGGAAGCCCGCGTGGCGCGGGTCCAGGCCGGCGCGACGTGGGCGGACTTCGATGCGGCGACGCAGGCGGAGGGCCTCGCCAGCACCGGCGGGCTGATCTCGCACACCGGCGTCGCGGGCCTCACGCTCGGCGGCGGCATCGGCTGGCTGATGCGCAAGCACGGACTCGCCTGCGACAACCTGATCGCGGCCGACCTGGTGACCGCCGCGGGCGACGTCGTCCGCGCCGGCAACACGGAGGAGCCGGAGCTGCTGTGGGGCCTCCGGGGCGGCGGCGGCAACTTCGGCGTCGTGACCAGCTTCGAGTTCCGGCTGCACCCGCTCGGGCCCGTGCTCGGCGGGCTGGTCGCGTACCCGATCGACCGGGGGCGGGAGGTGCTCCGTGCCTACCGTGGATGGGCGGCGGGGCTGCCCGACGCGTTCACGACGATCGGCACGGTGATCACGGCTCCGCCGGCCCCGTTCGTGCCGCCCGACCTGGTCGGCCGGAAGGTGGTCGCTATCGCCGGCTGCTGGTGCGGCGACCCCGACGAGGGGCAGGCGCAGCTGCAGGCGATGCGGCAGCTCGGCCCCGCGATCGACGTCTTCGGGCCGATGCCCTACCCGGTCCTGCAGGGCATGCTCGACGAGGGGGCGCCTCCGGGCATCCGCGCGTACACGCGCTCGGGATACACGTCCGACCTCGCCGACGGGTTCATCGACGCGGTCCTCGAGCACGGCGGCGCGATGCGGTCACCGTTCTCGCAGATCCACCTGCACCAGATGGGCGGCGCCGTCGCGCGGGTCGGCGAGGACGACACGGCCTTCGGGAACCGGCGCGCGGCGTACGCATACAACATCAACTCGATGTGGATGGATCCGGCCGAGGACGCGGTCCACGAGGCCGAGAACGCCGCGACCGTCGCGGCGATGACGCCCTTCTCCACCGGCGGCGTCTACGTCAACTTCCTCGGGAACGAGGGGGACGCGCGGGTCCGCGCCGCGTACGGCGATGCGGCCTACGAGCGCCTTGCCGCGCTCAAGCGGACCTACGACCCGACGAACCTGTTCCGCCTGAACCAGAACATCCGCCCGGCGGCGTCGTGATCCTCAGAACGTGATGCTCCTCGCGATCACGGTGTCGATCTCATCCGGCGAGTCCGTGAACCACACGGACATCCGACAGTTGAAGACCTTGTTCACGCCCCGGATCAGGTTCCACAACTCGAACGTGATCGGCTGCTTCGCGTATGCGGCCAGGTGCACGTTCCATGACCAGTTCGCGAACGGCCGGTCGGTGATCAGGTTCCGGGCGTGCCAGTCGGGCACCTTCCAGGTGCCGATCAGCACCTCGCGGATCCGCCAGCGGTTGCGCAGGCTCGGCTTCACCCCGCAGCCCTCCACGTGCAGCGTCCGATCGTGATCGCTGTCGTTCTGCAGCATGACGAAGAACCGGATGTCGGTGCCCTCGTCCATCAGGCCCGTGGCGGTCTGCTGGGAGCCGCTCGTGTTGTAGATGTTGTTGCCCTTGTACGGCGTCGGGAGGAAGGGCTTCTTGTTGTAGGCACAGCGGAAGTCGAAGCCGCACAGGCGTACCCATGCATCCGCCCGGGCCTGCGCCGGAGACGCGGCGTCGTGGGTCGTCGAACGGGCGCCGGCCGCGGGCGGGAACACGGCGAGCGAGGTCAGCACCGTCAGGAGCAACACGATGGGGAGGGAACGCTTCATCGTCGGGCCACCTTCGAGGTCGGGGGTGCGGGCTGACCTAGGTATCGGTCGGATCGGGGGCATGCCTGAACGCTCGGCCACCTCGGGATAGCTCATACCGTACCGCGAACCGGCCCCGGCCGCGATCGATCTGCTCGATCAGGCGCATCCCCACCTTCTCCGCCACCCGGATCGACGCCGCGTTCGCGGCGTTCGCGTAGATCCGGACGATCTCCGCTCCCAGCACGTCGAACGCGTAATCCACAAGCGCCGCAACGGCTTCGGTCGCATATCCGAGGCGCTGGAAAGCCGGCGAGACCGTGTAGCCCACCTTCATCACGCCGGGCTCGCCGTCGGCGGGGCTGAGCCCGACGTCGCCCACCAACCGTCGGCCCTCGCGTTCGATCGCGGAGAGCTGGACCCATCCGCCGGGCTCCCCCGGCGAACGGCCCGCCATCTCCTCGATCTCGATCCGCACACCCTCGACGTCGGTTCGATCCCATCCTTGATGGCGGTGCACGGCCGGATCGCTCCGGTATCCGGAGATGATCCCGGCGTCCTCCGGCAGCGACCGGCGCAGCACGAGCCGGTCGGTCACGAGCGGCTCGAAATCCGTGTCGACGCGCATCGAGCGGAAGGGTACCCGCCGCGCGCGTCGCGGCCGCACGGGGATCCGGGGTAGCCTCGCCCATGCCGTCGCACCGACTCGCCGTCGTCGGCCACATCGAATGGATCCGCTTCGCGCGCGTGCAGGCGGTCCCGGCCCCCGGCGGCATCGCGCACGCCAGCGAGACGTGGGAGGGAGCCGGGGGCGGCGGCGGCGTCGCGGCCGTGCAGCTCGCGAAGCTCGCGGGCGCGAGCCTGTTCCTGTCGGCGCTCGGCGACGACCGCGTGGCCGGAGACGCGCGCGCCGATCTGGCGTCGAAGGACGTCGAGCTGCATGCGGCGACCCGGAGCGGGCCGACCCGCACGGCGCTCACGATGATCGACGATCAACACGAACGGACGATCGTCACCCTCGGCGATCGGCTGCATCCCTCGGCCGAGGACCCGCTCCCGTGGGACCGGCTCGAGGACGCCGACGGCGTCCTGTTCACGGCGGGCGACGCCGGCGCCGTGCGTCGGGCACGAGGGGCGCGGGTGCTGGTCGCGACGAGCCGCGTCCTCCCCATCCTCGCCGAGGCCGACGTCGCGATCGACGCGATCGTCGGCAGCGCGCGCGATCCGGCGGAGCGATACGAACGGGGAGCGCTGCCGATGCCGCCCGGCGTCGTCGTGCGGACCGACGGCGCGCGCGGCGGCACGTGGGAATCCGCGGACGGCAGGACGGGGCGCTACGATCCGGTCGCGCCGCCGGGACCGATCGTCGACACGTATGGCGCGGGCGACAGCTTCGAGGCCGGCCTGACGTTCGGCCTCGCCACCGGCCTGGCGATCGAGGACGCCGTCGCCCTCGCGACCCGGTGCGGCGCGTTCGCGGTGGCTGGTCGCGGACCGACCGGCGGGCAGCTCCGCCGCACGGACTGACGTCCGGAAGCGCTCCGGCGCATGTCACGCTTCGATGGAGAGATGCCGGCGTCCCTCGCACGCAACGCCGCCTCGGTGGTACAAGAGATACGTGGGATCACGCCTCCGGATCTCGATCATCAGCATCGCCGTGGCCGCCGCGCTCGTCCTGGGCTTGGTCGGCGTCTCCCGCGGCCGCGCGGACGCGACCCCGGCGCTCCAGCCCGTGGGAGCGCACGAGCTCCTGGCATCCGCCATCCGCGCGGCCGCGGCACCGTTCACGATCTCCGGTGACGTCACCAGCTCGATCGACATCGGCCTGCCCGACCTGCCGTCGAACCTCGGCGGCGGCGCGGCCGGCCTGGCCGCCTCGTTCTTCGGGACGCAGCACTACAAGGTGTGGCGGTCGGCCGACGGCGTGCGCGTCGCGCACCTGAGCGACTTCGGCGAACAGGTCGCGGTCGCGAACGCGACCGACGCGTGGCTCTGGGATTCGAACGGCATGCGGGCCGTGCATCTGTCGAAGCAGGCCGACGCCGGCACGCACCGTGCGTGGCTGGCCCCGATCCTGGGTGGAACCGACACCGGCACAGACCCACGGAAGCTCGATCCGTCGACGCTCGCCGCGGCGGCGCTCCTCGGCGTCGCACCGTACGCCGACGTCTCGGTCGACACCACCGCCGTCGTCGCCGGCCGGCCCGTGTATCGACTCGTCCTGACCCCCTCGGCGTCCGAGACGCTGATCGGCCGGATCGCCGTCTCGATCGACGCTGCCACCCGCTTGCCGCTCCAGCTCTCGATCACGGCGAAGGGCGCGTCCGCGCCCGCGGTCGAGGTCGGCTACACGTCCGTGTCGTTCGATCCGATCGATCCCTCGGTCTTCGCGTTCGCCCCACCGCCGGGCGCCACCGTGGTCACGCCGCCGGCCCCGACCGGCCAGGGGCATCGCCACGGCGAGCACCCCGACACGAAGGTGTTCGGCACCGGCTTCGCCACCCGGGTCGCCGTGCGGCTCGACCGGCCGCTGCCCGGGGAGGCCGCCGCGCTGCTGCCCTTCAGCGGGCCGCTGTTCTCGGTCCTCACGGTCCACGCGGACGGCAGCACGTGGGTGCTGGCCGGCTTCGTCGGCCTTGACACCCTCCGCGAGGACGCCGCGACGCTCCCGTGACCGCCGCGATCCTCGCGCGCGGCCTCACGAAACGCTACGGCGACATCGCCGCCGTCGACGGCCTGGATCTCACCGTCGAGCCGGGCCAGCTCTACGGGTTCCTCGGACCCAACGGCGCCGGGAAGACCACCACCATCCGCATGGCCCTCGGGTTGATCCTGCCCACCGACGGCGAGGTCGAGTTGTTCGGCGAGCCGGTCGGCCCCACCCACGCGCCGCTCGAGCGCGTCGGCGCGCTCGTGGAGGAGCCGGCGTTCTGGAAGTACCTCAGCGGCGCGAAGAACCTCGAGTACTTCGCGCGCGCCGGCGCCGGGACCGACCGGGCGGGCGCGCGCGCCCGGCTGGGCCGGGTGGACCACGTCCTGGCGACCGTCGGTCTCACCGAGGCCGCCGGCAAGCGCGTGAAGGCCTACAGCCAAGGGATGCGCCAGCGCCTCGGTATCGCGCTCGCGCTCCTCGGCGAGCCGGAGCTCCTCGTGCTCGACGAACCGACGAACGGCCTCGACCCGAGCGGGATGCGCGAGATGCGCGTGCTCCTGCGGCACCTCGCCGACGACGGCACGACGATCTTCGTGTCGAGCCACCTGCTGGCCGAGGTCGAGGCGATGTGCGACCGCGTCGGCGTGATGGCGCACGGGCGGCTGGTCGCAGAGGGATCGCCGGGGACGCTCCGCGGCGGGACCGACCGCGTCCGGGTCGAGGTCGACGACGCCGCGGCGGCGCTCCGTGTCGGTGGAGGCATCGCGGGCGTGCGCCTGGAGCTGGTCGGCTCGGCGGCTGGGCCCGGCACCGTGACGGCGACCTTCTCCGACGGCGCGGGGCCGGCCGACCTGAACGCCGCGTTCGTGCGGGCCGGCATCCGCGTGCACGCGCTGATCCCGGTGCGCGAGAGCCTCGAGGACGTCTTCCTGCACCTGGTGGAGGGCGCCGATGTACCGCGTTGAGCTCGCGAAGGCGTTCCACCGGTGGCGGACGTGGCTGCTCGCCGCGGCGATCGCCGGCATCCCGTTCGTGATCGTGCTGGCGATCAAGGCCTCGCCGCCGAGCCCGCAGGACTCCGGTGATGCCCCGCCGTTCCTGCTCCAGATCACCACGAGCGGTCTCTACGCGGCGCTCACCGGGCTCGCGGTGGTGCAGCCGCTCTTCCTGCCACTCGCGACCGGGCTCTTCGCGGGCGACGCGGTCGCCGGCGAGGCGCAGGCCGGCACCCTCCGCTACCTCCTCCTCCGACCGGTCCGCAGGACGCGGCTGGTCCTCGCGAAGTACACGTCGGCGATGACGCTGCTGGGGTTCCTCGTCCTGGCGACCGTGCTGAGCGGCGTCGTCTGCGGGGCGGTCGCCTTCGGGCTGCATCCGATGCCCACGCTGTCGGGCACGACACTGTCCGTCGTCGCCGCGCTGGGGCGGATCGGGGCGTCCGGCCTCTACATGGTCGCCGCGCTCTCCGGCATCGCCTGCATCGGCGTGTGCATCTCCACCCGGACGGACTCCGGGCCGGGCGCAGCCGTCGCGACGATCGTGATCGCGATCGCCAGCCAGATCATGGGGCAGATCCCGAGCCTGCACGCGATCCACCCGTACCTGCCCTCCCACGGCTGGCTCGCGTTCACCGGCTTCTTCCGCTTCCCGGTGGACTGGAGCGGGATGCGGGAAGGCCTGCTGGTGAGCGCCGTCTACACGGCGATCTTCCTCGGCATCGCCATCGCCGGGTTCCGCCGGCGCGACATCACTTCGTAGCGCGGAGTTCCTCCGTCACGGACCATCGACCCGCCGCTTGTGCGGTTGTGTTGCGGGGCATACCCTCATGGCCATGAGCGCGACCGTCGAGCATCAGCGGACGACGGAAGCCTCAGGCGGGATCCGTCGATCGCGATGGGTCGTGCCCGTGGTCGCCGTCGTATCCCTCACGGCCGCGGCGTCGATGCTCGCGCGGGCCGACCCGCTGAGCGTCGGCTCGAGCGTCACGATGGGACCGCCGCGGACGATCGGGGCGCCGTTCGCCTCGGTCCTGTGGATCTCCAACCAAGGGCGGCTGCCGGTGCGGATCGACGGCGTCAGCGTGCCGGATGAGCCCGGAGCGCTGGTACGGCCGACAGGCGTCCGGCTGGCTCGACACGAGCCGCAGGTCTTCCGGCCGGAAGGCCCGGCCGCCGACTACGAACCGTTCCATGCGTTCTGGCTCGCGCCGGGGAACACGCAGGCGATCAGGGTGAACTACGTCGTCGCGGCCTGCGCCCCGAACGCCGTTCAACCGATCGGCGACGTGCAGGTCCGGTACTCGATCCTCGGCGTTCCGCGAACGACCACCCTCGGCCCCGGTTCCCCATGGGCGGCGCGATCGCCCGAGGTGTGCCCACCGGCATGAGCGCACCAACGATCGAACGGCCTCCGGCCGCGCCAGCGCCTACCGAAGGACCGCGCTCGCCTCGCTGGGGGCTCGTCACCGCGGCCATCGTGTTCCTGCTGATCGCCGCGTTCGCGGTCGGCCTGCACCAGGCGTCGGGGTACGACCCGCTCGTCGTCGGGGCCCTCGGCGTCGGGCACACGCGGTACCGCCAGGGCGAACCGTTCTCCTACGCCTACACCCTGATCAACACCGGCCGGTGGCCGGTCACGATCGTCAACCTCCAACCGCAGCCGGCGCCGGGCGGGCTCGTGCGCATCACGGGGATCCTCGTCTCCCACGCCGGCGCGCTCGACTACGGCGGAGATATCTCGCCGAGGTACTACGAGCCGTTCCGTCCGTTCACGCTGCACCCCGGCGAGACCCGCGGCGTCCTGATCGAGAACGTGTTCGACGGCTGCAGCGCCTACCACTCGCCGGACATCGCCTCCGTCGGCGTCACCGGCGCGATCGTGGCGTTCCGGGTCTACGGCTACACGCGCGAGGTGCTCGTTCCGATCGGGGAGATCGAGATCCCGATGCCGAAGGTGTGCCCGCCGGCATGAGCGCGCCGACGATCGAGCGACCGCCGGCGCCTCCGGGTCCGGTCCACCCTTCCCGCACCGCGCGTTGGGGGCGGATCGTGGCGATCGTCGTCCTGCTGGTCCTGGTGATCGCCGGGGTCGCGGGCGTCGTGTTGGCGCGGTACCAGCCCTTGGTCTCCGACGTGCTCGGACACACCAACACGACGTACCGGGAGGGCGCGCCGTTCTCCTACGCGTTCGACCTCGTGAACCGTGGACGGTTCCCGGTGACCGTGACGAGCATCGATCCGCCTTCGGGCCTGGGCCTGATCGCGATCGACGACGTCCTCGTCTCGAAGACCGGCGCAGCCATCGCCGGAGACACCACGGCGCGATCCTACGAACCGTTCCACAGCTTCACGCTCGGCCCGGGTGCGATGCGGGGGATCCTCGTTCGGGGAAGGTTCGCCGGCTGCACGAACTTCGCTCGACAGAGTGGCCCCACGTATATGGCGCAAGGATCGACGTTCCGCGTGTACGGCGTTCCGAGAGCGACGTCGATCCCGATCGTTCCCTTCTCGATCATGGCGCCGACCACCTGCCCAGGTCGTCCCTGACCCGGGAACGTGAAGAGCGCCCTCCGGGAACCGGAGGGCGCTCCCCGCGAGCCGCTTACATCACCTCGAGCGTCTCGAAGATCGAGATCGCCGCGCCGCCCTGGAGCACCGGGCAGCCCTTCGCGAGCGTCGTCGCCGCGTCGAGGGAGTCCGCCTCCAGGATCGAGTAGCCCGTCGCCGGGGCCGCGACCTTCTCGCCCACGGCGCCATCGCTCGCGATGCTCTTCACCGCACCGGTG
>DATIWE010000081.1:0-53392 GCA_035519495.1 Actinomycetota bacterium
CGGCGACCGACCACGTCCTCGACACGATCTCCATCCCCGGCCGCGGATCGTCGATCGCAGCTGGCGGCGGGGCGCTGTGGGTGACGGCCAAGGACTCGGCGAGGGTGTGGCGGATCGACCCTGCCACCCACGCGAAGGAGCCCTTGCCCATCGGGACCAGCGCCGGCGTGGTTGCGGTCTCCGACCCTTGGGTCTGGGTTGCAGATCCGTTGGATGGAACGCTGTGGAAGTACACGTTGAGGGGCGCGCCGAACGACATCGTGCCGGCCGGCGCCTCCCCCGTCGCGATCACGTTCCAGGGCGACGACGTCTGGGTCGCGAACCAGGACGCCGGCACCATCTCCCTGCTCGATCCGGCCAGCAAAGAGCCTCGGCCCGTCGACCTGGCGGCAGGCGCTCGACCGACCGGCGTCGTGGTCGCCGACGGCTTTCTCTGGGTCGCCTCCCGCGCGGTCGCCGATACACATCGGGGCGGCACCCTCCACCTTGCGTCGGCGACCGGGTGCACCCACGTCGACCCGACCATGGCGATCGAGATCGCGTGCGCCGACGCGCTGTCGATCACCAGCGACGGCCTGCTTGCCTTCGATCACGCGGCCGGCGGCGCGGGGTTCGGATTGGTCCCCGACCTCGCGACGTCCGTGCCGCCCGGCGACGGGCACACCACCTACCGGTTCCACATCCGACCGGGAATCCGGTACTCGGACGGAACGCCGCTGCGCGCTGCGGACTTCCGGTGGGCGCTCGAGCGCACGATCCTGATGGGCCAGGACGGTGGTTCGTTCAACGCGGTGCGCGGCGTGACCGCGTGCCGCCGTCCGGAGAGCGCGTGCGACCTGTCGCCCGGCGTCGCGGTGGCGGGTGACTCGATCACGTTCCACCTGGTGCGCCCCGATCCCGACTTCCTCTTCAAACTGGTCCGGCTGTTCCCGGTCCCGCCCGGCACGCCGGCGGAAGATGTGGGACTGACGCCCATCCCGAGCACCGGGCCCTATCGGATCACGCACATCACGGTCCACGGGATGACCCTCGTCCGTAACCCCGAGTTCCACGAATGGTCCGCGGCCGCCCAGCCCGCCGGCTATCCCGATCGGATCGAGTGGACCTTCGGTGCCTCGCCGAACGCCGCGGTGAGCGCGATCGAGTCCGACCGCGCCGACTGGTCGTTGGACCCACCGCCGCCGGATCGTCTGTTCGAACTCGAGACGCGCTTCCACCCCCAGCTCACGTCGACGCGCACGGGGAGCGGCAGTTACTTCCTGATCCTGAACGCGCGCCGAGCGCCGTTCGACGACATCCGCGTGCGGCGCGCGGTGGCGCTGGCGCTGGACCCTTCGGCGGCGGTCCAGCACATCGGCGGACACGAGTACGGGTCGCCTGCCTGCGGCTTCATCCCGCCGAACATCCCCGGTGGGTCTGGCTGCCGGGCGGGGGCGCGCGCTGAGCCGTCCGCCGCCGCCCGGCTGGAGCGGGCACGCCGCCTCTTGCGGGGAGCGCCGCGACCCTTCGCGGAGGTCCCGGTGCTCGTCTCGACGCTGAACGGCGTGGACTTCGCGTCGCTCGGCCGGTACGTGGTCTCGGTCCTGCACCGCCTGGGGATCCCGGCGCGGCTGCACGTACAGACGGTCGCCGGCTACTTCCCGAACTTCGTGCCGAAGGACCGGCAGTACCTGGCGATCGGCTACTGGACGGCGGACTACCCCAGCGCCTCGGACTTCCTGCCGCTGGTGAGCTGCGCGTCGATCACGCCCGGCGCGGCCCCCAACACCACGAACTGGTCGAACTTCTGCGATAAGCGGATCGACGCCGCCGCGCAGCGGGCGCTGGCGGACGAGGCGGCAGGCGGCCCCGCCGCCGACGCCACCGCGCAGTGGACCCGGATGAACGCCCTGATCTCCGCCGATGCGCCGGTGATCCCGCTGGTGGTGCCGAACGAAGTCGATCTGGTGTCCTCCCGTGTCGGCAACGTGGTCGTGCACCCGTTGATCGGCCTGCTGCTCAGCCAACTCTGGGTCCGCTAGCCGAACCGCTCTGTCCGTGCGAGGCACTCCCGCGCGATGGAGCCACACCGCGCGACGTCAACGTCGAGCACGCGCGAACGTCCCAGGAGTACCGTTGTACGGATGACCGGGATCGCATCGGGACCGGGCCTCGAAGGGCGGAGCGGATCGAACCCGCTGGCGGTGATCGCCTTCGTGGCAGCCTTGGTCGGCCTCCTCGGCTTCGTGCTCGGGTTCGGCGCCCTCGGATGGATCGCGGACGACCAACTTGGATCCGCCCGGGTCGTTCGCCTCCTGTTCCTCATCTGGGCGGTGATCGCGCTGGTCCTCGGGATCCTCGGGCGGACCGCGAGCCGCGAACACGACGGTCGCGGCAAAGGCCTGGCCACGGCCGCGGTCGTGATCGCGATCGTTGAGCTCGTCGGCGCCGTCTACTTCGCGTTCGCGATCACGGCGTGTATCAACGACCCGTTCCACTGCCGCTGAGCGCGACGGGCCCGCCGCTCAGCCCAGGTCGATCACGATCGTCTTGAGCTCGGTGAGGCGCTCCATCGAGTAGCGCCCGCCCACGCGTCCGACCCCGCTGTTCGACCCCGCTCGTCCCCCGAACGGCAGATGCGACTCCCAGTAGTTCGTGCCCTCGTTGACGTTGACCCAACCGGTGCGGACCGCCTCCGCGAACCGCAGCCCGCGGCCGAGGTCGGCGGTGAAGATCGCCGAGAGCAGGCCGTACTCGGAGCCGTTCACCAGGTCGATCGCCTCCTGCTCGCCGCGGATCGCCGTGACCGGCGCCACCGGGCCGAACGTCTCCTCGCGCGCGATCGCCATGTCGTCGGTCACACCGTCCAGGACGGTCGGCTCGAAGAACAGGTCACTGCCGTGCTGCGGCGCTCGCGCGCCGCCGGTCAGTACGGTCGCGCCGTGTTCGACCGCGTCGGCAACGTGCCGTTCGGTCTTCGCGGCCGTCGGCTCGTTGTTGACCGGCCCCAGCGTGGTCGCGTCGTCGAACGGGTCGCCCAGCCGCAGCTCGCGCTCGATCGCGGCCGTGAGCTTGCCGAGGTACGCATCGCGGACGTCCTCGTGGACCAGGATCCGCTCCCCCGCGGTGCAGCTCTGCCCGGCGTTCAGGAAGCACGCGACGAGCGTCGCCGCCACCGCCTTGTCCAGGTCGGCGTCCTCCATCACCACGAGCGGTCCGTTGCCGCCCATCTCCAGCAGGAGCTCCTTGCCGGCCGCGCGAGCGGCCACCGCGTGCCCGGTCGCGATCGAGCCGATGAACCCGACCGCCTGCGTGCCGGGGTTCACGGCGATCTCGTCGCCGACGACCGGCCCGGGTCCGGTCACCAGGTTCACGACGCCGGGCGGCAGGTCGGCCGCTTCGATGCACTCCGCGAACCGCACCGCGCAGACCGACGTGGTCGGGGCCGGCGCCCAGACCACCGCGTTCCCGTACGCGATCGCCGGCGCGAGGAGCTCGCCGGGCATCGTGTACGGCCAGTTCCACGGGCTGATGACCGAGACCACGCCGCGCGGGATGCGCTCGAGCAGGACGCGCTTGTTCGCGTCGACGGACGGCGGCAGTACGCCGTCGGCGCGCGTGGCGTCGGCCGCCGCCATGTCGAAGTACACGAGCAGCTCGGCGACCTCGTCGAGCGCCTCGGCCTTCCGCGGCTTGCCCTGGTCGAGCGCGAGCGCGTCGGCCAGGTCGTCACGTCGCGCGTCGATCGCCTCGGCGATCCGTCGCATCGCGGCCGCGCGGTCGAATGCCGACACCCGCGACCAGGCCGGCGCGGCCGCGTTCGCCGCGTCGATCGCGCGCTGCGCGTCCTCGCGGGACCCCTCCGGCAGGGTGCCGATCACCGCGCCGCTGGACGGGCTGAACGCCTCGAACGAGGCGCCATCGGCGGCATCCACCCACGCCCCGCCGATCCACATCCGCACGTGCTCGCTCATGTCCCCTCCGCGCCACCGCTTCGTTGCTTGAGCGCGTTCCCTCCCCCGGAGACCGATGAGGGCGGCCCGAGGGCCGCCCTCATCACCGGGTCGTCGAGCGTCAGGACGACGACTGCGCCGCGAGACCGGCGTCGACCCACGGCTGCCAGACCGTCGGGTTGGCATCGAGCCACTTCTGCGCCGCCGCTGCCGGCGTCATCCCGTTGTTGATGTCCAGGGCGATGCCGTTCTGATCGTCGTTCGTGTACGACATCGCCGACAGGAACGCGAAGGCGGCCGGCGCCTTCGTCTGCAACTGATCGTTGAACGCCTTGTAGAGGTCGTCCTCCGGATACGCGCACGCATACGCGCTCGCGTTGTTGGCCGCCGCGCTCGTGCATGCGGGGGTCACGGCGGGGAGCTTGATCGCGGTCAGGTCGTACTTCGCCTGCGCCCAGTGGGGGGTCCAGAAGTACATGAGGATCGGGGCCTGCTTCGCGTACGCCGTCTTCAGCGCCGTGATCTCCGCCGCCTCCGATCCGGCGTAGACGACCTTCAGGTTCAGGCCCAGGTTGTTCGCGATGGCCTGATCGAACGTCACGTAGCTCGGGTCGCCGTCCAGGATCTGCCCGGCGCTCCCGCTCTCGGCCGTCTTGAACATCCCGGCGTCCTGCTTCAGCCCTTGCCAGTTCGCCAGTTCGGGGTGCGCGGTGATCATGTAGGTCGGGACGTACCAGCCGATCTGCCCGATCACGCCGAGCTTCCCGCCGTCGACGACGCCGTTGTTGCCCTGGATGTACTTCTTGTAGTCCGCCGCGTGACCCGACGGCCAGACCTCGAGCGTCCCGTCCAGCGTGCCCTTCGCGATCGCGGGGAACTGGGCGTACTCATCGATGTTCGTGGTCTTGACCGTGTAGCCGAGCTTCTGCTCCAGCAGGACCTGGGCCACGGCCACGTTCGCCGCCGATCCCTGCCACGGGCTGACGGCAAGGTTGATCGTCGTCCCCGAATTGTCCGGGACCGTCGAGCCGGACCCCGCGGGGCCCGAGGTGCTCGACGACACGTTGCTGCAGGCGACCGCGGCGACGGACAGCATCGCGGCCGCCGCCAGCAGCACCTTGAACCTGGCCTTCCTCATCCCTGCTCCTTCCCCTCGTCCGTGGAAAGCATCTCCGATACATCCTCCTGTACGACGGCCCGGCGCATCCGGGACGGGCCGAACATCCATCCGGCTCCCCCGGGATCGGCGCGTTTCCCGCCGGCCGGCTGGCCCATCGCCTGCGTGATCCGGTCGATCACGATCGCCAGCAGCAGGATGCAGATGCCGGCGATCACGCCGCGCCCCGGGTCGTGGTTGATGCCCCGGAGGACCTCCAGACCCAGACCGCCACCGCCGATCAGCCCGGCGATGATCACGACCGACAGGACCATCATGATCGTCTGGTTCACGCCGAGGAGGATCGCGGGACGCGCCAGGGGCAGCTGCACCTTCCGCAGCAGCTGGCTCCTCGTCGCACCGAACGAGACGGCGGCTTCGACGCGATCCGCCGGCACTTCGCGGATCCCCAGGTCGGTCAAGCGGATGCACGGGGGCAACGCGTAGACGAGCGCCGCGATCACACCCGGCACCCGGCCGACCGCGAACAGCGCGATCACGGGGACCAGGTACACGAACTGCGGCAGCGTCTGCATCACATCGAGGAAGGGGCGCAGGACCCGTCGCACCCGGTCGCTCTGCGCCGACCAGATGCCCAGCGGGATCGCGATCGCGACACAGAGCAGGGTGGCCACGATCACCTGGCTGAGCGTGTCCATCGCGATGTCCCACATCCCGACGACACCGATCGCGGCGATGAGGAGGAACGAGGCGATCGCGAGCCCGACGCTGCGCGCGGCGGCCCACGCCGCGAGCCCGGCGCCCAGGCAGACCATCCACCAGGGCAGGTCGAGCAGGAGGCTGCGGAGCGGATCGAGCGCGTACTTCACGGCGATGTCCGTGATCGCGCCCGTCACACCGCCGATCGTTCGGGTGAGCCAGGACACGACGTCGTTCACCTGCTTCGCGATCGAGAACGTCCATCCGTCGGGGAAGTCCTGCTGGCGCAACACCTGGCGCCCGATCAGGACCGCGGCCGCGATCAGCACGGCGGCCGCGATCACGACCACCCATCGGGGCACCTTCACGCCGAACAGGTCCACCGTGGTCGAGCCGCGACGTTCGCGGTCACGACGGCTCCACGCGGCCGAGACGCGGTCGAGGACGATCGCGAGGATCACGATCCCGAGCCCCGCGGTCAGGGCGGCACCGACGTCGAGCTTCTGGAGCGCCTCGTACACGGACAGACCGAGGCCCGGATACCCCACGGTTGCCGCGATCACGATGATGCCGAGCGCCATCATGATCGTCTGGTTGACCCCGAGCATGATCGAGGGCTTCGCGATGGGCAGCCGCACCTTCCGGAGGGTCTGCCGCGAGGTCGCCCCGAACGCCGAGCCGACCTCGACCGTCGTCGCGGGGACCGTTCGGATGCCGAGACTCGTGAGACGGATCGCCGGCGGCAGCGCGAAGATCACCGTCGCGATCAGCGCCGGCGTCGTGCCGATGCTGAAGAGCAGGACGAGCGGCACGAGGTAGGCGAACGCGGGCACCGTCTGCATCGCGTCCAGGATCGGGCGGAGGATCCGCTCGAGCCCCGGATGGAGCCCCGACAGGATCCCGACGGGGATCCCGATCAGGAGCGCGACGCCGACGGAGACCAACACGAGCGCGAACGTGATCAGGCTGTCGTTCCACAGGCCGAGGGCGCCGAGCAGCAGGAAGCCGGCGGCGGCGAGCAGCGCCATCCGCCACCCCGCGAGCACGCCGGCGATCGCCGTCGCCGCGACCGTCACGCCGAGCCAGGTCATGCGCGACAGCAGCAGCTGCAGGTCGTTCACGGTCGTGTTGATGCCGTTGCTCAGCGGGACGAGGAAGTCCACGAACAACGGGCTGGTCCGCTGGTGGGTGATCACCCAGTCGTTGAACGCGTTGAACGGCTTGGCCGCATCCACCGAGAGCGAGGACGGGAAGCCGCCGCTGAACAGCACGATCCCGAGCACCGTCGCGACCACCACGACCGCCAACCAGATGAGTCGATGACGCCAGGGGGACGCGGGCGCGTGCGCGACGGGCGCGAGGTCGGCGACATGCTCGGCTTCGCGTACGGGGACCGCCACCCGGGCTAGACCTCCACCATGGCGGCCAGCACCGCCGTTCGGTCGACGACCCCGACCTGGGCGCCGTCGTCCATCACACGGTACGGGCGATGTTCCTCCACGACGCGCGGGAGCAGGTCCTGGATCACGGTGGTCGCCGCCACGTCGCCGGCGTAGTCCCCCTCACCGTCGGTCGGGCGCATGATCGTGCGGACCGTCAGGACGTGCGCGCGCGGCACGTCGCGCGTGAAGTCCGAAACGTAGTCGTCGGCGGGATGCGCAACGACCTCTTCGGGCGTGCCGACCTGGACGAACCGGCCGTCCTTCATGATCGCGATCCGGTCGCCGAGCTTCAGGGCCTCGGCGAGGTCGTGGGTGATGAAGATCATCGTCTTCTTCACCTCGTGCTGCAGGCGGATGACCTCGTCCTGCATGTCGCGACGGATCAACGGGTCCAGCGCGCTGAAGGGTTCATCGAAGAGCATGATCTCGGGGTCGGTCGCCAGCGCGCGAGCCAGGCCGACGCGCTGCTGCATCCCGCCCGAGAGCTCATCGGGGTAGGAGTCCCCCCACCCGCCGAGGCCGACGACCTCGAGGACCTGGTTCGCCTTCGCCTCCCTCGCGGCCTTCTCCATCCCCTGGATCTCCAGGCCGAACCCGACGTTCTCGACGATCCGGCGATGCGGGAGCAGGCCGAAGTGCTGGAACACCATGCTGATCTTCGTGCGGCGCACCTCGCGGAGCCGCTGGTCGTCGAACATCAGGATGTCCTCCCCGTCGAGGAGGACGCGCCCGTCGGTCGGGTCGTGCAGGCGGTTCAGCATCCGCACGAGCGTGGACTTGCCCGAGCCGGACAGGCCCATGACCACGAAGACCTCACCCGGGGCGACGTCGAACGAGACGTCGCGGACGGCGACGACGCATCCGGTCTTCAGCTGGAGCTCGGCCCGGGGGAGGTCGGCGTCGGGGGTGCCGACGATGCGATCGGCCTTCGGTCCGTAGATCTTCCAGACGTTGCGGCACGAAACCGTGGCCTGCGGCGCGTCGCCCAACGAACCCCCTCACCTCGACGTTGCCGACCCGCAGGATGCTCGGCCAGTCACGGCGCAGGCGCAAGGTAGCGGTTGCGGCATCGGCAACGCGCCAGGGGCGAGGGTCGCGGGAACGATGCACACTCCCGCCATGGCGGCGGGCTACGACTTCGTGATCGTCGGGGGCGGATCGGCCGGGAGCGCCCTCGCGAACCGGCTGTCGTCCAGCCGGACGAACCGCGTGCTGGTCCTGGAAGCCGGCCGCCCGGATGCGATCTGGGACGTCTTCATCCACATGCCGGCCGCGCTGGCGTTCCCGATCGGGAGCCGCTTCTACGACTGGAAGTACGAGTCCGAGCCCGAGCCGCATATGAACGGCCGCCGGATCTACCACGCGCGCGGGAAGGTGCTGGGCGGCTCCAGCAGCATCAACGGGATGATCTTCCAGCGCGGCAACCCGCTGGACTACGAGCGCTGGGGCGCCGACGCCGGCATGCAGACGTGGGACTACGCGCACTGCCTCCCGTACTTCAAGCGCATGGAGACGTGCCTGGCGGCCGACCGGCAGGACGCCTTCCGCGGGCACGCCGGCCCGTTGGTCCTGGAACGCGGCCCGGCCACGAACCCGCTGTTCGGCGCGTTCTTCGAGGCGGTGCAACAGGCTGGATACACACTGACCGACGACGTGAACGGCTTCCGTCAGGAGGGGTTCGCGCCGTTCGACCGCAACGTGCACGACGGCAAGCGGCTGTCGGCCGCGCGCGCCTACCTGCATCCCGTGATGAGCCGCCCGAACCTCGAGGTGAAGACCCGGGCGTTCGTCACGCGGATCCTCTTCGAAGGGAACCGGGCCGTGGGTGTGGAGTACACCAGCGGCCGGGGCAGGGTGCATCGAGAGATGGCCGGCGAGGTCGTCCTGTGCGGCGGCGCGATCAACTCGCCGCAGACGTTGCAGATCTCCGGCGTCGGCAACGCCGACGAGCTGAAGCAACTCGGCGTCGACGTCGTCGCCGACGTCCCCGGCGTGGGCGAGAACCTCCAGGACCATCTGGAGGTCTACATCCAGTACGCGTGCACGCAGCCGGTGTCGGTCGCCCCGTACATGAAGTGGCGCAACCGGCCGTGGGTCGGGCTCGAGTGGCTGCTGCTCCGCAAGGGCCCGGGCGCGACGAACCACTTCGAGGGCGGCGGCTTCGCCCGCAGCAACGACGACGTCGCGTATCCGAACCTGATGTTCCACTTCCTGCCGATCGCGATCCGCTACGACGGCTCGGCGCCGGCCAGCGACCATGGCTACCAGGTGCACATCGGTCCGATGTACTCGGACGCGCGCGGCTCGGTGAAGATCACGACGACGGACCCGGCCGTGCATCCGGCGCTCCGCTTCAACTACCTCTCGACCGAGCAGGACCGGCGTGAGTGGGTCGAGGCGATCCACGTGGCCCGCAAGATCCTCAACCAGCCCGCGTTCGATCCGTTCAACGGCGGCGAGCTCTCACCGGGCCTCGGCGTCGAGACCGACGACCAGATCCGAGACTGGGTCGCGCGCGACGGCGAGACCGCGCTGCACCCCTCGTGCACCTGCGCGATGGGCACCGGCGACCGGGCGGTCGTCGATCCGGCGTCGATGAAGGTGCATGGCGTCGAGAACCTCCGGGTGGTCGACGCCTCGGTCTTCCCCTACATCACGAACGGCAACATCTACGCGCCGGTGATGATGGTGGCCGAGAAGGCCGCCGACCTGATCCTCGGGAACACGCCGCTGCCGCCGGAGGACGTCGCGTTCTTCCGGCGCGACGCCGTCTAGGCGCCGAGGCCCAGCACGAGGAGCCCCACCACCGTCAGCCCGACGCCGACGTACTGGTTCGGCACCGGTCGCTCCCCGAGGTAGCCGATCGACAACGTGACCGCGATCAGCGGGAACACCGCCGACGCGACGAGGACGATCGACACGAACCCCGCGTGCGCCCCGATCGAGAAGGCCGTCACGCCCAGGAGATCCGCGAGGCCCACGCCGATCGCGGCGGCGAGCCAGGCCCCGACCGGGAAGTGCCCACGGAGCTCGTCGCGGCGGTAGAGACCGACCACCAGGAACCCGACGAGCTGCGCGCATCGAGACGCCCACAGGCCGACGATCCAACCAAGCTCCCGTGAGAGGTACGCCAGCAGGAACCCACCGACGCCGAACCCGACGGCCGAGACGATCGCCCACGGCAATCCGGGCGGCCGATGCCGGATCCCTGCGCGCAGCTTCTGCAGGTCGGTCGACGTCAGCATCACGCCCACGATCGTGATGATCCCGCCGATCAGCACGGCGGCGTTCGGCCGCTCGCCGAGCACGACGATCGCGAGCACCACGCCGACCAAGGCGTAGGTGGCACCGATCGGGGATACCACCGCGACCGGTCCCAGCTCGAGGGCCTTGTAATGCGTGACGTAGGCCGTCGCCGAGAACACCGCGTTCAGCGCGACCGCGCCGAGGACGGTGGTCACCGGACGAACCGGGTCCCCGCTGGCAAGCACGATCCCCGTCGCGACGATCGCCGTGAACGTCTGGGCGACGATCACCGTCCACAGGCTGCCGATCCGCCGGCCGACGACGGCGCCGAAGAAGTCCGCGAGCCCCCAGCCCACGGCCGCGATCAGGCCGTAGATCACGCGGGAGACCGGACCTCGGCCAGCGCGTCCACGGCGACGGCGCTGCGAGGACCGACGACGAGCGGGTTCGCCTCGAGCGAGACGATCCGTCCGCGGAGCTCGTGGGCGGCGCGCCCGATCGCCTGCACCGCCGCCGCGACCGCCCCGAGGTCGTGCTCGTCTTCGTTCAGCCCGCAACGGGCGGCCTGCTCCGCCACGAACGCGGCGGCTTGCCGGCGGGTGACCGGTGCCGCGACGAACACGGCGGCGCCGCCCTCGGCGAGCGCACCGCCGGGGCGCATCGTGACGCACGCCCCGAAGCGCGGATCGACGAGCGCGCCCACGAGCACTTCGTGGCCGTGCACCATGCGCTGGACCAGGACCTTCGGCGAGACGGCACCGGCCCGCCGAGCTGCGTCGAGCACGTCGGCGGCGGCCGCCTCCACCTCGCCCCGCCCCGACAGCCCCAACCGGACGCCGCCGAGCCGCGCCTTGTGCGGGAGCTCGGGTGCGAGTGCCTTCACCGCGACCGCCCCACCGATCCGGGCGGCGGCGATCGCGGCCCGCCGCGGGGAGTCCACGACCTCCTCCTTCGGGCGTCGGATGCCGTAGAGGGCGAGGACCCGCGCGGCCCTCGCCTCGTCGAGCGGGCCGGCCGCGCCCCGGAGCGCCGCGATCGCGGCCCGGCGGTTCCGATGCGGGGTCGGTTCGGTCGGCGGCGCCCCGCGGAGGGCCTGCAGACGGATCAATGCGTCGATCGCACCGGCCGACGCGCGATGACCTTGCAGGAAGGGGAGCCGATGCCATCGCTCGGTGAAGCGCTTCGCGTCGGGGCTGTAGGCGAGCGGGCTCATCGACACCGACGCGAACACGGTGCCGGTGGAGCGTTGGAGCTCCACGGCCTCGGCGAGGACGGGATCGGCCCACGGCGTCTCGCCGGGCAGTCTCGGGGGGAACGCGTCGATCGCGACCAGGCCGACCGCGGGATCGCGGGCGAGCGCCCGCAGCGCCCCGATGAACATCTCGGTCTCGACCGCGGCCTGACCCGTCACGTCGAGCGGGTTGTTCTGCGACGCGAACGCCGGCAACGCGCGCTTCAGCGCGCGCTTCGTCGCCGGCGCGAACTCCGGAAGGGGGAGCCTCGCCGCACCGGCCGCCTCGGCGAACAGCGTGCACGCGCCTCCGGACTGGAGCGCGGCCGCTACGCCCGGCGTCCGCAGCCGCTGCACACGCGAGAGCAGCACCGCGGCCTCGAACATGATCACGGGGTCGTCCACGAGGACCACCCCGTGCCCACGGAGCCACGCGTCCCGCAACGCGGTGTTGCCGGCGAGCGCGCCCGTGTGGGCGACGATCGAGCGCAACGCCGCCTCCGACCTGCCCTCGGGCGCGCAGATCAGGACCGGCTTGCGTGCCGCGCGCAGCGCGTCCAGCCCGCGACCGATGCCCTCCACGTCCCGCATCGTCTCCACGTAGCTGGCCACGACCCGCGTCGCCGGGTCGCCGGCCGCCCAAGTGAAGAGGTCCCCGAGTCCCAGGACGGCTTCGTTGCCGACCCCCAGGATGATCCGCAGGCCGACGCCGCGGTCCGACGCCATCTGGTTCATCGTCCACGCGACCGTCCCCGACTGAGAGATCACGCTGATCGTCCCCTCGACCGGTTCCGCGGGGGGCGTGGTCCCGTACGGCGCCACATGGTCAACGTAGTTGACGAATCCCTCGACGTTCGGGCCGAGGACGGGGATCCTGGTTCGGAGCGCGGCGTCCCGGAGCCCCGCCTGGAGGGCGCGGCCTTCCTCGCCGGCCTCCGCGAACCCAGACGACACGACCATGATCGACCGGACCCCACGCGCTCCACACGCGTCGATCATCCGCACCACGATCCGTGCGGGGATCACGAACACGACGAGGTCCACGCCGTTGGGGAGCTCCTCGACCGAGGACAGGCACGGGCGGCCCCAGACGGTGTCGTATTTCGGGTTCACCGGATACAGGGTTCCCCCGAACCCGAGGTGGCGGAGCGAGCGCTCGATCTCCGGCGCCCACGAGTCCGGCGACTCCGAGGCGCCGACGACGGCGATCGACCGCGGCGCGAGGAGCGGCCGCAGGTCCCAGCGCGAGGTCATCCGGGATCACCGCGGAAGCGGGCGTCACGCCACGCGATCGCGGCCTTCAATCCCTGCTCCTGCGTGATCCGTCGGAACTCGTCGCGGGCCGGGAGGTTCGCGGTCTCGATCATCACGTCGAGCTCCGTGTTGGCCGCGAGCGCCGCGCGGAGCCCGGCCACGTCCCACGCCCGGTTCACGGCGCGCTTCGTGGTCTGGATCACGAACGGCTCGTTCTTCGCGATCTCCTCCGCGAGCGCGAGCGTCGCGTCGTCGAGCGACGCGCGCGGCACGACGCGGTTCACCAGGCCCAGACGGAGCGCCTCCTCGGCGCTCACCCGGTCCTCCCCGGTGAACACCAGCTCCTTCGCCGTTCGCACCCCGACCACCCAGGGCAGGAACATCGAGACAATCCCGGATCCGAACCGCACGTCCACGTAGCCGAAGTACGCGTCGTCGGCGGCCACCGCGAGGTCGCACGCGAGCATCAGGTCGGTCCCGCCGGCCAGGCAGTACGAGTGGACCGAGGCGATCACCGGCTTCGGACACTCCAGGATCTCGAGCATCTTCGCGGTGGCCGCCGACAAGCTGTCGTGCCAGTGGCGTGCGTCCAGGACGCCCTCGGCGGCGTCCTCGTTGAGGTCGTAGCCGGCGCAGAACGCCCGCCCGGCCCCCCGCAGGATCACCACCGAGACGGCCGGGTCCTCGCCGGCGGCGCGGATCGCGCCGGAGATCCCGTCCGTCAGGGCCGCATTGAGCGCGTTCAGCGCGTCGGGCCGGTGCATCGTCAGCCGGCGCACGGAGCCGATGTCCTCGACGAGCACGACCGGCTCCGGCGTTCCAGTGCTCTCGGCGCTCTCGGGGCTCACGGGTTCCCTCCCTCTGCATCCCCCGGCGGGGCGGCGGGCATCGTAGCCGTTCGGCCCCCGGCCCCGTCGGGCCCGCGAACCCCTGGGTCCGTCCGGACGAACCCTCTGCAGGGGTCGTGCCTTGCACTTCCGAGTGCGCCCGTGGTAATCAGCAGCCCACCGTCACTGAACCGCCGGTCAACGGCACGCCGGCGGTTCGGAGGAGAGTCCAACGATGCCTTCACCGAACGAGCGGCGGTTCAGCCGCCGACAGTTCCTCGGGCGCGCGGCGGGTGCCGCGGTCGCCGTGCCCACCCTCTCCGCGATCCTCGCGGCCTGCGCCAAGCCCGGCCAGTTGCCGCCCGGCGTCACGCAGCTCCTGCCCGCGCGGCAGGACCGGCCGGTGACGCTGCCCCTGTACGGGCGGGAGCCGGTCGCCACCGACGCCCCGCTCGAGGAAGGGTCGACCCTGCAGGTCTACAACTGGGACAGCTACCTCTACAAGCACACGCTGAAGGAGTTCACGGCCAAGTACGGCGTCAACATCGAGTACACGACGTTCAACAACATGGAGGAGGGCATCCAGAAGATCAGCACCGGCCAGATCAAGCCGGACGTCTTCTTCACCGACATCGACAAGATCAACAAGCTGGTGATGGCGAAGCTCCTCCAGCCGCTGAACCACGACCTGATCCCGAACCTGGTCAAGAACGTCTGGCCCGTCTACCAGAACCCGTTCTACGATCAGCACTGGCGCTACACCGTGCCGTACGTGACGTGGACCACCGGCGTCGGCTACCGCCGCGACCACATCGACGACGACGAGGTCGCGGCCAAGGGCTACGACATCCTGTGGGACCCGCAGTACAAGGGGAAGGTCAGCATCTACGACGACTACCGCACGGCCCTCGGCATGGCGCTGTTGAAGAACGGCATCTACGACCTCAACACCGGCAGCGACGCCAACCTGAAGCTCGCGGCCGACGACCTGGTCCGGCTGCTCGACGCCACGAACGCGCGCGTGTCGATCAACGCGAGCTACTCGGCGTTCCCCGCCGATGAGATCTGGCTGTCCCAGGCGTGGTCCGGCGACATGGTCGGGGACCAGTACTACCTGCCGAAGGGGGTGCCCACGAGCGTACTGGGCTACTGGTACCCGAAACAGCGCAACGGCGAGGTCAACAACGACACGATGGTGATCCCCACCAGCGCGCAGCACCCCGTCGCCGCGCACACGTTCATCAACTTCATGCTGGACAAGAAGTACGCGTTCGAGAACTTCGCCGACTGGGTGGGCTACCAGCCGCCGCAGAACTCGATCAACCCCTCCGAGTTGATCGCCGACGGCGTGGTGCCCAAGACGATCCCGGAGGCCGTCGTCCGGCAGGACGACTTCAAGAAGGGCCATCTCTTGCTGGAGCTGAACCGGGACACCGACCAGCTCTGGTTCGACGCCTGGGATCAGGTCACGTCCGGTGGCTAGCGCGGTCCAGGAGCCGGCCGCCCCCGCGGCGCCCCCCGAGCCGAAGCGCTCGAAGGCGTCGGCCACGGAGGAGTCCGGCGTCTGGTACCCGAAGTGGTACTGGCCCTCCTTCGCGAGCCCGGCCACGATCTGGCTCGCGATCTTCTTCATCCTGCCGCTGTACGTCGTGCTCTCGGTGGCCTTCGGTACCTCCGACCCGATCTTCGGCGCGCCGCTGCCGGTGTACGAGCCCTGGTACTGGAGCACCTCGTCGCTGACGCATGTGCTGGGGCGGTTCTTCGGCGCCGCCGCGTTCTGGCAGCCGGCGCTTCTGCGGACGTTCGTGTTCGTGTTCCTGGCGAGCCTGCTCTGCCTGCTGATCGGGTTCCCGGTCGCGTACTACGTCGCGCGCTACGGCGGGAAGCACAAGGGCATCTACCTGCTGCTGCTGGTGGCGCCGTTCTGGATCAGCTACCTGATGCGGATCTTCGCGTGGCAGAGCCTGCTGACCTCGGACGGCTTCGTGAACTACGTCCTGCGCATCCTGCACATCGCACCCACGCCGATCGACTGGCTGTCGGGAAAGCCGATCACGGTGATCCTCTCGCTGGTCTACGGCTACATCCCGTACCTGATCCTGCCGGTGTACGCCGGCATCGACCGCATGAACGTGAGCCTGCTCGAGGCCGGCCGCGACCTCGGCGCGAGCCCCTGGCAGACGTTCCGCCGGGTCACGCTTCCCCAGTCGAAGCAAGCGATCCTGGCCGGCCTCGTCATCGTGTCGCTGCCGATGTTCGGCGACTACTACACGAACGACCTGATGGGCTCCCCGAAGACCTCGATGTTCGGCAACCTGATCGACAAGACGATCACCCAGCAAGGGCAGGGGCCGCGGGCCGGCTCGCTCGTGCTGATCCTGATGGTGATCCTGCTGATCCCGATGGCCTACTACCTGCGCTCGACCCGCCGGGCGGCGGAGGGGATCGGATGAGCGACGTCGCGCTCGAGGGCCAGGTCACGCGGCCGCAGGAACGGAGCGCGGGTTTCGGAGGCTGGCTGCGGAACCCCTGGCGGAAGCCCTGGTTCCTCGCCGGCTTCACGTGGGCGTACCTGGCCTGGTCGATCCTGCCGGTCCTGATCGCGATCGCGTTCTCGTTCAACGCCGGGCGCTCTCGGAGCGTCTGGCAGGGGTTCTCGATGCGGTGGTGGACCGGCGATCCGAACGACGCGCTGTTCCACGATCCGGCGTTGCGGCAGGCGATCGTCCAGAGCCTGCGGCTGTCGTTCATCACGATGATCATCGCGGTGCCGCTCGGCACGATGTTCGCGATCGCGCTCGACCGCTGGCACGGCCGACCTGCGCGCACCGCGAACTTCGGCATGCTCTTCTCGTTCGTGATGCCGGAGATCATCCTCGGCGTCTCCCTCTACCTACTCTTCACGAACCTGTTCAAGAACCTCGTGCACCTCGGGACGGGCGCCCAGTTGCTGGGCCTGATCACCTTCCAGCTTTCGTACCCGGTGATCATCGTGCGCGCGCGATTGCTCACGATCGGTCCCGAGTACGAGGAGGCCGCGATGGACCTCGGCGCGAAGCCGGGGCAGGCGCTCCGCCGGGTCCTGCTGCCGCTGTTGTTCCCGGCGATCTTCGCGAGCTTCGCGATCACGTTCGCCGACACGATCGACGACTTCGTGACCGTGAACTATCTGGCGTCGACGGCGGCGACGCAGCCGCTGTCGGTGAAGATCTACTCGGCGGCCCGCGGCTCGCCCACACCGGCGGTCAACGCCGCCGCGACCTTCATGCTGATCTCCACGCTCATGGCGATCGGCGTCGGGTTCCTGATCTACCGCGTGTTCAGCCGCGGGCAGCGCACGGGTGAGGGCGCGGGCGTCACCGACTTCGTGAACGCCTGAGCGGGCTCAGGCGGGCAGGGCCTCCTCGTCGTCGACCGGCGCCTCGCCGCCGGCCGGCAACACGCGGAGCGCGTCCTGCGGCAGGTACACGCTGACCGCCGTCCCCTGGCTGAACGGCATCGCGTCGCCGTCGTTCGAGATCCACGCCTGGATCCGGTCGCCGGGCGCCAGGTTCACGAACACGTGGAGGATCGAGCCGACGTACACCACGCGCTCGACCATGCCGGGGACCCGGTTCGGGCCCGCGGCGGCCCCGGTCTCGAGGACGACGCGCTCGGGGCGGATCGTGATCATCGCCTTGCCGCGGGTGTCGGTGTCGCCCACCCCCGCCACCAGAGCGAACTCGCCGAGCTTCACGTTCGCGCCGGCCGCGGATCCGCCGGAGACCTCGGTGTCCATCAGGTTCGACACGCCGAGGAAGTCGGCGACGTACGCGGTGGCCGGCGCCTCGTAGATCTCCTGCGGAGGACCGACCTGCTCGACGCGACCCTGCGACATCACCGCGATGCGGTCGGACATCGTCAGGGCCTCCTCCTGGTCGTGCGTCACGTAGATGAACGTGATGCCGACCTCCTGCTGGAGGCTCTTGAGCTCGATCTGGAGCCGCTTGCGGAGCTTCGCGTCGAGGGCGCCGAGCGGCTCGTCCAGCAGCAGGACCTTCGGGTTCAGGATCAGCGCGCGGGCCAGCGCGACCCGCTGCTGCTGGCCGCCGGAAAGCTGGTTCGGCCGCCGCTTGGCGAACGGGGCCATCTGGACCAGCTCGAGCGCCCTGCCGACGCGATCGCGCGTCTCCTCCTTCGTGGCCTTCTGGTAGCGCAGCCCGAAGGCGACGTTGTCCTCCACGGTGAGGTGCGGGAACAGCGCGTAGTTCTGGAAGACCGTGTTGACGTTGCGCTTGTGGGGCGGGATCTGGGCCATGTCGACGCCGTCGAGCAGGATCTGCCCCTCGCTCGGACGTTCGAAGCCGGCGATCATCCGCAAGGTCGTCGTCTTGCCGCACCCCGACGGTCCGAGGAGCGAGAAGAACTCGCCCGAGGGCATGTCCAGGTTGACGCCGGCGACCGCGGTGAACTCCGCGAACCGCTTCACCAGATCGACGAGCTGGACCTCTCCGCCTGCCATCGTGCGCGCGAGTGTACCCCCGCCCCGCACGCTGGTCGATCCCGTTCGCGCGGGTCCCGATGCGATGATTGCCGGCCATGGAAGAGCTCCGGACCCCCTCGCCGGACGGCGTCGCGCCCGATCCCGGCGAAGCGACGCGGATCCCGGCGTTGCTCGCCGGGTACGGCGCCTTCGGCGGCTACTGGGGCGCGTGGGTCATCCTCGTGGCGGAGCTGGACCGCGATCACGGCCTGTCCTACGGGGCGACCGGCCTGCTGCTGGCGTTGTTGTCGGTCGTGGCCGTCCTCGTGATGGCGTTCGGGACGCCACGCCTGACGCGCTTCCCACTCGGCGCGCTCGTGGCGGCCTCGCTCATGACGCTCGGGGTCGGCGCGATCGCGATGGCGCTGCTGCCCACCGGCGTGCTGTGGGTCGCGTTCGTGCTGGTCGGGGTCGGCAACGCGCTGATCGACGTGTTCCTCAACGTCGAGGCGCAACGGGTCGAGATGGCGACCGGCCAACCCGTCCTGCAGTGGCTCCACGCGAGCTACGCCGCCGGCGGGGTCGTCGGCGCGTTGATCGGCGGGATCGTCGTCACGGCCGGCGTCGACTATCGGACCGGTATCGCGCTGACCGGGTTCGTGTTGTTCCTGACGGCGTTCTGGAACGCGCGACGTGGGTCGATCGTGCGCGGCTCGAGCGAGGAGGAGACGCCGACGTTCTCGCTGTCGGCGTTCCGGCGCCATCCGGCGCTGTGGGTCCCGGCGCTCGTCGTACTGTTCGCGTTCCTCGTCGAGGGCTCGATGGACACGTGGTCGGGCCTCTACCTCCGGGATGAGCTCGGCGCGTCCGCGCTCACGGCCGCGGTGGCGTTCGCCGCGTTCTCCGCGTCGCTGTTCCTCGGCCGGCTCTTCGCCGGCGGGGTCCTGTTCGGGAAGGGTCGGCGGACGACGATCCTCATCTCGGGCACCGGCGCGGCGATCGGCGGCGTGATCGCCGCCCTCACGCAGAACGTTGGGGTGGCCGCCGCGGCGTTCCTGCTGATGGGCTTCGCGATCTCCTCGGCCGCGCCGGCCGCGTTCGGGCTGGTCGACGGGGCCGCACCCGGCGACCAGGCGAACGGCATCGCGGCCGTGACGACGGTGGGCTACTCAGGGTTCGTGTGGAGCCCGCCGATCTTCGGCTGGATCGCGCAGACCGTCGACCTGCGGGCGGCGATGGCCGTCATCGTGCTGTCGACGCTCGGCATCATCGGCGCCGGCTTCGCAGCGCCGCGCGTTCGGGTCCCGGCCTCCCGCTAGTCCGCGAGGTTCACGTACACGGCCTTCTCCTCGAGGTAGTCGTCGAGGCCGTGCTTGCCCAGCTCGCGGCCGATGCCGGACTGCTTGTAGCCGCCCCACGGCATCTCCGTGGGGGCCGGCTGCGTGTCGTTGATCCACACGATGCCCGCCCGGAGGGCCTGCGCCGCGCGCATCGCCTTCTTGATATCGCGCGTCCAGATCGCCGCCGCCAGGCCGTAGTCGTTGTCGTTCGCCATGGCCAAGACGTCGTCCACCGAGCCGAACGGGATCACCGACATCACCGGCCCGAAGATCTCCTCGCGCGCGATCCGCGCGTCGTTGCGAACATCGGCGAAGATCGTCGGCGGCACGAAGTAGCCGTTCGCGAGCGCGGGATCGGTCGGCGTGCTGCCCTGCGCCGCCACGCGGGCCTCGCCGGCCCCGATCTCGAGGTAGCGCTCGACCCGCTCCTGCTGCTCCTTCGACACGAGCGGGCCCATCGTGGTCCCCTCGCCGGCAGGGTCGCCCAGCACGAGTGAGGTCGCCTTGTCGGCGAGCGCGATCACGGCGTCGTCGTAGATCGCGTTCTCCACGAACACCCGGGTGCCGGCCGAGCAGATCTCGCCCTGGTTCCAGAAGACACCGTTGGCCGAGCCCTGGATCGCGGTCTCGAACTCCGCGTCGGCGAACACGACGTTCGGCGACTTGCCACCCAGCTCGAGCGTGACGCGCTTCAGCGTGTCGGCGCCGCTCCGCATGATCAGCTTGCCGACCTCGCGCGAGCCCGTGAAGCCCACCTTGTCCACGCCGGGGTGCGCCACCAGCGGCGCGCCGGCCGTTTCGCCGAAGCCCGTCAGGACGTGGAACACGCCGGCGGGCAACCCGGCCTCCTCCAGGATCTTCGGGAGCTCCAGGCAGGTGAGCGGCGTCTGCTCCGGCGGCTTCAGGATGAACGTGCACCCGGAGGCGATCGCCGGTGCGACCTTCTGGGTCGCCATCATCAGCGGGTAGTTCCACGGGGTGATGCCGACCGCGACGCCGACCGGCTCCTTCCAGACCATGAACATCGCGTCGGCGTCCAGGTGCTGCGACTCGCCGGCGATCTTCGAGGCCCAGCCGCCGTAGTACTCGAACATGAACGCGACCTCGGCGATGTCCTCGGTGGCCTCGCCGAGCGGCTTGCCGGCGTCGAGCGATTCCAGCATCGCGAGCCGGTCGTGCTCACGCCGGACGATCTCGGCGGCGTTCAGCAGGATCCTGCCGCGCTCGCGCGCCGACATGCCCGGCCAGAAGGTCCCATCGTCGAACGTGCGGCGCGCGGCCGCCACGGCGGCGTCGACGTCGGCCGGCTTCGAACTGGGCGCTGTCGCGATGACCTCGCCGGTCGCCGGGTTGAACACGTCGAACCGGTCGCCGTCCAGCGCGTCGACCCACTTGCCGTCGATGTAGTTCTGCAGGGCATCTGCCATGAGGATCGCCTCCTGGTCGGAACCGGGACCGCGAGCCTACCGTGGCGCCCGCCGGAGCGGGTAGGGCCCCCGACCGGGCGGGGGCCCGTCCCGAACCTCACATCGCCTGGTACTCGATCTCCCCGTCGTGCCACTCGGGCTCCTGCTCGAGGAGCGCCCGGTACTGCACGTACGTCTCGTGCATCGCCGGGTCGTCGGCGTTCGCGTCGTACGTCGCCTTGTCCTCGAAGACCGCCAACAGCCACACGTTGTCGCTGTCGTTCTCCATCAGCGTGTAGGAGCCGATCGCGCCCGGCACCTTGCGGGTGTCCCCTTCCATGACGGCCCGCATCTTCTCGCGGTTCTCGGGCTTGACCACCATCCGTGCGACGGTTCCGTACATCTCCCCCTCCTTCTCGTTGCCGTTCCGTGAGCCTACGCCCGCCGGGCGTTACATGGGCTCGGAGGGCCCCTCCAGCTCGGGCGGCGGCTGTCCCAGCCCCCAGGCGTCGGCGCCGCCGTCGACCAACACGGTCGAGCCGGTTACGTAGCCGGCTGCCGGCGTGGCCAGGAACGCGATCGTTGCGGCGACCTCCTCGGCGAGGCCCGGACGCCGCATCGGAACCGTGGCGGCGAACGCGTCGACGACGTCCTGGCCTCCGTACCGGAGCATCCCCTCGGTCTGGATCAGGCCGCACGCCACGCAGACGGCGCGGATCCCGTACTTCGACCATTCGAGCGCGATCCCGGACGCGAAGGTCTCGAGGGCGCTGCGCGCCATCGAGGAATGCACCATCAGCGGCACGCCGCGGCGCGGGCTGAACCCGACGAACTCCACGACGCCGCCGCGCTGCGGGATCATCCAGCGCGCGGCGACGCGTTGCGTGAGGTCCCAGACCGCGTCGACGTTCAGCCGGTGGACCGCGCGGAGCCCCTTCGTCGAGGTCTGCTCCAACGGGGCGGCGAACTGCCCGCCGGCCGAGTGCACCAAGATGTCGACCCGCTCGTAGCGCTCGGCGATGGCGTCGAGGAACGCGGCGACCTGCTCGGGCTCGCGCACGTCGCACGGCCGCGCCAGGCAGGCCTCGGATCCGAGCTCCTCGGCGATCGCCGCGATCGGCTCCGGCCTCCGACCGCAGATCGCGACGCGCGCGCCGGTGCGCACGAGCTCGCGTGCGGTGGCGCGACCGATACCGGTTCCCGCGCCGGTGACGATCGCGACGGCGCCGGCGTTCGCGTCGGTCGCCAGCGGCGACCGGACCTCCCGTACCATTCGCGCAGTATGCAGGAGCGGTGGTTCGACGTGACCGGCGCCGACGGCGTGCGCCTGCGCGCCCGGGAGGTCGCCGGCCCGACGCCCGACGCTCCCGGTCTCCTGCTGCATCACGGGCTCGCGTCGTCCCAGCGGATCTGGGACCTGATGCTGCCCCGGCTCGCGCGCCGGTTCCGGACCGTGACGTACGACGCGCGCGGCCACGGTCTGTCGGCGAAGCCGACGAGCGGCTACGGGTTCGACCACGTCGTCGCCGACGCCGTCGCGGTGCTGCGCGTGGCGAAGCTCGGTCGGCCGGTCGTCGTCGGCCATTCGTGGGGCGCGATGGTCGCGCTCGAGCTCGCGGTGACCCGCCCCCGCTCGGCCTCGGGCATCACGTTGATCGACGGCGGCGTGTCACCGCCCGGCGACCGAGGCTCATGGGAAGGGTTCAAGACGCGCCTCGCGCCGCCGATGCTCGACGGCATGGCGCTCGAGGAGTTCCGTGCCGGCATGCGCCGGTTCTCGGCCGTGCCGGTGACGCCACAGATCGAGGCGCTGTTCCTCTCGCTCATGCGGGTGGACGCCGACGCCCGCATCCACCCACGGCTCTCGCGAGCGAACCACTTCCGGATCCTCCGCGCGATCTGGGAACAGGATCCGCCCGCGCTGTACGAGCGCCTGCGCACGGCGACGATGGCGATCCTGGCGCGTGGCGACGATGCGACGTGGAACGGGGCGAAGCGCGAGGGCGTTCGCGCGATGCGGAGCGCCGGCGTGCCCGTCGAGGTGACGTGGATCCGCGGCGTGCACGACCTTCCGGTGCAGCACCCCGGCCGTCTGGCCACACGGATCGAACGGTTCGCCGACGCGGCCGTAGGATAGGTCCCATGATCGTCCTGCTCTTCCTGCTGGTGCTGGCCGCGCTCGCCGGCGTCCTCGGACTGGTCCTGAAGATCGCGCTGGTCGCGGTGCTCGTGATCGTGCTCACGACGATGGCGCTCGCCGCGATCGCGTGGTTCGCCGTGCGGCACCAGTGGAGGAAGATCCAGCTGGAGGCGAACAAGAACGCCAGCACGATCGACGTCGGTCGGCCGATCCGGAACGACGAGAACCAGCCCCTGCCCGGCACGCGCGACGACCGTTACTGAACGCGCCGCGACGGCGCACCGAACAGGCGCTCACCGATCACGGTCGAGAGCAGCCGCCCGACGCCGATGAACACCGAGGCGAACAACAGCGCGACGCCGGCGAACGTGAGGATGTCGCCCAGGTCCCACACGCGGACCCACGCCACCCGAAGCACGACCCCGATCGGGATCGCGACCACGAGCGTCTTGATCAACGTCGCGTTCGCGACCGGCCGGTAGGTGCCGAAGGCCCAGGACGTCGCGAGCCACGCCGCGGTGAACGGGATGAGGTTCCGCAGGAAGATCCGCACGGCGGCGGCGTCGTGATGCGACGTCATGCCGACCCCGATGAACACGACGATCGCGAGGAGGTCGACCGCGAGCGTCAGCCGCGCCTCCGGCGTGCCGTCCGTGAGCCGCGCCATCGGGCCATCATCGCAGGGCCGTACGCTGGAGGCATGGACCCCACGACCGTGCCCCGCGACCAGGACCGCCGGTCCTGATGAACCTCACCGAGGCCCTCGACGCGCTCGAGGCGGCCGCGGATCCGTCACGGAAGCCGGGGATGGCGCGGGTGGGCATCCCGATCGACGATGCGCTCGGCGTGAGCGTCCCGGACATCCGCAGGATCGCGACGCGGGCCGGCACCGATCAGACGCTGGCCGAGGAGCTCTGGGCGACCGGCATCCACGAGGCGCGGTACCTCGCCACGATGGTCGCGGATCCGGCGGCGTTCACCGCCGCGCAGATGGACCGGTGGGCGGGCGACATCGACTCCTGGGACGTCGGCGACGCCGCGGCGGATCTGTTCGCCGCGAGCCCGCTGCGCGAGCGGAAGATCCGGGCATGGGCCGTTCGCGAGGAGCCGTTCGTGAAGCGCGCCGCGTTCGCGATGATCGCGCGGCGCGCCGTCTCGGACCGCGACGCGTCCGACGCCGCGTTCACGCGCTCCTTCCCACTGATCCGGCGCGCCGCGACCGACGACCGCAACGAGGTCAAGAAGGGCGTGAGCTGGGCGCTGCGTCAGATCGGGAAGCGGAACCGCGCGCTCAACGCCGCGGCCATCCGGGAGGCGGAGCGGATCCTCGCCGATGGACTGGCCAGCGGCTCCCGCGCCGCGCGTTGGGTGGGACGCGACGTCCTCCGGGAGCTACGCGCGGACGCCACGCAGTCGCGGCTCCGGTGACGGTGCACGGTGACGGTGCACGGTCTGGGCGACGGCGTCCCCGCCGCCGCCCGGACCGTTCGGTTGCCTACTCCCCGGAGCCGCCCGATCCGCCGGCGTCGACCAGCTCGGCCGGTGTGTCGGGGACGGTGACCCGCTCGGTCGCGGCGTGACCCTCGACGTCGACCTTCGGCAGCCACTGGAGCCAACCCGGCAGGTACCAGTTGCGGTCGCCGAGGAGCTTCATGGCCGACGGCACGAGGATCGACCGCACGATCGTCGCGTCGAAGAACACGGCGACGGCGAGGCCGAAGCCCATCTGCTCGAGCGACGTCAGCCGCCCGCTCGCGAACCCGGCGAACACCGCGACCATGATGATCGCGGCGCCGGTGATGATCCCACCGGTCGTCCGCAGGCCGAACGCGACCGCCTCGGAGTTGTCGCCGGACTTGTCGTACTCCTCGCGGATCCGGCTGAGGAGGAACACCTGGTAGTCCATCGACAGCCCGAACAGGATCGAGAACAGGAACAGCGGGAGCCACGCCTCGATCGCGTCGACCTGCGTGAAGCCCAGCAGGTTGGCGATCGAATGTGCCCAGCTCGGGCCGCCCTTCTGGAAGATCAGGACGATGAGCCCGTACGCGGCGCCCACCGACAGCAGGTTCATGACGATGGCCTTCGCCGGCACCACGATCGAGCGGAACACGACCGTCAGCAGGATGAACGACAGGCCGAGCACCAGCAGGATGATGATCGGCGTGTAGTACGCCGAGATGTCGAAGAAGTCCTTCACGAAGGCGCTGTCGCCGCCGACGAGCACCCCCGAGCCCTCCCCGAACGCCTGCGGAACGTACGTGTCACGCATCCGCCCGATGGCGTCGACCGCCGCCTCGCTCTGCGCGTCGGTCGCGGATCCCGCCATGGGGAAGCGGATCAAAGTGATCGTGCCGTCCGCACTCGTCTGCGGCTGCGTCGGCTGTCCGAAGTCGGGGTCGTTCGCGACCGCCGTCTTGAGCGCCGCGATCCCGCTCGTGACCGAGGCGTCGCTCGCAGCGCCGGGGATCACGATGTCCGCGGTCGACTGCTGCCCCGCCCGCGGGAACTTCGCGACGAGTTCGTTGAACGCGTCCTTCGTCTGGATCCCATCGGGGATCGTGCTGATGCCGGACAGGCCGGTCTTGATGCCACGGCCGGAGTCGTTCGGGTGCTTCTGCACCCAGTACGGGATGGAGAGCGCGATCATGAACACGGAGGCCAGCACGAGCCAGGTCACCGGACGGGCCATCACGGTGCGGGTGACCCTGTCCCAGAAGCCACCGGGACGGCCGTGCTCGAGGGTGCGACCCCGCCCGAAGACGCGGCCCGGCCGCACGAGGCGGTCGCCGAACAACGCCATGAGCGCCGGAAGCAGGCTCATCGACAGCGCGATCGACACCAGCACGACGAGGATCGCACCGCCCGCGAGCCCGCGGAAGATCGTGGTCGGGACCAGCAGCATGCCGGCGAGCGCCAGCACCACCGTCAGGCCGCTGAAGAACACGGCCCGGTTCGCCGTCGCCCCGGACATGCCGATCGCCTCGAGCGTGTCACGCCCGCGCGCTCGTTCCTCCCGGAAGCGGGAGACGATGAACAGGGAATAGTCGATGCCGACCGCCAGGCCCATCATCGAGATGAGGTTCGGCACGAAGAAGCTGAAGTGCCAGAGCTTCCCGAGGACGCCGACGAACCCGAGGGCCACGCCGATCGCGAAGAAGCCCATGATGATCGGCGTCACGCCCGCGATCGCCGATCCGAAGACGATCAGCAGCACGATGACCGCCACGACGATCCCGATCGTCTCGCCCTTCTTCAGGTCCTGTTCGGACATCTTCTTGAAGTCGTCCGTCGAGGTTGGCTCGCCCAGCATGTACATCGTCGTGCCGCCGGTCGTGTACGTGTCGCGCAGCGCGTTCAGCGCATCGACGTGCTTCGCGGTTTGGTCGGAGTCACCGGCGAGGATCACGGTGAACAGCACGGCGGTGCCGTCCTGCGACGGGATGGGTCCGAGCGCGGCCACGGCCGGGTCCTTCTGCTGATCGGCCGGAAGGGGGAACTGCGCCGGGACCTGCGTCACGACGTCGGGGCCGAGGGCGCGGAGGTCGTCGAGCGCCGAGTTCACCTTCTGCACGAACGCCGGGTCCTGCACGGCGCCGGCCGGGCCGGCCAACACGAACGTCTCCGGGATGATGTCCTGCTCCAGCTTGCGCTGATCCAGGATCTCCTTCGCCTGCTTCGCCTCCGGGTTGTTCGTGAAGTCGAAGTCCGTGGTCAGCGCGCTGCTGAGCAGGACGCTCGAGGCCGCGAACCCGAGGACCAGGATCACGGCCCAGATGCCCACGGTCCGCCACGGGTGCCGGCTGCTCGCCCGTGCCAGCGATTCAGGATTGATCTTCATCTCGTCGCCCCCCTGAACGATCGAACCTTCCGGAACGCATTGACGTACGGTGTATGCTTACGGTGTACGCAGGATATGCGTACAGCGTAAGTGTGTCAACCCGGATCCACGAACCACCCGTTGAACGTTCGGAGAACCAATGACTATCACGAAGTCCCGGGAACGACTCACCCGCGACCGCGTGATCGACGCCGCGCTGAAGGTGATGGACGCCGAAGGGCTCGACGCCGTCTCGATGCGGCGCGTCGCCCGCGAGGTCGGGGTCGAGGCGATGTCTCTCTACAACCACGTCGAGGACAAGGACGACCTCCTGCGAGGCATCTGCGATCACGTGATGGGCGCGTTCGAGTTCCCCGCCGACGATGGGGGCGACTGGATCGATCGATGCAAGGACGGCGCCCGGGCGTGGCGCCAGCTCCTGCAGGCGCACCCCGACATGATGCGGTTGTTCGCCGAGACCCACGGGCCGGACCCGTCCTCACTCGATTCGCTCCGACCGACCGAGTTCGCCCTCGCGCTGATCCGCGAAGGTGGGCTGTCCGACCGCGACACCGTTCAGGCGTTCCACGCGCTCGGCGGGTACATCCAGGGGTTCGTGATGATGGAGGGCGGATCGATCAAGGGACGCTCGGAGGAGGGCGAGGGCTTCGGCGAGGCCGCCGGCGCCGTCCCCGCCGACGTCTTCCCGGTGCTCGCGGCGGTCGGGCGCTACTTCGCGGAATGCGATGCCGACGAGCAGTTCGAGTTCGGGCTCGACCTGATGATCCGCGGCATCCAGGCGAAGGTCGCGGCGGGCGCCTCGGACGCCTCAGGCCAGTAGCCCCAGGTCCTCCCCCACGCTCGAGAACGCGGCGAGCGCCTCGTCCAGATCAGCCGGCGTGTGGTCGGCCGTCACGATGGTGCGGACGCGCGCACGGCCGCGCGCAACGGTCGGGAACACGATCGCCGGCGCGAACACGCCCGCGTCGAACAGCCTCCGCGCCAGCTCCTGCGCCGTCGTTTCCTCGCCCGCGATCACCGGCGTGATCGGCGTCTCGGAATCCCCGGTGTCGAACCCGAGGGCGTGCAGCCCGTCCTTGAACCGTCGCGTGTTCGACCACAGGCGCTCGAGCCGCTCGGGCTCGTCGCGGATGATGTCGAGCGCCTCGATGCAGGCGGCGACGACCGCGGGCGGGGCGCTCGTGGAGAACAGGTAGGGGCGCCCGCGGTTCTGGAGCCACTCGATCAGGTGCGGCGGGCCCGCGATGAACCCGCCGAGCACGCCGATCGCCTTCGACAGGGTGCCCACCTGGATGTCGACGCGGCCGTGCAGCCCGAAATGGTCCACCGTGCCGGCGCCGCCCGCGCCGAGCACGCCGCTGGCGTGCGCGTCGTCGAGCATCATGATGGCCCCGCGACGCTCGGCGACCTCGACCAGGTCCGGCAGCGGCGCGATGTCGCCGTCCATCGAGAAGACGCCGTCCGTGATGAGCAGCTGCCGCCGGCCGGGGCGTGCCGACTCGGTCAGCAACGCCTCGGCGTGCGCGGCATCGCGGTGCTCGAAGACCTTGATCTCGGCCCGGGACAGCCGCGCGCCGTCGATGATCGACGCGTGGTTGAGGCGGTCGCTCACGATCACGTCGTCCTTCGTGAGGATCGCCGCGACGGTGCCGGCGTTCGCGGTGAAGCCCGACTGGAACATCAGCGCCGCCGGCGCGCGCTTGAACGCCGCGAACCGCTCCTCCAGCTCCCGGTGCAACGTCATCTGTCCGGCGATCGTCCGGACCGCGCCGGTCCCCGCGCCCCAGCGGAGGGCGGCGTCGGACGCCGCACGGTTCATCCGCGGATGGTTCGCCAGACCGAGGTAGTTGTTCGACGCGAGGTTGATGACCTCGTGACCGTCGAACGACGCGCGGGCGCCGGTCGGCCCGTCGAGCGTCCGCGGATGCAGCAACAGGCCGTCCGCCTCCAGCGTCGCCAGCTCCGCGACGAGGTGATCGAGCCCGTGCCCCATATGGCCGCTACTTCCGCTTCGGCGGACGGAACGCGCTCCGTCTGCCCTTCGGCCCGCCACGGAACACCGTTCTCGGCGGCACGACCTTCATGCCCTCCTGCTCGAACTCCTCGTTGAGCTCAAGGCGCGCGGCCATCCGCGAGACGTCTCCTTGCTGCTGCGGGGTGACGAACGTGATGCTCGTGCCGGCGCGGCCCGCCCTCGCGGTGCGGCCCACGCGGTGGACGTAGGCCTTGTCGTCCAGCGGCGCGTCGTAGTTCACGACGAGCGTGATGTCGTCCAGATCGAGTCCGCGGGCGGCGACGTCGGTCGCGACCAGCACGCCGACGTGCCCTTGCGCGAACCGCTTCAGCGCGCGGTCACGGGCCTCCTGCCGCATGTCGCCGTGGAGCGCGAGCGCCGGCAGCCCCTGCCCCTTCAGCCCCCGGGCCAGATCGTCCACCGCGCGCTTCGTGTTCACGAACACGAGCGTGAGTCCCGCCTGCGCGTTCGCGAGCTCGATCAGCATCGAGAGCTTGTCGTGCACGGGCACGGGGACGAACCGGTGATCCGCCTCCTCGACCACCGCTCGGTCCAGGCCGGCGACCTCGTGCAGCACGGGATCGCGCGTGTAGACCTCCGCGATGCGCCCGACCGCCCCGTCGAGCGTGGCCGAGAAGAACATCGTCTGGCGGTCCTTCGGCAGCCGGCGGACGATCTGGTCGACCTGCGGCTGGAAGCCCATGTCGAGCATGCGATCCGCCTCGTCCAGCACGAGGATCCGGATGCCGTCGAGCCGGACCAGACCCCGCGTCGCGAGGTCCTCAAGACGACCCGGCGTCGCGATCAGGACGTGCGAGGCGTTCACCCCGGCGGCCTGCTCCTTCACGTGGGTGCCGCCGTAGACCGCTTTGACCTTCAACCCTTTCGCGCGCGCGATCGCGTCGAAGTCCCCGCGGACCTGCTGCGCCAGCTCCCGCGTCGGCACCAGCACCAGCGCCGACGGGAGCGGCGAGGCGTTCGCGTCGAGGCGCTCCACGATCGGCACCGCGAAGCCGAGCGTCTTGCCCGAGCCCGTCTTCGACCGCGCGAGCGTGTCGCGGCCGGCGCGGGCGTCCTCCCAAACCATCGCCTGGATCGGGAAGGGCGCCGTGATGCCCCGCCCCACGAGCGCCTCGATGACCTCGTCCGAGACGCCCAGGTCCCGGAAGCTCTCGGACGGTTCGCTCACGCCATCAGGCTACCGCGGCGGCTCGCCGTCTCGGCCCTCATCGTGCACCGGCGGTAGGCTGACGGGTTCGAAGAGCGGAGGGCGCGGTGGAGGATCGAACACAGCTGTGGAACGAGCTGGCCGCGCAGATCGCGGTGGACAGCATCCGCGCCACCACCGCCGCCGGCTCCGGGCACCCGACGTCCTCGATGTCGGCCGCACACCTGCTGGCGGTGCTGTTCGCCGATCACCTGCGCTACGACGTGAAGGACCCCGCGTTCCGCGGCAACGACCGGTTCGTCCTGTCGAAGGGCCACGCGGCGCCGGGTCTCTACGCGACGTTGAAGGCGATCGGCGCGTTCGGCGACGCCGAGCTGCTCTCGCTGCGGAAGGAAGGCTCACCGCTGCAGGGTCATCCCGCGCCGATCCCGGAGATGCCGTGGATCGACGTCGCGACCGGCTCGCTCGGCCAGGGCCTCGCCGTCGGACTCGGCATGGCGCTCGCGATGCGGCTGGACGGGACCGACGGTCGCGTGTGGGTGCTGCTCGGCGACTCCGAGGTCGCCGAGGGATCGGTGTGGGAGGCGATGGAAGCGGTCTCGTTCCACGGGGCCGCCGCGGTAACCGCGATCCTCGACCTGAACCGGCTCGGGCAGCGGGGGCCGACGATGCACGGGTGGCACGCCGACGTGTTCCGCGACCGCGCGCAGGCGTTCGGCTGGACGGTCCTGGAGATCGACGGACACGACGTCGAGCAGATCGACCGGGCCTATCGCGACGCGGCGTCCGACGACCGGCCGACCTTCATCGTGGCGCGGACGGAGAAGGGCCACGGCGTGTCGTTCCTGGCCGATCAGGAGGGATGGCACGGCAAGGCCGTGCCGGCCGAACAGATGCCGTCGGCGATCGCCGAGCTCGGCGGTGAGCGGCACCTGGTCGTGACGCCGCCGTCGCCCCCGGAGCTGGTGCACCTCGACCTGGAACGCGAGGACGCGGATGCGCCGAAGCCCGTCTACGACGGCCCGGTCGCGACCCGCAAGGCGGTCGGCGACGCGCTCGCATGGCTCGCGCGCCGGGATCTCGACCTCGTGGTCCTCGACGGCGAGGTCGGCAACTCGACGTACACCGAAGAGGTGGAGGCGGTGGCGCCGGAACGGTTCGTCCAGATGTACATCGCCGAGCAGAGCATGATCGGCGTGCAGACCGGGCTGCAGGCCCTCGGCAAGACGGCGTTCGCGGCCACGTTCGGCGCGTTCCTGACGCGGGCGGCCGACCAGATCCGGATGGGCGCGATCAGCCGCGCGGATCTGCGGATCAGCGGCTCGCACGCGGGGATCTCGATCGGCGAGGACGGCCCCTCGCAGATGGCGATCGAGGATCTGTCGTTGTTCCGGACGCTGAACGGTTCGATCGTGCTCTACCCCGCGGACGGCAACAGCGCCGTGCAGCTGGTCACAACGATGCTCGACCTCGAGGGCATCTCGTACCTGCGGAGCACGCGAGAGGCGACGCCGGCGTTGTACCCGGCGGACGAGGCGTTCCCGATCGGCGGCTCGAAGACGCTGGCGTCATCCGGCCACGACCGCGTCACCTTGGTCGCCGCGGGCATCACGCTGCACGAGAGCCTGGCCGCCCACGACCTGCTCGGTGCCGACGGCGTCGCGGCGCGCGTGCTGGACTGCTACAGCGTCAAGCCGATCGACGCGGCGACGCTCCGTCGCGCTTTCGAGGAGACGCAGCTGCTCGTCGTGATCGAGGATCACCGTGTCGAAGGCGGCCTGGGCGACGCGGTGCTGGACGCGCTCGCGGCGACCGGACCGCTGCACGGCCGGGTCGTGAAGATCGGCGTCGACCGCATGCCCGGCTCGGCCACGGCCGAACAGCTCCGTTCGTGGGCCGGCATCGACGCCGCCGGGATCGCGGCTCGGGTTCGCGACCTCCTCCGCTGAGCCGATCCTCCGCTAGGCCGGCCGCGAGGCCATCGCGCCGGGGATCCCGCCGAAGGCGTACGCGATGATCTCCTCCGGCGGCACCGGCCGGGAGAAGAAGAAGCCCTGACCGAGCTTGCAGCCGCGCTCTCGGAGGAACGCGAGCTCCTCGGCGGTCTCGATCCCCTCGGCGAGCGTCGTCATGTCCAGCCCGTTCGCCAGCTCGAGGAACGCCGAGACGATCGAGGCCGACTGCCGGTCCTCGTTGACGCCCGACACGAACGACCGGTCGATCTTCAGCACCCGGACCGGCATCTCGCGGAGGCGGGACAGGGAGGAGTACCCGGTCCCGAAGTCGTCGATCGCGATCGAGAAGCCGGCGGCGTGCAACTCGTGAAGGATCTCCTGCGCCCGATCGGGATCGAGCATCGCCGAGGTCTCGGTGACCTCGACGAGCACCCGCGACGGGTCCACGCCGCTCGCCCGGAACTCCTGCTGGATCCGGCGCGCCAGGTCGGGCTGCCAGAACTGCCGCGGGGAGAGGTTGAACCCGACCTCCAGATCGATGTCGAGCTCCCGCCACGCCTGCACCTGATACGTCAGCTCCCGGACGACCCAATGGCCGATCTGCTCGATGAGCCCCAGCTCCTCGGCGAGCGGGATGAACTCGCCGGGCGGCACGAGCGTCCCGTCGGCCTCGATCCATCGGATCAGCGCCTCGACCCCGATCATCCTGCCGCTCTCCAGATCGACCACGGGCTGGTAGTGCAGGACCCAGCGCTGCGTCTCGACCGCCTTGCGGAGCCGGGTCACGAACTGCAGCTTCGCGGAGGAGTCGAGCGCGCTGCCCGCCGACAGCACGAACCCGGACCGGCCGCCCTTCTTCGCCTCGTACATCGCCGACTCCGCGTTCCGCTGGAGCGTGCCGGCGTCGGTCGCGTCGTCGGGGAACATGCTGATCCCCACGCTCGCCGCGACGTACACCTCGGTGCCGTCGACGCCGAACGGCGCCAGCAGGGACTCCTGGATCCGCTGCGCGACCGACTCGGCCCGCATCACGGCCCCGTCGATCCCGCCGTCGTCGCGCGCGAGATCGGCGAGCAGCAGCAGGAACTGGTCGCCGCCGCGGCGTGCGACCAGGTCGGTCTCGCGCGCCGCCTCGCGGAGGCGATCGGCGACCGCGATGAGCAGCCCATCGCCCGCCTGGTGGCCGAGCGAATCGTTCACGAGACTGAAGTCGTTCAGGTCGACGCAGAGCACCGCCACGGATCCATCGTGGCGCCGGGCACGGGAGACCGACAGGTCCAGGAGCTCCTCGAACATCGCGCGCGACGGGAGTCCGGTGAGCTCGTCGTGGTACGCCTGGAACGCGACCTCCTCCTCGGTGCGTTTGCGTTCGGAGATGTCGATCATCACGCCGTGCGAGTACCGTGGCATGCCCCGGTCGTCACAGACGACGCGCGCGGCATCGTGCACCCAGACCACCCGCCCGTCCTTCGCGAACATCCGGTACTCAAGGCGGAAGGGCTCACCCGTTTCGTTGTGGCGCGCGTTCTCCGCCAGCGCGCGAGCGCGATCGTCCGGATGCAACGCCCGCGGCCACAGGCCGGGGTCGTTGCACCACTCCTGCGGGGCGTAGCCCAGCAACGTCTCGATCTGCGGGCTGACGTAGATCGACGACGCGCTGTCGTCGATCGCGTCGATGTACGTGACCGCGGGACCCTCCTCGACGACGGAGCGGAACAGATCGTCGCGCAGACGCTCGTCCTCGGCAGCCCGCTGCACGGCGACGGATGCCGACAGCGCCTCGACGATCTCCCGCACGACCGCCTCGTCCCGGGCGGTCCACGGCCGCTCCATGCACAGGTCGAGACCCACGAACCCCCACCATTCGCCGGTCACCGTCACGGGCACCTGCCAGGTCGCGACCGTGCCCTCCGCCCGCAGGACTCGGTGCTCGGGCTCGCGGAGGTCGTGGATCGTCTCGACGATCTCCTCGCCCCCGCCCATCAGATCGATCCAGCGCTGGAAGTCGGGGTAGTAAGGGTGCAGGTGGTTGCGCGGATCGTCGAAGAGCTGGCGGATACCCGGCGCGTCCCATTCGCCGCACAGGTCCATCCAGAGCCTGCCGTCGGGGCCGCGGCGGTTCTGGAACACGTAGCAGCGGTCGACGCCGGTCGCCTCCCCGGCCGCCGTGAGCACGTCGGGGAGGACCGAGCGCCAGTCACCTTCCGCCGCGGCCAGCGGGCCGGTCACGGGCATCGTCGAACCCGCGGGGTCGTGCTCCGAAGCCCCCATCACGCTGGAACCATCGGCAGGCCCCCGATGCCCCTGAAGGCAGCCCGGCGGGCGCGACCGGGTGGCCTGCTACCCTTTGCGCCGATGGCCGAGTACAAGCAGGTCCTGCACGAACGGCTCTACGTCCGCGTGCCCGGGACCGACAAGCTCCGCAAGACCGCCTCCGCGCGGGTGAAACACCTGCTGGCCAACGGATGGCGCGAGATCGAGCGCACCCAGACCCCCGACTACATCCAGATCCGCTACGAGCGGACCGGCCACGCGCCGATGAAGGCGCGCCTGCCGAAGAAGGGGCCCGAGATCCGTGACCAGCGCCGCCCTCGCCGCGATGGTCAGAACTTCGGTGGGCCTCGGGGTCGTCGGTAGGTCGTCTTTCCCCGACAACCCCATCACCTCCGTCTACCGCGAGCGAGCTTCGATCTTCGATCTTCCCCGACCACCGAATATCCTTCGGTCAGAGCTGGTCGACCCCGGACAAACATCAAGTATCATCACTTCCTCCCCAAGGATGTCCGGGCGAAAGCTCGGCGTTTGCCAGCGACCGGGGAGAGACGGAGCGACCCGTTGAGCACCGAGTTCCACACCCAGCCCTCCAACGTCCGCCCTGGCCCCCGCGACGCCCAGGCGCACGCGGCCGAGCAGCCGTTCCGCTACCCGCTCGAGCGGCCGTTCGTCGAGCCCGACTGGCGACGCCTCCCCGGCTACCGCGACGTCACCGACGAGCAGTGGCGCTCCGCGCAGTGGCAGCGAGCCCACAGCGTCAAGAACCTGAAGGAGTTCAAGGAGGTCTTCGGGGATCTCCTCGACGACGACCTCCTGGCCGACATCGAACGCGACCAGCTGGAGCGCGCGACGATGTCGATGCTGATCCCCCCGCAGATGCTGAACACGATGCTCGTCGAGGATCTGCGGGCAGACCCCGTCCGCCGCTACATGGCGCCGGCCTTCAGCGAGCGCGAGCCCGAGTGGCCGAGCCACCCGATGGCCTCACGCGACTCGCTCCACGAGGCCGACATGTGGGCCGTCGAGGGGCTCACCCACCGCTACCCCACGAAGGTCCTCGCCGAGATGATCCCGACCTGCCCCCAGTACTGCGGGCACTGCACGCGGATGGACCTGGTCGGCAACGACACGGCGCAGGTGCTGAAGTACAGGTTCGAGCTGAAGCAGAACGACCGCTGGGACGCGATGCTCGACTACCTGCGCACCACGCCGCAGGTCCGCGACGTGGTGGTCTCCGGCGGCGACATGGCGAACGTCCCCGCGAAACGCCTGCAGGAATGGCTCTTCAAACTGATGGACATCGAGAACATCCGCGACGTCAGGATCGCGACGAAGGGCCTGATGGGCCTGCCGCAGCACTTCCTCCAGGACGACGTGCTGGCGGCGTACGAGGCGATCGCCGTGCGCGCGCGCGAACGCGAGGTGGACGTCGCCGTGCACACGCACGTGAACGCCGCGCAGCAGGTGACGCCGCTCGTCGGCGACGCCGTGCGACGCCTGCTCGACATGGGGTTCCGCGACGTGCGCAACCAGGGCGTCCTGCTCCGCGGGGTCAACACGACGCCGCAGCAGCTGCTCGAGCTCTGCTTCACGCTCCTGGATCACGGGAAGATCCTTCCGTACTACTTCTACATGTGCGACATGATCCCCAACGCCGAGCACTGGCGCCTGGCGGTCTGGGAGGCGCAGGAGCTCCAGCACGCGATCCTCGGCTACCTGCCGGGCTTCGCCACGCCGCGCTTCATCTGCGACGTGCCGTACGTCGGCAAGCGGTGGGTGCACATGACCGACCGGTACGACCGCGAACGCGGCATCTCGCACTGGCGGAAGAACTACCGGACCGGCATCGAGGCCGACGATCCCGACGCGACCGAACGCCACTACCACTACTACGACCCGATCTCGACCCTCGGCCCGGAGGGTCAGGCGTGGTGGCGTGCGAAGATCTCGGCCGGCGTCGACGACCTGCTCGCCGAGCTCGAACGCGAGCAGGGCCTTACGGGTGTCCGGTAGTTCCCCGACGCCTCGAGACCCAGACCAGACCCACACCGAGCACAAGCAACCCGACGATCCCTCCAACGATCCAGATCGTGGATGATCCCGCCGCGTCGGTCGTCGACGCGACGGGGTTCGCCGGCGAAGGCCCTGCAACCTCGGCCGGCGGCGTCGCCTCGAGCGGCCGCGACGGGCGGCCGTCATCGCCGGCCAGGAAGTCGCACGCGTCCATGTCGCGGACCACGACCGTCCACCGCATCTCCGTCAGATCCACCTTCCCCAGGTCGTCGCCGACCTCGCCCAACAGCAGCCGCCCGGGGACCTGCAGCGTCAACGTGTCGCCGTCGATCGCCGGCGGATCGAACGGCGCCGCGCCCCCCTCCGGGATGAAGAGCAGCTCGAGCGGCTGCTCCTCCGAGGTCGCGTCGAAGCGGATGATCCGGTTGAGGTCGCGGTAGTGCAGCCCTCGGTACGCGAACGACACGCTCGGGATCGTCGGATCGCGCACCAGGATGTCGATGCGGAACGCCGGCATCTGCGGATCGGGGACCTGGAGCGGCGCGTCGAACCGCAGACGCCAGACCGCCGAGGTGCCCTCTTCGCCGATCCAGCCCTCGGCAGAGACCAGGTCGGGGACGGTGCCCGGTGCGGTGCCGTGCCCGCGGCAGGCGCCGGTGTCGCCCGGAGGATCCGCCGCCGCCAGCAGCAGGGGGGACAGCAGGACGATCGCGGCGGCGACGATCCGACGGATCACGTCGGGCAGTTGAGGTCTTGCAGCTTCGGATAGTTCATCCGGGGCGGGTCGGTGAAGTCGAACGCCCCCGCCAGCGGCGAGGCCTGGGCGTCGCGGTCCGTGAGCGGTTGCAACCCGTGCAGCTCCTCGATGAACTTCAGGACCGACGAGAACTCGTAGGTCGTGGGGTCGATCGAGCCGCCGGCCGGATTGTCCCCCGTGCGCGTGTATGGCGAGATGATCAGGGCGGGCGTCCGGGGGCCGAGGCCCATGATGTCGTAGTGGGGCGGCACGACGTGGTCGTAGAACCCACCGAAGTCGTCCCACACGATCACGAGCGCCGTGCTGGCCCAGAACTTGCTGTGGAACAGCGCGTTGAGGTACTCGACCGTCCAGTTCTGTCCCTCGCAGACGCTGACGCCGGCGCCGGGGTGCTCGTTCGGGTTCCCCTCCGGCGGGATCAGCCACGAGACCTCGGGCAGGTCGCCGTCGTCGATGTCGGTGAGGAACTGGCTCGGCGACTGCACCTTCTTCCACAGGGGCCCGAACCGGATGTGGCGCACGGCCTGGAGCGCGTTCATCCACACGTCCGGCGTCGCGTAGTACTTCCAGCTCACGCCGGCCTGCTCGAGTTCGTCCGGCAGGGTCTTGATGTTCACGCACGTCCGCGTGTTCACCCAGTACGACGCGATCTTGTACTGGTTGACGATGCTGTCGGTGACGTGCTCCTCCAAGCGCATGATCGTCTTGATGTCCTGTGGCGTCAGCTTCTCGATCGGGAAGCGCTTCGTGAACTCGGTGGGGTCGTCGCAGTAGCTGCCCGGATGGTCCGACGTCGACTTGTTGTCCACGATGCCGTACGCCTGCGCGGCGACCGTGTAGAGGTGTTCGGGGAACGTCGGGCCGTACATCGAGGTGAAGAAGTGGTCGGCCAGGACGAAGCGGTCGGCGAGCGTCCAGTACACCGGCAGCGTGTCGCGATCGAACTGCGTGTAGCCCTCGAGATCCTCGCCCAGCGGCACGCAGTTGAACGCGTCCATCTTGCCGCCGTTGATCGAGATCATCCCCGGGAAGAAGGAATGGCCCAGGTCGTGGGCATAGATCAGCGGCGCGTCCTTCAGGGGCACGGTCCCCGCAGACGGGTAGCCGTTGCCGCAGTTGACGATCTTGCCGCTGGTCGCCCCGTCGGCCCCCGGGTAGCGGCCGAAGTAGTTGTCGAACGAGTGGTTCTCCTTCACCAGGAAGATCACGTGTTTGATCGGGTTCTTCCCGGGCACGATCGTCGCGGTCGCGGACGACGTCGGGAGGGCGCCGCCGCCGTTCGAACCGGACGGCACGGCGGGTGTCTTCGTTCCCGTGGCTTTCGTCCCGCCGCCGGACGGCAGGAACTGCCACAGCAGGAACACGAGCAGGGCGACGACGATGGCCGCGAAGGCCCGACGCCCCGCGATCTGGCGTCGGGTCGGCCGCCGACGGCGGGTGGATGCCGGCCGGATCGGCGAGCTCGGTCCCTGCTGCATCGGGCGGAGTCTAGCCGCCGCCTCCTGCGGGGGCGAGACGATGCCGCAGCGATCGAGCACGCTCGAGCAACGCGTGGAACCGAGGCACGCCGGCGAGGTTCCGCAGCTCGCCCGGATCGCTCGCGTGGAGGTAGAGCTCCTCGGTCCCGTCCGCGTTGACCACGTAGGTGAAGCGCGCCGTGCGGACGCCGGTCCACGGCGGCACGACCGCGTCGCCGCCCCAGTCCAGCCACACGCCCGCCCGTTCCGGCGGCGCCCGGCCGTAGACGAGCGGCGCCAGGCTGATGCCGTCCTGCGGCAGCCGAGGCGCCGCGCCGGCCAGGGCGGCGATCGTCGAGGCCACGTCGACGTTCGACACGAGGTCGGGCACCGTCGCGGCGTTCGTCCACGGCGTCCTGATCGCGAACGGCACCCCGATCGACGGCTCGTACGGGAAGCGCTTGCTCTGCAGACGATGTTGACCGAACTCGAACCCGTTGTCCGTCATGAAGATGATCACGGTGCGGTCGAGCTCCCCCCGCGCGGTGATCGTGCCGACCAGCTCGCGGAAGACGTCGTCGACCGACAGGAGCGTCCGTCGCTCCGCCAGGTCGTCGGCGCGCAGCGTCTCGAGCGCCGTGGGGCCGATCGGCGGTTGCGCGCGCACGTAGCCGGGCTTGCCCCGCACGTCGTTCAGCTCCCGTGGCGGCGGCATCGGCGGTCGGAACCCGCCGAGGGCGTGCGCATACCGTGGCGCGGGGATCGACGGGCCGTGCGGAGCGTTCGGCGCGAAGTACAGGAACCACGGCTCCGACGCCGGCGCCCCGCGCAGGAACGCGTCGGCGGCGCCGCCCAGCACGTCGGTCGCGTAGTCCTCCGGCGCGTCGCCGAAGGACCGCACGACGCCCTGGTCGACCACGTCGTAGTCGAAGTACGCGGTCGATTCGTTCGAGTTCTCCTTCGCGAACCACCGGTCCCATCCCGGGGGGACGTACGGCGCGCCGCCGAACGGGTAGTTGTTGAGGTACTTGCCGACGAGGCCGGTGGTGTAGCCCGCGTCGTGCAGCCACACCGGCAGCGTGTTCGTGTCGTTCAGGTCGGACCCCTCCTGGTTGTCGCGGACGCCCGTGTGCACGTCGTACCGCCCGGTCAGCAGGGTCGAGCGCGACGGGCAGCACAGCGGCGTCGAGACCACGGCGTTCGGGAACCACAGCCAGTGTCCGGCCGGATCGCGCAGCTGCGACTGGAACCACGGCATCGCCGCCGGCTCGGTCGGCAGGGTGTCGAGCGACTGGTCGTCCGTGAGGACCAGCAGGATGTTCGGCGCGGTGCTCCGTGAGGGGGACGGGGACCGGATGACGCGGATGACGACGGCGGCCAGCAGCACCGCCAGCCCGAGGGCGAGCCACCGCCTCAGCGCGGTTCCTTCCGGACCTTCCAGATGTGCTCCCCGGGGAAGTCGCGAGCCCACGCCAGGGGCGCGAAGTCGTACGTGCTGGTCGCGTCCTGCGGGGGCCGGATCTCGATCAGGTCCTCGATCGCCAGCCCGTTCGCGCGGAACAGCCGGATCCACTCGCCGTACGGGAGCTGCCAATCGACCGAGTCGCCCCAGACCATCCGGCCCAGCTCGAAGTACGGCCGGTGGAGCTCGCGATCCGGGGGCGCGTCCTCTCCGTCCCCCCACGCCATCGCGATGATCGGGGTGGCGATGTTGAACACGAGCCGGCCTCCGGGACGCAGCACCCGGGCGGCTCCGTGGATCGTGACGTGCGGATCCGTGAACGTCGTGGCTCCGTGATCGCAGAACACGAGGTCGAAGCTGGCCTCGGCGAACGGCAGCTCCTCGGCGCTCGCGCGAACCAGTGGATACCGGACGCCGCTGTCCCGCATGTTCGGCGCCGCCGCGGCCAGTTGGTTCGCGCTGAAGTCCAGGCCGATCACCCGCGCGCCGCGAGCCGCGACCGCGATCCCCACCTGGCACGCGCCGCACCCGAGCTCCAGAGCGTCGAGGCCGCGCACGTCGCCGAGCGCACCCAGCTCGTCGTCGGTGATGCCCCAGGTCCCCCAGCGGACCGCGTCCCACCGGTTCAGCTGGGAACGGTGCGTCGCCTGATACTCGGCCGAGTCGGCCTCCCACGACGCGAGGTTCGCGCGCACGTCGTCGCGGCTCATCGGTCCATCCACCCTCCGTCGCGCCCGTTCGCGTCGGCCACGATCCCGGCCGCGATCGACAGCGCGATCTCCTCGGCGCGGCGCCCGCCCAGATCCAACCCGACGGGACTGCGCAGGCGGTCCAGCTCGTCCTCCGACAGGCCCAGGGCACGGAGCGCGTCGAGGTGCCGCTGCACGTGCCGCCGCGAGCTCATGATCCCGACGAACCGCGACTGCGATCGCAACGCCGCCGCCAGCGCGTCGGAGGCGTAGGGCGCGTCGTGATCGGTCACCACGACCACGTCGTCCGCGGTCAGGTCGAGCTCCTCGATCGAGGTGGCGACGGGTGCATCGCCCGGCACCACGCGCTCGGTCCGCGGCTCGACGATGACGGCGTCGTAGCCCACGCCGGTCAGGTCGGCGCGGAGCGCGCGCGCGACGTCGGTCGCCGAGACCGCGACGAGTCGCGGGCGCGGCCGGTGCGGCTCGAGGTACACCTCGATGTCGCCCTCGTCATGGTGCAGGACCGCGGTCGCCGGCTCGCCGCGCTCCCACGCCGTCGCCGCCGCCACCACGGCCTGCTCGTCGAACTCGGCACACCCGAGCGTGCCGCGCACCGGACCGCCCGGCTCGACGTTCAGGTGCATCCCGACGCGGCACGGCGGCGCGCCGGCCACGACCTTGACCGCGGTGACGTCGACGCGGCCGGGGACGCGCGGCTCCGGCGCCGCATGGATGGACGCGCGCCGGTGCGGCGCCGGCTCGCCGGTGGGATGCGGCCCGGTCGCGCCCGCGAGCAGCTCCACGGCGTGCGGCAGGACGGGCACGATCGCCTCGAGCGACCCGCGGACGCCGCCCGGGCTCCCCGGGAGGTTCACGACGAGCGAGGATCCGCGGGCGCCGACCACGGCGCGCGAGAGCGCGGCCATCGGCGTCGACGCGAGACCCGCGGTGCGCATCACCTCGGCGAGACCCGGCGCCTCGCGCTCGATCACCGCGCGCGTCGCCTCGGGTGTCACGTCGCGCGGGCCGAACCCGGTGCCGCCCGTCGTCACGACCAGCGCGTGCGCGTCGCTGAGGCGCCGCAGCGCCTCCTCGATCATGGCTCGCTCGTCGGGGACCACGAGGCGCTCCGCGACGTCGAAGCCGGCCGCGCGGAGCAGTTCCTCCGCGGCGTCGCCGGACTCGTCCTCGCGCGTGCCGTTCGCCACGCCGTCGGAGACGGTCACGACCGCGGCCGTCGGCTGCGCGGGCATCTCAGACCTCGGCCGGGGTGGCGTCGAACGCCTCGAACGCGTCGATCGTGCGCTCGACGAACGCGGGCACCGCGCGGAGGCTCTTCTTCCGGCGGAACGACTGCCCGACGAGGATCGTCGCGCCCTGCCGATCGAGCCAGGTGGCGAGGGTGCGTAGCGTGCCGCGCGGCGCGACGTCGCACGTGCAGAAGACCGCCGCCGGCCGCCCCTCGAGCGGTGGCAACGCGGCGATCCCCTCCTGGACCCCGACGGCAGGACCGACGCCGACCACGATCGCGCCCTTCACCCATGTGCCCACGATCAGCGCCTCGGCCGCGGCCACGGTGCCGACGTCCACGCCCCGAAGCGGCGCGGTCGACGCCGCGACACCCCGCGACACCAGCTCGTCGCGGATGGCCCGCGCGACGGTCAGCGTGAAGCCTCGATGGGACTCGTAGAGGATGAGCACGCGCATGGCCGATATGCATAGCACGTTAAGCTGGCGCCGACCCCGAGAGGACCCCCCCAGAGCGGGGGCGTTGAGGAAGGACCCGAGGACCCGATGGATCCGCTCGAGCAGCTCGCGGCAGCGCTGGACCTCGAGGCCCCCACGGGGCAGGAGACGGCCCGCGTCCTCGACCTCGCGCGCGACGTCGCCCACGGCACCGAGCGGAAGCTCACGCCGCTCGCCACGCTCCTGCTGGGCATGAGCGTGCAGCGCCGGATGACCGAGGGCGCCACCCGGAGCGAGGCGCTCGACGCCGCCATCGCGGACCTGCGCGCCGCGTTGCCCCCCGTCGCCGAGACGGACGCCTAGGCCCGACCGCGGCGTCCGGGGTACGCTGGTCGGACCGATGGCACCAGCGACGCCCACCACGATGCGCACCACCGGCCCGCTGACCGACACGTTCGGCCGCGTCGCCGACGACCTGCGCATCTCGGTCACCGACCGCTGCAACTTCCGGTGCACGTACTGCATGCCGGCCGAGGGCCTCACCTGGCTCCCGAAGCACGAGATCATGACGTTCGAGGAGCTGACCCGGATGCTTGGCGTCTTCGTCGGGCTCGGCGTGCGCTCGCTGAAGGTGACCGGCGGCGAGCCGACCGTCCGCGCCGACCTCCCGACGCTGATCCGGATGTTCCGCGGCGTCGGCCCCGACCTCGACATCTCGATCACGACGAACGGCATGCTGCTGGAACCGCTCGCCGAGGCGCTGGCGGAGGCCGGCGTCGACCGCGCGACGGTCTCGTGCGACTCGCTCCTGCGCCACCGGTTCGCCGAGATGACCCGGCGGGACGCGCTCGAGCGGGTGCTGGGCGGCGTGCGCGCGGCCGAGGCCGCCGGGCTCACACCGATCAAGATCAACGTCGTCGTGATCGGCGGCACGAACGACGACGAGGTGGTCGGGTTCGCGCGGTGGGCGCGGGAGACCGGCTACGAGGTCCGGTTCATCGAGTACATGCCGCTGGACGCACAGCACGCGTGGGAGCGGGAGAAGGTGGTGCCGGCGGCGCGGATCCTCGAGCGGATCGACCGGGCGTTCCCGCTGACATCGGCCCATCGCGACGGCGAGCCCGCCACCACCTACACGTTCGCGGACGGCGCGCCCGGCAGGATCGGCGTGATCGCCAGCGTGACCGAGCCGTTCTGCGACACCTGCAACCGGCTCCGCCTCACCGCCGAGGGACAGTTCCGCAGCTGCCTGTTCGCCCTCGAGGAGACCGACCTCCGCGGACCGATGCGCGAGGGCGCGAGCGATCTCGAGCTGGAACAGCTGGTCCGTGCGGCGGTCTGGGCCAAGTGGTCGGGTCACCGGATCAACGACGTCGACTTCGTGCAGCCCGCGCGGTCGATGTCGATGATCGGCGGATGACGCCCGAGGCTCAGCCCGGGAGGTTCTCGATCGCGAGCCGCGGGATCGGATCGCCCGGCTCGAAACCCAGGATCTGCGCGTAGAACGACAGCTCGGCCTCGGCCGATCGCCGGATCGTGTCGGCCATGCGGAACCCGTGCTGCTCGCCCTCGAACAACAGGTACGCGTACGGAAGGCCCTTCGCGCGGAGCGCCCCGACCATCAGCTCGGCCTGGGCCGGCGGCACGATCACGTCCTCGGCCCCCTGCAGGATCAGCATCGGGGTCGACAGCATCTCGACGTGGTTGATCGGGCTGCGCTCCCGGTAGAGGTCCTCGGCCTCCGGCCACGGCCCGATCAGCGTGTGCTCGTACGCGCACTCGAACTTGTGCGTGCCGCCCGCCGCGAACGGCACCAGGTCCGCGATCCCGAAGTAGCTCGCGCCGGCCGCGAAGTCGTCGTGGAACGTCAGCGCGCAGAGCGTCGTGTACCCGCCCGCCGACCCGCCGCGGATCACGAGCCTCGCCCGGTCCACCCGTCCCTCGTCCGCCAGGAAGCGGGCGGCGTTGATGCAGTCGGTCGTATCGACGACCCCCCAGTTGCCGTTGAGGCGCTGCCGGTACGCGCGGCCGAACCCGGTGCTGCCCCCGTAGTTCACGTCGACCACCGCGAAGCCGCGGCTGGTCCAGAACTGGGTCTCGAGGTCCAGCGACGGGTCGGCCTGCGAGGTCGGCCCTCCGTGGCTCATCACGATCAGGGGCGGGAGCTCCCCCTCGGGGCCGCGGAACCCGGCGTTCGAGGGAGGATAGAAGTACGCGAACGCGGTCAGCCCGCCCGCCGTCGGGAACCCGATCGGCTCGGGCGTCGACAGGAACGCGGGATCGACGTCGACCGGGTTGCTCTCGCGCAGGACGTCGACCGCCCGGGTCGTCAGGTCGAGCAGCACGATCTGCGGCGCCGTCGAGGGCGACGCGCCGACGAACGCCACCGACGTCCCCTCGGCCACGAGGCTCGGATGCGGGATCACGGTCTGGGGCAGGTCCATCTCGGTGAGCTCGCCGGTCTCCGGGTCGAGGATCCCCGTGTGATCGACCCCGCCGTCCGTGAAGTGGCACACGATCCGGCCGTCTCCCAGGAACGCGTACGACGACGATCCGAAGATCCACTGCGGCCAGCCGAACTCCGCCGGCGCGGGATGCACCGTCTGCCGTTCGCCGTCGCGCTCGCGTTCGAGGTTCCACCGATCGCTGCGATCGCTCGCCCAGTAGAGCTCGCCGGCGGGGCTCCACGTCGGCTGCCAGATCGACTCCTCGCCACCGCGACCGACCACCTGCCGGGCCTCCCCGAGCGTCCGGTCGGCGGCGAGGTCCGCCACGAACAGCTCGGTGCCGTCCCATGGCATCCAGGGGAGATCCCACGCGAGGAAGCAGAGTTCCGTGCCGTCGGGCGAGATGCGCGGATCGGAGTAGAAGTCGCGCCCCGACGCGATCACCCGAGGCTCCGCCGAGCCGTCGGTCGCGATCGCGACCAGTTCGTTCAGGACGTCCTCGGGAACGCGCTCGCCGACGTGCCGTTCGCGCACGCCGATCCACCAGGCGCCGTCGGCCGTGACGCGCCCGTCCGCGAACCGATGCGCGCCGCCCGTCTCGGGCGTGATCGGGACCGGCTCGCCCGCGCCGGGCGTGTGCCGGTAGAGCCGCTGATCGTCGAAGTTCGAGAAGAAGACGACGCCGCGGTGCACCACGAACGCGCCGCCGCCGTACTCATGGGCCCTCGTGCGGACGCTGAAGCCGGCCGGCACCACGTCGGTCGGGGGGCTGAACGCGTCGGCGCGGACCAGGGCGACCCGGCCCGCCTCCTCCGGCCGGGTCTCGGTCCAGTAGACCAACCCCTCGTCCATCGCGACCAGCCCGAGGCGCAGCGAGGCCGAGGCGAGCATCGCGGGCATGATCGGCGAGGACCAGGCGCCGTGGGGCGCGACCTTCGGTTCCGTCACCGCGGCCGCCGGCCGACGACCACGCGGGTCACCTTGAGCTCCCCGCCCTTCGTGCTCTCCACGTCGCGGAACCCGCCCTGGGTGAACACCTTCCGGACCTCGCGCGCGCGGTCCGGGTCGGTCTCCATCAGGAGCCATCCCTTCGGACGGAGCCACGCGGGGGCCTCATCGACGGTGCGGCGCACCAACCCGAGCCCATCGTCGCTCTGGTCGGTGAGCGTGTGGACCGGCTCCCATTCGCGGATCTCGTCCGGCAGGTCCTGGACCTCCTCGCGCGCGACGTACGGCGGGTGCATCGTGATCACGTCGACCTTCCCGCGGAGCTCCGACGGGATCCTCGCGAAGAGGTCGCCGGTCACGAAGTGCGCGTCCAGCCCCAGGCGCTTCGCGTTCCGGCGGGCGAGCGCCGTCGCCTCGGCCGAGAGGTCGGTGCCGTAGACGGTCGAGCCGGGCACCTCGTCGGCGACCGACAGCGCCACCGTGCCCAGGCCGGTCGCCAGATCGACATGGACCGGCGCCTTCCGCTTGCGCAGCCGCCGGATCGCCTGCTCGGCCAGGAACTCGGTGGAGTCGCGCGGGATGAACACGCCCGGCACCACCTTCAGCTCCAGCCCGCGGAACTCGGTGTACCCCATGATCAACGGGATCGGCTCGCCGGTCGCGCGCCGGGCGATCGCCGCCTCGAACGTCGCCGCGTCCTCGTCGGAGATCTTCTCGTCGGGATCGGGCTCCTCGCCGCCCATCACGAACCCGAGCAGCACCTCGGCCTCGATGCGCTCGCGACCCTTCTGCCAATGGTCGATCGCGTCGGAGGCTTTCAGCGTTCGCGTGGCGTTCTGGACGAGCTTCCGGGCCTTCATCGGCCGCCCATCGTACCGGGTGCGCTCGGTACACTCGCTCCATGCCCGCTCCGAAGGACGCGAAGCCCGCCGCGCGCCCGAAGACGAGGGCACGCGCCAAGCGGGCCGATACGCCCGACGCGCCGGCGACGATCGCGCTGACCGGCGACCGTCTCGTCGTGCGGATCCCCGGCAACGGCGAGCGGAAGACCTCCGGCGGCCTGCTGATCCCCGCCACCGCGATGCCCGCGCCGAAGCGCCTCGCGTGGGGCGACGTGACCTTGGTCGGCCCGGACGTCCGCGTGGCGCGCAAGGGCGACCGCGTCCTGTTCCTGCCGTCCTCCGGCCTCGAGGTCGAGCTGGAGGGCGAGGACCTCGTGCTGCTGCGCGAGCGCGACGTGCAGGCGGTGTCCACCGGTCCGGCCGACGCGAAGGACCGGTCGCCCGGCCAGTACCTCTAGGCCTCGACGAAGCTCAGCCGCACCGTCCGCTCGTCGTTCTCGTGGTTCGGATCCACGAACACGACGGACTGCCAGGTCCCGAGCTGGAGCTCGCCGTCGACGACGGGCAGCGTCAGCGACGGCGACACGAACACCGGCAGCAGGTGATCGCCGCCGTGCCCGACGCTCCCATGCCGATGCCGGTAGCGATCCTCGCGCGGGAAGATCCGCTCGAGGAGATCCTCTAGGTCCTCCTCGGAGCCGCTGCCGGTCTCCATCAGGGCGATGCCGGCCGTGGCGTGGGGGGCGAACACGTGGACGAGCCCGTCGCCCGAGCCACGCGCGAACGTCCGGACGCGGTCGGTCAGGTCGATCACCCGTCTCCCCCGCGTCGAGATCCGGAAGGTCTCGCTCCGCATCGCGCATCCCCGATCGCTCAGCCGCCGGTCGCGAAGGTCGGCTCGGCGAGCACCTCGGTGTGCTCGGCGCTGTCGAACGCGTCGAACCCCTGTCGCCACGTGTACGCCGGCCACAGGTAGTCCACGACGCGCTCCGCCGGACGGTACGCGGCCGTGTACAGCGTGCCGAAGCCGTTCGCGTACGACGTGGAGAACAGCGGCGCCCGCAGGAAGCTCTCGACGAAGGACGCCAGGTCGACCGCGGGATCCTCCAGGAGGCCGAGGATCGTCTGCTCGCGCTCGATCGTCCGGGTCGCCTTGGCCTGCTCGGGCCACTCGACGATCCCCTGATGGTTCGTGGCAGCCGGGAACTCCCGGAAGATCGGCTCGCGGTCCGGCGAGAGGTACGCGGTCATCACCCGCGCGTCGCGATCCATCACCGTGAGGTTGTGGCTGAGCGAGTACGGCAGTCGCGCCAGCGTCGACCGGGCCTCGTCCACGGTCGTGCACGTCTCCAGCAGGTACCGCAGCACGATCGGGATCCCGAAGCCGTCGCCCAGGACACGACGGCCGCCGAACGTGAGCGAGACGGCGAGGCCGTCATCGTTCATGCCGTCCAGCAGGCCCCAGAGGCAGTCGGACATCCCCAGCACGCGTTTCTCCAGCAGGTGCGTCGACCAGATCGCGCCCTCGAACCGCGACGGCGCGTAGTCGTAGTTCCGCACGAGCACCGGGCCGCCGGGTCGCACCCACGCGCCCTGCGAGCACGCCGCGAGGTACGGCGGCGGCCGGTAGAGCGACAGCATCCGCGCCGCATGGTCGCCGCCGCCGGCCAGCTCCACGACGCGCTCGTACGCGGGCATCAGCTCGGGCATGTGCGCGCGGAGCATCCGCACGCTCGTCGCGTACGAGGGACGGTCCTCCTCACCGTCGCGAAGGAACCACGACCGGTAGTGGGGCCAGCGCTCCTCGAACACCGCCTGCCACAGAGGCCCGAGCTCCAGCTCCTCGTAGGCGCGGAACGTGAACGGCAACATGCGCATCGTGGCAGATGTTCTCAGGGCATCAGGGCCGCGTCGAGCACCGTGGCGACGCCCTACAGCAGCTTGAACCCGAACGGCTCCGGCTCCCGTTCGGGCGGTTCGTCGGGCGACAGGGGCACGCTCACGAACTGATCCTTGATCCCGGTGATCCAGCTCCGCGCCCGCTCGAGCAGCCGGTAGTCGGCGTCCATGAACCGGCCGCGCGTGACGAGGATCCCGAGGTCGGCCCCCGGATAGCGATACTGCCCCGCCCCGGCGATCCGAAGGTAGAACGCCTCGCTCTGGTCGGCGACCGAGTGCCAGTCCGTCTCGCGCCGCGCGTAGCCGATCGCGTCGTCCCGCATCTTCCAGATGCCGGAACCCGGCGCGGACGTGATCAGCTCGGTCGTGTCCTCGGTCTGCTTCAGGATGAACTGCGTCCACTCGTCCAGGTTCTGCACCTGGGCCCACCGCTCGTTCAGCTCGGCCACGTCGATCTCGTAGTCGACGTCCATGAATTCCAGCAGGTGGAACAGGAACAGCGGCATGTCGCCGTATGCCACCGCGGTGACGTTCGTGATCGACGATGCGCCGGTGACCCGCGGGTTCAGCTCGCCCAGCCACAGGTCGCCGGTGTCGGCGTCGAGCAGGAAGTCCAGCTCGAAATACCCGAGGTACCCCTCCGCGCGGAGCCGCTCGCCCATCGCGATCGTGCGCTCGCGCGCGACGCGCCGCTGCGCCTCCGTCAGCAGCTCGGGCGAGACGTCGTCCCCGCACCACCCCCCGTCGTATGGCGTGAGCTCCTCGAACCCGACCAGCTCCGCCATCAGCGGGCCGACAAGGGTGCCGTGGCGCGTGATCACGCCCTCGATCGCCAGCTCGCGGGGATCGATCCGCTTCATCACCTTGATCTGGTTCCCGGCGATCTTCTTCTCGTCGCGCTTCCAGTCCTGCTCGCGCGCGATGAAGAACGTGGTCTGCCCCGAGTCGCCGTACGGGGTCTGGACCACGAGGTCGTCGCCGAGCCCGGCGCCCTCCGCCAGCGCGCGCAGCTCCCGGTACGTCGTGCCGAGCCCCATCGCGTTCGGGACCGAGGGCACGCCGGCCTCGTTGCCCAGGCGCGTCGTCTCGATCTTGGAGTCGAGCCGGTGGCGCAGCGCCGCGGACGGGAACGCGACCTCCAGCCCGAGCTCGCCCGCGAGCTCCTCGGTCTCCTCGTCGAACATCAGGAACGCCGCCTTGCCGCCGCCGCCGCGCGACGCGATGAGGTCCGCGACCTCCTTGTGGCCCAACAGGTAGTTCACGATCTCCTCGATCGACGCGAACGGCCGCTGCGTCTGCTCCTTCGGCACGAACACGTTGGGGTGCCAGCCGTCGAACGAGTCGTAGTAGTTGATGTAGCGGAGCTGCGGGACCCACCGGTCGATGCCCAGCAGGTTGAACGCCGTCGCGCTCACGAAGTAGATCGGCGTCTCGTTCGTCCGGAAGAACCGCCGGATCTCCGGCATACCGGTCAGCGATTCCGTGCGGACGATCAGGTCGGCTCCGGCCGGCGGCGCGACCGCGGGGCGACGTCGATCCGCGCGCGCGACGAGCCACCACCCGATCGCGGCAAGCACGAAGAAACCAAGGACCAGCACCAGCCAGGTCACGACAGCCCGCACCAGTCGCGGATCAGCAGGCCCAGCACCTGCGCGGTCTGCACCACGCTCGGAAGGTACACCCGCTCTCCGGAGCCATGCGCGCCCTCCGCGTAGGGGCCGAAGCACACGGCGGGGATGCCCGCCGCCTGGCCGAACACGCGCGCGTCCGTCGTCGAGGTCGTCGCGATCTCGGCGGGCGGCGAGCCGGCGATGCGTGCATGCGCGCCGGACAACGTCCGCACCAGTGCGTGGTCGGGTTCGATCGCGTACCCCTCGCATCCGAACCCGACGTAGCGCACCTCCGGCGGCAGCGGGAACGCCGCCGGATCGTCGGCCGCCGTCGCCGCGACGACCGCTTCGATCCGCGCCTGGAGCTCCCGCACCTCCATCCCCGGGTAGAGCGCGATCCGGTAGCCCGTGATGCACTCGCCCGGGACGGTTGAGGGCCAGTCGCCGCCGGCGATCGTGCCGACGTTCAGCCCGATCGGATGGGCGTACGCGTCGTACGGAGCCGGCGGCTCGGCGTTCAGTTCGACCTCGAGGGCGCGCAGCGCATCGATGATCCGCAGGCTCTCCTCGATCGCGTTCACCCCGTGACCCCCGGCGGCGTGGCCGGCGATGCCTTCGATCTTCACCTGGAACCACAGGACGCCGACCTGGGACGTGGTGATCGAGGATCCATACGGTTCGGTGATCACCGCCGCGTCGGCCGCGTAGCCCGCCAGCAGGGTCTGGAGCGTCCCGTTGCCGGTGCACTCCTCCTCGACGACCGACTCGAGCGTCACCGGCGCGTGCGGGTGCAGGCCGGCACGCCGCAGGCCCTTGACCGCCCCGAGGATCGCGGCCAGGCCGCACTTCATGTCGGCGGCCCCGCGTCCGGAGAGCCAGTCCTCCTCGACGTGCGCCACGAACGGGTCGCGATGCCACTGCGACAGGGGCTCCGGGCTGACGACGTCGATATGGCCGTTCAGGATCAGCGAGGACCCGCCCTCGCGGCCGCCGGTCGCCCACCGAGCCACCACGTTCGCCTTGCCCTCCACGTCCCAATCGAACGGGGACCCCAGTGGATGCGCCCGGAGCGTTGCGGCGTCCATCGGCACGTCCACCGGTTCGAGGCCGATCTCGCGGATCGCCTCGCGCATCACCGCCTGGCCCGGTTCCTCGTTCCCGAGGACGGTGGGCTTCTCCACCAGCCTGGCCAGGATCTCCTGCATCCAGTCCGCCTCGGCGGCGATCGCCTCGGCGATCTGGCCGTCCTCGGGTACCTCAGAGGGAAGCACCGGGAGATCCTGCATGGCGCAAGAGTAGCAACGGCCTGCCCCGCAGCGATATCGCCCGACCTCCGATCGTGGGCTTGACGTATCTATGTAATGAAGTAATCTCACCGCATGAGCGAAAAGGGCGACTTCCAGGAGCATCTTGAAGGCTGGTTCACCGGGCGGCTCACCGCCGACTGGTTCGTGGGGGCGCCGGAGGTGACGTTCGATCGCGACGAGATCCTGGTCGTGGGAACGCTCGCCGAGCCGGAGTTGCCCAAGGACGCGGGCCCGGAGACCCGGTCCGCGGCGATGCAGGCGAGGATCCAGGGGTTCCGCGAGGACACGCGGGCTCAGCGGATGCGGATCGCCGACGAGGCCGAGCGCCGGTTCGGGCGCAAGGTCAGCTGGGGCGCCGTCTGCGGCGACCAGCGGCACCTGTTCACGACCTTGGCGATCCCCGCGATGACCCGCCTTCGGATGCCCGAGCGCCATGTCCTGGACACGCTGGTGGACGCCGGCGTCGCCCGGTCACGGAGCCATGCGCTCGCGTGGTGCGTGCGGCTGGTCTCCGAACGCCAGGAGGAGTGGCTCGCCGATCTTCGCGAGGCCCTGAAGTCGGTCGAAGAGGTCCGCAAGGAAGGCCCGCGAACCTGAGGGCGCTTGACTCGGGATACAGCCAGACTGAGACGGCTCCAGTCCCTAGAGCGAGTGCCCTCTCGTCCCCATGTAGCCACCCGTTCCCATCTCTTCAACCTGATCCAAGTTCATCGGAATCAAGGGAGGCCATTGGAGCCCTGGTCCTCGGCTCGGCCACACCTGTTTGTAGAGGGTCGAGCGGCGGAACCTCCATGGTGCCGGCGGCCTCACCCTGTTGGCCGCCACATGTAGCAGAAGCCGCCCCAGCACGACGGTCTGGAAATGGAACGGGAACCGCTCTTCACCTCTCGCAACCTGCGCGACCGTGTCCCAACCTTGAGCTCTGAACTCGTGTAGCGACGGGAGCTCGCAAGTCGCCGTCAATACCGACACATGAATTGGGATGTGTGAGTCAAACACCATCCCGCGACGCTCTTCTGCAGTGAGGAACTGCTGCCGTCCGGATCCGCTGGTGAAGTCAAACACCATTGCTGTCTTGACCACCCCATCAAGCGACGATGAACTGGCGAATTTCATTCAAGGACCTCGGCCTGCCGATAATCATCGGCTTCAAGACTGGGATGCTTCGATCCTCGATGTCCTTCAGTCGGACGTTGTTGCACCCACCGCAGGCAATCCTTACCTTCAGTTCAGGAGTCATAATCTCCCAACTCCGAGAACCGGACCCTGGCAACTCTCTTGTCATCGTTCTGGGCAATGACTTGTCGGACCAGACATGGTTGAGCGCCCACCTCGGCCATGCGTGCTCAAGAGTCAGCTTGCTGTCCTCGCCGCAGAACACACATGTAGCCATGCGCGATAAGTCTCTACGACGGAACGCAGAATGGCTCTGCCGAGAGGCAGGGCGAACCCCGTCATCAGGTTCTGGGTTACGGTGTTGGAACTGTTCCGGTGTCCTGGGAAACGGGTCAAGCTCAGCTTCTCGGTCACCGCGAGAGTATGCCCCACGACTCGGTCTTCGCTGGACGGGACAGAGCGCGCGCCCGATCGACCCGCTGACCGGGCCAAAGCACGCCGGTCAGCGCATTCCTCGCGATGGGGAAGTAGCGTTGTCGGATGCAGCTTCGACCTCGTCCCTTGCGAGCCCCAGCTGCCGCCAGGCATGCGAAGCGGTAGTCCAAGTACATCGACTTCAAGGAGAGCTTCGATCCAGGAGAGAGCAAGCTCCGACTGCCGCAGTTCGAAGAGCTCCGCCGATCACCTGAACAAGACCATGAAGAGAGCTCCAAGCACGACGGCACCGAGCCCGTACCCCAAAGCCAACCCCCAAGACGCGCGTCGGCGTGAGGGCGAGTGCCGTGTATTACCGAGGCGATCTGGGCTG
>DATIWE010000082.1:0-55574 GCA_035519495.1 Actinomycetota bacterium
GATCCTCACTACACCGAGCACCCGACGACGGCCGGCGCGCACAACCCTATCCCGCTGCCGAGCCAGCCGCGCATCTACACCGGGCCCGTCGACGAGACGGCCTCGGTGCATTCGCTGGAACACTCGGCCGTGATCGTGTACTACCGGCCCGTCGGCGACGGGGGGATCGATCAGGCGGTCGTCGACCGCTTGACGGCCGTCGTGCCGACGTTGCCCTACACGTACCTGATCCCGTATCCGGACCTGCCGGCCGGCCAAGGGCTCGCCATCACCGCGTGGAACATGATCCAAACCTGCCCCACGTCGATCCCGGCGACCTCCGCCGAGACGATCGTCCGCGGTTTCACGACCGCGTTCGCATGTACCCGCAACGCGCCCGAGGCCCGGTCGGGGTTCTGCTGATCGCGGCCGGTCAGGTCCGGGTGATCGTGCAGGCGCCCACGGGCGGACACGCGATGGCGCCGTGCTCGAAGGTGCCGCTCTGGGTGCCGTCGCCGGCGGCGGCGACCCGCGACGTGGGGAAGCCGAGCGGGCCGGTCGCCCCGCCGTCGCCGAGGAAGGCGTCGAGCACCGGGCCCCAGACCGCGAACGTGCCGACGCCGTCCTTCGCGTAGATCCGGCCGCCCACGAACCCGATCCGCTTGCAGCCGGCGCACACCGCGGCGACGTTCGGCTGGATCGCCGTGACGCCGGCGAGTGGCACACCGAGGACCCCCGCGGCGGCGCCCACCGCCCGGTACTCGGCGTCGAGCGGCCCGCGGAGCCAGACCGTCAGGCGCTTCGCGTCGTTGCGGTATAAGCCGCCCACCGCGAACAGCTGCTGCTCGCCGCCGACGACGGCCTGCTGCGGTGATGCCGGAAGCCCCGGCCCGCACATCAGGCCGTCGTAGGTCGAGCGGAGGTCGCCGGTGATGTTGCGATCGCTGTTGATCCAGACGCGGTCGTCGCTGAGGCCCAGCCCGGCCCGCAGCTCGGCACCGGAGAGGACCGCGTCGCCCATGGCGCCGTGGGCCTGGAGCGAGATGATGCGGCCGCCCTCGCCCCGGACCACCGCGCCGAACCCCGCGATCTGCCCGATCGAGCCCGTGTACGGCGCGAGCCGGGCGGTGAGGGAGACGGCGTCGAAGCTCTTCGACCAGTCGGTCCATGGGTTCGCCGGCGTCCACTCCCCCGGGTCGCACACGCCGGTGAGCCACGGGATCGCGAACGCCGGGTTGCCGCCGTGCCAGACGTCCTGTACGTCATCGGAGTGCCCGCCGTCGGAGGCCGCGTAGAAGGCCTGGATCACGGCGCCCCGGTAGGTGACCACCTCGCCGGTCGTCGCGTGGACCGCGCTGACCCATCGGGCCCCGCCGGTGCCACCCTCACGGTTGTACCCGATGTACGTCTGATCGCCGGCGCCGTCGGTCAGGTCGCAGTTGCAGTCCGCGCGCAGGCCCGCGTGCGTGATGTCGTAGACCGCGTAGGTCCGGGCGGCGTCGGCCTGTGCTTCGAGCGCCTGCATCGGCCACGCGGCAGGTACTTCACCGATCCCGAGCAGGTAGTCCTCCAGGCTGAGGCGTGCGATCAGCCGTTCGACGCATCCGTCGGCGTCGCCGCACGAGGTCAGGTTGAACTCGATCGATCCCCGGTTGTAGGCGAAGCCCGTCCCCCAGATCGCGTCGGCCTCCGGGATGAACACGCGGGCCCTCGTGGGGACGTACGTCACCACGAGGTTCTGTGTGGGGCCGCCCCATCCATGGCCTCCCACGAGCGCGCCCGCGGCGTCGCGGATCCCGTAGTCCTTCGCGCGGGCGTTCACCGTCCACGTCGTGCCCTTCGCGATCGTGCCGACCGGAACGCGCGTCGAGCCCGCGCCGACCCACAGCAGGACCGGGCCGCCCTGCGCGGTCAGGTGGATCCGCGTCCGGTCGGTCGTGAGGCCGATCCGCACGGTCTTCGGCAGGGTCGCGACCGGCCGCACGGCGGTGCCCTGATAGAAGTGCGTGAGGATCTGTCCGTGCGTCCAGCCCATCTTGGCCATGCCGTAGGCGCCCCACTGCGACATGCCGAGCCCGTGCCCGTTGCCGGAGCCGTAGAACGTGAAGGTCGACGCGGCCTCTGCCGACGGCCCGGCCGCGGGCATCAGCATGGCGGCGGCCACGAGCGCAACCGCGAGCGCGAACGAGGTACGTCGAAGCATCGCCAGCCCGATCCATCCCCCCGGCGGGTGCCGGTCCGCTCCAGCATCGACGCGCGGCCGGGCCTCGTTGAGTCGGTCGGGCGGGGGATAGAGGGTGTCGGAGTGTCGAGAGAGCTTACGCGGGAGACGCTACGGCGTCGACACCGACCTTCGTCCCGATGAGCTCGAGACGGTCGGGCACGCGCGAGCCCGCACCCAGCACGCCGTCGCGGATCGAGGCGCCGCGCCCGACGTGCGCGCCCGGCCCCACGATCGTGCGCTCGATGTGGGCCTCGGCGCCCACGTCGGCGCCGGCGAGGAGCACGCTCTCCTCGACCACGGCGTCGGGGCCGATCCGCGCCTCGGGACCCACCGCGACCCTAGCCCCGACGCGAGCAGCGACGTCGACGGACGCATCGGGCGCGATCCACGGGTTCGGATAGCGGAGGCCGCGGACCTTCCCATCCAGCACGTCGGCGTGCGCCTGGAGGTACTTCTCCGGCGTCCCGAGGTCGAGCCAGTAGGCCTCCGCCGAGAACCCCACCACGACGGACCCTGCTCCGATGACGGCGGGGAAGATCTCGCGTTCGATCGAGATCTCGCGGTCGGCCGTCCAGCGGCGAAGGACCTCCGGCTCCACGATGTACGTCCCGGCGTTCACGTCCCCCGGAACGGTCTCCTCGGGCTTCTCGAGGAACGCCGTGACGCGCCCGTCGGCCGCGCGCTCGACGAGCCCGAACGCGCGCGCGTCCGGCACGTGGTGCAGCGCGATCGTGACGGCCGCGGCGCCGTCGCGGTGCGCCCGCATCATCGCGGTCAGGTCGAGGTCGGTGAGGATGTCCCCGTTCAAGGCGAAGAAGGGCTGATCGCCGATCGCATCGAGCGCGTGGACGATCGCCCCGCCCGTGCCCAGCGGGCGCTCCTCCGTCACCCAGGTGATCGTCGGCTCGTCCCGGCGCGCCTGGATGAACGGATGGAATGCCTCCTCGAGGTACGGCGAGGACATCACGACGTGGTGGACCCCGTGGGCGACCAACCGGTCCAAGGTGTGGCCGAGGATCGGGCGGTCGACGAGGGGGAGCAACTCCTTCTTCACGGTCTCGGTCAGCGGCCGCATCCTCGTGCCGAATCCGCCGACGAGGACGATCGCGTTCATCGACGGATCGCTCCCCACGACCACACGATCTCGGCCTGGAGGCGGAGCGCCGCCCAGGCGGCTGGGAGGGTGAGCCGCCGCCATCCGCGTGCGCGATGGATCCGGTAGTAGCGGTAGATGCTCCGTGCGTGCATCACGACGAGCCGGTGCGGACGTCGTCCGTCGGGCATCGTCGAGACGCCGACCTCGTGAAGGATCTCGATCGCCGGCGTGTAACGAACCTCCCAGCCGGCCGTGGACAGCCGCGTGGCGATGTCGAGCTCCTCCGCATACAGGGGGAAGCCCTCGTCGAAGCCGTCGATCTCGTCGAACGCCGTGCGGGGCATCAACATGCACGCGCCCGAGACCCAATCGACGGTCCGCGGCGTGCTGCGGTCCCACCCGTCGAGCTCGTAGCGGCGCGTGAACCGGTTGTTCCGCGTGAACGGCGACAGGAACGCGTGCCCGGCTCCTTCCGCCACGCTCGGGAACCGGCGCCCGCTCGCATACAGCGTGCCGTCGGCGTTGCGGATCGCCGGGCCCAGGATGCCTGCGATCGGCGCGGCGGCCGCGATCGCCCGATACTCCTCGAGCGTGCCGCGCCACCACTCGGTGTCGGGGTTCAGGAACAACAGGTACGGCGCCTTCGTCTCGCGGGCGCCCTGGTTCCACGCCGGCGACAGGTATCGGTTCGTCGGGTTCTCGATCAGCCGCACGTCGGGGTGCGCCGCGAGCGCCGCCCGGTGCGAATCGTCGCTCGAGGCGTTGTCGATCACCAGCACGTCGACCGCGATATCCCCCCGGTGGCGCTCCAGCGACGCGAGGCAGCGCTCGAGCCACGCTCCGGTGTTGTAGTTGACGATGACGACGGCGACGTCGGCCGCCGCGGGGTCGCTCATGCGTGCGGGGTCTGCGCGACGAGCACGATCCCGACGACGATGCACACGACGCCGATCCACCGAAGCGGCGGCACCGTCTCGTGCAGCACGAGCACCGAGAACCCGACGATCAGCACATAGCCGAGCGCCGCGAACGGGTAGGCGAACGACAGCGATGCGCGCGACAGCGCGAACAGCCACGAGACGGCCGCGAGGCCGAACAGCACGAGCCCCGCCCACACGCGCGGAGACGACAGGAGCGCCTTCAGGCCTCCACTGCCGATGTGCAGCACGCCGCCCTGCGCCTCGGTGACGTGGTCCACGCCGGACTTCAGCGCGATCTGGGCGACGGCGGCGATCGTCACCGAAACGAGGATCAATCCGATCAGCATGCGTCTGCTGCCTTTCTCCGTGGTGAGGGTCGGGTCGTTCGGTCCGGGGAGCTCGGTCGGTTCGTTCACGCGTCGTCCACCTCGGTCGCTACGGGCATGTAGGTCTGGTCCCGCCGTCCCTCCATCTGCCGGACCTCGAAGGAATACCGCTGGTCCTGCACGTGGTACACGCGTTGGTTGTCCCGCGAGTGCACCCCGAGCGTCACCCAGTACTTCCCTCCGGTGAACGGCAGCGGGCCGAGCCGGAAGCGCACGCGACGCTTCCCGTCGACACGGCCCAGGTCGACACCCTGCCGCGCGGTATCGCCGCCGAACACGAAGTTGTTCGCGCCGTCGTGCAGGGCGAAGCTGACGACGGGGTCGGTCACCGGTTCGTTCGCCTTCAGGTCCACCTGGATCGTCAGGGTCTCACCCGGATCCAGCGGGCCGTCGATCGGGTCCAATCCACGGAGCAGCGCCGTGCCGAAGATCTCGACCTCCTTCGTGCCCTCCTCGCGGGCGAACTCCAGGTCGTGATGCAAGATCGTGAGGCGCATCTCCCGCACGACGTCGTCCGGCGATCCCGACGCGTACACCACGCCGCGGTTCAGCATCACCGCGGCGTCGCACAGCTGCCGGGCCAGGTCGAGCGCGTGCGTGACCAGGACGATCGTGCGCCCCTCGGTCTGGAACGTCCGGATCCGGTCGAGGCACCGCGCCTGGAAAGCCTCATCGCCGACCGCGAGCACCTCGTCGATCAAGATGATCTCCGGATCGACGTGCACGGCGCACGCGAATCCCAGGCGCATCAACATCCCGGAGGAGTAGAACTTCACCTGCGTCTGCATGAACTCCTCCATCTCGGCGAAGCCCACGATGTCGTCGTAGACGCGGTCGGTCGCCTTCCGCGACAAGCCCAGGAACGACGCGTTCAGGTAGACGTTCTCGTGGCCGGTGAGCTCCGGGTGGAAGCCTGCACCCAGTTCCAGGAGCCCCGCGATGCGGCCGCGCTCCCGCACGAGGCCGGCCGAGGGACGGAGGATGCCGGCGATCACCTTCAGCAGGGTGCTCTTGCCCGATCCGTTGTGCCCGATCAACGCGAGGGACTCGCCCTCCGTCACCGACAGCGACACATCCCGCAGGGCCCAGAAGTCGTCGGCGCGCACGCGCCCGGCCAGCAGGCGCTGCTTCAGCGACGACGGCTTCTCCTTGTACATCCGGAAGCGCTTCGAGACGCTGAGCACCTCGATCGCCGGGGAGCTCACAGCTCCTCCGCGAAGTCGCCCGACATGCTGAAGAAGACGCGCCAGGTGAAGTACAGGACCACCGTCGCGATGGCGGTCACGCATGCGAGGCCGATCGCGAGCTGCCCCGCCGTGTACGGGGCGAGCTTCTGCGCGGCATCGGCGGAGTGGTACAGGGCCCGTTGGAAGCCGAAGACGACCCACGTGATCGGGTTCAACAGGTAGATGCGCCAGAAGATCGAGCCGTGCGGGTTCTTCGCGAGGTTCGTGGCGACGATGCCCGCGGGGTAGACGATCGGCGTCATCCAGAACCAGACGAGGAGGGCGAGTCCGATCAGGTGCTGCACGTCGCGGTAGCGCACGTTGAGCGCGGAGACCCAGAAGGTCACCGCGAGCGTCACAGCCAGGAGCGCGACGAACGCGACCGGATAGAGCCACACGACGTCGAGCTGGAACCCGTACCCGGACACGATCATGAACACGAAGAACACCATCGACTGGAGCGCGAAGTCGAACAGGGCGACCCCGATCGACGCCAGCGGCAGGATCTCCCTGGGGAAGTAGACCTTCTTCACGAGGTTCGCGTTCGCGATCACGGACTGCGCGCCGGCCGCGAGCGAGACGGAGAACAGGTTCCAGGCCAGCAGACCGGCCAGCAGGAACACCGGGTAGTCGAGCAGGCTGCTGCCGAGCGCCTTCGAGACGAACTCGAAGACCGCGAGGAAGACGATCGGGTTGAGGACCGACCAGATGGCCCCCAGGACGGAGGCCGTGTACTTGACCTTCAGCTCCTTGCGGACGAGGTTGAGGATGATCTCGCGGTACGCGTAGAGCTCGCGGACGCGCCGGCCGACGCGCAGGCGGGGCGGCTCGGACGTGCGCTCGGTGACCTCGATGGTTGCGGCGATCGCTGGTGCTCCTGCTCCGGGACGTCGGGCGGCCGGTCCGCGGCGAACCCGCTGGTCAGAGAGCAAGTCTAGCAACGCGATACGGCGCAGCCTCGAGCAGATGTGACGTTCCGGCGACGCGCCGTGTGGCTCATCGGCGAAGGAGGTCCGCCAGGGCGTCCTGCAGCGGCGGCATCGGCTCGATCCCGAGGTTCGACACGAAGACGCTCGTGAGCGTGGAGGACCGGGGCCGCCGGGCGGGGCGGTGGAGGTCGATGCTGCGTTGCGGGTGCACGGTGCCGACGAAGGAGCCGAGCTCCTTGCACCGGCTCAGCACCTGGTGCCACGTGGCCGCCTCGGGTCCGGCCAAGTGGTACGTGCCGAACCGGTGCGTCAACACGAGGGGAACCAAGCGCTCGGCCAGGTGCCGCACGTAGGTCGGCGACCCGGTGCGGTCCGCGAGCGCCGCGGCGTCGCCGCCGCGGCGCAGGCGCTCGATCTGCGACGACACATAGTCGTCCCCGCCACCGAAGACGTACCCGGTCCGCACGATGAAGGAACGCGGATGGACATGGCGCACCATCCGCTCGCCCGCCAGCTTCGCCCGCCCGTAGACGTTGACCGGACCCGGCGCATCCGCTTCGTCGTACGGACCGTCCTTCTCGCCGTCGAACACGAAATCGGTCGAGACGTGCAGCAGGATCGCGTCGCACGAGCCGGCGGCGAGGGCCAGCGACTGCGGCCCCTGCGCGTTGTCTCGGAACGCACGGGCGGGATCCGTCTCGTTCCCGTCGACGTCGGTGAACGCGGCGAGGTTGAGCACCGCCTCGGGTCGCAGCGGCGGCACCGTCCGCATCACGGCACCGTGATCGCCGATGTCGAGCTCCGCGTGGGTCAGCGCGACGACGTCATGATGGGCCGGCACGACGTCGAGGAACGCCCGCCCGAGGCCACCGCCGGCCCCGGTGATCAGGAGCCTCACGAGGCGGCCCCCGCCGGCCGCGGCGCGGTGACCACATCGACCGCGTGCGCATGCCGGAGGCGGTCCAGGTACTCCGCGTACCACTCGACCGTCTCGGCCAACCCCTCGTCGAACGCGATCGCCGGCGCCCAGCCGAGCGCCCGTACCCGGTCGGCGCGGACGCCGTAGCGGAAGTCGTGCCCCGGCCGATCGGGGACGGAGGTGATGAGCGCCGGATCCGCGCCTGCGAGCGCCACGATCCGCTCCGCAAGCTCGCGGTTCTCGAGCTCGTGCCCGTCCCCGATGTTGTAGACGGTGCCGGGCTCGCCGTGGTCGAGCACGACGATCGCGGCGCGCGCCCAGTCCCGCACGTGGAGGAACTCCCGGCGCTGCCGGCCGTCGCCGTAGACCGGCACCGGCGTCCCCTGGAGCGCGTTGATCGCGTACGTGGGGATCACGCGTTCGATCTGCCGGGGGCCGTAGGCGTTCGTGCCGCGGACGACGGTGACGTTCGCGCCGTAGGTCGTGACGTAGGCCTGGCACAGCAGGTCCGCGGCGGCCTTGCTGGCCGCGTACGGCGAGCGCGGCCGCAGCGCGGCGTCCTCGTCGAACAGGCCGCCGGCCGGGTCGCCGGCACCGTAGACCTCGTCCGTCGAGAGCAGGAGCATCCGCACCCCGGCGGCGCGCGCGGCCTCCAGGACGGTCTGCGTGCCGAGCACGTTCGACTCGAGGAACCCGCGGGCGCCGTCGATCGAGCGGTCCACGTGGGACTCCGCGGCCGCGTGGATCACGGCGTCGGTCCCCCTCAGCACCTGACGCACGCCTTCGTCGTCGTTCACGTCGCCCAGGACGAATGAGAACGCCGGATCGTCCGCATGCCGCTCGAGGTTCATCATCGAGCCGCCCGCCGAGAGCCGGTCCACCACCGTCACGGTCCGGCCCTCGTCGAGCAGCGCGTCGACCAGGTGCGAGCCGATGAAGCCGGCGCCGCCGGTGACGACCACGTGCTGGGGCATGTCGGACCTTTCGGTTCGGCGGGACGGCGCCGAGTCTAGCGGGCGCGTTCGGCGGCCCGATGCAGCGCCGCGGCCGTCGAGCGCGCGCACCGCTGCCAGGTGAACGTCGCGACCCGCGCGGTGCCCGCCGCCCGAAGCACGTTGCGCAGATCCTCGTCATCCAGGAGCTGGGCCAGGCCCTCGGCGATCGCGCCCGGATCGTCTGGGTCCACGAGGAGCGCCGCGTCGCCGGCGACCTCCGGCAGGGCCGAGGTCGACGACGTCAGGACCGGCACGTTCGCCGCGAAGCCCTCCAGCACCGGGAACCCGAACCCCTCGTAGCGGGACGGGTACGCGAGCACCTCGGCGCCGGATAGGAGGGCGCGGCGGTCCTCGTCGGGCACGAACCCCGTGCGGATCACGCGACGCTGGACGTGCTCGGGCAGCTCGGCGACCGCGTGGTCGATCCGCTCGGCGTAGCCGGGCGCCCATCGGACCTTGCCGCCGACCACGACGAGCGAGATCGGGTATTCGAGCATCGCGAACGCGCGCACGAGCGTCTCGAGGTTCTTCCGCGGCTCGAGGCCGCCGACGAACAGGACGTACGGACCGTCGATCCCGTAGCGGCGCCGGACGTCCTCCACCTCCGGCGGCGGCGCCGGATGGAACGCGTCGGCGTCGACGCCGTGGTGGATCACCTCCACGCGATCCGGTGGAACCGAGCCGGTCTCCACCAGATCGTCGCGCACCGCGGACGACGGGACGATCGCGGCGGCGCAGGTCCGCAACGCCGCCGCGAACCGCGAGCGCCACCGGGCGTTGTGATGCGGAGCGGACGCCGGCAGCACCGACCAGGCCATGTCGTGCACGACCAGGACGCACCGCTGCGGCTCGCCGGTCGGCGGCGGCAGGAAGTTCGTCGCGACGAACAGGTCGGCGTCGCGGACGAGCCATTCAAGGCGCGGCAGTCGCGTCCGCGCGCTGACGGGCCCGAAGAAGCGGATCGGGAAGCGCGTCGCCTTCTCGGTCAGGTTCGGCGCTCTGCCGGCGAAGCGGCGCGACCGGGCGCCGATCCCCACGAGGTCGAGGTACCAGGCAAGGTAGTGCGTGTCCGGATCGGCGGGCGGCAGGTAGCGGAGGATCGCGTCCGTATAGACGCCGACACCGGTGCGACGCGGCTCGACGGCCGGCCGTGCATCGATCGCGAAGCGCGTCACGCGCCGGAGGTTAGTCCACCTCGAGGCGGCTCTGGTCACCCACCACGAGCCGGTGCCGTCGCGATGCGGCCTGCCCGCGCATCTCGACGTCGACGTTGCGCCCCAACAACGACCCCGTCAGCTCGTCGACGCCGACCACCCGGCACCCCTCCATCAGGATCGAATCGCGGATCACGCTCCCGACGATCTCGCACCCGGGCTCCAGCGAGACGTCCGGCCCCAGCGTCGAATCCTCCACGATCGCGTTCGCGCCGATCACGACCGGCCCGACCAGCCGGCTCCTCGTGACCTTCGCGCCGGGACCGACGACCGCGACGCCCTCGACGGACGTCGCCGCGTCCACCTCGCCCTGCAGGGACGGCGTCGCCAGCGACAGCAGCATCCGGTTCGCCTCGAGCAGGTCGTCCGGCTTGCCGGTGTCCTTCCACCAGCCCTCCAGCATCTCGACCCGGACCGAGGCGCCGCGGTCGACGAGCCACTGGATCGCTTCGGTGATCTCATACTCCCCGCGCCACGACGGCTCCAGCGAGGCGCACGCCTCGAGGATCGAGTCGTCGAACAGGTAGACACCCACGAGGGCCAGGTCGGAGACGAACTCCTTCGGCTTCTCCACCAGGCGGACCACGCGGTCGCCGTCGAGTTCCACCACGCCGAACCGCTCCGGCTCGGGCACCCGGGCCACGAAGATCTGCGCGTCGGGGCGGGTGCGCTCGAACTCGCGGACGAACCGCGTGACGCCCTCGAGGATCACGTTGTCGCCGAGGTACAGCAGGAACGGTTCGCCGCGGACGAAGTCGGCCGCCGTGAGGACGGCATGGGCCAGGCCGAGCGGCGCGGGCTGGTGGACGTACGTGATCCGGATGCCCCACCGGCCGCCGTCCCCCACGGCCGTGCGGACCTCGTCCTCGTTCGGCGGGCCGACCACGATCGCGACGTCGTCGATGCCGGCGTCGCGGATCGCACCCAGCGCGTGGAACAGGATCGGCGTCCCGCCGACCGGGATCAGTTGCTTCGCCTGCGTGTGCGTGATGGGGCGGAGCCGCGAGCCCTCGCCGCCGGACAGGACCACCGCGCGCATGGGCGCGAGTCTACGGGGTCGGCCTAGGGGGACGGGCTCGGGCACTGGTTCGTAGCCGGCGAGCCCGTGCCCGATCCGGATCCGGCCGGGGTCACGTGGTAGGTGGCGGGCACCACGATCGCGACCGGCACGCCGTGCAGGGCCGCCGAGGACACGAGCTTCAGCCCGGGGAAGTACGAGGCGACCACATGCGCGTAGGCGTCCTGCCCCGGCCGGAACACGATCGCCGCGCCGTGGACGCCCGTCGGGGCCTTCGACGCGTCCCAGATCCCCGGTGACACGTCGAAGCCGGCCCGCACGAGGAGGTCCTCGACGCCGGCGGCCTTGCCGCGGGAGTCCGCGTCGATCACCGCCACCGTGGTGTTCGCCTCCGAGGGGGGTGTGTTGATCAGCTGCGTGCCGACCCCCGTGATCGGCTTGCCCTCGCGGATCGCGGCGAAGATCTCCTTGGCCGACGGATCCATCTTCACGACGGACTGCGTACCGATCATCGCGGTCGCGTCGCCCGGGACCGCGCGGAACTCGACCGCGCCGGTCGAGATGCCCCGGAGCTGCCCGACGAGGTACACGAGGTCGCCGGGCAAGAGCTTCTTGTCGCGGTGCAGGCTCGCGAGGACCGGCGAGACGAGCCCGGGCGCCTTCACGATCTCGCTCGGGGACAGCATCTGGTTGATCACCGAGCGCATGAACTGCTGTTGGCGGCCGATCCGCGAGAAGTCCGGGATCGCGTCGCACGGCAGGTGCCGCGTCCGCACGTACGCGAGCGCCTGGAGGCCGACCAGGCGCTGGCAGCCGGGCACGACGTCGAGGCCGGTGTTCGGATCGACGATGTGCCCCACCTCGTTGTAGTAGGTCCGCACGACGTTGCCCTTCGCGTCGCTCCCGTCGACCCAGCCTGGGGTGTTCACGTTGTACGCCGGGATGCACATGTCCACCCCGCCGAGCGTGTCGACCACCTTCTCGAAGCCGTTGAGATCCACGTAGAGGTAGTGGTCGATCGACAGGCCGGTGAGATCCGTGATCGTCTGCGCGAGGAGCTGCGGGCCGCCGTGCTCGAGGCCGCCCTCGAACGCGGCGTTGATCTTGTTCATGCCGTGCCCGGGGATGTGCACCCACAGGTCCCGGGGGAACGACAGCACGATCGCCTTCTGGAGCCGGGGATCGGTGTGCACCAGCATGATCGTGTCGGCCCGGTTCGAGCCCCCGATGTCTTTGTTGTTGCCGAACGCCGTCGTCTGCTGTGCGTTCAGCCCTGCCCGCGAGTCCGAGCCGAGCAGCAGGTAATTGCAGGGCTCGGTCGCGCAGTTGCTCGTCGGCAGCGCATGGCCACCCTTGTCCGTCTTCGTGAAGCCCGACTCCGTCCCGACGTTCCGCAGCTGCACCCAGCGCACGGCGCCGGCGACGCTCGCGATCCCCACCACGAGGGACAGCGATGCGGTGATCGCGACGAGGGCTCGAAGGAGCCCGCTGTGCGGAGCCGAGCTCGAGGTCATGACGTCTTCCAGCGTAGTGGGTGCCGATCGTGAGACGCCCGGGAGGGCTGTGGTGTTCCCGTGGCGCTCTCGCGGCCGATAGCCTCGATGCCCGTGCGACGGTGTGGCATCATGCGCCGCACGCGAAGGGTTGTGCGGGGAGGAGACGCAGATCGTGAGCGAACGGGTGTCCGTCCTGCTCGTCGGGCTGGACGAGGCCGAGGAGCGGCCGCTGCAGCGCGACGACGCGTTCTCGATCGAACGCGCCGCGACGCTGGAGGGGCCGGTCGACGTCAACGCGCTGGTCGTGGCGGTGCCGCCGGGCGGCCCGCTCGAGGCGCTGCGGAACGCGCGCCGCTACGCGCCGGATGCCGCGATCATCGCGGTGACGGCCGTCGGGAACGACGCCGACGGGACGGTGGCCATCCACGCCGGCGCCGAGGATCACCTCGTGCGGGACGACGCGCTCGGCGCCCTGCTCCCGCGGGCCGTCCGGTACGCGGTCGCGATCCGCCGGATGCGGCGCGAGCTCGAGACGGTGGATCCCGCGACGACGCTGCCGAACCTGCGCGGCTTCGGCGCGATCGCGGAGCATCACCTGCGGATGGCGGACCGTGCCGGTCACCCGATCGTGTTCGTGTTCGTCCGCCTGGCCGAGCTGGCCGAGGTGCGATCCGCACTGGGGCCTGACGCGGCCGACGAGCTGGCGCGCGACGCCGCGGCCGTCCTGTTGCGGGCGGTCCGGGACTCGGACGTCCCCGCGCGCATCGCGCCCGACACGTTCTGCGTGCTGCTCACCGGCTCCGCCGAGGGCGCCGAGGCGACCGTCCTGTCTCGCCTCGTCGAAGCCATGGCCGAGCACGACGCCGGCAGCGACCGCCCTCGCCTCGCGTTGGCCGTCGGGAGCGCCCGGTACCGGCCGGGGAGCGGAGGGAGCCTCGGGGTCCTCCTGGAAGAGGCCGCGCGCTCCCTCTCGGTCCCCTGAGATCAGCTCACGATCAGGGCGGTCACCATCCCGTACATGCCCTCCGGCCCCTCCACGTGGGGAAGGATGTGGCAGTGGAACGCCCACACACCCGGGTACACGGCGTGCACGAGCACGTCGAAGCGCTGCCCGGGGGCGATCACGAGGGTATCGGCCATGTAGGGCTGATCCAGCGGGAACCCATCCTGCGCCACCACCTCGAAGTGATAGCCGTGCAGGTGCATCGGGTGAAGCATCGACCCCTCGTTCGCGAGGTGGATCAGGACCCAGTCGTCGCGCTTGGCCATGATCGGCTCCGTCGCGGGGAACGACTTCGCGTTCAGGTTGTACCCGAGCGGCCCGTCGCCGACGAACAGGATGGATTCCGTGCCGATGGGCGCCGGCGCGCCCGTCTTCAGGTAGCCCATCGGATCGAGCGTGAAGGACGGGTAGCGCCAGGTGCCCGACTTCGGCAGCACCATGAACGCCCCGTAGAGGCCCTTACCCACCTGCTCCGTCGAGTTGAAGTGCGAGTGGTAGACGTAGAACCCGGGAGGGTCGACGACCGTGAACGCGTACGTCCACGACTGACCGGGCATGATCGGGTCCTGCGTGATGTACGGAACGCCGTCCATCGAGTTCGGGACCGTCATGCCGTGGAAGTGCACCACGAGCGGCTGATCCATCTGGTTCTCGACCTGGACCCGAACGTGGTCACCCTGGCGGACCCGGATCTCCGGACCGGGGATCTGCCCATTGAAGGCCATCGCGTCCACGAACTGTCCCGGTGAGACCTCCCACCGCAGCTGCGTGGCGATGAGCCGGAACGTCTTGACGTCGCCTTGCACCGTCGGCGCCAGCACCTGGTTGCCGGTGCCCTTGGTGTTCGGGCCGTTCTTGAGCTGCGCGACGAACGCGTCCACCCCGGCCTTGTGCGACTGCGCCATCTGCACCGCGGTCATCGAGGCCATCGCCGACGGTGAGGCGGCGGCCGCGACACCGGCGGAGTCGGCGACCATCAGCGTCCCCTTCATACCGAGGGCCTCATGTCCCGTTACCGTGCAGAGATACTCGTAGTTACCGGCGCCGAGCGCCGGCACCTGGAGCGTGGCGGCCTTGCCGGCGTCGATCATGGGCGTCGCGTACGTCTGGTCCCCCGCCTTCACGGCGAAGGAGTGTTGGACGGTGCCCGCGTTCTTCACCTCGAACGTGAGCGCCGCCCCCGTGGGCGCGTCGATCATCGCCGGATCGATCTTGAACTCCGACAGGGTCACGGAGAACGAAGCCGGGGCGGCGGCGGCGGCAAGCTGCGCGTCGCCTTTCGCCCCCCCGCCGCCTCCACATGCCGTCATGCACAGCGCCAACCCCACGGAGGCGGCAAGCATCGAGGTCCTCGAGCGTCGCATCGCTACTCCTTCCAGGTGTCCGGAACGAGTCTCCGTGGCCGAACCGCCCGTCCACCGGGCCAACGGTCCCGGCCTCGGGAGGCCACGTGGTCCACTCAGGTGGTGCCGGCGCCGAGCATCTGCGACAGCACGAACCGCAGCACCCCCCCCGCACGCAGGTACGCCACCTCGGCCGCCCCGTCGACGCGGACGAGCGCGCCGAAGGAGACCACGGTTCCGTCTTCCCGGACCGCCTCGATCTGGACCTCCTGCCCCGGCGTGATCCCGCCGTCGAGGCCACGCACCGAGTATCGTTCGCGGCCGGTCAGACCGAACGCGTCCGCCGACTCCCCCTTGCGGAACTGCAGCGGCAGGATGCCCATGCCGACCAGGTTCGATCGGTGGATCCGCTCGTAGCTCTCGACCAGCACGAACCGGACCCCGAGCAGCGACGGGCCCTTGGCCGCCCAGTCGCGGCTCGAGCCGCTGCCGTACTCCGCGCCCGCGAGCACCGCCACCGGTGTCATCTCCTCGCGATAGCGGAGGGCCGCGTCGTAGACCGTCGTCACGTCCCCCGAGGGCAGGTGCGTGGTGTACGGACCCTCGGTGCCGGGCGCGAGTTCGTTCCGCAGGCGGATGTTCGCGAAGGTCCCGCGCAGCATCACTTCGTGGTTGCCGCGCCGGGCGCCATAGGAGTTGAAGCCCCTCGGCGCGACGCCGTGCTCCTGGAGGTAGCGGCCTGCCGGCGAGTCCGGTTTGATCGAGCCCGCCGGCGAGATGTGATCGGTGGTGATCGAGTCGCCCACCTTCACGAGCACGCGGGCGTCCTCGATGTCGGCGATCACCGGCGCCGCCAGGTCGGCGAAGAACGGCGGTTCGCGGACGTACGTGGACGCAGGATCCCAGCCGTAGACCGGACCGGTCGGCGTCGGCAGCGCGTTCCAGCGTTCGTCGCCGTCCCAGATCTTCGCGTACTCGCGGGTGAACTGCTCCGGGGTGACCGCCTCGGCGATGGCGTCGGCGACCTCCTGCGACGACGGCCACAGATCGCGGAGGTAGAGGGGTCCGTCGGCTCCTTCGCCGAGCGGTTCGCGCGTGAGATCCACGTCGACGGAGCCGACCAGCGCGTACGCGACGCAGAGTGGGGGCGACGCCAGGTAGCTCGCGCGCACCTGTGGATGGATCCGACCCTCGAAGTTGCGGTTCCCCGACAGCACCGCGACCACGTTGAGATCCTGTTCGTCGATCGCGGCGGCCACGGCGTCCGGCAGCGGCCCCGAGTTGCCGATGCACGTCGTACAGCCGTACCCCACCAGCCCGAACCCCAGCTTGTCGAGGTACGGCGTCAGCCCGGCGCGGTCGAGGTAGTCCGTGACCACGCGGGAGCCCGGTGCGAGCGAGGTCTTGACCCAGGGCTTCGAGGTCAGGCCGGCCTCGACGGCACGCTTCGCCAGCAGGCCCGCGGCGAGCATCACGGACGGGTTCGACGTATTCGTGCACGACGTGATCGCGGCGATCACGACCGACCCGTGCCGCACCGTTCCGTTCACCGCGACCGGCGTCTCGGTGCCGGGATCGGTCGTCGCCGATGTGTCGACGGCGACCTCGGCCGTGCTCCCGCCCTCCGCGAGGAACCGGCCGACGTCGCCGGGCTTCGGATCGGGCTCGGCTCGGTCGCGGAACGCCGCCACGAAGGAGTTCCAAACGCCGGCGAGCGGCACCCGGTCCTGCGGGCGTTTCGGTCCCGCGACCGAGGGCTCGACCGCGGCGAGGTCCAGCTCCATCGTCTCGGAGAACACCGGCGTCGCGTCGCCGTCGCGCCGGAACAGGCCCTGCTCCTTCGTGTAGCGCTCGACGAGGTCGACGCGGTCGCGCCGCCCGGTGAACGCCAGGTAGCGGAGCGTCTCCGCGTCGACCGGGAAGTACGCGGCGGTCGCGCCGTACTCGGGGCACATGTTCGACAGGGTGGCCCGATCGGCGACCGAGAGCGTCGAGAGACCGTCGCCGAAGAACTCCACGAACGAGCCGACGACGCCGTGCGCGCGCAGCATCTCGGTGAGCGTGAGCACGAGGTCGGTCGCCGTGGTCCCGGCCGGCAGGGCTCCCGAGACGCGGACGCCGATCACGGCCGGCGGCGGCAGGAACATCGGCTGCCCGAGCATGGCCGCCTCGGCCTCGATGCCGCCGACGCCCCACCCCAGCACGCCCAGGCCGTTGACCATCGTGGTGTGCGAGTCGGTCCCGACGAGCGTGTCCGGGAACGCCACGCCGTCATGAACCGTGACGACCCGGCTGAGGTGCTCGAGGTTGACCTGGTGGCAGATGCCGGCGCCGGGCGGCACCACGCGGACGCCGTCGAAGGCCTGCTGTGCCCAGCGGAGCAGCGAGTATCGCTCGCCGTTGCGCTCGTACTCGCGCTCGATGTTGGCCTCGTAGGCATCCGCCGAGCGGAACAGGTCGACCTGCACCGAGTGATCGATGACCAGGTCGACCGGCACGAGCGGGTTCACCGACCGGGGATCGCCGCCGGCCCGCTGGATCGCGCTGCGGAGCGCCGCCAGATCGACGACGGCGGGGACGCCGGTGAAGTCCTGCATCAGCACACGCGCAGGCATGAACGCCACGTCGCCGGCCCTCCCCGGCCACGCGGCGAGCGCCCGGACGTCGTCGTCGGAGACGTCTCGCGTGCCGGCGCGACGCAGCAGGTTCTCCAGCAGGATCCGCACGGTGTGCGGCAACGACGTCGTGCGACCGATCCCCTGCTCGGTCAGCCAGTCGATCCGGTAGACGTCCACGGTGCCGTCGTCGGTGGCGAGTCGGGAGCGTGCGCCGAGCAGCGCGGAGAGGTCCGAACCGCCCGCCGGAGCCATGGCTCCATCCTCCCAGACGGTGTCAGTCCGTTCGTCGGGCGTTCGCGCGCTCGGCCATCAGCGCCTCCTTGTGCGCGATCCGCGCCGTCCGACGCAGGCGCGCCTCGCGTTGTCGGCGCCGCTCCTGCTCGGTCTCGACGAGGAGCGGCGGCACCGGACGCGGCCGGCCCTCGTCGTCGAGCGCGACGAACACGAGGTAGGCGGACGCCGCGTGCGCTCGCCGGCCGGTGATCGGGTTCTCGGTCTCGACGCGGACGCCTGCCTCCAGCGACGTGGTCCCGACGTCATTCACGGACGCGTGCAGCGTCAAGACGTCGCCGACGTGCACCGGCTCGAGGAACGAGATCTCATCGACGGTGACGGTGACGCACAGCCCGCCGGCATGTCGCATCGCGGCGAGCGCACCCGCCGTGTCGGCCAGGCGCATGACGACGCCACCGTGGACGTTGCCGGCGACGTTGGCGTCGGTCACCTCCATCAGCTGCGTCAGCGTCACGCGAGCCCCCGAGGCCGGCTTGGCGGTGAGATCCCAGGTCACGCGCCGAATCCTACGGCCGGATCGGGTCGGGCTCGCCCTGGCCGGGGTCGTTCGCGACAGCTGCTGTTACCCTGCCTAAACGTTTGAGCGCGGCCCCTGTCGAGGCCGGGGGGACCCCCTTCCGTACCCCCGGCGCCCTCCCAGACGGGGGCCGCGCTCGACGTATCCCCCGGGACGTCCACGACCGGCGGCGGGCGTCTGCCAGCATCCGTGCGTGCGGCTCGTCCGACCTTCCCTCACCCTCGCGATCTTGCTGGTGGCCTGCTCAGCGACAACTTCGAGCTCGCCCTCGCCGTCGCTGGACCCCGGTCCGGCCACCACCACCTCCGCCTCGATCCCAACGGGGGGTCCGCCATCCTCGCCGGCTCCGTCCCTGCCCGCAGGCATCCCTTCGTCGTTCCCGCGGGATCTGCCGGCGGCGAAGGTGCCGCCCGCCGCCCTGATCCCCCGCGGCACGGACGTCGCCGGGACGTGGTTCGCGCAGACCTCCGCCGGCGACGCGATCGTGCTCGCGTGGCAGGTGCCGGGGCCCGACCCGTTCCGGCTCGAGCACGGGGTGGTGGTGTGGCGCCGGTTCACCGACGGCGGCGCGCCGTGGCGGCCGGTGTTCGGCGAGACCTACGATGCGTCGGGGACCCCGGTCCTCGGCATCACCGCCACGACGCAGGACGTGACCGGCGACGGCTCCGAGGACGCGCTCGTGTTCGCGGAGACCGGCGGCTCCGGCAGCTGCGGGGTCTACTCGGTGCTCGACCTGGCCGCCGGGACCACGGTCTACCGGCGCTCGGTCTGCGACACGCAGATCGCGCCGTCGACCCAGCCGGTCGGGCTGTCCTTGACGCAGGCCGTCTACGCGCCGGGCGACGCCCACTGCTGCCCGAGCGCGATCCGAGAGACGGTCCTCACGTTCGGCGGGGACGGCGACTGGCACACCGCCTCGAGCACCACCTCGCCGACGTGAGGCTCAGAGCGCCGTCGCGATGCTCCGCCGCCTGCCGACCTTCGTGATCTGGATCGAGGCCGGGAAGCGGTCCTTCACCTGTTCGGCGTGCGTGATCACGAAGAGCTGGTGGAACCGCTGCGCGAGCATGCCCATCGCCTGGACCAACAGGTCCTTCCGCTCCTGGTCGAGCGAGCCGAGCACCTCGTCGAGGATCAGCAGACCGACGTCGGCGCCGGAGACCCGTGAGAGGTGCGCCGAGATCGCGACACGCAGGGCGAGGTTCGCCAGGTCCGTCTCGGAGCCGCTGAATCGATCGATCGAGAAGTAGCGGTCGCCGTCGGCGATCTGGATCGACAGGTCGTCTTCGTCGATCCGCAGATCGTCGTACTCGTGGTTCGTCAGCTCGCGGAACAGCGCCTCCGCCTCGCGCGAGAGCTCCGGCCCGACGCGCGCGACGAGGTGGTCGCGGAAGCCGTCGAGGAGCACGGCGACCCGGTCGAGCACGCGCGCCTCGTCGCGCAGCTGCCCGGCTCGGCGCTCGGTCTCCGTCGCCTCCCGCAACCGGCCGGCCAGCCCCTCCACCCGCTTGTCGGCCTCCGCGGCGGCGGATGCCGCCGCACGCTCGGCCGCCCGCGCGGTCTCGAGGCGCTCGTCGGCCTCGCGCAGCGCGGTGCGGAGCGCGACGTGCGCCGCGGCGTCGAACGCCAACCCGTCGGCCTCGTCCACGGCGATCCCCAGGCGCTCCTCGACCGCCGCGAGTTGCTGGCGCGTCGCGACCAGGTCCTCCCGGAGCTGGTCGCGGTGCGCGACCCGGGCATGGAGCGCCGCCACCCGCTCCCCCAGTTCCCGCTCGCGCCGCACCGCGGACTCCGCCTCCGCGAGGGCCGGCGCCTCGCCGCCGAGCCGCGCGAGGAGATCGGCCGCGTCGGCCGCGATCTCCGTCGCGCGCTCCGTCAGCAGGCGCCGTCGATCGGCCGCCGAGCGAGCGGCCTCGGCCGCGGCGGCGGCGGCCCGGTGCGCGGTCTCCGCCGCTTTCGCCGAACGCTCCGCCGCGACCCTGACCTTCTTCGCGCGGGTCGCGGCGGCGGCGGCGGCCGTCCGCTCGCCGCGGCGATGCTTGACGTACGCGGCGAACTCGCCGCCCAGCGGCCGGCCGCAGACCGGGCATGGTTCCGAGGGGTCGGCCTCGTTCGCGCGCGCCAGGCTCTCGGTCGCGGCCGTCAACGCGGCGGCGGCGTGGTCCTCGTCCGACCGGGCCCGCGCGAGTGCGGTGCGCGCGGTCTCGAGCGCGGCCGACGCTTCTTCGAGCGCGCGCTCCCGGTCCGCGTGATCCTCGCCGGCGGCGGCGTCGATCTGCACCCGGAGCTGCGCCTCCTCGGTCGCCCGCTCGGCGAGGCGCCGCGCGAGCGACAGCCGCTCACCGGCGCCGGCGAGCGTGGCGAGCTCCGCCTCGAGCGGTGGCAGCGACGCCTGCTCCTCGTCGAGGACCGCCAGGCGTTCGACGAGGGTGTCGGCGCCCCTGATGAGCTCCCCGCGGCGCTCCGTCGCGTTCCGGATCTCGACGGTCAGCTTCTCGACCCGCTCCCGGATCCGGTCCGCGTCTTCGAACGCCTCGCGCGCGGCGCGGGCCAGCTCTTCCTCGGTCTCCCGAGCCGAGCGACACCCGCCCGCGGCGGCGGCGGCCTCGTCGGCGGCCTCGCGCGCCTCCTTCACCTCGGCCTCGAGCGCGGCGAGGTCGCTCAGCATGCCGGCGAGCTGCTCGGCGGTCTGCTTCGCCGAACGCGCCTCCTTGCGGGCCGACGCCCTCGCGTCGTCGACGGGCTTGATCCCGAGCAGGCGCAACGCCATGTCCTTGCGCTTGCTCGGGGTCACATCCGAGAACGCGTCGAGTTGCTTCTGTTCGGCGAAGACCGACGCCGTGAACACGCGCAGGTCCATCCGGAGGGCGCGACGGATCTCCTCGTCGACGTCGCTGACCCCCGTGGCCAGGAGCTTGCTGCCGACGTACAGCTCGGCGTCGGGTCGCGCGTTCTTGCCCGAGATCGTCCGTCGCACCTCGTACTGCTGCCCGCCGTGCTCGAACACCAGTCGAACGAGGCAGTCGGTGAGGAGGCCGGCGGTGCGGATGCCGTCCTTCTTCGTGCGGGCGCCGTCGACCCCGTACAGCGCGAACAGGATCGATTCGACGAGCGTCGACTTCCCGGCGCCGTTCGGCCCCACGACGCCGATCACGCGCGACGGCAGCTCGAGGTCGACCTCCTCGAAGACCCGGTAGTTCCGCAGCGAGAGCTCGAGGAGCCTCACACCAGCTCGCCCCTCGCCTCGTCGAGGAAGCGGCGACCCTCGGCCACGACCCGCTCTCGGTCGAGCCCGGTCAGGTCCTGCCCCTCCACGTAGTCGGCCCACTCGCGCTCGAGGGACCGGACGTCCGGCGCGCCCTGCACGGCGTAGGTCTCGGCGCCGATGTCCGGCTCGACCTGGACGTGGAGCGCGCCGGGCACGGCTTCGAGGAACGAGGCGGCGCCGACCTGTCGGAACGCCGAGGCCTCGACGTGGTTGAGGAACACGCGGACGACGGCCCCGTCCGGCGTGCCGCGACCGGCCTGTTCGACGGCGTCGACGATCTGGCCGGGCCCCATGCCGCCGGCCTCGACCCCGAGCGTGAGCAGCGGCCGCTCGTGCGGGTTCGCGAGGTGCCGGACCGTGCCCGCGTCGGTGTCGAGCACGACGATCCCCTTCGGGCCGGCGTCGGCCGGACGGTCGGCGAAGCTGAACGCGTCGGTCGCCCCCGCGTACCACGTCCGCTTCGAGACCTTCTGGAAGACGTGGTAGTGGCCGAGCAGGACGCGATCGAACCGCCGGTCGAACGCCGATTCCTCGACCTCGAGCTCGTTCACGTCGCCCCATGCGCGCGCCGGGAGCGACGTGAGCGCCACGTGCGCGAGCAGCAGGTCGGTCGCGTCGCCGCCGGCCGCGTCCGCCGCCCGCTCGAGTTGCGCGCGCAGGTCCTCGGTCGAAAGCGTCTGCGGCACGGCGTGCACGAGGACCCCGGCCAGCTCGGTCGAGACCGCCTCCATCCGCCACGCGAACGTGACGTTCGGAAAGACGCGCTCGAGCGCGTCGTACGGCGAGCCCGTGCCGCGCACGCGCGGCGTGTCGTGGTTGCCGCTGATCGCGACCCCGCGCAGGCCCGCGTCGGCCAGGCGCTGCAGGCCGGCGAGCACGTGCGCGAACGTCCGGTACGTCGGCCGGGCGTGATCGAACACGTCGCCGAGCCACACGAATCCATCCGGCTCCTGGCGGATCGTCTCGTCGACCGCCCACGCGAACGACCGTAGGAAGTCCTCCTCCCGGAGGTTGCGCCCGTCGTCGTCGCGGAGATGTGCGAGGTGCGTGCGGCCGAGGTGCGCGTCGCCGAGCCCGACGAGCCGGGCCACTACTCGACGAACCCCCCGCCGGCGTCGGGCGGCACGGGCGGCATCGGCGAGGGGCCCGCCACGGACTTCAGGTACTCCTCGTAGAGCGAGACCCGGGCCGGCAACGCGAAGGGCGCCTCGAGGTTCGTGATGATCGCCTCGCCCGGCATCAGCGTCTGGATCTCGGGTCCCAGGTCCGAGACATCCTGTTTCGAGGAGCCCCGCAGGATCGAGCGGTCGCGTTCGTCGGCCAGCCCGAGGATGAAGAACGTGTTGAACTGCGAGAGCAACTCGTCGTCGATCAGCTTCGGCTGCTGCGAGACGGCGCAGAGGCCGACCTTGAACTTCCGGCCCTCCCGCGCCAGGCGCGGGAACACGTTCTCGTCGTTCCGCTGCGCGCGGGCGAGCACCCGCTGGGCCTCCTCGAGCGCGACGAGCGTCGGCGGGAGCCGGTCGAAGAGGTCTCGGTCGGATTGATAGAGCTGCGCGTACGTCTCGAGGAGCCGGCGCGTGATCACCGACGCGACGAGGATCTCCTCCATCCAGGACAGCCCGGAGGTATCCACGAGCACGGAGTAGCCGTCCGTCAGCTCCTCGACGATGCGCTCCGACAGCGATGGCTGCGAGAGGTCGCGCGAGATGCACGGCATCTCGAGGATCCGCTGCGCTCGGCGCTGGATCACCTGGAGGGTGCTGGTGGCCACGGAGAGCTGCTCCGCGAGCGCCGGCACGTCCTGCTCCTCGCCGACCGTCACGATCCAGTCCTCGCCGTAGTAGCGGACGAGCCGCCAGATCGCGTCCTCCTGCGCATGGCTCCATTGGTACGCGGTCTGCAGGTCGCCCTGCGTGATCTCCGACAGCGCCAGGCGCAGCGCCGTCGCGCCGGCGCCGGCGGCGCGCGTGGCGTAGACCTTCAGCCGGTCGGCCGCCCACGGGTGGTGCCGCAGGCCGCGGCGTAGGCCACCGCCGCCCTCGAGGTACTCGCCGTGCGGATCGAACAGCAGGCACGCGTAGCGTCCCTGCGAGGCGAGGATCTGGCCGGCGAGGACCTTCATCAGGTTCGACTTGCCCATGCCGGTGGTGGCGAACACCCCGACGTGCGAGGTGATCGTGTCGCCGCGGATCCCCACCTCGAGGTCGATCGTGTCCTCGCCCGAGCGCAGCAGGCCGATCGTGAGGTCGCCCATCCGCTCCCGCAGGAACGCGAAGTCCTCCGGCGTCGGGGCGGTCACGCGCGCGAACTGCGCCGGCAGCGACTTCGGCTTCCGGAACGCGCCGCCGGCGTCGATATAGCCGAGCGGCTGGCACGTCGCGACCTTGTAGATGCGCTGCTCGGGGTCGTGCAGCGTGTACGGGCTGCCGGCGACATCGCCCGACATGTAGGCGCCGGCCGTGCGCTCGGCCCACCCCGGGTCCGCCGAGTCCGAACCGTACGTGACCTGGATCACCCGGAACAGGAACCGGCGCGCGCGGTCGGGATCCTCGGCGGCCAGGAGTTCGCCGAGGAACAGGTCGCTCCCGTAGAACGACCGGAACGCGGCCTCCAGGACGCTCCGCCCGAAGATCCGTCCTTTGTAGGCGAGGGGGTCGCTCACGCTAGCTCCGGTTGAGGATCTCGTGGAAGTCCTGGAACAGGACCTCCACGTCGTCGTCGGACAATCCCTGGCGCGCGAGCGCCGCGCGGAACGCGCGGCGCACGTCCGCGACCGCGTACCCGGTCACCCGCGCGGCCTGGTGCGCCCGCGCGAGCGGATACGGGTAGCCGACGAACGCCGGGTCGCGGGAGAGACCCGCGAGCCGCCCGAGGATCGCGGTGGGCTCGGCCGGACCGCGGGCGACGTCGACGCGGAAGGCGTACGGCGCGGTCGGCGCGAGGTGCGCCACGAAGATGTCGCCGACATAGAGCCTGCCGAAGATGGGATCCGTGGAGATGCGGGCGGCCCACGTCTCGCGCCCCAGCTCGCGATCGCCGCGCCGCTTCAGCAGCGTCACGAGCGGTGCGTTCCTCCCCCAATACAAGGTGGAGGCCTTCACGACGCCGGCGAGCGAGACGTCCCGCTCGACCGCCAGGGCGTGTGCGCGGCGTACGACGTCGCCGGGAACGAGCGGGCCGCCGTGCAGCGACCCGTCGACCAGGACCAGGTCGCCGGCAGCCGCCTCGGCGATCGTCGCCAGCACCGTGCGCCATTCCGCCCATTCGCGGAACGCGTCGACCGGCCGCTTCAGCTCGGGCAGCGTCTCGGGCGGGTGCCCGAGGAGTTCCGCGAGCGCGTCGCGCGCCGCCGCGTCGAGCGACGGACCGGAGAGCGCCTGCAGGTCGAGCGCGGGCGCGTCGACGGCGCGGATACCACCGCCCGCGAACCGCACGCGGGCCGCACGGAACGCCGCGACCTGGAAGGCCCGGCCGTCGGCGACCACGCACGAGCCGCCGTCGATCGCCCAGACCGTGCCGGGATCCAGCCCCTCGACGGGCTCGAGCGCGAGGTCGTCTGGATGGCCGGGAACGACGACGTCGGAGCCCAGATCCAGCTGCCCCCCGACCACCCGGATCTCACCGCCGGGATCGCGGAGCAGCTCCACGACGTAGGAGGCCGCCGCCTCCAGCCTCCCGAGCGCGACGCGGTCGGCCCCCACGAGCTCATCGGCCTGGGGGGCAGGGGTCGCCATGGGCGAAGGATACCGGCCGGCCCCGACGCGGCACTCCGGGGAGGCGGCGTCGGCCAGATGAGGGGTCAACGTCCTACTGCGAATGACTGATGAACCCGACCCGAGGACCTGCCGATAACCACCTTCGGAGACCAGTTCTCACGGGTGGGCTGGCGAGCGGGAGAGGACGCGAGGGGGATCGGATGATCGCTTCGCTGAAGGGATACGGGAAGATCGCGCGAGCGCTGCTGGCGGCGCTCGGCGTGTTCCTGATCCTCGGCATCGTCGGCTCGATGTGGATGGGCTCGAAGGCCCGCACCTCGGCGCGTGACGAGATCGTGCACCAGGCGCAGGCGATCACGGACAGCTCGTTGTCGCTCGCGTTCCAGCCCTCCGATCTGTCCAACCCGGCGACGGCCGACCGGGCGAACGCCCTCAGCGACGACATCAAGTCGATCGTGCTCGACCCGAGCGACTTCGAGGAGGTCACCCTCTACTCCCCCGAGGGCACGATCCTCTACTCCACCCAGACGAGCCGGATCGGCAACAACCTGCCCGGCGAGAAGGACTCGATCAAGGAGGCGCTGCGGGGCATCCCGCAGACGACCGACTTCGACGGCACGTTGTCGGTGATGCTGCCGCTGCGGTTCCGCTCCGGCGTGGGGCCGCCCGCCGCCGTCGAGCTGACCCACCCCGACACGACGGTCGCGGCCGCGGCCGGACCCTGGCGCACGAACGCGTTCTTCCTGTTCGCGCTGCTCGTGCTGCTCGGCGTCGCGGTCTTCGGCGTGGCGCGGCTCCTCGCGGTCGTCGCCGACCCCGCCGCGGCCGAGGCCGAAACGGTGCGGCCGATGACGATGCCGTCGTTGCAGCAGTCCCGGGCGTTGACGACGCAGCCGACACAGCCCGGCATGCGCGAGGAAGGCGAAGCCCGGCGTCGCGCGGAGGAACGCGCTCGCGCCGCCGAGGACCGACTCTCGCTGCTCCAGGAGCAATACGGCAAGACGCTCGAAGAACTGCAGGCCTACCAGGCCGCCCCGGCGACGCAAGCGGGTGGGGTCGACCCGGTCCTGGAGGAGCGGGCGCTCCGAGCCGAGGGGCAGGTCCGCACGCTCGAGCAGCAGATCCGCACCGTGACCGCGGAGCGCGAGCGTCTGGCGGGGCAGCTGCAGGACGCCTTGCGCGCACCGATCCCCGACGCCGAGGACACCGCGCGGCTGCGCGAGGCGGAGCTGGAGGCGATCAGCCTGCGCGCCGCGCTCGAGGACACCCGCGAGAAGTTCGCCGAGACGCAGCTCGAGCTGGACGCGATCCGCACGTCGGCGGCGACGGCGCCCGACGTGAAGGCGGAGTTGGACGCGGCGCGCGCCGAGGCCCGGGAGAGCCGCGACGCCCTGACCGCAGCCGAGGCGCAACTCCTACGGACCCAGCGCGAGCTGGAGGACACGCGGATCGACCTCGACACCGCCCAGGCGGCCGCGGCGACGGCGCCGGAGGTCAAGGGCGAGCTCGACGCGGCGCGCGTCGAGATGCTCGAGATGCAGAGCACGTTGACCGGCACCGAGGCGCAGCTCCTGCGCGCCCAGCGCGAGCTGGACGATGCTCGGACGGAGCTGCGCGGGCTCCGCGCCGAGGAGCAGCGCGCGGCGATGCTCGAGGACGAGGTTCGCTCCGCGAAGGCGGAGCTCGAGAGCTTCCGCGCGTCGCACCGGGCCGACCTGGTCGAGCGCGAAGCGGAGTTCGAGGAGAAGGTCCGCACGACCCGCGAGGACTTCCAGCGACAGATCACGGAGATGGAGGAGTCCTACCGGACCCAGGTCGAGCAGCACGAGGCGCAACTGACGTCGCGGATCACCGACGCCGAATCGGCGGCGGCGACCGCCGCCGAGGAGCTCGCGACCGCGCGGAGCGAGGTCGCCGCGGCGCGGGCCGAGGCGGCCAGCCGCGAGCAGCAGCTGCTGGAGGCCCACGACGAGGTCACGCGCCTGCGGACCGAGACGAAGGGCCACGAGGCGGAGATGAAGGAGCGCTCCGCGGCCGTCACGCAGGCCCGCAAGGAGGCCGACGATATGCGGCGCTCGCTGACCGCGCTCCAAGCCGACCTCGCGCGCGCGGACGAGGGCGTCAGCCAGCTCCGCGAGGAGCTCGAGGCCGAGCGGGCGCGGGCGACCCAGATCGAGGACGCCGCGATCCACACCGAGCGTGAGCGCGCGGCACAGCAGGCGCGGGCCGAGAAGCTCGTGCGCCAGCTGGACGAGGCGACGGGCGACAACGCCGAGCTGAACCGCCGGCTCCAGGACTTCGAGGCGCGCCGCCAACTCGAGCTGGCCGATGACCAGGGGCGGGCGCAGATCGACGACCTGCTCCGCGTCACCCAGGAGCGCCTGGCCGGTCAGACCGAGAAGCTGATCGCCGCCGAGGATCGCGTGAAGGAGCTCGAGCTCGACGTCACCGTCGCGCGCGACCGTCTGGACGTCGTCGAGGGCGACCTGCGGATGCACCAGATGTCGGAGGCGCTGCGCGAGACGCGCGAGCCGCTGCCGAACGAAGCCGGTGAGGAGGGTGAGACCATCACGGCGGCCGCCGTGCCGTTCGAGGACCGCCGGTCCTCCACCCCGTTCACGAAGGAGCTCTCCCTCGACGCGAAGAAGTCGCTCGCGAAGATCAACGCGATCACCGCGCTGCTCAAGCACAAGAAGGAGTCGAAGGACCAGGCTCAGCTGATCAAACAGCTGACGGCCCACGCCCGTCGCCTGGACCACACGGTCGCCGACCTCGCCGACGCCGACCGTCTCGCCACCGGCGACGTCGAGCTCCAGGTCCGCCGGACCGACATGGAAGCGCTCGTGAACCGGGTCGTCGAGGAATCGATGATCGACGCGGACCACGACGTCCGGATCGTCGCCGAGCCGCTGAAGCTGCGGATCGATCCGCTCCGCACCGAGCAGGTGCTGGCGGGATTGCTGCGCGTGTCCGGCGAGCGGACGCAGCACGGCAAGACGATCGTCGTCCGCCTCGCGCCCGCCGAGGGCGGCGCGACGCTCTCGGTCGAAGACCCGGAGCCGTCCTCCGACGCGTCGATCTCGCCGGTGGTCCGCCGCTTGGCGGAGGTGCAGGGCGGCTCCGTGATCGCGGAGAGCCGCGACGGTGGCGGCTCGGCGTTCCGGATCTTCCTGCCCGACGGCGCGACGCCCGGTGGCGTTCCCGCCGCCCCGGCCGACGACGGTTCGGCCGCTGCGCCCGGCGAGGACGTCCACATCGTGGTCGGCGACACCCCGCAGGAGGACGAGGACGATCCGTGGGAAGCCGAGGCCGCGCACCAGGTCCTGGCCGCGGAACTCCGGCGTCTGGCGCAGCTCGGCGACGAGCGCTGAAGAGAGGAGCGACCGCGCTCAGGCGCGGCGCAGGATCAGCGCGTCGCCCTGACCGCCGCCGCCGCACAGGGCGAGGCCGCCCAGGTTCGCGTTCCGACGCCGCATCTCGAGCGCGAGGGTGAGCGCGATGCGCGCGCCGCTCGCACCGATCGGATGGCCGAGCGCGATCGCGCCGCCGTTCACGTTCACGATCGCCTCGTCCAGGTCGAGCATCCGCGACGCGTGGAACGGGACCGCCGCGAACGCCTCGTTGATCTCCACGAGGTCGAGGGCGGCGGCGGCGAGTCCCGCGCGCTTCAGCGCCTTCTCCATCGCGAGCGCCGGCACCATGTGCAGCGCGGCGTAGCGGTCCGCGGCCATGCCGTAGGCGACGATCTCCGCGAGCGGCTCCAGCCCGAGCCGGTGCACGGCCTCCTCGCTCGCCACCACCACCGCGCACGCCCCGTCGCTGATCGGCGAGGCGTTGCCGGCGGTGACCGTCCCGTCCGGAGAGAACGCCGGCGCGAGGTCGGCCAGCTTCTCGAGGGTCGTCTCCGGCCGGATCACCTCGTCGTGGCCGACGACCACGGGCTCGCCTCGACGTTGCGGGACCCGCACCGGCTCGACCTCGGCGTCCATGCGCCCCTCTGCCCACGCCGCCACCGCGCGGGCCTGCGACCGGACGGCCCAGCGATCCTGTTCCTCCCGCGTGATCCCGAGTTCCACGTTCATCGCGTCGGTCGCCGCGCCCATGTGCCGGTCCTCGAACGCGCACCACAGCCCGTCGTGGATCATCACGTCGATCATCGGGGCGTTCCCCAGCCGGCTCCCCTCGCGCGCGGTCGGCAGGACGTACGGAGCGTTCGTCATCGACTCCATCCCACCGGCGACCGCGATCTCCAGCTCGCCGGCGCGGATCATCTGATCGGCGAGCGCGATCGCCGTGGTCCCCGAGAGACAGACCTTGTTCACCGTCAGCGCGGGCACGTGCTGCGGTATGTCCGCGCCGATCGCCGCCTGCCGCGCGGTGATCTGCCCCTGGCCGGCCTGGAGCACGTGGCCCATCACCGTGTACTCGATCGAGTCGGGCGAGACCCCGGCGCGGGCGATCGCGGCGCGGATCGCGGTCGCCCCCAGTTCCACGGCGCGCAGCGGCGCGAGGCCGCCCTGGAACCTCCCGATCGGGGTCCGGGCGCCGGCCACCAGGAAGGAACGCGTCATGGCCCGAGTCTACGGCCCGGGCGGGGCGATTCAGGCGCGGTTGACCAGTGCCTTCTCGATGACCTCGAGGATCTCTTCGCGGACCAGTTCGTCCCGCTCGATCAAGGCGTCCCGGAGCGCGGCGTGGATGTCCCGGTTCGCGGCCAGGACCTCGCGGACCCGCTCGCGCTGCGCCTCGAGGATGTCCTCGACCCGCTGTTTCGTCTCGAGGTTGCCCAGCACCTTGCCGACGAGGTTCGAACGGGAGAGCGGGCCGTCGGCGACCGCCTCGTAGCTGATCAGCGAGCCGGCCATGCCGAAGGAGCCCACCATCTGGGCGGCCAGCGACGTCGCGTGCGCCAGGTCGGCCCCCGGACCCGTGCCGGACTCGCCATAGCAGAGTTCCTCGGCCACCAGACCGCCGAGGGCGATGGCGATGCCCGCCTCGATCTCGGACTTCGTCCGGGTGAGACGCTCCTCTTCGTCGCTGTGCGCCAGCAGCCCGAGCGAGCCCCGGCGCTTGATGATCGACAAGACCTCGAGCCGCCGCCCCTTGCCCAGCAGGTAGGCGACGGTCGCATGCCCCGCCTCGTGCGTCGCGACCGCGTCGCGATCCGTGTCGGTGTAGACCGTCGGCTGCTTCGTGCCGATCTCCTCGGTGAACTTCGCCTCCATCACGTCGGCGAAGCTCATCGCCTTGCGGCCGTCGCGGAGCGACACCAGCAGCGCCTCATCGAAGAGGTGCTCGATCATCACCGGCGTGTAGCCGAACGTCTCGTGCGCGATCCGTTCGCGGTTCGGCTCCTCGTCGAGCTGCTCGTGGTGCGCCTTCCGGGCGAGGAAGAAGTCGATCAGGTCGCGGCGCTCCTGCTTCGTCGGAGAGTCGAAGTAGAGGCGTCGATCGAACCGGCCGGGACGGAGCAGCGCCGGGTCGAGGGAGTCGCCGCGGTTCGTCGCCGCGATCAGCAGGATGTTGTGATATTCGGGGCGCATCGCCGTGAACTGCCGGTCCGGCGGCAGGTAGCCGTTCACGAAGGTGATGAGCTTCGCCTTCTGGCGGGCGCGCCACGGCGGCTGATCGAACGACTGCATCTGGATCAACAGCTCGTTGACCATGCCGCCGCTGCCGCCGCCGATGAACGCGGAGGTCACGCGCGAGAGCCCACCCGCCTCCGACGCCGGTTCGGCTTGGTACGGCACCATGCTGTCGATGCCGCCCCGGGTCCCTCCGATCGCATCGATCTCCTCGATGAAGCCGATCGCGCCCCCTTCCTTGCGCGCCGCCTTCCGGAGGTTCTTGAAGAACGACCTGATCCGGAACGCCGTCATGCCCTGCCACATCGATTGGAACGCCGGCGCCGAGATGAACAGGAACGGGACGCCGGCCTGCTTGGCCATCGCCTTGGCCAGGAACGTCTTGCCCGTCCCCGGCGGCCCCTCGAACAGGATCCCGCGCCGCGGCGTGCCGCCGAGCTCCTCGCGGAACGTGGCGTAGCCAAGGAACACGTCGATCGTGCGGATCACCTCGTCGACCTGCGTGTCCAGGCCCTTGATGTCGCTCAGCCCGAACTCGACCTGCTCCGGGTACACGGTGATGTGCGGCGACTTGCCGCTGATCAGCGGGATCGCCGCCATCAGGAAGATCGCGATGAAGATCCCGATGACCGGCAGGAAGTAGATGAACTCCGGACCGAACTTCGGCATGCCGATCCGGTGCCCGGTCGCGTACCAGCGCCACAGGAACGCGTCGATCAGGAAAACGATGGCGATCGCGCGAAGGACCTTCTTCATCCGCGTCTTCTCGCGCTTGCGGAAGACGTCGGCCATGCCCTTCGACGTGAGGTGCGAGCCCTCGAGGATGGTGGCGGTGCTCGCGCTGCTCTTGTCGCTCATCGGGTCTCCGATGCCGGGGGGCGCTTCCGCTCGGTGCAAACCTACATCGGCCAACCTACATCGGATGGCCTCACCCGGGTATCAGCCTTTCGGCTCGCTCGGGGGACCGGAGGACGCCGACCGGCCGACAGAGGCCGTTGGCCGGGCGTTCGAGCACGCTCGGGGCCTGCGGTAGGGTTCCGACCCTGTGGCCAGGACGAAGCGACCGCCGATCTCACGCGCCGACCGGACGACGCTCGGCTCGCTGCTGCGGGATCTGCGCCGAGCGGCCGGGCACCGAGCCGTGGACGGCGTCGCGGAGACGAAGGGCTGCCCCGCGTCGCGCCAGACGATCTACCAGTACGAGCGCGGCGGGCTCACGCCGTCGCTCGCCCAGTTCCTCGAGCTGGTCGAGTTCTACGTGCTCGCGTGCCCGCGCGGTTCGGAGGCCAAGCCCGAGGATGACCTGCGGGCGCAAGGCGTCGCCGCCGTCACGCGCGCGCTCGAGCTGCCCGCCTACCACGTGGTCGCCGCGCGCGAGCTGATCGGAAAGATGCAGCCGGCGGTCCGGGGCGGCCGATGATCCGGCTCACCGAGATCGACCACGTCGGCATCGCGGTCGAGGATCTGGAACGGGCGGTGCAGGAGTATCGGCGCCTCCTCGGCGTGGAGCCGTCGCATCGCGAGCGCGTCGAGGATCAGGGGGTGGAGGAGGTCCTGTTCCGGGTCGGCTCGTCGTTCATCCAGCTGCTCGGCGCGCTCCGGCCCGAGACCCCGGTCGGACGCTCACTGGCCCGGCGAGGCCCCGGCGTCCACCACGTCGCCTATCGCGTCGAGGACATCGAGGGCGCGCTCGAGCACCTCCGGGAAGAGGGGGCGCGCCTGGTCGACGACGCCCCGCGGCCCGGCTCGCGCGACACGCTGATCGCGTTCGTGCATCCCGCGTCGATGGACGGCGTCCTCGTCGAGCTCGTCCAGGAGCGATCCTAGCGGCGTGCCGGACCTGCTCACGCCGATCCGGTGAGCCCCGCCTCCGGCGCGTTCACGAGGCAGGCGACGTTGCCGTCCGGGAGCTCCCCGTCGCCCATCAGCCGGTGGACCGTCGGGATCTCCTCGTAGCGGTAGGTCGCCCCGAGCGCCGGCAGGATCGTCCCGTCCCGCACCAGGTCGTTGAACGCGATCGCCTGCTCGTCGTTCATCAGGTGCGAGCCCTGGTAGCGCTTCTGGAGGTACCAGAGGTACCGGACGTCGATCATCGTGTCGTAGCCCGTCGTGCCGGCGCAGATCACGATCATCCCGCCGCGGTCGCACACGAAGTTCGAGGTGGGGATGGTGTCCTGCGCGGGATGCTCGAACACGATCTTCGGGTTCGTCTTCTCACCGAGGACGTCCCAGATCGCCTTGCCGAAGGCCTTCGCCCCCTCGAACCATCCCTTCCACTCGGGGGCGTCCCAGGCCGGAGGGACACCCCAGTGATCGAAGGCTTTCCGGTTCACGTAGCCCACGGCGCCGAGGGACGTGCAGTACTCGCCCTTGTCCTCCGAGGACACGACCGCTACCGCTCGGCCGCCGGCGTTGGTCACCAGTTGGATCGCGAGCGAGCCGAGGCCGCCGGCGCCACCCCACACGAGCACGACGTCGCCGGGTTCGACGACGTTCGGCTGCCACCCGAAGAGCATCCGGTATGCCGTGCCGCCCGTGAGCGTCGGCGCGGCCGCCTCCTCCCACGTCAGGTGATCGGCCTTCGGCATGCACTGGTGGTCCTGGACCTTCGTGAACTGAGCCATGGATCCCCAGCACGTGTCGTAGCCCCAGACCCGGAAGCTCGCGGCCAACCCCGGATCGCGCCCCGCGCGCACCCATGGGTCCTCCGGATCCCACTGCCCCGGGTGCACGGTGACCGCATCGCCGACGGCGACGTCGCGCACCGCCGCCCCGACCGCGTACACGATGCCGCTGGCGTCGGACCCCACGATGTGGAAGTCGGTCGGCTCGCCCCATCGCGCCTGGGTCTTCGTCACATCGACCGGCATACCTCTTGCAGCCCAAACATTATTGAAGTTCACGCCCGCGGCCATCGGCGCGATGAGCACGTCGCGAGGGCCGAGCTCCGGCACGTCGATCACCTCGTCGCGGATCGCGTCCGCCGGATCGCCGTACCGATCGGGTCGCACGACCATCGCGTGCATCCGCGACGGCACCTCACCAGGCGGCGGCAGCGCTCCGACGTCGTAGAGATCGTTGGCCATGGTGGTCCCCTCAGCGGCTCGGCGGCAGTCGCGGAACCCTAGCAGCGGCGCGGCGTCCGCCCACCGGCGGGGTACCGTTGCACGCCGATGGAGCGCGACACGACGAGGATGCCCGCCGAACGGGCGATGTGGTTCCGCGAGGAGGAGGACCTCGAGCGGGACCTCCGCTTCATCCACGATGAGTTCAAGACCGGGCTCGAGCTGGTGGCGTCGATCGACCGCCCGACCGCCGCGATCTTCGGCTCGGCCCGGATCGCCGCGGACCATCCGTGGTACGCGGCCGCGCGGGCGCTCGGCGCCGGCTTCGCGCGAGAGGGATGGGCCGTGATCACCGGCGGCGGCCCGGGGCTCATGGAGGCGGCGAACCGCGGCGCGAAGGAGGCGGGGGGCCTCTCGATCGGCCTCGGGATCAAGCTGCCGCGCGAGGAGCGGATGAACGACTGGCTCGACCTGTCGTACGACTTCAAGCACTTCTACGCGCGCAAGGTCTGCTTCGTGAAGGCGTCCGAGGGCTTCATCGCCTGTCCCGGCGGCTGGGGAACGAACGACGAGCTCTACGAGGCGCTGGTGCTGATCCAGACCGGGAAGGTCCAGCACTTCCCCGTCGTGCTGTTCGGCGACGGACACTGGCGATGGTTCGTCGAGTGGTCCGAGACCATGGTGGAAGAGGGCTTGATCGAGTCTGGGGATCTGGACATCGTGACGCTCACCGACGACCCCGACGAGGCGATCGCGGCGGTCCTGGCGTGCTACCGCCGCGAGTGCGGGCACGTCGCCTGAGGATGGGCGAGCTCACCACCACGTTCCTGTCCGACGGCGCGCAGCCGGCCGCGGCCACGGCCGACGCGCTCGCCGCCTGGATCGGAGCGGCGGCCACGTCGCTCGACGTCGCGATCTACGACTTCGACGCGAAAGAGGGCGCGAGCGCGCGGATCGCCGACGCCCTCGAGGCGGCGCTGCGCCGAGGGGTCGCCGTGCGCGTCGTGTTCAACACGGAGCGCACCGACGACGCGGGCGCGGCGCGGCCGATGCACGCCGACCCGGCGACGATCGAGGCGCTCGACGTGCCGACGCGCGGCGTCGCCGACGAAGGGGCGCTGATGCATCACAAGTACGTCGTCCGCGACGGTCGCGACGTCTGGACCGGCTCGACGAACTGGACCGACGACGCGTTCACCCGCGAAGAGAACGTGCTGCTGGAGCTGGCCGGCGTCCCGGACATCGCCGCCGCCTACACCGAGAACTTCGAGCACCTCTGGGCACACGGTCACCTGGAGCGGAGCGGCGCGACGGGGCCCGAGGTGCAGCTGGATCAGGGTGTGCGCGCGCAACCCCTCTTCTCCCCCGCGCCGCCGTGGCTCTCGCTCGAGGCAGCCCGGATGATCGCCGCCGCGGATCGGCGCGTGCGGCTGTGCTCCCCGGTGGTGACGTCGGGCGCCGTGCTCGCCGTGCTGGCCGAGCACGTCGGACGCGAGAAGCTCGGGTTCACCGGCGCGTTCGACGCGACGCAGATGGAGCAGGTGCAGCGTCAGTGGGCCGACGTGCCGCACAACCGGTGGAAGATCGAGGTGTGGCGCACGATCGCGCCGCACCTCTCGGGCAAGATCTCGACGCCGTACGAGCCCGGCTCGGTCCACGACTACATGCACGCGAAGATCCTCGTCGTGGACGACGAGGTCCTCACCGGCAGCTTCAACTTCTCGCGCAACGGCGAGGAGAACGCGGAGAACGTGCTGCACCTGGTGAGCGAGGACCTGGCGGTGCGATTCACCGGGTTCGTCGAGGCCGTCTCCGACCGGTATCGCGCCGGCGGCGCCCAGGCTCAGGAGGCCCCCAGGACCGCCTGACGGGCGTCGGGGTCGGCGGCGGGGCACACCTGGAGCCTCGGGCACCACGCGCACCACGGGCCGGGTTTGAGCGCCGGCTCCCGGCCGTTCCGGAGCGCGGCGGCCGAGCGCGCGGCGTCGATCACGCGATCGGCCGCGTGGAACAGGAGCTCCTCGCCGACGTCCTCCGCCTGCCAGGTGCCGCTCTCGAGGAAGAAGGAGGCGACGCGGTACGGCGGCACCCCGAACCGGAGCGCGAGCACGAGCGCGTAGAGGCGGTTGTCCTCGGCGTAGGCGGGATAGGCGCCGCCGGTCTTCAGGTCGATCGCGATCCGCGTGGCGCGCATGGGCTCGAGTCGGTCGGGCACGCCCAGGAGGAGGTCGAGCTTCCCGGAGACCACGAGCGAGCCACCGAGGAGCTCCGCACGCACCGAGAGCTCCGTGGCCGGCGCGAGATCCCGCCGCAGCTCGCGCAGCGGCGGGAACGAGGTCTCGAACAGGATCGTCCGGCGCACGACCTCCATGTGGATCTCGTCGCGATCGGGCTCGGGGAGGGCGCGCCAGTACTCGGCGAACCGCTCCTCCTTCTCCACGATCCGGTCGACGGCGAGGTCGACGGCCGCGTGGGGATCGAGCGGCTCTCGCGCGCCGACGACCACCTCGATCGCGCGGTGCTGCAGGACGCCGGCGGCGCTAGCCCTGCCGTGTTCGAACGGCGGCGCCTCGCCCGAGATCTTCGACTGGAAGGTGCCCTCGCACCTGCCGAGATCGTTGAGCTTCTCCTTGCCGAGCCACAGCGCGTCCGGCAGGTCGAGCCCACGGGCCGCCTCCTCGATCCGGTCGCGCAACCGCTGCGGCAGATCCGAGGGGAAGACGGGACGCTCGCCGGTGCCGATCAGCTGCTGCAGGGTGCGCCGCTGCGGATCGGTGAGCTGCATGCGAGCATGCTACGGGGAGAGAACGACATGCCCGAGACCCCCGACGACATCCTCCGAGCACTCGCCGACCCCGAACGGCTCTCGATCGCCGGCCGTCTCGCTCGAGCCGACGCGACCGGCCGCGCCCTGTCGGAGGAGCTCGAGCTGCCATTGAAGCGCGTCCGGACGCACCTGAACCGGCTGACGTCGACCGGGGTCGTCCGGCTGCGACCGGATCGCCGGACGTACCGCCTGGACCCCGAGACCCTGCGCTGGGCCGCCGGGCAGGTCGGCCCGGCGCGGGGGTCCGGGATCGCGCTCGGCGCCGCGAACGACGACGAGGAGGCCGTGCTCCGCGCGTTCTTCCGGAACGGCCGCCTCACCGAGATCCCGACGAAGCGCTCGAAGCGCCGGATCGTCCTGGAGCGGGTCGCGCTCGAGTTCGAACCCGGGCGCCGCTACGACGAGAAGGAGGTGAACGTCGTGATCGGACGCTTCTTCAACGACTACGCGTCGCTGCGACGTTCCCTCGTGGACGAGCGGTTCCTCGACCGCGACCACGGCGTGTACTGGCGCTCGGGTGGCCGTGTCGACGTGGACTGACCCGCAGGCCCGCTGCTAGGGTCGGAGCCCGTGCGAGCACGCATCGTCGCGGTCCTCGTGACGGCGGTCGTCGCGGTCGGCTCCTTCCTCCCTGCCACCGACGCCGCCGCGCATTGGCTCCCAGGCCCGTGCGCCCTCATCCAGGCGCCCACGGAATCGATCCAGCACTTGTCGGCGCGCGAGATCACGTGCGCGGTCGAGCAGTTCGGTCCGGTGCCCGGCGGCGCCGAGCGGGCGATCTGCATCGCGCGACGCGAGAGCGGCCTCAACCCGACCGCGGCGTCGAGGCCCACCGGCATGTACGTCGGGCTCTACCAGCACCTCGCCGCGGCGTGGCCGGCGCGGTTCGCGGACTGGACCTCGCCGGCGTGGCGATTGCCCTCGTCCCCCTTCTCCGCCAGGACGAACGCGATCGTCACGATCCGGATGGTGCAGGCGATGGGCCGTTGGCCGGCCGCCGGCTGGCCCTCTCGAGGCTGCATGGGCAAGCCGCGACCGAAGCCTGGCTAGACTCCGGGGATGGCCAAGACGCAGAAGGAGACCGCGCCGCCGATCGAACGCACGGTCGAGGACCGGATCGAGGAGCTGCGGCGGAGGCGGCGCTCGACGCTGCAGCCCGGCGGACGCGACGCGGCGCAGCGCCAGCACGACAAGGGGAAGCTCACCGCCCGCGAGCGCCTCGACCTCCTGATGGACCGCGGCTCGTTCGTCGAGACCGACCCGTTCGCGATCCACCGGTCGCACGACTTCGGCATGGACAAGCGGCGACCGCCGGGCGACGGCTGCATCACCGGCTACGGCACGATCGACGGGCGCAAGGTGTTCGTCGCGTCGCAGGACTTCACGGTGTTCGGCGGCTCGATGGGCGAGGTGCACGCGCAGAAGGTCTGCAAGGTGATGGACCTCGCGCTGCAGACCGGCGCGCCGTTCATCCAGATCAACGACTCCGGCGGCGCGCGGATCCAGGAGGGCGCGGCCTCGCTCGCTGGCTACGGTTACATCTTCGAGCGGAACGTTCGCTCGAGCGGGGTCATCCCGCAGATCAGCGTGATCATGGGCCCGTGCGCCGGCGGCGCCGTGTACTCTCCGGCGATCACCGACTTCACCTTCATGGTGAAGGAGACGTCGCATATGTTCATCACGGGCCCCGACGTGATCAAGACGGTGACCGGCGAGGAGGTCACGTTCGAGGAGCTCGGCGGCGCGATGACGCACGCGGGGAAGTCCGGCGTCGCATCGTTCGTCGGCGAGGACGACGAGGACGTCCTGCAGCGCGTTCGCTACCTGTTGAGCTTCCTGCCGTCGAACAACCTCGAGGACGCGCCCGCCTACGCCAGCACCGACGATCCCGAACGGATCGACGACGGCCTCACGCACCTCGTCCCCGACCGCGTACAGGAGCCCTACGACATGCACGAGGTGGTCCGGCGCGTGGTGGACGACGGCGACTTCCTCGAGGTCTTCCCCTATTGGGCGATGAACATCCTGATCGGGTTCGCGCGATTGGACGGGCGATCGATCGGCGTGATCGCGAACCAGCCGAAGGTCCTGGCCGGCACGCTCGACATCGACGCGAGCGAGAAGGCCAGCCGGTTCGTCCGGTTCTGCGACGCGTTCAACATCCCGATCCTCACGTTCGTCGACGTGCCGGGGTTCCTGCCCGGGACCCAGCAGGAGTTCAACGGGATCATCCGGCACGGCGCGAAGCTGCTCTACGCCTTTGCCGAGGCGACCGTGCCGAGGATGACCGTGATCACGCGCAAGGCCTACGGCGGCGCCTACCTCGTCATGAACTCGAAGCACCTCCGCGCGGACGTCGCGTTCGCGTGGCCGACCGCGGAGATCGCCGTGATGGGGGCGGAGGGCGCGGTCAACGTCGTGTTCCGCCGCGAGATCGACAAAGCGGATGACCCCGGGCGCAAGCGCGCCGAGCTGATCGGCGAGTACCGGGACAAGTTCTCGACGCCGTACGCGGCCGCCGAGCGCGGCTTCATCGACGACGTGATCGAGCCATCGCAGACCCGCCGGCGCCTGATCAAGGCCTTGCGGATGCTTTCGACGAAGCGCGAGTCGGTGCCGGCGCGCAAGCACGGGAACATCCCCCTGTAGGCGAACGGTCGAGACGGAGCGAGCCGAGGAGCGACGTGTTCGGGACCGAGGACGATCGACGGTTCGAGCTTCCCGACGGCCTGTCGCCGGAGGAAGAGCGCGCCGCGCTGATGGCGCTCGAACGCTACTTCGTGGAGGAGAACCCGAAGCCGGCGCCGTGGGTGCTCCAGGGGCGGATCGAGGCGACCGGGTTCGGCGCGCTCCAGGTCCGGCGGTTCGCGCGCGAGCCGTGGCACGGCCAGTGGGTGGAGTTCGCGCGCAAGGGCGTGCCCCCGATGCACGGCCGCGGCGACGTCTGCTGATGGACCCGAAGGACGCCCGGCGGCTCCTGCAGGAGGGCGATCCGCTGCGGGATGCCGAGCCGGTGGCCACGCGGCTCCTCGGGATCGACGAGGCCGAGCGGGTGCGCCAGGTGCTCGCCGATGCCCAGATCGCCTGCCAGCTCCGGCTGATCAAGCCCGCGGAGGTCACCGGCGCGCGCACCGATCCGCTGCTGCGATCCAGTTACTCGCCGCTGCGCCCGTCGTGGAACGTGTTCGTCGCCGAGGCCGACCTGACGAAGGCTCGCGCCGTCGCGGAAGAACGCCTGCGCACCGAACTCGACGGCCGCGACGACACCGCCGAGGTGGCGGCCGGGACCGAGCGCCCCCAGCCGGTGGCGCTGTGCTCACTCCCATGGGACGACGCGTGGGCGGCGGTCGAGCGGCTCGGCCGCGGGGGCATCAAGGCCGCGGTCTCGCCGCCGCTCGGCGACGGCCCGCTCGAGGAGCGGTCGGTCGCGGTGCTCGTGCTCCCCGACGATCTGGAGGCGGCGCGGCGCTGGGTCGGTCCGGATCGCGGCGACCCGGCCTGAGCCCGATGGCGGCGACGAAGCGCGAGGCGCATGCCACGGAGGCGGACGCGCTGCGCGCGTTCGAGCGGGAAGGGTGCTCTGACCCGCGCTCGTGGGGCAACGGGCCGGGCGACCGCTACGGCCGCCATGCGCACGCGGCCCACAAGGTGCTGTTCTGCCTCGACGGCTCGATCGCGTTCCACACCGACGACGGCGACGTGGAGCTCCTCGCCGGCGACCGGCTGGACATCGAGCCGGGCACCGCACACGCCGCGACCGTTGGCGACGCGGGCTGCCGGTGCGTCGAGGCGATGAAGACATGAGGGTCGCGTTCTCCGTCGACCAGCTGTGGTTCGCCGCGCCGGGCGGCATCGGCACGTACGTGCGCGAGCTTGCGCCGGCGCTCGAGGCAGCGGACCCCTCGCTCGAGCTCGTTCGGTTCGCGTCCCGATGGGACGGGCCTGCTCCCGACGGATCCGACGGGGTCGTCGAGGTCCCGGCGACGATCGGCTCGTTGTACCCGCGGTGGGCGCTCACCGGCCGGCCGGCACTGCCGGAGCCGCTCGGATCCTGCGACGTCGTGCACGCGACGAACCCCGCCGCCGTCCCGCCGCCGGTCGCGGGTCAGGGGCTCGTCGTGACCGTGCACGACCTCGCGTTCGACCGGTTCCCCCGCGCGTTCCCGCCGCGGTGGCGATGGCTCTACCGGGCGGGCCTCCGTGCCGCGATCCGGCGCGCCCACGTCCTCGTCGTCCCCTCGCACGCGACCGCCGGGGACCTGCGCGCGCACGGCGCGCCGGCCGAGCGGATCCACGTCACGCCGCTGGCCGCGGCGCTGCCCGAGGGTCATGCGGACGTCGCCGGCGTCCTTGCCCGCCTCCGCATCGAAGGACCCTACGTCGTGTGTCCCGCGACGATCGAGCCGCGCAAGAACCAGGTGCGGCTGATCCGCGCCTACCGGCAGGTCGCCCCGGACGTCCCGCACGCACTGGTGCTGGCGGGACCCGACGGCTGGGGCATCGGGGAGGTCGACGCCGAGATCGCGCGGCCGGGGCCCGGTCGGATCGTGCGGACCGGCCCGCTCGAGGCCGGCGATCTCGACGCCGTCTACCGAGGGGCGGATCTGGTCGCGTACGTGTCGCTGTATGAGGGGTTCGGGCTCCCGATCGTGGAGGCGATGGGCCGCGGCGTGGCCGTCCTGGCGTCGACGACCGCGGCCGTGGCGGAGACGGCCGGCGATGCCGCGCTGCTCGTCGATGCGGACGATGTGGCCGCGATCGCCGACGGCCTCGCCCGGCTGCTCGGCGACCCGGTGCTCCGTGGAGACCTCGTGGAGAAGGGCCGGGCGCGCGCCGCGGGCTACACCTGGTCGGCGACGGCCCGAGCTACGCTCGATGCGTACCGCGAAGCGGAGGAGCGCGCACGCACGTGAAGGTATCGCTGATCGCCACCGTCCTGAACGCCGCCGACGACGTCGGCGGCTTCCTCGCGTCGATCGAGGCGCAACGTGTCCCGCCCGACGAGATCGTCATCGTCGACGGCGGCTCCACCGACGGCACCCTCGAACGGCTCCGCGCCGCCGAGCGGATCACGCTGCTCGAGGAGCCCGGCGCCAACATCGCGCGTGGCCGGAACCTCGCGATCGCGCACGCGGCGCACGACGTGATCGCCGTCGCCGATGCCGATTGCACCTACGGCCCCGGCTGGCTCGAAGCGCTGCTCCGGCCGCTCGCCGACGGCGCCGACGTCGCGATGGGCACGTACGCCCCGGTGATCGGCGGCTTCCTCGACGCCTGCGTCGCGAGCCTGAACCTCCCGCTCGATCCCGCCGACGTCGACGAGGAGACGTTCGCACCGAGCGCCCGATCGGTCGCGTTCCGGCGCGACGCGATCGACGCCGTCGGCGGCTACCCCGAATGGCTGCCGATCGGTGAGGACATGTGGGTCGACCTCCGGTGGCGCGAACGCCGCCTGGACATGCGCCTGGCCCCCGATGCGGTCGCGTGGTGGCGCCCGCGGCCGACCCTCGGCGCGACCTGGACCCAGTACGCCCGGTACGCGCGTGGAGACGCCCACGCGGGCATGTTCCCCGAGCGCCACGCGCTCCGGTTCGGCGTCTACGGGGCGCTCGGCGCCGCGCTCCTGTCGCGTCGGCGGTGGCCGAAGTTGCTCGCCGCGGCCGGGGCCGTCGCGTACGCCCGCGAGCCCCTCCGCCGCGCCTGGTCCCGGCTAGACGCCCCCCTCGATCGCGCCCTCGCCACCGTCGTCGTGCCCTTGCTGCTCGGCTGGACCGACGCCGCGAAGATGGCGGGCTACACGGCGGGGCTCCGCGATCGAGCCCGGAAGCGCCCGACGCCATGAGCAAGCGACGCAAGGCCCGACGGAAGCCGCCCGCCCGGAAGCCGCCACAGACGAAGACGGCGAGCTCGCCGACGGCGACCTCGAAACGGCGCCCGCCGCCACGCGGCGCCCGGCGAGGCGTGCTCCCCCGATGGGCGCCGTGGGCGGGGGTCGCCGGCGTCGCCGGCGTCGTGATCCTGCTGCTCATCCTTCGGACCACCTCCGCCGCGGCCCCGTCGTCGGCCGCGGCGAGCGACGTCATCGCGGGCGTGACCGGCGTCCCGGCCGCCACCTTCGACGCGGTCGCCGTTCCGGGCAACCTCGTGGCCCCCCATGCCCTCCCTGAAGGCACGCCGCCGATCGAGGTGGGCGGCAAGCCCCTCGTCCTGTACGTCGGGGCCGAGTACTGCCCGTACTGCGCCGCCGAGCGGTGGCCGCTCGCGGTGGCGCTTTCGCGGTTCGGGACGTTCTCCGACCTCGGCCAGACGGAGTCCGCGGGCATCCCGGAGGCGTATCCCCACACCCCCACCCTGTCGTTCCACGGGTCCTCGTACACGAGCCCGCTCATCACCTTCCAGGGGATGGAGACGGCGACGAACCAGCTGGGGATCACGGGGTACGGGAAGCTGGACACGCTGACCCAGGCGCAGCAACAGCTCTTCGGGAAGTACGACGCCCCGCCGTACGTGACGACCGCGACCGCGATCCCGTTCGTCCTGATCGGCAACCGGTACGTGTTCAACGGGGCGCAGTACCTGCCCGACGTCCTGCGCGGCCACACCGCGGCGCAGATCGCCGCCGCCCTGCACGACCCCACCTCCCCGATCGCGCAGGCGGTCGTCGGATCCGCGAACCTCCTCACCGCCGCGATCTGCACCGTGACGGATCAGCAGCCCAAGGACGTCTGCTCGAGCGCGGCCGTCACCGCCGCGGCGGCGAAGCTCACCGCATGAGGACGCGGACCGCATCGTTCCTCGTGCTCGGCTTCGCGGGCGCCGGGCTCGCGGCGTCGGTCTACCTCACGATCGCGCACTACACGTCGCCGCGGCTGCTCGCGTGCGGCTCGAGCGGCCTCGTCAACTGCGAGCGCGTGACGACGAGCCAGCAGTCGACCGTGCTCGGGATCCCGGTCGCCCTGCTCGGGTGCGTGTTCTTCGCGACGATGCTGGCGATCTCGATCCCGTCCCTGTGGGGCCGGCCGAGGTTCCGTTGGATCCGCCTGCTCGCGGCGAGCGTCGGGATGGCCTTCGTGCTGTGGCTGGTCTACGCCGAGATCGTGGTGATCGGTGCGATCTGCCTGTGGTGCACGTTCGTGCACGTCTGCACGTTCGGCATCTTCGTCGTGGTGCTGTTCGAGGCGTCGCGACCCCCTCAGCGGTAGGGGTAGAAGCCCTCGCCGGACTTCCGGCCGAGCTTTCCCTCGCGCACGAGCGTGCGGAGCAGCGCCGGGGCGTCGTACCGGTCGACGCCGAACGCGGCGTGCAGGACCTCGCCGATGCTGAGCACGGTGTCGAGGCCGATCAGGTCGGCCAGCGTCAGCGGTCCCATCGGATGGGCGAGGCCGAGCCGGATCGCGGTGTCGATGTCCTCCCGCGTCGCGAACCCGCGCTCGTAGAGCCGGATCGCGTCGTAGAGGTACGGGATCAACAGCCGGTTGACGATGAACCCCGCCTCGTCCGAGGACCGCACGCACGTCTTCCCCAGCACCTCCGAAGCGAACGCCCACGCGAACGCGAGCGTCTCCGGCGACGTGGCCGCCGACGGCGTGATCTCGACGAGCTGCATCACCGGCGGCGGATTGAAGAAGTGCATCCCGATCACGCGCGCCGGGCGCTCGCTCGCGACCCCGAGGGATCCGACCGGGATCGACGAGGTGTTCGAGGCCAGCACGACGTCGGGGCGGACGACCCGTCCGAGCTCCCGGAAGATCGCCGCCTTCGCCGCGGGCTCCTCGGTCGCCGCCTCGATCACGAGATCGACGTCCGCGAGCGCGGCCAGCTCGGGCGCGCCGTCGATCCGGCCGAGGATCGCCTCTCCGTCGGCCGCGTCGAGCTTGCCTCGGTCGACCGCCCGGCGGACGGACCCGATGATCCGCTCCCGCCCCACGTCCACGAGCGCGGCCGAACCCTCCACGAACGTGACGGTGAGCCCGGCGCGGCCGACCACCTCCGCGATCCCCGATCCCATGAGGCCGGCGCCGACCACCCCGACGTGCCGAACGTCCCGCGCTTCCACCCGTGGTCCTTCCCCTTCCGGCCCCTTCCGGACTCCGATGTCGCCCTCCGGCCGAAGTGCCCGTAGCATAGGGGCCATGCTGCGACGACCGGCCTCGCGCGCGGCCGTGCTCGGCGTCGCCCTCGGCGGCGTCCTGATCGGACACGAACTGACGTATGCGGTGCTGCAACCGCGGGCCGCGAGCCGCGCCGCGTTGCTCGCCTCGACCGGTCACGCGTACCTCGGCTTGGCGGACCACGCCGCCCTCGCGATCGGGATCGTGTCCCTCGCCGCCTTCTTCCTGAGCCGGCTCGGGCGTCGGGACGACGATCCCTCGTTCGTCGAGCTGCTCGGGCGACTCGCCGGCTTCCAGATCCTCGCCTTCGCCACGATCGAGGTCATCGAGCGCCTCGGCGTCGGCGCGCCGCTCGGGGACCTCGAGCGGATCCTGCCCGTGGGCGCCGTGGTCCAACTCATCGTGGCGGCCGCCGCCGCGCTCCTGCTGCGCTCGGTGCTCCGCGCCGCGGACGCGGTCGCGAGCGCGCTCGGATCGGCGCCGCCGGCGCTGGCCTCGGCTTCCGTCGGCCTGGTCGCATGGACCGACGTCGTGCACAGCGCCGCGGCGCCGCTCCGCGTCCGCGGCCGCGCTCCTCCTCGCTGATCGGTTCGCCTCGGATCGAGGCGTCGATCCATATCCCAGCGAACGAAGGAGTTCCGACATGCGTCATCGCATGCGTGCGCTCGCCGTGGTCGGCGGGCTTGCAACGCTGTTCCTGATCGCGGCCGCCCCCGCGGCCTTCGCCCACGCGCAACGGCAGCAGGGACCGATCCACATGGAGGTGGGGTTCGGCACCGAGCCGGCGTACGCTTTCCAGCCGAACAGCGCCCAGATCATCATCACCAAGAACGGCAACCCCGTGGTCGACCTCGGCGACTCGCTGAAGGTCACGGTCTCGTTCGGCGGCCAGACGCTCGACGTGCCGTTGGAGCCGAACTTCGAGGTCGGCGGCGACGGCATCCAGGGTGACTACCGCGCCTGGTTCATCCCGTCGCAGCCCGGCCCGTACACGTTCCATTTCACCGGCTCGGTCGACGGCACGAAGATCGACGAGAAGCTCACGTCCGGGCCGACGACCTTCGATGTCGTGCAGGACCCGGCCGAGAACATGTTCCCGGCCGTGAACACGCCGACGAACGACCAGCTCGCGTCGAGGATCGACCAAGACGCCGGCCGGCTGAGCGCCGCGACCGCCGCGGCCGCGGATGCGAAGAGCTCCGCGAACACCACCAAGACGGTCGCCGTGATCGGTGTGCTCGTCGGTCTGATCGGGTTGGTCGTCGCCGTCGTGGCGCTGGCCGCCGCCCGGAAGCCCGGCACGAGCTCGGCGCCGAAGCAGACCGGTGAGCCGGCGGCGATGAAGGGGTAGGCGCTCGTTCGGTGATCGCCCACGCCGGAGGCCAGGATGAATCGCTCGCGATCGTCATGGTGTTCGCGGGGATCTGGACCGGTTGGATCGGCTGGTCCCGGCTGCGGGACAAGGGGTTCCCGAGGGTCCCGGTCGTGGGCGCGTGGGGGTTGATCGCGGTGGCGGCGGTGCTGTTCGTGACGTCGACGTTCGTGCCGAGGGCCCTGCTGGGTCCCAAGCCGATCGCGTCGCTCGCCCCGGGCACGATCCGGCCCCGCTCCACCGCGACGCTCTCGATCACCGAACCGACGCCCGGCATGCACGTCACGGGCGACGAGCTGACCGTCGAGCTCAACCTCGAAGGCGGCACGATCGTCCAGGCCACGACGACGAACGTCACCCCGACGACCGGGCACATCCACCTGTCCCTCGATGGCTCGCTCGTGTCGATGACCTACGGCACCGACCAGATCGTCGATCTGAGCGGTGTGCAGCCGGGCACACACACGCTGACGGCCGAGTTCGTCGCCGCCGACCACCTGCCGTTCTCCCCGCGCGTGCAAGCGAGCGTGGAGTTCATGAAGAGCAAGTCATGAGACGGCTCTGGTCGGTCGCGCTGGGGACGATCCTCGCGATCGTGCTCACCGTGCTCGGCGCCGGCACCGCGTCCGCCCACGCGAACCTCATCTCCTCGGTGCCCGCCGACGGCGCCACGGTGCCGACGGCCCCCGCGCAGATCACGATGAACTTCACCGAGCCCCCGGATCCGACGCTGTCGGTCGTCGACGTCCTCGGGGCGGGGGGCAACGTCCTCCCCGGCGTCGGCAAACCGACGCTCCAACCGCCGAAGACCCTGACCGTGTCGCTCCCGTCGAAGCTCCCCGACGGCGTGTACACGGTGAGCTGGCGCGTGGCCTCGAGCACCGACGGCCACGTGACGGCGGGCTCCTTCGCATTCGGGATCGGCGCCTCGACGACGGTGACGCCGGTCGGATCGTCCTCGAGCAGCGCCTACGGGCCGACGCCGCTGTCGGTCGGCGCGAAGACGGCGCTGTACGTCGGGCTGATGCTGCTGGTCGCGGTCGCCGTCGTCGGCCTCGGGGCGTTCGGAGGCGATCCGACCTCGCTCAGGATCGTCGGCTTGATCGGCGCCGGCGTCGCGCTCGTCGGTGCCGCCGGCCTGCTGGTCGCCGAGCAGCGTGCCGTGGGCGTGCCGATGAACCAGCTGCTCCGCACCGCGACCGGCCGGCCGTACGTCTGGTTGCTGATCGTCGTGCTCGCCTCCGACGCGCTCGCCGTCGTCGGCGCGGCGAAGGACCGGTGGCGCCGGGTCTTCTGGGGCGCGGGGGCCGCCGCGGCGCTCGCGATGTGGATCCGCTCGGCGAACGGCCACGCGGCCGCGGCGCCGACGCCGATCGCCCAGGAGCTGCTCCAGTGGCTGCACTTCCTGGCTGCCGGCGTGTGGGCGGGCGGACTGCTGCTGCTCGTCCTGCTGCTCCTCGAGGAGGCGCGTGCCGGGCGAACGGCAGACGTCGAGCCGCCCGTGCGAGCGGCGACGCGGTTCTCGTCGATCGCGCTGATCGCCGTCGGGTTCGTCGTCGTGACCGGCGGCCTGCGCGCGGTCGACGAGCTGGGCGGCCTCGGCAAGGTCCTCGACGGTCTCCGCACGACGTACGGCTGGACCCTGCTCGCCAAGAGCGCGCTCGTGCTCGTGGTGATCGCCCTCGGCGCGCTGAACCGCTACCGCAGCATCCCGAAGCTCTCGAGCGATCCCCGGCCGCTGCGTCGCGTGGCGACGATCGAGGTCTCGACGGCGCTCGTGATCCTGATCCTCACCGGCGTCCTGACCGGCCTGGATCCTCCCGCTTCCGCGAACGCGGCGAAGAGCGGAGGAGTCGCCCCCGTGACCGACCTCATCGTCACCGGCAACGACTTCGCCACGACGACGCGGGTGAGCCTGACGATCACGCCCGGCTTCCCCGGCCCGAACGCGTTCCGCGCTTCGGTGACCGGCTACGACAGCGGCGCGCCGGTCACCGCCGACCACGTGACGCTCCGGTTCGTCTCCGTCACCCGCCCGCAGCTCGCCGCGACCCAGCTCGCGCTGAAGCCCGACGGAGGCGTCTGGGTCGGACAGAGCACCTCGCTGTCGGTGTCCGGCACGTGGCAGGTCACGACGCTCGTCCAGTCCGGCGCGAACACCGCAGAGGTCCCGCTCACCGTCATCACGCGCTCGGAGGGGACCACCTCGACGTTGGTCGTGCCGGGCCAGCCCGTAACGGCCACGTCCACGTTCCCCGATGCCGTCCGCGTGCAGTCGTTCATCGATCACTCCACGCCGGGCGCGAACTCGGTCCACATGACGGCGTTCGCGCCGAACGGCACGGAGCTCCCCATCGCGAACGTCGTGTTCGTGCTCTCCCCCGCCTCGGGCGAGCCGATCCGCCCGGTCGTGCAGCGGTTCAGCGCGGGGCATTTCGTCGCGAACGTCACCCTGACCGCCGGCACGTGGACGATCGACTCGGTCGCCGTCGCGCACGACGGGAGCACCTACCAGACGACGTACCAGGCCACGATCGGTTGAAATCCCGGGAGCTCAGCCGCAGGCCGCGACGAGCAGGGGGTACGGGTTGATCGCGGTGCCGATCACGCGGTAGCCGTAGTAGCTGATCGGCCAGTCCGCCGGGACCGGGAAGGACGGATGGAACTCGAAGTGGTCGTGCGGCGTACCGCCGAGCGCGTCGCCGGTGTCGCCCACGTAGGCGATCACGTCGCCGGCATGCACCGGTCCGTTCGCGAGGGCCGAGTAATGGTCCACGTGGGCGTTGTAGACGTAGCCGTCGGCGCCGTCGACGTACACGGCGTTGCCGCCGAGCGTGTTGTACGAGGAGTGCGCCACGCCGTCGAACGGTGCGAGGATCGGCTGTCCCTTCGCGGCGACCACGTCGACGCCGGCGTGCAGGTGGAAGCCGCCCGCGTACCGCGGCGCCCCGAACCCGTCGCCGAAGTACCGGGGAGCCGCGACGGGGCAGACCTTGAGGATGTGTTTGTACTTCGCCGGCAGGGGCACGGGATCGTGGTGGCCGCCCACCTGCGTGCCGCCCGCCGCTTGCTGCTGGAGGTACTTCGCGTAGGACTTCTTCAGGCTCGTGTACTGGGACAGCGTCGCTTCGACCGTGTGCGACGCCTCCACCTGCAGATCGCTCACGCGCCGCAGCGACGCCGCGATCGTGTTCTGGGTGGCCTGGAGCGCGACGAGCCGCTCGCGACGTTGCGCCTGGAGCGCCTCCAGCTGCGCCTCGTCCGCCAGCAGAGCCGTGCGGAGGTTGTCGACCTGCTGGGCGAGGCTCGCGTCCGAATCGGTGACGGCGTTCACGAACTCGAGGCGGTCGGAGAGATCGGCCAGCGACGTCGAGCCCAGGATGAAGCCGAGGTTCGAGCCCGGGCCGTCCATGAAGGCCTCGACGGCCCGCCCGTTCAGCCGCGAACGGATCTGCGCGTACTTCGCGCGCGCCGCGTCGATCCGCTGCTGGGTCGCGAGCACCTGCGCCGTCACCTGGTCGACGAGCTGTTGCTGCGCGTCGACCTTCTGGACGGCCGCGTTCAGCTGGCTCTGGATCGTCGCGACCTGGGAGCGGATGCTGGAAAGCTTCGCGAGCGCCGCGTCGTAGGCCTTCTTCGCGTCGGTCACCTGGCCCCCCGAGGGCGCCCCCGCGGCCAGCGCCGGGACGTTCAGGGTCAGTGCGAGCATGGCGAGACCGGCCACGAGGATGCGCAGCCCGACGGGGAAGGATCGGTTCGCTCTCGTCATGCGTTTCCTATCGGCACCGAGGCGGCGAGAAGGAAGGATGGCCGCTCCGGTTGGGACAGATTGCCGCGGCCGCCCGCGGGATGCAACCACCCCCTGGCCGTCAGCCGTTCAGGGGAACGAGCTCGGGCTCTCGGAGCGCCTGGCGCCATCCATTGCGCTCCAAGATTTCTCGAGCCTCCTCCACGGCATCGCCGCCGCCCGCCTCCGCCGGGCCGAACAGTGATCCCGTCCACCAGACCTGCGCGGCGTAGGGGTTCGGCAGCCGTCGATCGCCGTCCTCCGCCTCGATGGCCGCGCGCGCCTTCGCGAGCCCGGCCTCGCGGTCACCCTCGGCGACGGCGACGGCGGATTCGGCCACGAGGAGCGCCGTCGCGCTGCCCGGCTCCGCCTCGGCGGATCTAGCCAGCGGATCGTCGAGGGCCGCGCGGGCGGCCGCCGGGTCCCCCCGGACGACGAGCGTGCGTGCGAGCTCGGCGATCGTCCAGGACACGAGCGATCGCTCCTTCAGGTCCCGGCAGAGCACGACGGCCTCACGCAGGTCGGCCTCGGCATCCTCGGGTCGGCCGGCGAGGCGGTGGATCACGCCACGTTCGCCGAGCGCGCTCGCGAGCTCCCATCGGGCGCCGAGCTCTCGCAATCCGCGCACCGCGAGCTCGGCGTGCTCGAGCGCCTCGGCCAGCCGCAGCAACCGGCGCAGGGAGGCGCCGACGCCCTGATGCGCGATCGCGGTCGTGAACGGCTGGCCGGAGCGCTCCGCGATCGCGAGCGCCTCCTCGCCCATCGCCAGCGCGTCCTCCTCGCTGGCGTGCAACGACCACACGCTCGCGATCGCCACGAGGCTCCGGACCTCCGCCCACGGGTCGGCACGCTGGCCGCCCCGCGCGACCGTCAGCGCCTCCCGGAACATGGCCTCGGCCTCGTCCATCCGCTTGCGCCGGTACGGCACCCAGCCGGCCATCAGCAGCGTCCGGCTCAGCACGAACGGCTCGCCGATGCGCCGTGCCGCCTCGAGCGCCCGTTCGAACAGCGCCGCCGCAAGGTGATCGTCGCCCCGGATCGTGAGCGTGATATCGGCGAGGAAGCGCCCGGCATGCGCCGTCACACGGTCGTCGGCGCCGGCCATCGAGAGCGCCCGCCGGAGATGGTCCTCGGCCTCGTCGAACTCCCCCAGCCAGTACCGCGACTCGCCGAGCCGCGAGACGATCCACGCCTCGCGTCCGTCCCACGACTCCTCGGGGCCCGCCAGCGCCAGCGCACGCACGTAGAGCTCGGCCGCCGCGCGCGACTCGAACCGGCGTCGCGCGGCGTCGCCGGCGCGCGACAACGCCTCGACGGCGCGGTCCGCCAGCGCCCGGTCCTTCGGGTTGAGGTCGAGCGCGGCGTGCGCGGCCTGTTCCAGGTGGAACGCGATCGTGCGCGGATAGCGGTCAGCGTTGGTGGGCGTCGACAGCTCCTCGGCCACCTTCAGGTGCAGCCGCTGTCGCTCTCGTTTCGCGAGGGATTCGTATGCGACGTCGCGGAGCACGTCGCTGCGGAACCGCCAGACGCCCGGGCGCTCCTCGTCGGGCATCAGCAGCTCCTCGTCGCGGGCCTCCTCGAGCCATGCCGGGCGGGGCTCGATCAGGAACGACAGCTCGTCCTCGTCGAACCGCCCGCGCGGGAACACGGAGGCGCGCCGGACGAGCGACCGCGCGCCGGTCGAGAGGTGATCGATGCGGGCGGCGATCACGGCCTGGACCGTGGCGGGCAGCAGGCCGCCGGTCGGTCCCGGTCCGACCGGCGGCAGGTCCCGATCGTCGCGCAGGAGCGTGCCCGTGATCTCGATGATGAAGAACGGGTTGCCGCCGGCGTGCTGCGCGACCCGCTCGGCGTCGTCCCGATCGAGTCCGCCGGCCTCCATCGCGAGGCGGACGGCGTGCTCGGGCGCGAGCGCCTCGACCCACAGCGTCGCCGCGTCGGCCAGGCCACCGGCCCAGTCCGGTCGCGCCTGGAGGAAGTCCCAGCGCGCGACGCAGACCACCATGAGCGGCACCCGACGAGCCTCCTTCACCAACTGCTCGATCAGGTCGAGCATCAACGGGTCCGCCTGCTGGAGATCCTCGAACACGAGCACCACCGGGGAGCGCGCGGCGAGCACCTCCAGCAGCGACAGCATGCCGCGACGCACCTCGGCCGCCTGGAACCGGTCGTCCTCGCCGCCGGCCTCGCCGATGCCGAGCGCGAACCCGAGCCGCCGGACCGAGCGCTCGACCTCCTCGGGGTCGTCGAGCCACGACCCGAGCACCTCGCGGAGACTCCGAACCACGTCGGCCTCGGGCGCACCCCGCTGCTCGCCGAGCTCGCGATAGACCATCTGGGCGAGCGGCCAGAACGTGACCTCCTCCTCGAACGGGCTGGATCTGCCGCTCAGCACCTTCGTCGTGGGCGGCAGGCCCGCGAGGAACTCCTCGACCACCCTGCTCTTGCCGATCCCCGGCTCGCCGAGCAGCGTGACCATGTGGGCGCGTCCGCGGCTGGCCGCGCGCTCGTAGATCTCCGAGAGCAGCGACAGCTCCCGCCGCCGGTCGACGAAGCGGATGTTCGACCGGTCCGCCTTCGCCCGCTCGCGCACCGCGACCACGGGCCACGCGCGCAGTCGGTCCTCGAAGCCCTTCGCCGTGATCGCCCGCGGCTCGCCGAACGCCACGGCCCCCCCGGCCAGCTGCACGGTGGTGGCGCCGGCGAGGATCTCGTCGGGCTCGGCCGCTTGCTGCATCCGCGCGCCGATGTTGACCTCGGCGCCGATCACGATGTTGCGGTCGGTGGCCGTGCCGATCGCGACCGGCCCGGTGTTGACGCCGATCCGAACGTGCATCGCGATCGGCAGCGCGAGCTCCTTGCCGAGCCGCTCCGCCCGGTCGCGGACGGCGACGGCCGCGCGGATCCCTCGCACCGCGTCGTCGTCGCGAGCCGCCGGGATGCCGAACACGCCGAGCACGGCGTCGCCGATGAAACCCTCGGCGACCCCGCCCAGCCACGCGATCTCCTCCGTCACCATCCCGTGGAACGCGGCGATCACGTCGCGGAACCGCTCCGGATCCAGGCGAGCGGCGAGCTCGGTCGAGCCGGCCAGATCCACGAACACGACGGTGACGACCCGACGCTCCGACGCGTCCGACAGGGACACGGGCGCACCGCAGTTCGGGCAGAAGTTCGCGTCGGCGGGGAGCGGCTCCCCGCATCGCGGGCACGGATCGCCGGCGGCCGCCACGGTCATCCCGCCGCGTACTCGATGATCTGCACGGGGTTGCCGTCTGGATCGCGGAAGGTCGCGAAGCGCGCGAACCCTTCGACCTCGCCGACGTAGTCGTCGAACGCGACGCCTCGGCCCTCGAGCGTCCACCGGGTCGCTTCGAGATCGTCGACCTTCAGCACCACGGTGCCGCTCGGCGCCGGCGCCCCTCCGTCGTCGGTGCCGTGGATCGCGAACCGGATCGACCCAGCGTCGAGCTCCGCCCACTCGTTGCCGTCACGGCGCAGCAACGGGAAGCCGACGAGATCGATGTAGAACGCGAGGGCCCGGTCCATGTCGCGGGTCCAGTAGTAGATGTGGTCGACGGCGCCGATCATCGGCGGCATCGTAGCGAGCCGGCCGGCCGCTCAGCCCTGGCCGAGGATCTTCGCCTTCTGCGCCTGGAACTCCTCTTCGGTCAGGACGCCGTCGGCGCGGAGCTTGCCGAGTCGCTCGAGCTCGGTGGTGGTGGACGGCGCCGCGGGCGGCATCGCCGGTGCGGCGGGCGCCACGCCGGGCGCGACGGCGTCCCCGTGGTACATCCGCTTCTTGTTCGCCTCGCCCTGCTCGTAGATCGTCTTCTGCACGTCCTCCGGGTGCCGGATGTCGTCGAACACCTGCCGGCCGGCCTCGGAAGCGGACTGGATCACCAGCGTTCCGGCGCCGACCATCCGGTCGAAGACGCCCTGCTCGAAGCGGACGTCGTTGATCGCCTCGAGCGGGATCTCCATCGACCGCTTCGCGATCAGGCCCTGCCGATGGATCACCCGGTCGGTCGTGACGGCGAAGTTGGACGTGAGCCAGCCGATCAGCTTGCGCAGCGGGTAGATCACGAACCCGACGGCGAACAGCAGCCACCACAGCGAGTCCAGGCCGGTCTTCGCGCTGAGCCAGAACGTCGCGATCAGTCCCCCGACGGTCGCGAGCGCCGGCAGCGCGAGGGCCACCGGGTGCGGCCGCAGATCCAGGATCAGCTTCTCGTTCGAGATCAACAGCTTCTCGGGGAACGGCATGCGCGGAACCTACCGCCGCCGCCCGGGGTGGGCAACCGCCGCGGCGCCGCGATCAGCTGGTGCCGAGGTGTTCGACCTCGCCGAAGCCGACCCGGGCTTCGCCGGAGTCGGTCGAGAGCTGCAGGCTGCCGAAGTCGTCGATCCCGACCGCGCGGCCGGTCACCTCGCGGCCGTCGAGCGTCACCGCGCTGACCATCTGGCCGATCGTGTCCGACAGGGGGAGCCATGCGTGCCGGACGCGCTCGGGGAACGCGCTGTCGGCCGCGTCGTAGACGCGCGCGAACCGGGTGAGGAAGGCCGTGAGCAGCTCGAGCAAGCCCACGTTCTCGCCCAGGCCGGCCGCCTCGGGTACGTCCTTCGGCGCTTCGAGGTTCACGCCGACCCCGACGATCACGTAGCCGATCTCACCGTTCGCGACGCTCGCTTCCAGCAGGATCCCGCCGACCTTCTGCTCATGCAGCATCAGATCGTTCGGCCACTTGCACGTCACGTGCCGCCCGCTCGTGACCCGGATCGCCTGCGCCATCTCGGCGCCGGCCAGCAGCGACAGCAGGCCCGCACGGGCGGGCGGCAGCTTGGGACGGAGCACGACCGAGAACAGCAGGGCCTTGCCGGGGACGTCCGACCACGTCCGATCGAGCCGGCCTCGTCCGGCGGTCTGATGCGCGGTCGCCACGAGGGTCCACTCCGGCTCGCCCGCGGCGGCGAGCTCGGCCGCCGCCGCGTTCGTCGAGGGGGTAACCTCCTGCGCACGCACGGGAGCCGAGACCGGGATCGCCGCCAGCGCTTGCAACAGGTCGTCACTGGTCAGCACGCCGGCTCCTTGGTCACGAGGTCGTCAGAAGGCACGATACGCGAGTGACGAGGACACGGGCGGGCAGACCCAAGCTCCTGGTGGCGAACCGGGGCGAGATCGCCGTCCGCATCATCCGCACGTGCCGCGAGATGGGCATCCCGACCGTTGCCGTGTACTCCGACGCCGATCACGACGCCCTGCACGTGGAGATGGCGGACGAGTCCTATCGCATCGGCCCGGCGCTCGCCTCGGACTCGTACCTGTCGATCGGCGCGATCCTCGAGGCCGCGCAGAAGTCCCGGGCGACGCTGATCCATCCGGGCTACGGGTTCCTGGCCGAACGCTCGCATTTCGCCCAGGCGGTCGACGAGGCCGGGTTCACGTTCGTCGGGCCGAGCGCCTCCGCGATCGAGCGGATGGGCGACAAGTCGGCGGCGCGGCGCTTGGCCGACGCGGCCGGCATGCCGATCGTGCCCGGCACGCGGGAGCCCGTCGACATCGCCCACGCGAAGAAGGAGGCGCCGCGCCTCGGGTACCCGCTGCTGGTCAAGGCGGCGTTCGGCGGCGGCGGCAAGGGCATGCACGTCGTCCGCGACGCCGA
>DATIWE010000083.1:0-15436 GCA_035519495.1 Actinomycetota bacterium
CTTCCCGGCGGGTGATCGGACAGCTCGAAGCGGGGCGTCACCCACGTCACCGAGGGGAGCTTGCCCGCCTTCGCGTCCGTGATCACGTTCTCCACGTCGCGCGTGTGCTCGTTGAACTGGTCGCTGTGGAAGACCTGCGACACGCCGTTGTACGCGTTCCAGAAGTAACCGGGAACGCCAGGGGCGGCGCCGTAGAAGGCCCAGTCCACGCCCTTCGTCGTCAGCTGTTCGCCGACGGTGGGGAAGTCGAAGCACGACGAATGTTTCGCGAGATGCCCCTCGTCGTCGAGCGTGAAGACGTACACGTCATCGCCGACCGCGTCGCACCCCCAGCTCTTGAAGGACGCGCCGTTCGCCATCGGCCGCGTGCCGATGTTCTCGGGGTTGTCGATCGAACCGCCGGACGAGCCGGCGATGAAGTAGAAGTGGTTCGGGTAGGACGGTCCGAGCGCGGAGGCGAAGAAGTGATCCGAGAGCGCATATTCCTTCGCCCAGTGCCAGTAGTTCGGGATCTCCGTCCCGTCGAACTGCGTGTAGGCCCACGGGTCGCCGTAGGCACCGGTCCCGAACCCGTCCAGCTTGCCGCCGTTCAGGCAGTTGAGGGCGCCCGCCCGGTCGTGGGGCAGGTCGCCGGGGAGCCAGTCCGGGCATCGGGCGAGCGGCACCTCCTTGCCGTCGAGCACACCCACCTTCGCACCCGCCGCGCCCGGGAAGCGGCCGAAGACGTTGTCGAAGCTCCTGTTCTCGAGCATCACGTAGACGACCCGCTTGATCGGCCACTGGGTGTCGACGACCGAGACGCTGTCGGTGACCTTCGGGATCTTCCTGCCGCCGGTGCAGGCGAAGAGCACCCCGCCGGCCACGGCCATGGCCGAGCGCTCGAGGAACCGGCGTCGACTCAGGGGCAGGGGGTGCCTCGGGTCTCGCCGTTCGTCGTGCGCCGGGTGGTGGGCGGGCGTCATCGCGATGCAGGTTCCTTCCGTGTCGAGCGGTTCGAGGGTACCGGCCGGTATCCTCCCAGAGCCCCGCAACCTGTTCGGAGCCACCCTTTGCCGAGGTTCATCATCCGCATCTCGCTGCTCGCCGCCGTGGTCGGCCTCCTCGGCGCCTGCACCGGCGGCAAGAGCTCGGGCTCGATCCCGAGCCCGCTCGCCACCCCGCCATCGACGACCGCGCCTCCGACGCCGCCCGCGATCCCCGCGTCCCCGCCTCCCACGGCCGGCGCCGCGGCATCGACCTGCGTGGGCGGCTGGGTCACGCCGGCGAAGGGATCGGGGCTCTGGAACCAGCCCCTCCAGCTGATCAGCCGCACGACGACCGAACGGAAGCCGCTCGTGGTGGTCGACATGCGCACCTTCGTCGGGCCCGAGTCCCCGCCCGACAACAAGAACTACCTCAAGGACATCCGGCGCTGGTACGTGAAGGCGTACGCGAAGGGCGATCCCGCGTTCCAGGGCCGGTTCCTGGTGGAGGAGCGTCGGTTCGGCTCGGGGGTCGTCGCCGTCGCGCCCTACGACACGTCCGGGTTCGCCTCGCCGAACTGGGTGGGCTTCCAGTGGCGCTCGGAGGACCTGGACCGGCTCTCGTATCCGGGCCTGCCGGGCACGTGGGAGGGCAAGGCGTACGACTTCGTGACCGGTGGCGCCGGGCTCACCATGCACGGCCTGCCGACGGAGCTGGCCGGCTGCATGGACGGGACCTGAGCTATCCGGGCCAGCCGCTGAACGCGTCGGTGCCGCGCTTCCGCAACTCGTTCGCGATGATCGAACGCTGGATCTCCGACGTGCCCTCCCAGATCCGATCGACCCGGAGCTCGCGGTAGAGGCGCTCGACCGGCTGCTCGCGCATGTAGCCACGGCCGCCGTAGATCTGCACCGCGCGGTCGGCGATCCTCCCGGCGGTCTCGCTGCAGACGAGCTTCACCGCGGCGGCGTGCGCGTGGATCCGCTTGCGGTCGGCGCCGCCGCGAGCGGCCTCCCAGCAGGCCCGGTACAGCAGCGACTTCGCGGCCATCAGCTCGGCCGCGCCGTCGGCGAGCATGAAGCTCACGGCCTGGAACTCGGCGATCGGTCGGCCGAACTGCCGGCGCTCCGATGCGAACGCGGTGCTGAGCTCCAACGCCCGCGTGGCCGCCCCGACCGTGCGTGCGCCGATCATCAGCCGTTCCTCCACGAACCAGTCCCTCGTCAGGTCGAGCCCGTCGCCGACGGCGCCGAGCACCTGTTCCTCACCGACGTGCACGTCCTCGAACGCGAAGATCGGATGCTCGAACACGAACGTGTGCATGTAGGCCGGCGTGCGGACGAGCCGCACGCCGGGTGCGTCCTTGTCGACGAGGAACACGGTGGCCTTCGCCGGGTCGCCGTCGACGTGCGCGTGGACCAGGAAGTAGTCCGCGACGTCGCCGGAGGTCACGTGCCACTTCTCGCCGTTCAGCACCCAGCCGGCGCCGTCACGTCGCGCCGTCGTCTGCACCATTGAAACGTCCGATCCCGCTCCCGCCTCCGTGATCGCGTATGCGTCGCGCCGGTCGCCGCGGCACGACGGCCGCAGGTACCGCTCCTTCTGGTCCGGCGTTCCGTGTGCGAGGGGGATCGCCGGGCGCCACGGGACGTCCCACAGCGCGCCCGTGACGCGTCCCCACTGCTCTTCGATCAACATGACCTGGAACAGGTCGTAGCCGCGGCCGCCGTCCTCCTCCGCGTGGTTGATCGCGTTGAAGCCACGATCAAGCACCGCCTGCTTCGCGGCGGCCGCCGATGCCGGCGTGAGGCCGCCGTGCTCCTCGCATTCGTCCTCGAGCGGTTCGAGCACCTCGTCGGCGAACGCGCGGGCCGAGCGCGCCAGCGCGAGGTCCTCATCGGTCGGTCGCAGGTTCACGTCGGTCTCTCGCGGGTAGGGTTCGCTGCGGAGTCTAGGAGGCGGAGGGATCGCTCGGATGACCACGACGGTGTTCCACGGCGGCAGGGTCTTCGACGGCTCGGGGGCGCCGGTCGCCGATGGTGACGTCGCGATCGCCGACGGCCGGATCGTAGCGGTCGGCGCGGACCTCGACGGCGACGACGGCGTGGACTGCGCGGGGAAGACGCTGCTGCCGGGGCTCTTCGACTGTCACGTGCACCTCGCGTCGCGCTACGAGGACCTGGACGAGTACCGGGTCATGAACGAGCCGTTCAGCCTCGCGTTCTTCCGGATGGCGGAGAACCTCCGGACCACGCTCGCGCTCGGCATCACCTCTGTCCGGGACGCCTCGGGCGCGGACGCGGGGCTCCGGGCGGCCGTCGACGAAGGGACGCTCGTCGGCCCCCGGATGCAGATCAGCGTGGCGATGCTCTCGATGACCGGCGGGCACGCCGACGCGTGGATGCCGAGCGGTGTGGTCGGGCCATGGGGGACGACGTATCCCGGGATGCCGAGCGGGCTCTGCGACGGGGTCGACGGTGTGACCCGGAAGGTCCGGGAGGTGATCCGCTCGGGCGCCGACGTGATCAAGATCGCGTCCTCCGGAGGCTTCCTCTCCGTGAGCGACGATCCGGTGCAGCCGAATTTCTCCGAGGAGGAAGTGGCGGCGATCGTGCGGACCGCCGCCGACCTCGACCGCCCCGTGATGTCGCACGCGCACGGCGCCGAGGGGATCAAGCGAGCGGTCCGCGCGGGCGTCCGTTCGATCGAGCACGGCACATACCTCGACGACGAGGCGATCGCGTTGATGGTGGAGCGCGGCACGTGGCTCGTCCCGACGCTGACGGCGGGCGACACCACGGAGGAGATGGCGCTGGACCCCAGGCTCCCGGACGCGATCCGCAGGAAGCTGGCGTCGCTCGGGCGTCCGGAGCTGGAGTCGTTCCGACGCGCCGTCGACGCGGGCGTTCGGGTGGCGATGGGCACGGACTGTCCGGTCGCGCCGCACGGTACGAACCTCCGCGAGCTCGAGCTGATGGCGGGGAACGGCCTGTCGCCGGAGCAGGCGCTGGTGGCCACGACCTCGAGCGCGGCCGAGCTGCTCGGATGGGCCGACCGCCTCGGGACGCTCGAGCCCGGCAAGCTCGCCGACATCGTGGTCGTCGACGGCGACCCGTTCGACGTCGCGACGCTGAAGGACCGGATCGAGCAGGTCTGGAAGGACGGCGTCCGGGTCGTCTAGCGGTCCCCGCGCAGCAGTCCCAGGACGTGGGCCGCCGCCGCGTGCCCGCTCGAGATCGCGCCCTCGATCCACCCGGCGCCCTCGCTCGCGATGTCCGAGCCGGCGAACGCGATCCTTCCCTCCGGCTGGCCGAGGGCCGCGAACGTGCCGTCGCTGAGCCATCCGGGCGGGACCGCCAGCCACGTCCCCTTCGAGTACGGATCGCTGATCCAGTCGTGCGCGCCGCTCGCGAACACCTCGGCGTCCGGCGCGAACAGGCGGAGCGCGTCCTGGACGGCACCCCGATCGGACGCGTCCGGCGGATCCTGGATCCCGAAACCGACGAGGAGCACACCGTCTTCGACCTCGTACATCGCGGCGACGGTCTCGAGCGGGATCCCCCAGCCGGTGCCGATGAAGCCGGCGGGGACCCCGGCGGCCACGGCGACCACCTTCGTGACCGCGCCGGCATGGCGCCGTTCCGCGGCACGGCGTTTGGGGTCGGCCAGCGGTGGCTCGAAGTTCACGTCGGCCCAGACGTTCAGCGGCAGGGCGACGACGAGTGCGGCCGCCCGGAGCGTCCCGCCGCCTCGCACGTCCACGGCCACCTCGTCCGCGGAGCCCCGCACGCGTTCGACCACCGTGTCGAACCGCACGTCCAGGCCCTCGCCGATCGCGTCGGCGAGGCTCTTCGTGCCGTCCGTGAACGACTCGCTGATGTCCTCGAAGGCCGAGTCGAACGTGTAGTCCGCATCGATCGAATCCAGCACCATCGGGAGCATCGACTGCGCGGCCGGCGGCGCGCCGCCCATCGTGGCGGTGAACGCGAGCAGATAGTCGCGCGCCTCGGTCGAGACGTCCTGTCGCGCGAGCCACTCGATCACGCTCACGTCGTCGTCGGCCGCGGCACCCAGATCGCCGCCGGCCAGCAGGTCCCGGACGCGACCACCGGTCGCGGCGAGCGGCTCACGGAGCTCGCCCATCGCCGCCGCCCAGTCCGCACGGACGGACGGCCCGCTCCGCAGCCGCCCTCCCGCGATCCACGCGTACGTCTGCTCGGCGGATCGGCGCACCCCTACGCCGTAGCGTGCGATCTCGTCCGCGAGGTTCGGCTGGGCCGCGCGCGAGAACCAGGCCCCGCCGAGCTCGGCCAGGACGTCCGTGCCCGGGATCGGCGCGGTCCACGTGCGGCCGCCGAGGCGGTCGCGCGCCTCCAGGACGATCACCGAGCGATCCCGCTCCCGGAGGTCCCGCGCGGCAGACAGACCGGCGAACCCCGCGCCCATCACGACGACGTCTGCATCCACCCTTCGTGGCTCCCGTCCGTGTTTGCGGCTCCGAAGGAGCAGAGGCTAGCCTGCGGCCCGTGGGCGCGCACCAGCACGACGTGATCGTGGTCGGTGGCGGGCACAACGGTCTGGCGTGCGCCGCCTACCTCGCGAGATCCGGCCGCGACGTCCTCGTCCTGGAACGCCGCTCGGTCCTCGGCGGCGCGGCCGCGACGGAGGATCTGTGGGACGGCTACCGGATCTCGTCGGCGTCCTACGTCGTCTCGCTGATGCCCGAGCGGATCGTGCGCGAGCTGGAGCTGCGCCGGCACGGCTACGAGGTCTCGATCATCACCCCCGACTACTTCGTGCCGTTCCCGGACGGCACATCGCTGACCCTCTGGGGTGACCTCCGCCGCGACGTCCGGAACATCGCCGCGCTCAACGCGCACGACGCCGAGGCCTACATCGGGTTCGATCGGTACTTCGAACGGGTCGCCGGCCTGATGAAGTCGCTGCTGTTCGTGATCCCGCCGAACATGCGTGTCGGCGACCTGCCGGCTTGGGTCCGCACGACCGCGAAGCTTCGTCGCTTCAGCGGCCGCGACGTCCACGAGCTGGTGCGGCTGTTCACGATGAGCGCCGCGGATCTGCTCGATGAATGGTTCGACGATCCGCGCGTGAAGGGCGCGCTGGCGACGCAGGCGATCGTCGGCGGGTGGTGCGGCCCGATGACGCCCGGCTCGGCGTACGTCCTGATGCACCACTGGATCGGTGAGGTCGACGGCCACTTCGGCGCGTGGGGCTGGGTGAAGGGCGGCATGGGCGGCGTGTCGGCGGCGATGGCCTCCGCGGCGCGCGCCGCCGGCGCGCAGATCCGGACCGATGTCGAGGTCGCGCGGATCGCGATCTCCCCGGGCGGCCGCGCCGTCGGCGTCGAGCTGGCGGACGGCTCGATCCTGCGGGCGGACCAGGTGGTGTCCAACGTCCATCCGAAGACCACGTACCTCGACCTCGTCGGCGCCGACCGGCTGCCGACCGACGTCGTGCACGACGTGGAGCGGATCCGCACCCGCAGCGGCTCGGCGAAGGTGCACGTCGGGCTCTCGGCGCTGCCGGACTTCCCGAGCTGGGATCAGGAGGGACCGGTGCACCGCGGGCTGATGGCGGTCTCGCCGTCGATGGAGTACCTCGAGCGGGCCTTCGACGACGCGAAGTACGGCAAGCCCTCACAGCACCCGTACGCCGAGGTGATGTTCCCGACGGCGCATCAACCGGAGGGGATCGCGCCGCCCGGCAAGCACGTCATGCTCGCGTTCACGCAGTACCTGCCGATCGAGACGCCGAACACGGCGCGCACCCGAGACGCGTGGGCGAAGAAGGTGCTCGGCGCGGTGGGCGGGTACGCGCCCGGTCTGGAGGCGGCCGTCGAGCACGTCGAGGTCCTGACGCCGAAGGACCTCGAGGATCGGTTCGGGCTGCTCGGCGGGAACATCGCGCAGGGCGAGCTGGCCCCGGACCAGCTCTTCTCCTTCCGGCCGATCCCGTTCTACGGTGACTACCGGACGCCGGTGAAGGGCCTGTACCTCTGCGGCGCCGGGACGCATCCGGGCGGGGGTGTGATGGGGGTCCCGGGCCGGAACGCCGCGACCGTGATGCAGAAGGACGCGCGCCTGTCCCGCGCGACCGACCGGGTCCGCGGGCTCGTCGCGCGAGGATGACCGATGGCCTGGTGGGAGGAGATGTTCGAGCTGCCCTCGTGGCAGGGGGTGCAGTTCGGCTGGGAGACGCTCGAGGACGCCGAGCAGCAGGTCGAGCTGATCGAGCGCGCGCTCCGGCTGGAGCCCGGGAGCCGCATCCTCGACGTCCCGTGCGGCACCGGCCGGGTGGGACGGCGGCTCGTGGCCAAGGGCTACGACGTCGTGGGCGTCGATATCACCGAACGGTTCCTCGAGGAGGCCCGAGCCGCCGGGCTCAGCGTGGAGCGGGCGGACATGCGGGCGTTGTCGTTCGAGGCAGAGTTCGACGCGGCGATCTGCATGTGGGGATCGTTCGGGTACTTCGACGACGAAGGGAACCTCGCGCAGGCGCGCGCGGCCGCTCGTGCCCTGCGACCCGGCGGGCGGTACCTGATCGACACCCCCACGCTCGAATCGATCTACCCGCGGTTCCGTGACCGGAACTGGTTCGAGGCCGGCGACACCACCGTCCTGATGCAGACCACCTTCCGCCTGGACGAAGGGCGCGTCGAGACCGACTGGACGTTCCTGCGTGGCGGCGAGCGGCACACGCAGCGCTCGTCGGTCCGCGTGTACGCGCTCTCGGCGTTGACCGATCTGCTCCGGGAGGCGGGGTTCACCGCGTTCGAGGCGCGGGACGACGAGTTGGAGGACTTCCGGATCGGCTCGCCGCGCCTGTGGCTGGTGGCGACCCGGTGAGGCGGGGTCTCAGGCGGCCAGGTCGCGTCGGGTGAACCCGACGAGCGCCGCGACGTAGCCGACGACCGCGATGCCGACGAGCACCGCGACGTTCGCCGGATGCAGCCCGGTCAACAGCGGGTCGGGTTCCAGGTACCAGCGGAACGGCGACAGCGGCCGCAGCGGTTCCAGACCGGTGACGGACGGCGCGACCGCGTTCAGGATGTACGTGATCACCGCGATGCCCGCCGCGACCGCGATCGCCCACACGCGACGCCCGGTCGAAGCACCGACCGCCAGCGCGATCGCACCGAACGCGCACGCGAGGAGGGCGAGCATCAGACACGCCGCGCCGAGCTCCGCCAGACCGAGGTGCAGCTGGAAGGCCGGTCCCAGGACCACGAGGATCACGAGCAACACGGCGGCGAGGGCGACGGCGACCGCAGCCACCGCGAGTGCCTTGTCGCGAAGGACCGTCGAGCGCCGCAGCGGGGTCGACAGCAGCAGATCGAGCGAGCGGTCCTCCTCCTCCCCGGCGATCGCGCGCGCCCCGGCGCCGATCGCGAAGATCAGCAGCAGGATCACGCCCATCGAGCTGAAGATCTCGCCGCGCAGGTAGCCGGCCGGCGACGCGTAGTTGGTCCCGAGCACGTTCTTCAACGCGTCGGGCAGCTTGTCGATGTACGACTGCAGGCTGGCGGAGCTGGACTTGATGCTCGGGAACAGCGAGGCGTACAGGAGCGCGACCGCGGCGATCCCGATCGCCCAGCCGATCGCCGCGCGACGCTGGTCCCGAACGCTCTTCGCGAGGAACCCTCCGGGGTGCTCCGGCGGGCCGATCGCGGCGGCGGCGCTCACGTCGTCGCTCCGTCCGCGTAGAGGTCCAGGAAGATGGCCTCCAGGCTCGGCTCGTGCGTCGTGACGTCGACGACCGTGTGCGTTGCGGCCTCCTTGACGACCTCGTCCAGCTCGCCCCGGACCGTGAGCAGGACGCGATCGCCCTGCGCCGTGGCGGTGACCACCGACGGCAGCGCGGTGAACGCGTCGGCGGGCACGGGGTCGGTGAAGTGGAACTCGATCGTGCGCAGGGCTTTCGCCTTCAGATCGCCGATGTCGTCGACCGTGACCAGCCGGCCTTCGCGCAGGATCGCCACCCGGTCGCAGACGCGTTCCACCTCAGGCATCACGTGCGAGCTGAGGAACACCGTGCTCCCGCGGGCGCGGGCTTCGTGGATCATCGCGTAGAACTCCTGCTGCCCGAGCGGATCGAGGCCCTGGGTCGGCTCGTCCAAGATGAGCAGGTCGGGCTGATGCATGAAGCCCTGGATCAGCGCGACCTTCCGCTTGTTCCCGTGCGACAGCTCGTGGATCCGCACGTCGAGGTCGAGCTTCAGCCGCTCCGCGTACCCGTCGATCCGTTCGCTCGGGACCCCGCCCCGGAACGCCGCGAAGTCCTTCAGGTATTCGAGCGCGGTGAGGCGTTCGTAGAGGCCGAGCTCGCCCGGGACGTAGCCGACCCGGGTTCGCACCGTGGCCCCAGCCGCGCGCGGGTCCATGCCGAACACGAGGATCCGCCCCGACGTCGGCCGGATGAAGTCGAGCATCGTGCGGATCGTGGTGCTCTTGCCGGCGCCGTTGGGACCGAGGTAGCCGAACACCTCACCCGGGCGGACCTCGAACGAGAGGTCGACCACGCCCCGGCTCTTCCCGTAGGACTTCGTGAGCGCATCCGCGAGGATCGGCGCCGCCTGTTGCATCCCGCCATGTTATGGCCCGAGTTCATACCCGAGGCGCCGGGGAAGCCCGGCGACGAACCGGGTCAGCGGATCCGGCCGGCCGCCGCGATCCTCGGCCTCGTCCACGCGAACGATCGCGCCCTGTGCGAGCGCGGCGCCGGCCGACAGGAAGGGCTCCGGCGGGAACCGCCCGGGCTCGCGGTGCACCAGCGGGAGGGAGGTGTCCGCGTCGTCGGCGCCGAGCGTGAGCCCGGCGAGGATCCGGCCGCCGAGGTGACACGGCCCGACGCCCCCGCCCGTGAAGCCGGCCCCGTAATGCAGCGCGCCGCCGGGGAGCGTGCCGAAGAACGGCTGGTGCGACGTGGTCACGTCCATCGGACCGCCCCACGCGGCCTCGATGCCGACGTCGGCCCACGACGGGAAGAAGCGCCGGAAGTCGTCGACCAACGTGACGATCGAGCGTTCGTGGTAGCGGAGCCGAGGTCCGAGGCCGGTGCCGACGCCGGCCGTCGAGGCGGCCGCGCCGAACGCGATCCGGCCGTCGGGCGTGGTGCGCAGGTAGTGCAGCGCGGTCCGCAGGTCGCCGATCCCTTCCCCGCCGGTCCAGCCGATCTCCTCGAGGCGCTCGGGCGCCGGCTCCGTGAGCACGATGTACGTGCCGCGCGGGACGATCGTGCGGTGGAACCGCGGGAGCGATGCCGTCCAGGCGCCCAGGCCGAGCACGCCGTGGTCGGCGGTGACGTCGCCGTCCGGCGTCTGCACGAGGACCGGCGGACCGGCCGCCACGCGTGCCGCGGCGGTCCCCTCGAAGATCCGGACCCCTCGATGCAGGAGCTCGCGACGCAGGCCGAGCGCGAGCCTGGCCGGTTGCAACGTCGCGCCGGCCGGTTGGAAGAACCCACCGCGGAAGACCGGGGAGGCGCACCGGTCTCGCACCGCCCCCGCATCCAGCTCCCGGAACCGCCCCTCGGCCACCCCCAACCGCGCGGCCTCGGCGAGGAGCTCGTGCCAGGCTCCGTCCTGCGCGGGCGAGGTCGCGACGGTGAGATGCCCGGCTCGCGTGAACCACGCGTCCACGTCGTGTTCGACGAGCCATCGTTCCAGCTCGTCCACGGAGCGTTCGGCGGCGCGCGCCATGCGGAGCGCGTCGTCGTCGCCGAGGAGCCGAACCAGCGCCGGGAGGTCCTCCCACATCCCGTAGCAGAACCCGCCGTTGCGGCCGGAGGGGCCGCTGCCGCACCGCTCGTCGGCCTCGAGGAGCACGATGTCGAGCGCCGGCTCGCGCTCCAGCAGGAACCACGAGGTCCACAACCCTGTGTAGCCGCCCCCGAGGATCACGACGTCGGCGGCGGTGGAGCCGCGGAGCGGTGGGCACTTTGGGGCCTCGAGCGCCGGGTCGGCACGGGCCTCCTCCATCCACCACGAGACGTCGGCCTGCCGGGGCAGCGCCGCCGAGCGCCGCGCCCGGGTCACGGGCCGAGGTTGTAGCCCAGCCGCCGGGGGAGCTTCGCCACGAAGTCGACGAACGGGTTCGGCTCGCGATCCTCGTCGAGCGACACGTCGCGACGGTGGATCGCCCGGTTCGCCACCATGGCGCCGACCGAGCGGATCGGCTCCGGCGGGAAGCGACGAGGCTCCATGTCGACGAGCGGCAGCGCGAGTACGTCGTCGTACTTCGCGAGACACCGGTGGGCGAGGATCCGTCCGCCGAGGTGGCTCGGCCCGACCCCGTTGCCGGTGAAGCCCAGTCCGTAGTGCACGTTGCCGCTCTCGAGGGTCCCGAAGAACGGGAGGTGATCCCCCGAGACGTCGATAGGCCCGCCCCACGCGGCGTCGATCGGGACGTCCCGGAACGACGGGAACATCCGGTGCAGGTCCTCCACGGCGGTGCGGATCGACGCCTCGTCGTAGGCGAACCGGGGGTCGATGTGCCGGGCCAGGTCCGGCTGCATGCCGCCGATGCCGAACGCGATCCGCCCGTCCGGCGTGGTCCGCAGGTAGTGCAGCGCCGATCGGTAGTCGGACACGCCGACGCCGTTCGTCCAGCCGATCTCGGCGAGCTTCTCCGGCGCCGGCGCCGTCATCACGATGTAGGAACCGCGCACGGTGATCGCGCGTTTGAATCGCTTCCAGTGCTGGGCCCACGCGTTGATCGCGAGCACGGCGACCTCCGCGCGGACCGTTCCGCCCGGGGTCTCCGCGAGCGCCGGCTCACCGGCGCCGAAGCGCGAGACCGGCGTGCCTTCGTAGATGCGGACGCCGCGCTCCAGCAACGCGATCCGCAGCGCCCTCGCCAGGCGACCCGGGTGCACGGTCGCGCCCTTCTCGCTGAACACGCCGCCGTGGAAGACCGGCGAGTCGACCATCGAGCGGACGTCGTTGCGGTCGAGCGTGCGGAACAGCTCGCCGAGCCCGAGCCGGTCGGCGGTGATGATCAGCCCGGCCCACTCGCCGACCTGCGCGTCGGACGACGCGACGCTGAGGTCCCCCTCGTGCGCGAACCAGGCGTCGGTGCCGCGCTCCTGGAGGAAGCGGCCGATCCCCTCCACGGAGTCCTGGCCGGCCTCGCACAGGCGGAGGGAGGCCGCGTCACCGAAGCGGGGGACCAGCTCGTCGAGGTCGCCCCAGAACGAGTTCACGAAGCCGCCGTTGCGGCCGCTCGGCCCGCCACCGCAGACGTCCTGTTCGACGATCGCGACGTCGGTGCCGGGATCGAGCTCCTTCAGGAACCACGCAGTCCACATCCCGGTGTACCCGCCGCCGAGGATCACGACGTCGGCCTTCGTGTCGGTGTCGAGCGCCGGGCATGGCTCGCCCGCGAACCCCGGGAGGGCGAGCGCATCGCGGAGCCACCAGCTACGGCCGGCGTCGGGCGGGATCTCGAGCTGGGAGGTCACGGCGGTTGGGGAGTCTACGGGTCGGGCGCGTGCTCCGGTTGTTACCGTGGGAAGCCCCAGGATGGTCGACGGGAGGTTCGTTCCGATGCCAGACGGCGTGCATGGTCGCTCGCGCAGCTGGGAGGTCACGGAAGGATCCCAGCGAGCTCCCGCGCGCGCGATGCTGCGTGCGGTCGGGTTCTCAGAGGACGACTTCGGCAAGTCGCAGGTGGGTGTGGCGTCCTCGTGGAACGAGGTCACGCCCTGCAATTACCACCTCGACAAGCTCGCCGCGCTCGCGAAGGAGGGCGTGCGTCAGGGCGGCGCCGTGCCGCTCGAGTTCACGACGATCGCCGTGTCCGACGGCATCGCGATGGGGCACGAGGGCATGAAGGCCTCGCTGATGAGCCGCGACCTGATCGCGGACTCGGTCGAGTTGATGATGCACGCCGAGCGGATGGATGCGTTCGTGGGCATCGCGGGCTGCGACAAGTCCGAGCCCGGCATGTTGATGGCGATGGCGCGGATGGACCTGCCGTCCGTCTACCTCTACGGCGGGACGATCCTCCCCGGGACCTACAAGGGTGCGGACGTCACGATCCAGGACGTGTTCGAGGCGGTCGGGGCCCACGCGAAAGGGTCGCTCTCCGACGACGATCTCCTCGGCCTCGAACGGGCGGCCTGCCCCACCACCGGCTCGTGCGCCGGCATGTACACCGCGAACACGATGGCCGCGGTCGGCGAGGCGATCGGGATGTCGCTGCCGGGGTCGGCCAGCCCGCCCGCCGTCGACTACCGCCGGGAGGTCGCGGCCCGCGAGACCGGCCTGGCCGTGACCGCGCTCATCGAACGCGACCTGCGTCCGCGCCAGATCATGACGAGGGAGGCCTTCGAGAACGCGATCAGCGTCGTCATGGCGCTCGCCGGCTCGACGAACGCGGTCCTGCATCTCCTCGCGATCGCGCGGGAAGCGCACGTCGAGCTGGAGCTCGAGGACTTCGACCGGATCAGCCGCCGGGTGCCGCACCTCGTCGACGTCCGTCCGGCCGGCCGGTTCGTGATGAGCGACCTCGACCGCGTCGGCGGCGTCCCGGTCGTGATGCAGCAGCTGCTGGACGCCGGCCTGCTGCACGGGGACTGCCGGACGGTCACCGGCGCGACCGTCGCGGAGAACCTCGCCGCGACGGCGTCGCCCGCGCCCGACGGCGTCGTCGTGCATCCGTTCGCCGCGCCGATCCATCCCGAAGGGGGCACCGCGATCCTGCGCGGCTCGCTCGCGCCGAACGGCGCCGTGATGAAGATCGCCGGCGCGGCGACGCTCGAGTTCCGGGGACGCGCGCGGCCGTTCGATTCGGAGAAGGAGGCCTTCGACGCGGTGACCGGCGGGGGTATCCGGGCCGGCGACGTGATCGTGATCCGCTACGAGGGGCCGAGGGGGTCGCCCGGCATGCCCGAGATGCTGGCGGTCACCGCGGCCGTCGCAGGGGCCGGCCTCGGCAAGGAGGTGGCGCTGATCACCGATGGCCGGTTCAGCGGCGCCACGAAGGGCTACAGCGTGGGGCACATCGCGCCGGAGGCGTTCGTCGGCGGCCCGATCGCCCTCGTGCACGAGGGCGATCAGATCGCGATCGACGCCGCGAACCGCCGGATCGATCTGGCGGTCGACGCCGCGGAGCTGGAGCGGCGCCGAGCCGCGTGGACGCAGCCGGAGCCTCGCTACACGCAGGGAGCGCTCGCGAAGTACGCGCGGACCGTCTCCGGCGCCGACCTCGGCGCGGTGACGTGGTGACGCACGCGTTCGCGTCGCCCGCGGCGCTCCAGTGCCGGATCTGCGGACAGCAGTACCCGGTCGAGCCCCTCACGATCTGCGAGGAGTGCTTCGGGCCGCTCGAGCCGGCGTACGATCTGCAGTCGCTCGACGGCGACCGGTTCCGCGAACACGTGGAGTCCGGGCCGACCAGCCTGTGGCGCTACGAGGAGCTCCTGCCGGGCGGTCCCGGCATCGACCGGGTCGATCTGGGCGCCGGCTTCACGCCGCTGCGCCGGGCGGACAACCTCGCCGAGCGGCTCGGGCTCGGCACGCTGTGGATCAAGGACGACTCGGTGAACCCCTCGAACTCGTTCAAGGATCGCGTGGTGACCGTGGCGATGACGATGGCTCGCGCGTTCGGCTTCGAGGCGATCTCGTGCGCGTCCACCGGCAACCTCGCGAACGCGACGGCCGCGCACGCCGCGAAGGCCGGCATGCCCTGCTACGTGTTCGTGCCCGACGACCTCGAGCGCGCGAAGATCCTGGCCACCGAGGCCTACGGCGCGAAGGTCGTCGCGGTCAAGGGGAACTACGACGACGTGAACCGGCTGTGCGCCGAGGTGGCCGACACGCTCCCGTGGGCGTTCGTGAACGTGAACATGCGCCCGTACTACGCGGAGGGCTCGAAGACCCTCGGCTTCGAGGTGGCCGAGCAGCTCGGATGGCGCCTGCCCGATCACGTCGTGGTCCCGATCGCGAGCGGCGCCCTGCTGACGAAGGTGCACCGAGCGTTCGGTGAGCTGATCGCCGTGGGCGCCGTCGAGGAGAAGCCGTACCGGGTCTCCGGCGCCCAGCCGGAAGGATGCCGCCCCGTCGCGCAGGCGTTCAAGGATGGCGCGGAAGAGGTTCGGCCGGTGCGGCCGGATACGATCGCGCGCTCGCTGGCGATCGGGAACCCCGCGGACGGGATGTTCGCGATGCACGTCGCCCGGCAGACCCGCGGCCAGATCGAGTGGTGCACCGAGCGCGAGATCATCGAGGGGATCGAGCTGCTCGCCTCGACCGAAGGCGTGTTCACCGAGACCGCCGGCGGCGTGACGGTCGCGGTCCTGCGGCGGCTCGTCCAGCAGGGCGTCATCGAGCCGGGCGAGGAGACGGTGGCCTTCATCACCGGCAACGGCTACAAGACGGTCGAGGCTCTCGAGCCCTACGTCGAGCCGACGTTCCACGTGGCGCCGGATCTCGACGAATTCCTCGCCGCGCTCG
>DATIWE010000084.1:0-4401 GCA_035519495.1 Actinomycetota bacterium
TGCTCGCCGCCACCGCGTGTGACGCCGCCAGCGCGGGCGCCCCGTCCCTGAGCCCCGGACCTCTGACCGCACAGCCGGCCGCCGCGCAGCAAGGCGCGCTCGTCGTTCCGCGCGATCGTTGCGACGTGACCGCCGCCGAGCAGGGGGCGACCGTCGTCGAGGTGGTCCGGCAGCCCGACGGCTCGTGCCTCTCGCCGGCCCACGCGCTGCTCTACCGCTGCGATCCTTCCTTCGATCCGGTGTTCTCGATGGGGATCGAGAGCCTCCCCCACCGCTTCCTCGGCGGCGCCTATGCCGTCGCGGTCCCCACGCTCCCCGACGATGTGCGGGCGCTCGGCGTCACGTCGATGGGCGGGCTGTTCCTCAGCACGGACCAGCGACGTCTCTACGTCGAGGCCGGGGGCCGGATCGAGCGGTGGCTGGCCCTGCCCGATCCCAACCGGATCGACCGGCCTCCCACCGCGTTCATGATCGGCGACTCGATCCTGGACGGCGGCCAGGACGCCGTCGTCGCCGGCCTTCCCGACTGGATGGTGGGCGTGGACGCCTTGATCGGTCGAAGTTCCGACGGCGGTGTGACGGTGGCCGAGTCGATCCCGAAGCCGCTCCCGGACGTGGTCCTCGTGGAGCTCGGCGTGAACGATGCAGACGCCGGCGTCTTCGCCGCGAACGCCGAACGGATCCTCGCGGCGGTCGGCGAGGCGGACCTCGTCGTGTGGGTCACCGCCCACGGCCCCGAACTCGCCGTTCCCGGCGTCGATCGCGCGATCGTCGCCGCGATGGGCGCGATCCCGAACGGAGCGATCGTGGACTGGGACCGGCTGGTCCCCCCGGATGCGCTCTCGAGCGACGGGGTTCATCCGGCGCCCGGCCAGGAGGGGCTGCTGGCGAGCTACGTCACGCCGTTCCTGGAGTCGTGGATGCTCGCCGCGACCGGCCGTGGCGCGACGCGCTGCGAGAGCGACATCGCGACGGCCGTGTCCGCCGCCTCGGGTTGACGGCGGGGACGCGGATCAGTCGTCGTTCACGATCGTGCCGACGCCGACCGCGCGCGCCGGGAAGCAGTTCAGGTGCGTCGAGAGCCGAACCGTGAACGTCTCGTTCAGCTCGGGCGTCGTGTCACCCACGATCTTTACGCTGATCACGCCCGAGGTCGCGCGGGCTTTGATCTTCAGCACCGCGATGTTGAAGACGAAGTCCTCGCACGCGCAGGCTCGCCCGGGCTTACCCTTGATGACCCCGGACGTCGCGAACTTGACCTCCGCCTTGTCCTGGTTCGGACCGGAGAGACGCACCACGAAATGCATCGGCTTCCACCCGGAGTTGCCCTCGACCACCTGGGCATCCGAGATCCTCGCCGTCGGCGGCTCGAAGTTGTAGAGCTTCACGCTCCCGGCCGGTCCGAGCTTCGCCGCGTCCACCCACGAGTTCCCCAGGTGCGCTGCGAACCCGAAGGCGCTCACGGTCGAGGCGGAGCAGTCGCTCCGGAACATTGAGATCCGTCCGGTGCCGTCGATGGATCCGTTGCCGTCACAGTCCCACTCCCAGTGCGGATAGGCCATCGCGTTGACCTTGGACCACTTGCTGGTACTGCTCGGCGTCATCGTCGCGGACCTCCCGCCAGGGGCAAGGAGGTAGAACGACGCATACCCCGAACCGTTCACCGCGAAGGACGCCGTGAAGCCGGCAAGGCTGACCGGCGAGCTCAGCGTCATCTGCAGGCGATCCTTCGTGGGCCCGAACAGGTGGAGGCTGCCCTGCCCGAGCGGCGCTTTCGCGGGTCCGGTGTCCCAGCGGCCGTAGGACGCTTTCGTCCCGCTGGTCGCGACCCAGCCCGCGAGGTGGCCCGGGCGGACGACCACGGTCGGCGCCGCCGACGCGCTGAAGACGGGCGTCAGCATGAACACCGCCAACGACAGGACCAGGACAGGGAGAGCCCGCTTCATCGCACGAACACCTTTCGCTCCGGGGGGAGACGACGCCGAGATGGCCATCGGCTGAACGCGCAGAGACTACGAGGTTTCGCGCCGGCGCGACCATGCGACCTGCGGCCATCCCCCGTCCGACGAAGGTCTCGGTCTACCTTCCTTCGGCGTGGCTTCATCGGACGTCGAGCAAGACCTCGTGCGGTCGCCGCATCTCCACTTCCCAGTACGCCGCAATGGTCCATCGATGAGGCACCCGCGGCCAACCGGCCGAGAACCATCTCCGGCGGTCTGATCGGCGTGTTGATCATCGCCGCGTTCGTTCCGTTCGTGATCTGGCTCGCCGTCGTCCTCTCGAGCCCGATCGTCTGGGTGACGCTGGCGATCATCGCCTGCACGTCCGTCGCGCTTGCCGTGCGATACCGCCGGGCGGAGGCGACGCGGGAACGAGCCCACGTCGACACGTTCTCGTTCGGCGAAGCGGTCCGTCGCAAGCGTGCGAAGGATATGGCGCTCAAAGCTGAGGAGTCGCTGCAGCGCACGGAACGTCACTCCTTCAGCGCCTGATCCAGCGGACCACTGGGCGTTCGTCTTCGTCGATCAGCGACGCGGGCGCGCGGCGTTCTCCGCGACGCGCGCCCGGACGATCGTCTTCACGAGTGCGATCGGGAGGCGCTCGTCCATGTCGAAGCGGATCGTGCCCTTCCCCGAGAGGTAGGGCTCCAACTCCTCACGGTGTGACTCGATCACCCGCATGCTCATCGGGAACAGGCTGTAGTGGTCTTTGAACGCGGCGTAGCAGACGAGCGACCGGCCGTGCATCCTGAACGCGGGCATCCCGTAGCTGATCGCGTCGGTCGCCTCAGGCGCGGCTGCACGGATCGCGGCTCGCAACCGTTCGAGCGCCACTCGCGATCGCTCAGGAAGGCCCTCGAAGTAGTCCTCGACGCTCGTGGGCTTCTCCATCTCAGGACGCGAGCCTCCCCGCCGCCATCGCCCGGACCATCTCGTCGTGATCGCGTTCGTTCTGATCCGCGTACGCGGCCGCGAAGGCCGCGATCGCGCGGTCGAACGCGTCGGCGCCGCCGAGGTACGCGGCGATCGCGATCCGGTCGCCGGAGCGTGCGTGCGCCCGGGCGAGCGTCCACCCGCACATCTTCGCGTAGAGGGTCATGCCTGCGGCGGTCATGTTGGCCACCTCCGCGGAACCCTTCCAGTCCCGGAGCTGCCGGACGTAGTTGTCGCGCCGCTCATCTGCCCACGATTGTCGCTGCCAGCCGAGGAAGAGGTCGCTCGTGGCCTGCATCAGGCGCTGGCCGGCCACCACGCGGTGACCGTGGTTGCGGAAGGTGCTCTTCGGCAGGAAGTCCTCGAGGACCGAGGCCCGCGCCTCCTTCACCTGGAGGAACAGCGGCGACCCGGATCCACGATCCAAGAGCAGGACGATCCAGCACCGCGTCCCGACGCTGCCGACCCCGACCACCTTGTGCGCGACGTCGGCCAGGCGGTACTGAGACAGGAGGTGCCGCCGGTCCCACTGGAGGGTCTGCCGGTACGAGAAGACCATCGCGTCCAGCGACGCCAGGATCTGGTCGTGCTCCACGCCGGCCAGCTCCGCGAGGGGCACGACGATCGGCGGGTCGTGCACGATCCGAGGTTCTCCATCGACGATCTCGGTGAGCCGATCGAACGCCTGCATCGAGTCGTGTGCGCGAGCCGTGGAGATCGCCTTCCACACCGCCGGCGTGCGCACCCGGTCGAGCGCCTGCAGGAACTCCGGGATGAGGCGATCGACGTCGAGATGCGCGTACCAGACATCGAGGCTCGACATCGGCGCGAACCCCGCCATCGCCTCCCGGTAGGCGCCGACGCCACTGAGGATCGTCTTGCGCCGCTGCTTCGCGCCGAACCCCCGCTCGCGGGCCGCCACCTCGAGGCTGGCGGCCAGGCGCTTGACGTCCCACTCGAACGGGCCGGGAAGCGTTTCGTCGAAGTCGTTCACGTCGAAGTAGAGATGGCGTTCCGGCGAGCCGAACATCCCGAAGTTCGACAGGTGCGCGTCGCCGCAGAGCTGCACGGTGATGCCGGTCGTCGGCGTGCGGGCCAGGTCCCACGCCATCGGCAGGGCGGCGCCCCGGAAATAGGTGAAGGGCGAGATCGACATGCGTTGGTGCCGAAGCGGGACGAGCGTCGGCTCGCGCTGCGCGGCCTGTCGTTGCAGCAGCTCGATCGGGTCGCGATCCGGCGCGGGCGTGAACTCCGCATGCGCGGACCGCGGAACCTCGCGTCGCGTTGCTCGCCCGACGTCGCTCATCTCGGGACGGGAGCTTACGCCGACCGATACGTCGGGAACGAACTACCCTTGTCTCGTGAACCAAGAGGACGCAGAACTCCGCGCGGCCCTGAGCACGATGGGGCCAGAGGCTCTGGCCGACCTTCAGGTGATGGCCATGGCCGAGGACTCGACCGCGTTCTA
>DATIWE010000085.1:0-38194 GCA_035519495.1 Actinomycetota bacterium
GCCCGCTACGGAGCGCTCGGCGTGCTGGGTCCGGATGGTGCCTCGATCACCTCGTTCATCACCGTCGGCATCACCGACGAGGAGCGCGCGGCCCTCGGCGACCCCCCCACCGGGCACGGTCTCCTCGGAGCCCTGATCCACGATGCGCGCCCCATCCGGATACCCGACATCGCCGCCGACCCTCGATCGGTCGGGTTCCCGCCGCACCATCCGCCCATGCGATCGCTGCTCGGGGTCCCCATCGCGGGCCGGGGCAAGACCTTCGGCGACGTCTACCTCACCGACAAGCAGGGTGCGGAGGCGTTCGACGAGGAAGACGAACGGGTCCTGCTCGTGCTGGCGGCGCAGGCGGCGGTGGCCGTCGAGAACGCGCGACTGATCGACGAGGCCGAACGGAACGCGCGCGAGCTCCGTCGTCTCGAGGTGCTGGAGGACCGGGAGCGCATCGCGAAGGAGCTACACGACGGCGTGATCCAGTCGCTGTTCGCGGTGGGCATGAGCCTGCAGGGCCTGGCGACGCGATCGGCCGATCCCGAGACACAGGAGCGACTGGACCTGGCCGTCGAGGACGTCGACCGCGCGATCCGCGACCTCCGGAACTACATCTTCGGACTGCGGCCGGGGATCCTCGCCGACCGCCAGCTGGACCAGGCGATCCGGGACCTGGCGACGGAGTTCGGCGAGCGCTCGGGGGTGATCACGGTGGTGGAGATCGACGGCGACGTGGCTGCGGCGCTCGCCTCTCTGGCAGGCGACGTCGTCCAGCTGGTGCGCGAGGCACTCTCGAACGTCGAGCGGCACGGGGCCGCCACCACGTGCCGGGTGACGCTGCGCGGCACCGACGACGGCGTCCTCCTCGAGGTCGACGACGACGGTCGCGGGTTCGACGTGGATCTTGCGACCTGGGGCATGGGGATCGAGAACCTCCGCGACCGGGTCGAGGCGCTGGGCGGCGCGTTCCGGATCGACAGCACCCCGGGCGAGGGGACGACCGTCCGGGTGATGCTCCCGGCCTGACCGTCCGCGCGGACCGGGACGGCTACCATCGGGAGCGAGATGCCGGCCAAGACCCCGCCGTTGCGCGTGATGCTCGTCGACGACCACGAGATCGTCCGTGACGGGATCCGCGCGATGCTCCAGCCCGAGGACGACATCGTGGTCGCGGCGCAGGCGGGGAGCGTCCGGGAAGCGATCGATGAGGCGAACCGCGCACGCCCGGATGTGATCGTGATGGACGTCCGCCTCGCCGACGGCAGCGGGATCGAGGCCACCCGGGAGATCCGGGCGACCCACCCCGAGATCAGGGTGCTGATGCTCACGTCGTTCGCCGACGACGAGGCGCTGTTCGCCTCGATCATGGCCGGCGCGAGCGGGTACGTCCTGAAGCAGGTTCGCTCCGGCGAACTGCTCCGGGCGATCCGTGCGGTGGGAGCCGGCAACAGCCTGCTCGATCCGGCCGTGACCTCCGCCGTGCTCGACCGGCTGCGCAAGGGCAAGCACCTCCTGCGCGACGAGAAGCTCGCCCGTCTCTCGCCGCAGGAGGAGCGGATCTTGTCGCTCGTGGCGGACGGCAAGACGAACAAGCAGATCGGCGAGGAGCTCGGCCTCGCCGAGAAGACGGTGAAGAACTACCTGTCGAGCATCCTGTCGAAGCTCGAGGTCGCCCGTCGCGCGGAGGCCGCCGCGTACCTCGCCCGGCACACGACGACCCCGGGTTCCGTCGAGTGACGACGCGGAAGGGGCGGGTCCCTCCGACCCGCCCCTTCCGTTCTCCCAACCCGCCCGAGGTGGGTCAGGCGAGCTGGTGCTGTGCGGTGTGCTCGTCCTTGTCGAACAGCTCACCCTTCTGCCACGGCGTTCCGACCGCCGGCAGCACCCACCGGTCGAGGCCGTAGTAGCCCGCGTTCCTCCACGCGAGGATCAAGAAGACCTCCGCCATGAAGAACACCGGGTTCACGCCGGCCACCCCGGCGAGCCCGAAGGACACGCTCAGTAGCCCGGCGAAGAACGCCGCGATGCCCGTGAACAGACCCAGGATCAACGCGATCCCGATCGCGCACTCGCCGAGGGCGATGACCTTCGAGAACACGGCCGCGGGTCCCGGTTCACCGATCCACCGCAGGAACGAGGCGTACCACCCGTAGTTGACCGAGGAGTTCGCTCCCTGCGCCGCTCCGGAGAGCGCGTACTTCGTGAACCCCTGCAGCGGCGCCGCCGTCCGCAGCCACGACTCGGGCGTGTATGCGAAGTGCCAGGTCCAGATGTTCCCCTCGGTCCCGGTCACCTTGCCCCATCCCGCGTGCAGCCACGTGTACCCGATGTACACGCGCACGACCAGCCAGATCAACCCGGCCGCCGGCGAAGCGAAGAGCCACTTGGCGAACCTCGGCTCCTCGTAATCGATGTCCTGCTGCATCCTTCCCACCTCCCCTTTCCTGTCCACGAGAGCGAGTCTCCCCACGCCCCGTGACCATCGCAGCGGTCGGATGGCCCCCTCGCTGTGGGACCTCTGACCCCGCGGCGGGAGGCCCCCCGCGGCCACACTCGGTTCGGAGGGAGTGCCGGGGCGCCGACCGGTTGGAAGGAGGGATCGGTGATGCGCCTGAAACCCTCGTTCGAGCGTTGGTTCGGGCGGAACCGACGCATCGCGCTCCGATGGGACCGGCTGCCGAACCGGGTCCACCTCCGGCGCGGGATCCGTCGGCGTGGCCACCTTCCGAACGTCGTGCGACGCAAGACGGCGTCGTGATGGCCTCAGGAAGGTGAGCCGACCTGCTCGATGGATCCCGGCGCTTGCACCCGGATGCGCACATCGAGGACCACGGCGCGCTCGGGCGTCACGCTGACCGGATTGCAGTCCATCTCGACCACCGCCGGATGCGCCTCGACGAGCGCGCCGACCCGGAGGATCAGATCCTCGAGCGCGCCGATCGCGGTCTTGGGCGACCCCCGGAACCCATCGAGGAGCTGGTAGGTCGCGAGCGATCGCACCATCTCGGCCACGTCGACGTCCGACAACGGCGGCACCCGCACGGCGACGTCGCCGAGGAGCTCCGCCGTGACCCCTCCGGCGCCGCAGAGGACGACCGGGCCGAACGTCTCATCGTGCCCGACACCGACCAACATCTCGACCCCACCATCGACCTGCTCCTGCACGAGGAACCCCTCGTGCCGCTCGCCGATCTCGCGGAGGTGTCGCTGGAGCTGCTCCGCAGCGGCGGTGACCTCGGTGGCACCTCGCAGGCCCAGCCGGACCGCGCCCGCCTCCGTCTTGTGCAGGGGACCCAGCGCCTTGAGCGCGACCCTCCCCTTGATCCGGTCCGCCGCCGCGCCGGCCTCCTCCGGCGTCCCGACACGTTCCGACGCCGCGAGGCCGATCCCGTAGTGATCGAGCAACCGCTCCGCATCGGCCACGTCGAGCCAGCCGCCTCCTGCGTCGAGGGCGTGCGCGAGCAGGGCCGCCGCGGCATCCGGATGGACGTCGTCGAAGGACGGAACGGTGCCCCGTTCACGTTCCCGCCATGCCCCAAGCCCGGCGACCTGCGCCAACGCGATCGCGGCCTGCTCCGGATAGGGGAACGACGGCACCCGCGACGGCCCGGTGCTGAGCGCGTCGGGCATCCCACGGGCCGACAGGAACGATGTGACGGCGGGGATCGATCCATCCAGCTCGGCGATCGCCGTGCGGATGTGCTCGGTCACGGAAGCCGCGACGGTCTCGAGCGGCGGGATGTAGATCACGATGAGCGCGTCGACCTCGCCCGAATCGGCGACGGCGTGGATGGCGCGTGCGTAGTCCTCGCCGCCGGCCGACGCGATCATGTCGACCGGGTTCGCGAGCGAGGCCTCCACGGGCAGGAACCGTCGGAGCGCATCCTGCGTCTGCGGCGAGAACGTCGTCACCGACAGCCCGCGCGCCTCCGCCGCGTCGGCGCAGAGGATGCCGAGGCCTCCCGCGTTCGTCACGATCCCGACCCGTTTGCCCTTGGGGAGTGGCTGATTGCCGAGGAGCATCGCCACGTCGAGCATCTCCTCGAGCGTGTCCGTCCGGATCACGCCCGTCTGGTGGAACACGGCGTCGACGACGGCATCCGACGCGCGCAGGATCGCTCCGGTGTGCGACGACGTCGCCCGGAGGCCGGCCACGCTGCGGCCGCTCTTCACCGCGACGATCGGTTTGCGTTCGGCCATCCGGCGAGCGATCCGGGCGAAGCGACGCGGGTTCCCGAACGATTCGAGGTACAGGAGCACGACGTCGGTGCCGGGGTCCCGTTCCCAGTAGCAGAGGAGATCGTTGCCGGAGACATCGGCCTTGTTCCCGACCGACACGAAGCTCGACAGGCCGAGGCCGAGCCTCGCGGTCTGCTCCATCACCGCGATCCCGAGCGCTCCCGACTGCGACATGAACCCGACGTGACCGGGGAGCAACCACGACGACGCGAACGTGCCGTTCAGCATCACCTCGGGATCCGCGTTCGCGATCCCCATGCAATTCGGACCGATCATCCGCATCCCGTACCGGCGGCATATGTCCATGAGCTCCCGCTCGCGGCCGACCCCCTCGGCCCCGGTCTCGGAGAAGCCGGCCGAGATGATCACGACCCCCCGCACGCCCTTGTCACCGCAGGTGCGGAGCACCTCCGGAACGAGATCCGCCGGGACGCACACGAACGCGACGTCGACCGGGCCGGGGATGTCCAGGATCGATCCGTAGCTCTGCACCCCATGGATCGATCCCGCACGCGGGTTCACCGGATACGCGACGCCGGTGAAGCCGGTCGTGATCAGGTTCCGGAACAGCCGGCTCCCGATCGACGCCGGATCTCGCGACGCGCCGATCACCGCGACCGACGACGGCTTCAGGAACGCCTTCACCGCGTTGTGCGCCGCCTCGGCCGCTCGCTCCTCGAACACCTCCGCCGCGTCGTCCGTGAGCGACGTCGGGAACTCGACGTCGATCATCCCGGGCGTTGCCCGGATCAACGGATCGAAGCCGCTCTCGCGGAAGACGGAGATCATCCGGTGGTTCTCCGGTCGAACGTAGGCCACGAGCGTGCCGATCCCGGCGGCCGACGCGAGCTGCGCGATCCTGCCGATCAAGATCGAGCCGAGGCCCTTCCCCTGGAGCCCGTCGGCCACGCTCAGGCTGACCTCCGCGCGACCGGCGTCCAGACGGAAGTACTGCGATCCGCCGACCACCGACCCCTCTTCGCCGCCCTGGAACGCCAGGAGGGTGCGATGGTCGTCGGTCGTTCCCGCGACGATCGATGCCCCCGTGGCCCCCACGTCCAGGGTTTGGCTCCCGAACCGGAGCATCCTCGTTTGGTCGGACAGCCCCAGGAGGTAATCCTCGACCCCGACGAGGTCCTCACCACGCGCCGGGCGGATGCGGACCGTGGTGCCGTCCCGCAGTAGCGCGTCCTCGCTCCGGTCGGCTCCGTGCAGACCCATCGTGGTCATGCTATCCACGGCAGCCGGCGCGGGTCATCGAACGACCAACACCGGGCACTCGGCGAGGTGCACCACTTTGTGGGCCACGCTCCCCAGGATCAGGCCCTGCCAGTCGGACAACCCCCGGGTTCCCATCACGATCAACGAGGCGCCGGTCGACCCGGCCGCATCGATGATCTCGTGCGCGACGGTGCCGGTGATCGGGACCCGCTCGTCGCCGGTCGCTGCGATGCCTCGATCCTTCAGCTCCCGAACCACCCGGTCGACCAATTCCGCACCCGGTCCATCCTGCGTCAAGGTCGGATCGATGTCATAGGCCCACGACATGGGGATCTCCTGCACGTGGATCACCGTGACATCCGCTTGGAACCGCTCCGCGATCTCCGCCGCGGCCGCGGCGGCTCGCTCCGAGTACGCGGAGCCGTCCACCGCCAACACGATCCGCTCGAACATGGCCCGCCACCTCCTACATCTAGCGTGTCGCGGATCGAGACGGTTGCAGGGGGCCACCCGGCCCTGACCTCGCGGGCCTCTGCGGGCCGTCGTCGACGGCTCAGGCGGGTCGGGCTTGGCGCTTGGCGACGAAGCGGAAGCCGAGCGCCGGCAAGACGAACGTCAGCAACCATAGCCACTGCGCCTGCTTCGGGTATCCGGCGCGCGCCACCGGTATCGAGGCGAGGAAGATCAGGGGAACGATCAAGCCCCGGAAGACGTAGTAGCGGGCGATCAGGCGCGGCAGCGGGATCGTGAAACGTCGGAACATCACGACGTACCAGACGAGCGCGGTGGAGGCCGCCCCGGTTGCCGCGACACAGACGGCGTAGAAGACGGTCGCCTGCTTGTTCGCTCCGTTGTCGCCGAGCACGGCGCTTGGATAGGGCAGGAACGCGATGAAGAACAGCAGGACGAGGTTCAGCAACAGCACCCCATAGTCGTATCGGGTGACGACGCGGAACAGGCGATGGTGCGCGAGCCAATACAGGGCGATCACCCAGAAGCTGATGAAGTAGGCGATGAACTTGCCGGTGTCCTCTTCCTTGAGGAACTTCGCGATGTCGACGCCGCTCGGGGGCCGCGGGATCGCCAGGACGAGCAGCGTCATCGCGATCGCGAAGACCGCGTCGGAGAAGAAGATCAACCGGTCGAGCGCGGCGGCGCCGATCTCTGGCGCGTCGATGCCGGCGTCCTGCTCCGGCTCTCGGTCGGCGTCCCCCGCGTCCAACGACCGGAGCCTACCCCCGGCCGCTCAGTCGAACAGCGACTCCCCGACGAAGCCGCCGGGCTGCGCGCCGGGCGGCACCGCGAAGATCCCGCTGCCGACGTGCTTGATGTACTCGTTCAGCGCGTCGGAGGACGCGAGCCGGTGCTGCAGCGGCACGAACTGCGTCCGAGGGTCGCGCTGGAAGCAGATGAAGAACAACCCGGCATCCAGCTGGCCGGTGACCGGATCGATCCCGTCGGTGAACGAGTACCCGCGTCGCAGGATCGACACGCCGTCGTTCGTCGACGGGGCGGCCAGCCGTATGTGGGCGTCCACCGGAACGACCGGCTTCCCGTCGGAACCGCGCTCCCCGAGCGGCACGGCATCGAACTCCGCCTGGCGGCCGAGCGGCGCCCCGTTGTCCTTCTCCCGGCCGATCGTCTGCTGCTGGTCGTCGAGGTTCGCCCGATCCCACACCTCGACCAGGATCCGGATGCGCCGAGTCACCATGTAGCTGCCGCCCCGCATCCACGCGGGACCCTCGGCGCCCACCCAGACGTTCGTGTCCATCGCGCCCGGGTCGTCGCCGCGGAGGTTGTTCGTGCCGTCCTTGAACCCCATGAGGTTCCGAGGCGTCACCTGCGCCCGCGTCGTGCTGGAGGTGCGGCCGAACCCCATCTGGGACCAGCGGGGAACGACGACCCCTCTCCCGATCCTGCCGAGGTTCCGCACCGCGTGGAACGCGACCTGCGGGTCGTCGGAGCACGCCTGCACCACCACGTCCCCCCCGGTCCGCGTGGGGTCCAGCTCGTCACCCGCGAACGCCGGCAGGTCGATCAGCGCCGGCGGTCGGCGCGCCGCGATCCCGAACCGATCCTGGCCGTCGTGCGCGAACAGCGACGGCCCGACCCCGAACGTGACGGTGAGGTTACCCGGCGCCAGGCCGGTCGCCTCACCGGTGTCGGTGGGCGGCAGGAGCGCGTTCGGCGCGGGGGCGCCGGCCGGACCTCCCTGCGTCATCGACGCTGCGGCGGCGGTCCACGCGCGCAGCAGCTCGCGCACGTCGGCCCGGCGTTCGCTCACCACGTCGAACGTCGCGAGATGCAGCCGGTCCTGAGCGGCGGTCGCGATGCCCGCCTGATGCCCGCCCCAGAACGGCACCGGTCCGTCCTGTCGTTGGACGTCCGCCTCGTTACGCTCGGAGGCCACCGCGGCGCCCGCGGCAACGCCGAGCGCGGTCCCGGCGGCCCCGGCGCCGATCGCGGCGAGCATCGCCCGCCTCGACAGACGCGCCGGCTGCGGACCGGGCTCGTCGAGCGGCGCGCTCATGCACCGACCACGGTGCCGGCCACCTTCGACAGGGGCTCGGCCAGCGCGTCGATCGTGGAGCTCAGCGTGCGCGTGTCGTTGTCGTCCAGGTCGGTGTACGGCACGAACCCGCTGCCTCGGCGGTACGGATCGAGCGCCCGGTCGACGGCGCCGAAGCGCGCCGCGATCAGCGCCGCCAGCGCCGGATCGCGCTCGGCCAGCAGCGGCCGGAGCGCGACGAACGCCGCCTGCGCGCCGTCGACGTTCGACCGGAAGTCCCACAGGTCGGTGTGCGAGTAGCGATCCTCCTCGCCCGTGATCTTCGACTTCGAGACCTCGCCGAGCAGTTCGGTGGCGCCGTTCGCGATCTGCGCCGGGTCGAGCTCCACCGTTCGGACCAGCGCGTGGAGCTTCGCCACGTCGGCGCGGAGCTTCGTGGCGACCGGCGCCATCCCCGCGAGCGAACGATCGACCCACAGCGCCTTCTCCAGCCGGTGGAACCCCGTCCAGGTGTTCGCCGGCACGTCGTTCGCGCGCGCGTCGATCTCCGGATCCAGATCGCCGAACGCCTCGGCCACCGGCTCGATCGCCTCGTACGGCTCCCGCGCCCACGCGAACGTCGACCGGGCTCGCTCTTGGTCGCCGGCGAGCACGGCGGCGGTGAAGACGCGGGTCCGCGCCACCAGTTGATCGGTCTTCGTCTCGATGTAGGTCCGGTAGGCGACCACGGCCGCGTCGACCGACGCCGACGCCGCTCCGGTGCTCGAGGCGGCCGCGCCGGTCGCCGTCAGCGTTCCGGTGGCGGCGTCGGTGCCGCCGGGGCATCGCGTCTCGTACGTGCCGGCGTCGACGTTGAGGCTGAACGAGCGCTCCAGGCCGGCGGCGACGTTCTCGACCTCCCCCACGATCGTCCCGTCCTTCACGATCTCGAACTCCGTGACGGCGTCGGCGCCCTGGTTCGTGACGACGAACGTCGTCGGACCGGCGGCGATCTGCAACGCCGCCGGGGAGCAGCCGGCGTCGGTCAGCGACACGGCGACCGTCTTCACCCCGGCGCCGGAGGAGCCTGAGGAACCCGAGGCTCTGCACGCCGTCAGGACGAGGACCGCGCTCAGCGCGCCGGCGAGGGCGACCGCACGGTCCGGGGCGCGCATCATGCCGCGTTCTCGAGCACGGTGCTCCGTGCAGGACGCTGGGCGCGGTTGCGGAACGCCGGGATCAGCAGGTACAGGCTCATCGGCACGGCGTACGCGAGCCAGCCGACCACCTCGGCGCGGGTCGGTTGTGGCTGCAGCCCGAGCATGCCGGTCAGCAGCGACGCGCGGACCGTGCCCGGCGCGACGAGCCAGCGGAGGTCGAGCGCCTGTGTCTGGCCGATCGTGATCCAGCCGGCCTCGAACGCGCTGTGGATCGCGTTGGCCACGAGGCCGGCGGCGACCAGCACGAGCGCGAGGCCGGTCAGCAGGAAGAACCGCTGCATGTTGATGCGGACGGCTCCCCGGTAGATCAGGTAGCCGAGCGTCACCGCCGTGACGACGCCGAGGATCACACCGATCCCGGAGGCGAGCGGCGTCTTCGACGCCTGGAAGGCGGCGAGGAGGAACACCGACGTCTCGAAGCCCTCACGGAGGACGGCGAGGAACGCCATGCCCACCAGGGCGATCCCGGTGCCATCGGCGAGCGCGTCGGCCGCGTGCGACTCCAGTTGCGCCTTGATGCCGCGGCTGTGCCGCTTCATCCACACGATCATCGCCGTGACCGTGCCCACGGCCACCAACCCGATGATCGTCTCGAAGCCCTCCTGCTGTTTCTGCGGCAGCGAGGCGCTGATCTCATCGAGCGCGATCCCGACCCCGAGACAGATCGCGATCGCGGCGAGCACACCGATCCACATCCATCGCAGCGCGTCCCGGCGATCGGCTCGCGCCAGGAACGCCGCGACGATGCCAACGATGAGGGATGCCTCGATCCCCTCGCGCAGGCCGATCACGAAGGTCGGGATCATCGGGTCGTTCCTCGGGCTCTGTGGGTCGGCGTTCGTCCTCGAGCGAGGTCCTTCGGTGGAGGGTCCTTAGATGATACGAAGACCCTCTTTAGATACGTCAAACATTCTTGATCTGTCAAGTGCGGTTCGAACGCCGAACGGCCGCGACTGGGCCGCGGCTAGGATGGGCCGATGACCGCCTCCACGCCCGCCCGAAGCGCGGATCGCTCGCTGCGGCCGGAGACGGTGAAGCACTACCTGGAGACGATCTTCTACATCCAGTTCGAGGAGCCGAGCGTCCGGCCGGGACGGATCGCCGAGTGGGTGGGCGTGAGCGCCCCGACGATCAGCGTCACCCTGAAGCGGTTGGCCGCCGACGGCTGGATCACGGTGGGCGGTGACCGCACGGTGCGCCTGACGGATCGCGGCCGCGAACTGGCCGAGTCGATCGTCCGGACCCATCGCCTCCTCGAGCGGTGGCTCACCGACTCGCTCGGCATGGACTGGGCCTCCGCGGATCAGGCCGCCCAAGAGATCGCTCCCGGCGTGTCCGACGAGGTGGCCGCGCGCCTCGACGAGCACCTCGGCCACCCGCGTACGTGCCCGCACGGCAACGTGATCCCTGGACGCAGCGCACCGTACGGAGCGCTTTCGTCGCTCGCCGAGCTCGCAGCGGGAACCCCGGCCGTGGTCCGGCGGATCTCCGAGGTCGCCGAGCACGACGCGCCGGACCTGCTCCGGCGGCTCGACGGACACGGGGTGATCACGGGAGCGGTCGTCGAGGTCGCCGAGCGGATGCCGGGCGCGGACGCCGTCTCGATCATGGTCGACGACCGGAGCCTGGCGCTCGGGCAGGACATCGCCGCGCTGATCTGGGTCGAGCCCATCCGATCGACGCCAGCCCGCCGAGCGTCGCGCTGATTTCACACGACCGTCACCTCGTTCGCGGGTCGCCGGCGAACGCACTCCGTACCCTTGATGCATGGCGAGCGCGATGGGGATCCCGAAAGCGGACGACGAGTCGAACGGTCGCGCGGTGCTGGCGCTCGTCGCCCACGACGGGAAGAAGGCCGACCTGCTCCGGCTGGCGTCGCGTTATCACTCCACCCTGTCGAACGTCCGCCTGCTCGCGACCGGCCACACCGGTGGGCAACTCTCGGACGAGCTGGGCCTCGAGGTCGAGCGCGTCCACAGCGGGCCCGAGGGCGGCGATCTCGAGATCGGCGCTCGCATCGTCGCCGGCGACGTCGACGCGGTGGTGTTCCTGCGTGACCCCCTGACGGCGCACCCCCACGAGCCGGATATCCAGGCGCTGCTGAAGGTCTGCGACGTGCACGGCGTGCCGGTGGCCACGAACCTCGCCTCCGCCGAGATCTTGCTGCGTTCGCTGTCGCAGGCGATGTGGTGGGGTCGCGGCGCGGCCGTCTCGGTGCACGCCGGCTCCTGAGGCCGCCGGCTCAGCTCACCACGAACACGCCGAGCGGCGACCAGCCCGAGGACTTCCCCGTCGAGATCTGCCGGAGCCGAGCGCGGAACCGGTACTTCCCCTTGCGCCACGGGTGGAACGTCGCCGAGCGGGTCGTGACGCCCGCCTCCCACGTCGTCCACGCGCCGCCGACCCGCTGCTTGCCGACATCGAAGAGGAAGCCGGTCGGCGCGACGGTCGATGACCACGTCACGGCGAAGCGGGTCTTCGTGGTCCCCTTCGCCGGAGCGACGCGGACCGGGACCTCGACGCTCCCGATCATCGTGTTCTCGTGCAGGGTACAGATCACCGCGTACGTGCCGGCCGCGACGAACCGGTACGAGAAGGTCGCGTCCTTGATGTCACCGGAGTCGTAGAGGCCCATCCCGGTGTTGTCGGTCGCCGTGTGCAGGCCTTGGAAGTCCCATTCGACGGTGCCCCCTTGCCGCACGGACACGATGGATGGCAGGAAGTACTCGGTGTTCGCGTCCCGGACGTGCACGAGCGCCGGGGGTGGAGGAGCGACGGCGCCCGCGGGCGTCCCCGGCCCCGCCAGGACGCCGAGGCAGAGCATGGCCAGCGCGAACACGCTGCGGGACCGCACGTTCCCTGTATCGGCAGGCGCCCGAGGCCACCTTGAAGCGCCCTTATCGCCACCCCCGGTCGTGCCGATAGGGATATGTGACCGAACCCAAGCTCACCACGCCGGACACCGACCGGACCGTCGCCTTCCGCGCCGGCATCCTCGCGCTGTCCCTCGGTCTGGTTGCTCTCGTCGGGTACATCGACGGGCGCTCGAGCGCCTACATCGCATTCTCGATCTTCTACATCCCACCGGTCGTCCTCGCGACCTGGTTCTCGGGTCGGCTCGCCGGGGTGGCGGTCGCCGCGGCGGCCGCGTTGATGGGTCTCGCCGCCGACCTCTGGACGATGCACGTATCGCAGATCTACCCGATCACGAACATGAGCTTCCGGCTCCTACTCTTCTCGGCCACCGCGCTCGTGGTCGCACGGCTCCAGGAGGCGCTCGTGCGCGAGCGCGCGCTCAGCGAGGCGAACCGAGAAGCCGCGGAGCGGCTCCAGGCGGCGAACGACCTGAAGGACGCCCTGATGCGGACCGTCGTCGACGACGTGCGCGCGCCGCTCGGGAGCATCTTCGCGTCCGCGGTGACGCTGCGGATGGCCCAGCGGGATCTCACGTCGGCCGACGCCTCTGCGCTGGTCGGGCAGATCGCGGAGGCCAGCAGCAACCTTTCGGCTCTCGTCGAGCAGCTGACCCAGGCCGAGCGGATCGACGCCGCGACCCTTCCGCTCGACCGCGACCCCGCGATCTCGGCCTAGCTGGGCGGAGACGGCAGGATTCGAACCTGCGACGGAGTTTCACCCCCGTAACCGCTTAGCAGGCGGCTGCTTTCGGCCACTCAGCCACGTCTCCGTCGCCGATTCTAGCGATGTGCTTCCTCCTCCTTCCGGCTCCTTCCGGCCCCTCCCCGGCATACTTCCGAACGGGAGGACGCCATGCCCGAGGACCTCAACGTCGAGCTCGCGCACAAGCTGTCCGAGCAGGAGCACGACGAGCGCCAGAAGCGACGCTGGGAAGATACCGTCGAGATCTTCGAGGCGGTGGTCCTCGCGATGGTGGCGATCGCGACGGCATGGAGCGGCTATCAGGCCGCGAAGTGGGACGGGCAGCAGGCGTTCGAGTACGGGACCTCATCGCGGTTGCGCGTCGAAGCGGGCGTCGCGGCCACGGCGGGCGGGCAGCAGCGATTGCTGGACGTCTCGACCTTCAACACCTGGATCCAGGCGAAGGCGCAGGGGAACGAGGAGCTGGCGGCGCTCTACGTGCGGCGCTTCAGCCCCGCGTACAAGGTCGCGTTCGACGCCTGGCTGGCCACGGATCCGCTGCACGACCCGAACGCGCCGGCCGGCCCGAGCTTCATGCCCGAATACCACAACCCGCAGCTCGAGGAGGCCGACCGACTGAACGCGGAGGCCAGCGCCGCGTTCGAACGCGGGACGCACGACCGGGAGATCGCCGAGCAGTACGTCCGCGAGACGGTGCTGTTCGCGACGGTGCTGTTCCTGATCGCGCTGTCGCAGCGGTTCAAGCTGCGGAACGTCCGGATCGCGGTGCTCGTGGTCGCCGGCCTCCTGGTGTTCGCGGGGTTCACCGGGCTCGTGGTGTACAAGAAGCTCTAGTTCAGGTCGCGAGCCGGCCCGCCGCCTCCAGCAGCCGAAGCGTTCGGTCCACCGGCAGCGCGTGCAGCGTGTTCCCCTCGCGACCCACGGTGGTCTGCGCCGCGACGAGCGCGTTCACCACCGCTTCCTCCGTTGCCTCGACCGTCGCACGGAACACCGCCGAGAGGAGGCGGCCCCCGTCGCGCGTCCCGTCGGCGACGGCGGCGGGCGAGAACGTCCCGGCGCCGGGCGGGATCGTGTTCGCGGTCGAGAACGCCAGGAACTGCTCGCCGCTCGAGTTCGACGCGTGGGAGCCGCCACGGGCCAGGCCCATGCCGGCGCGCTCGGCCACGCGTCGGAGCTGGTGCGGCAGCAGCGGCGCGTCGGTCGCGACGAGCACGACGCACGATCCCTCGCGATGCTCCTCGGGCATCAGGTCGGGGACCCGCTCGCCCACGCGAACGCCGTCGATCAGGAGGTTCTCTCGGTCGCCGTGGTTCGTGAGGACCAGCGCGCCGACCGTTGCCCCGCCGTCGAGCACCCGCGACGCGGTCCCGATGCCGCCTTTGAAGTCGTAGCACTGCATGCCGGTCCCGGCGCCGACGCAGCCCTCCGGCACCGGGCCGCTCGCCGCGGCATCGAGCGCCGCCCAGACGTCCTCGGCGGCCAGTGGGCGGGCGAGGACCGCGGAGAGCCAGGAATCGTCGCATTCGGTGACACAGGGCATCACGGACTCGCCGGCACGGGGCTCCCTGGCGGCGATCCATCGAACCGTTGCGTCGTAGGCGGCCCCGATCAGCAGGGAGCTGGTCAGCACGACCGGGCTCTCGAGGATGCCCCACTCGCGGATCGTGTTGACGCCGATCAGCTCGCCGTACCCGTTCAGGATGTGGGTCGCGGCGTAGACCGGCGCCTCCCAGGGCATGCCGACGCCGGCGAAGACGGCGGTGACGCCGGTGCGCACCGCGTCGTCGGCTCCGTCGGAACCCTCCACGATCGTCCGGTGACCGACCCGGACCCCGGCGACGTCGGTGATCGCGTTCATCGGCCCCGGTGTTCCACGGCCGATCCGGACGCCGAGGTCGCGGGCTCGGCGGTCCGTCATGGCCCGCTACGATAACGGCCGGATGGGCATCCTGAGCCTCGGCGTCTCGTTCCGTCGCGCGCCCGTCGACCTGTTGGATCGACTGGCGTTCAGCGACGAGGACCTCACGAAGACGTATCGGCGCGCCCGCGACCTCGAGGAGCTCGACGAGGTCGTGATCCTTTCCACCTGCAACCGGGTCGAGGTGTACGGAGCTGTGGCGACCTATCACTCGGGGTTCCTGGCGCTGAAGCGCCTCCTGGTGGAGACGCGCGGCATCCCGTCGGGGGAGCTGACCGAGCCGCTGTACGCGCACTGGGAGCGCGACGCCGCCGATCACCTCTTCGCGGTCGCAGCCGGTCTCGACTCGCTGGTGCTCGGTGAGACGCAGATCCATGCGCAGGTGCGCGAGGCGTTGCGGCGAGCCGACCGCGAGGACGGAGCCGGCCCCGACCTGACGGGCCTGTTCCACGCCGCGTCGCGCGCCGGTCGTCGCGTGCGGCAGGAGACCTCGGTCGGTGCGGCGCCGGATGCGTACGTCGCGCTCGGCACCACCGTGGCCGCGGCCGCAGTCGAGGGGCTGGAGGGCCGCACCGTGGTGATCGTCGGCGCCGGCCGGATGGCTTCGCTCGCGCTCACGCATCTCGGATCCCGCGGCGTCGCGTCGATCAGCGTCCTCAACCGCTCGCCCGAGCACGCCCGGGCGCTCGCGGGCTCGGCCGGCGCGCGAGCTGGCGATCTGTCGATGCTGCCGCAAACGCTCGCCCGGGCGGACCTCGTGATCTCGGCCACCGGCGCCGCCGGCCCGGTGCTGCGACGGGCCGACGTGGAACGCGCCACGGCCGGACGGCTCGACCGACCGCTGATCCTCCTCGACCTGGCAGTGCCCCGAGACGTCGAGCCGTCGTGCGCCGAGCTGGCCGGCGTGCGCGTCATCGACATCGTGTCGCTCCGCGAACGCGTGCGCACGGAGGCCCCGGAGACCGCCGCGCAGATCGAGCTGGCGCACGCGCTGGTCGCCGAGGACGTCCGCCGGTGGGTCCTGCGGCGACGCGGCGACGAGCTCGCGCCCCTCATCAAGGCGCTCCAGGCTCGCGCCGACGATGTCGTCCGCGCCGAGCTCGACCGGTGGGCCGCCCGCCTGGCCGCGCTCGAGCCCCGGGAGCGCGAGGCGGTGGAGGCGCTCGCCCGCGCCGTCGCCGCGAAGCTCTTGCACGATCCGATCGTTCGCCTGAAGGAACGCACCGACCCCGGGGGCGATCGCGCGCACGCCGCGCTGCTGGCCGAGCTGCTCGCGATCGACCTCCCCGATGAGCGGTGAGCGCGCTCCGGATCGGAACGCGCGGCTCGGAGCTCGCCCTCGCGCAGGCCGAGGAGGTCCGAACCCTCCTGCTGCAGGACGAGGTCGAGGCCGAGATCGTGCCGATCACCACGACGGGCGACGAGGGCACGCCCGCCGGTTCGGCGCCCATCGCGAGCTCGGCCGGCCTGAAGGGCCTGTGGATCGACGCGATCCTCGACGCGCTCCGCAACGGGGAGATCGACGTGGCCGTGCACTCCGCGAAGGATCTCCCGGCCGACGATGACGACGACCTCACGATCGGCGCGGTCCCCGAGCGGGCGGATCCGCGCGACGTCTTGGTCCTCGCCGAGGACCGCGAACCGGGGCCCGGCGTGCGCATCGGCACCTCATCGCTGCGTCGCCGGGCGCAGCTGCTCGCGGCCTTCCCGGGCGTGCAGGTCGTGGAGCTGCGCGGCAACGTCCCGACCCGGCTCCGGAAGGTGACCGACGGGGAGGTCGACGGCGCGGTCCTCGCCGCGGCCGGGCTGGCGCGCCTCGGCCTCGCGCCGGCGGACGCGCGGGAGCTCGGCGTCGACGTGATGGTGCCGGCGCCCGGTCAGGGGAGCCTCGCGGTGCAGTGCCGCACCGACGACCGGTCCGCCCGCGCGGTGCTCACCGTGCTGGATCACCTGCCCTCACGCGTCGCCCTGGTGACCGAGCGCGCCCTCGTGCGCCGTCTCGACGGCGGGTGTTCGCTGCCGCTCGGCGCGATCGCCGCCGCGAAGCGAGACACCGTCCGGCTGGCGGGCCTCGTCGCCTCGCCTGACGGCGCACGGATCGTGAAGGCCGCCGCCGAGGCCCACGAGCCCGATCGCGCCGCCGGGCTCGTCGCCGACCAGCTCCTCGAGCGCGGCGCCGCCGCGATCCTCGAAGAGGCCCGCGGCGCGTGAGTCGGTCGCCGCTCGCCGGAAAGACCGTCCTCGTCACCCGCCCCGCCGACCGGGCGCGTCGATTGGTCAAGCAACTTGACCAACGCGGGGCTCGATCGATCGCCGCGCCGGCGATCGAGCTGCGGCCGGTGCGGAGCGCCGCGCTCACGGTCGCGCTGAAGGATCTCGCCGCCGGACGGTTCGCATGGCTCGTCCTGACGTCGCCGGCGACGGTCGCGATGCTGGCAGATCGGCTCGCCGGACCTGAGGACGTCAGGGCCCGCGTCGCCGCGATCGGCGACGGCACCGCGGACGCCTACGGCCGCTGGTCGGGCCGTGACGCCGACCTGCGCCCGCGCGCGTTCACCACCGAGGCGCTCGCGCGAGCGTTCCCGCGCGGCGACGGCCGCGTCCTGTGCGCGCGGGCCGACATCGCGCCCGAAGGGCTCGAGGACGCCCTCGCGACGAAGGGCTGGACGCCGACGCGCGTCAACGCCTATCGGACCGTGTTCCCCGCCGCGCTGCCGGCCGAGGCCCGTGCGGCGCTGGCGGCGGGCCAGGTGGACGCCGTCACGTTCACGAGCGCCTCGACCGTACGGGGGTTCTTGGGCGCGGTCGGCGCGGTCCGCGGCTCTCCGAAGGTCGTGGTCATCGGTCCCGTGACCGCGAAGGAGGCGCGGGCGCACGGGTTCGTCGTCCACGCGGTCGCCGACCCGCACACGACCGACGGCCTGATCGCCGCGCTCGAGCGGGTCTTCACGCCCAGAACAGGCCCACGGGAACACCGCGGCACTCCGCACCGTTGACCACCGGAACGAACCCACGGAGGCGAACGTGCCCGAACAGGATTGGAACACGGGCATCATCCAGGAATTCCGTGCGAACGAGGGCCGCGTCGGCGGTCCGTTCGAGGGCCGGACGTTGCTGTTGCTGACGCACACCGGCGCCAAGACGGGGACGCGGCGGACCAATCCGCTCGCGTACATGCGCGACGGCGACACGTACGTGATCTTCGCGTCGAAAGGCGGCGCGCCGACGAACCCCGACTGGTACCACAACCTCATCGCGAACCCCGAGGCCTCGATCGAGGTCGGCACCGAGACGATACCGGTGCGCGCCCGGGTCACGAGCGGCGCCGAGCGTGACGATCTCTGGCGGCGCCAGGTGACGCTCATGCCCGCGTTCGGCGACTACGAAACGAAGACCGCGCGGACGATCCCGGTGATCGTGCTGGAGCCGTGGGGGGAGCCCGCCGCGGGGTAGGCTGCCCGCATGGGCTTCCCGGCACAACGGCCCCGGCGTCTGCGGCGGACCGCCGCGCTCCGCGAACTGGTCCGGGAGACCGACGTGCGTCCCTCGGATCTGATCGCACCGCTGTTCGTGAAGGAGTCGCTCACCGAGCCGGGACCGATCACCTCGATGCCGGGCCAGCTCCAGCACACGGTCGAGTCGCTCCGGAAGGAGGCCGCCGAGATCCGCGAGCTCGGTGTCCTGGCGTTCATGGTGTTCGCGGTGCCGGCCCGCAAGGACGCCGAGGGATCGGAGGCGTGGAGCCCCGACGGCATCGCACAGGGGGCGCTCCGCGCGTTGCGGGACGACCTCGGCGACGACGCGGTGATCATGGCGGACCTCTGCCTGGACGAGTACACCGACCACGGGCACTGCGGCGTCCTCGACGCGAACGGCGACGTGGACAACGACCAGACGCTCGAGCGCTACACGCGGATCGCGCGGGCGCAGGCGGAGGCCGGTGCGCACCTCGTGGGCCCGAGCGGCATGATGGACGGCCAGGTCGCGGCGATCCGCGAAGCGCTCGACGCCGACGGACGCGGCGACGTCGGCATCATCGCGTACGCGGCCAAGTTCGCGTCGGCGCTCTACGCGCCGTTCCGAGAAGCGGCCGAAGGCGCGCCGCGCTTCGGCGACCGCACCGGCTACCAGGAGGATCCGGCGAACGCCGCCGAAGCGCTGCGCGAGGTGACGACGGATATCGCCGAGGGCGCCGACATCGTGATGGTGAAGCCGGCGCTCCCCTACCTCGACATCGTGCGCGCCGCGAAGGACCTGGGCGGCGCGCCCGTCGCCGCGTACCACGTCAGCGGCGAGTACGCGATGGTGAAGGCGGCGGCGCAGAACGGATGGATCGACGAACGCCGCGTCGTCTTGGAGATCCTCACGGGGATCCGGCGCGCCGGCGCCGACATGGTGCTGACCTACCATGCGAAGGACGCCGCGGAGTGGCTCCGCGGCTGACCGTCCGTGTCCCAACCGCCCCCGGCCCTCGCAGGGCGACTACCATCCGGAGCCTGATGGACAAGCAACCCGTCGTGCGGAAGCGATGGCTGATCGCGATGGCGATCGTCTTCGTCGCACTGATGGCCATCGTCTTCACGATGTGCAACACCGGTCACGTGGGTGCGTGACGGAGGCTGGCTGACCGGACCTCGGCCCTAGGTGGCGAACGGCTCGTAGCCGGGCGCCGTCGCGGGCCATGGGCGGGCTCGTTCCCAGGCCTCGGCAACTGAGAGCAGCAGGTCCTCGCGGGACGGCGGGGCCGTCAGCTGGAGCCCGAACGGGACGCCGCTCGCATGCACGCCGGCCGGAAGCGAGATCGCCGGGCACCCCGTCAGGTTCTGCGGCACCGTGTTGTCGTAGAGCCCGATCTCGACGTCTGCGCCCGGCGGCTCGGGTCCGGCGGCGGGCGGCGCGTCGGCGCACATGGACGGGCTCACGACGATGCCGTCGTCGCCGAGCAGCCCCGCCAGCGCGTCCGTCAGTGCAACTCGACGACGACGCGCGGCGAGGTAGGCGTCGATCGCGATGTCGGCGCCCCACGCCGCGAACGCCGCCGTCCCCGGATCCAACCGCTCGGCAACGGCTTCGAACGCGGCCCGCCCACCGAGGATGCTCACGAGCTCCGGGGCCGCGATCAGTGACCAGTCGACGTCCAGATCCACACCGTGGAACAGCTCGGAGACGTCCGGGCGCTCCGGCTCGAGCCCCATCTCGGCCGCCAGGACCGCCACGGCCGCTTCGAACAGCGTCGCGTCCTCGGCCGGGAGCGGCATGCGCGGCACCCATCGATCGAGCACGAAGAGCCGCGAAGGCGCCCCCGACGGTTCGATCGGACCGGTGCCCGCGAGCACGGCCAGTTGCAGGCAGACGTCGTCGACCGTGAGGCCGAGGGGCCCGTCGGTCGTCATGTCGATCCAATCCATCACGCGGGCGGCCGGGTCGCGAGGGATCGTGCCGTTCGTCGGCTTCAACCCGACCAGCCCGCAGTACGCGGCGGGGATCCGGATCGACCCCCCGGTGTCGGTCGCCGTCGCGATCGAGACCATGCCGGCCGCGAGCGCGGCCGCCGAGCCGCCGCTCGAACCACCCGGTGTTCGTTCGAGGTTCCACGGGTTCCGCGTCGGGCCGAACACGAGGTTCGCGGTGTAGCCGGCGCACGCGAACTCGGGCGCGTTCGCCTTGCCCACGACGATGGCGCCGGCGGCGCGGAGACGGGCGACCACCAGCGCATCGGTCGCCGCCGCCGGTGCGTCCGCGTACAGCAGCGACCCGTGCGTCGTGCGCATCCCGGCGACATCGGTGATGTCCTTCACCAAGAGCGGGAGGCCGGCGAGCGGGCCGGTGTCGCCGCCGGCGGCGAGGTGCGCGTCCAACCCGATCGCCTCGTCGAGGGCCTCCTCGGCGCGGAGCGCCACGACGGCGCCGATATCGGGGTCGAGCGTCTCGATCCGCCGGAGGGATCGAGCCACCAGCTCGTGGGCGCCCACCCGTCGAGCACGGACCGCGTCGGCCAGTTCGCGGATGGTCGGCATCGCGCCCTCAGGAGGGGGAGGGCGACGGTGAGGCGGCGGCGCGCGCGGCCCATCTGGGCGCGCGCCGTCGGTAGAAGGCGTACGCGATCGGTCCCGCGGCCACGGGTCCCCAGTACGAGACGAGCCGGTAGGCGAGCGTGGCCAGCGTCGCCTGCGCGCCCGGCACCCCCGCCAGCACCAGCATCGCCGCGAGACCCGCCTCGACGAAGCCGAGCCCGCCCGGCGTGATCGGGATCATGCCCAGGACGATCGCCGCCACGTAGGCCAGCAGGACGAGCGACGCGCGCGGCCGGCTCCCCGACGCGACGAGTGCGGCCAGGAGCGCCAGGTAGTCGAACAGCACGTTGCCGGCCGACCGCAGGATCGCTTGCGCCCAGTGCTCGCCCAGGGTCGCGCGCACGGTGTCGCGCTCATGCGTGAGGCGTCCCTCCAGGCCGACCGTCGGCGTGCGCTTGCGGAAGATCGCGTTCCGGATCCGCTCGATGGTGCGAGCCGTCCACGCGATCGGCCGATCGGCCAGCAGGAGCACCGCGCCGCCGCTCACGAGCAGGATGAACGCGCCCACGCCCAGCCACGCCGCCCGTGCCAGGCCGTTGGCCACGGCCACGCCACCGAGGATCGCCGGCAGGGAAAGCACCGGGAGGGCCAGCAGCGTGGCGAAGTTGATGAGCGAGGCCGCCGTGAGCCCGGTCGCGATCTGCGTCGGCTCCATCCCGCCGCCGGCGAGGAGCCGGTACTGGAGCGCCGCGCCGACCGCATTCCCACCGGGCACGACCCGGCTGATCGCGTTCCCTGCGAGTTGCGACGTGCCGATCAGGAAGTAGCGGTGCGAGCGCAGGCACAGGCCGATCAGGGCCCAGATGCACAGGAAGCTGGCCGCCTCGAGCCCCGCCATCACCACGAACCACACCGGGTTCACGTGGGCCAGTTCGCCGACCGACCCGAAGACCGCCACGAGCGACGGCCACACGACGTAGAGGCCGATCAGGGCGACGATCATGGCGACGATCCGGCCGGGCGAGATGAGGCGCCTCGGCGGCGCGGGCTGCTCGGTCGGGCCGGTCACGCTGCCAGGGTCCCTGGCGGCGGCGTACGCGTCAACGACCGGTTCCGTAGCATCGGCCCGTGACCCGTTCGGAGGAGTTGTTCGCCCGCGCACGCTCCCTGATCCCCGGCGGGGTCGACTCGCCGGTCCGCGCGTTCGGCGCCGTCGGCGGGACGCCGTGGTTCGCCGAGCGGGGCGAGGGCGCCTTCGTGATCGACGCCGACGGTGTGCGGCGCGTCGACCTCGTGCAGTCCTGGGGGGCGTTGCTGTTCGGGCACGCTCGCGAGGAGATCGTCCGGGCCGCCACCGACGCCGCCGCGCGCGGCACGTCGTTCGGCGCGCCGACCGAGGCCGAGGTCGAGCTCGCCGCGAGGATCGTCGAGGCGCTCCCCGGGGTGGACATGGTCCGGCTCGTCTCCTCCGGCACCGAGGCGACGATGTCGGCGATCCGACTCGCGCGCGGCGCCACCGGCCGCGAGCGGATCGTGAAGTTCGAGGGCTGCTACCACGGGCACGCGGACGCGCTCCTCGCCCGCGCCGGCAGCGGCGTCGCGACGTTCGGCATCCCCGGATCGCCCGGCGTGACCGAGGGCGCGGCGAGAGACACGATCACGCTGCCCTACAACGACGTCGAGGCGGTCCGTACGACGTTCGACCGGGACGGCGACGCGATCGCCGCGGTCATCGTCGAGCCGGTCGCGGCCAACATGGGGGTCGTGCCGCCGGAGCCCGGCTTCCTCGACGCGCTGCGCGAACGCTGCACCGCCGCCGGGGCGGTCCTCGTGTTCGACGAGGTGATCACCGGCTTCCGGATCGGCTACGGCGGCGCGCAGTCCCGCTTCGGCGTGACGCCCGACCTGACGACGCTCGGGAAGGTGATGGGCGGCGGCTTCCCGTGCGCCGCGTTCGGCGGCCGGCGCGATCTGATGCAGCACCTCGCGCCCGACGGCCCGGTCTACCAGGCGGGCACGCTGAGCGGGAACCCGGTGGCCGTCGCGGCCGGGATCGCGGCGCTCGATCTGGCGGAACGGCTCGACCCGTATCCCGCTCTCGAGCGCACGGCCGAGACGCTGATGGAGGGGCTGCGGGGGGCCTTCGCCGCGAACGGGATCGCGGCGCGGATCGGGTGCGCCGGCAGCCTCTTCAGCGTCTCCTTCACCGAGGAGCCCGTCCGCGACTTCGCCGGAGCGCGCGCGGCCGATCACGAGCGCTACGCGCGATTCTTCCACCACCTGCTGGCGGGCGGCGTCGCACTGCCGCCCTCGGGCTACGAACTGTGGAGCCTCTGCACCGAGCACGGCGACGACGAGGTCGCGAGGGTGCTGGATGCTGCCGGCTCGTTCGCCGGCTGAAACGCCTCAGGCGGCAGGCTCGGGGATCCGTTCGTCCTGCGCGTCGACGGCCAGGCGAAGGACCTCGAGGTCCTGTGCGAAGTCGTCGGCCACCGCCGTCGCCTCGCGCACATCGGTCACGTTGGGCGCCGGCCGCGGGGGCGGGGTCCAGGTCGGATCGGAATCGGTGATGCCGAACAGCTCCCACTGACGCATGCGACCGCATCTCCTCTTCGAGGGGTACGAGAGGGATATCGGCCGTCGGGCGACCTGCGGCGCATCGGTCCTCCGGCCCATTCCGGACCCGTCCTCCGGCCCGGATCGCGCCGGTCGAACGGGGTACCCTCGATAGCCGACGCCGGCCGGCGAAACGTTCACGGGCGCCACGCAGACGGAAGCGATGGGAACCCCGCCCGGGGAACCGTCGAAGGAGGTTCCATCCATGTCTTCGGAGTTCGCAACGTTCGGCGCCGGATGCTTCTGGGGCGTCGAGTGGGTCTACCGTCAGGTGCCCGGCGTCACCGAGGTCGTCTCGGGCTTCAGCGGCGGCACGGTCGTCGATCCGAGCTACCGCGAGGTCTGCGGCGGCCGAACCGGCCACGCGGAGGTCGTCCAGCTGCGGTTCGATCCGGACGTCGTCTCGTACGACCAGCTGCTCGAGGTGTTCTGGGCGATGCATGACCCGACCCAGGTCGACCGCCAGGGACCGGACGTCGGCACGCAGTACCGCAGCGTGATCTTCGCGCACTCGCCCGAGCAGCGGGCGGCCGCGGAGGCGTCGAAGGCCGCCGCGCAAGAGCGCTTCCCACGACCGATCGCGACCGAGATCGAGGACTTCGCCGCGTTCTACCCGGCGGAGGACTATCACCAGTGGTACTACGCGCGGACGGGCCACGAGCCCTACTGCCACGTGCTGCCGGCCGGGCTGCTCGAGAGCCTCGGACTGGTCGCTCAGTCCCGGTAGCCCACGATCTTGTGGGAGCTGTCGCAGATCGGCTGGCACCGTGACGCGCCGCAGCGGCAGAGCGAGACCCGGTCCCGCGACGGGATCGGGTCCTCGCCGTAGGTGACGGGCACGCCGCCCGCCACCCGGACCGGGCCGTTCGGCTTGAGCGCCACCCCGGGACGGGCGGGATCCGGCACGTCCCAATGGAACGGCGCGGGCTCGGGGCCGCTTGCCGGCTCCTCCTCGAAACACGCGAACGGCGGCTCCTTGTCGCAGAACGGCATCGTCCCGGAGGCGCCGCAGCGGCAGATCCCCGCCGCGCCAACCGGCGGCGGCGCGACCGGCTCGATGCGCCACGCCTCGCCGTCGTGCGCCAGCCTGCCGAGCGGGAGACCCTCGACCATCATCGGCCCGCCCTTCACGACGTGGATCCCGGCCATCCGGCGATGCTGCCATACTTCCGCGCCGATGAGCCTCCGGGTGCGCATCCGCGACGGCGCCGGCCCCCCGTACCGCCAACTCCACGAGCAGATCGCCGCGTCGATCGACCGCGGCACGCTGCTCCCCGGCGACCGTCTGCCGCCGGTCCGGACCCTGGCGGCGCAGCTCGCGCTGGCGCCGAACACGGTGGCGCGCGCCTACCGCTCCCTGGAGGACGACGCCGTTCTGGTCGGGAGGGGCCGCGCCGGGACGTTCGTCGCCGAGCGAGCCGGACCGAGGACGGACGGCGACGTCCGGCTGCACGAGGCCGCCGATCGCTTCTTCCGACGAGCGGAGCAGCTCGGGTTCGACCGTGACGCGGCGCTGGCGGCCCTTCGGCGCTCGTAGCGTCCCGCCGGGAGCCGTGGGATACTCCTCGAACGCATGTTCGAGGAGGAGCTGAACCCCGCCCAGCTGGCGGCCGCGACCCACGGTGAGGGACCGCTGCTGATCGTCGCCGGCGCCGGGACGGGCAAGACCACGACCCTCGCGGCACGGGTCGCCGTCCTGGTCGAGCGGGGCGTCCGGCCCGAACGCATCCTGCTCGTCACGTTCAGCCGCCGGGCGGCCCGCGAGATGGTGACCCGGGCCGAGGCCATGACCGGCCGCCGGGACGCCGGTCGGGTCTGGGGCGGCACGTTCCACGCGCTCGCGAACCGGCTGCTCCGCCTCCACGGCCGCGCGCTCGGTCTCTCGCCCACGTTCACGGTCCTGGACCAACCCGACGGCGCGGACGTGCTGAACCTCCTGCGGGAGGAGCTGGGGTTCGCGACACGTGAGCGGCGCTTCCCCCGCAAGGAGACGCTCGCCGCGATCCACTCCCGGGTGGTGAACGCCGGCACGAAGCTCGACGAGGTGCTCGAGCGCCACTACCCGTGGTGCGTCGAAGACGCCGACGGCATCCGCGCGATCTTCCGCGCCTACATCGAACGCAAGCGCGAGCAGCAGACGCTCGACTACGACGACCTCCTGCTGTTCTGGAAGGCGCTCGCGTGCTCCCCGCACACGGGTCCGCAGGTCGCGGCGATGTTCGACCACATCCTCGTCGACGAGTACCAGGACACGAACGCGCTCCAAGCCGACATCCTCGAGGCGATGCGGCCCGAGAGCACGCCGCGGAACCTCACGGTCGTCGGGGACGACGCGCAGGCGATCTACGGCTTCCGCGCCGCGACGGTGCGCAACATCCTCGCGTTCCCCGAGCGGTTCCCCGGCGCCCACGTCGTGAAGCTGGAGCGCAACTACCGATCGAGCGCGCCGATCCTGTCGCTGTCGAACGCCGTGATCGCGCTCTCCGCGCAGCGCCATGAGAAGACGCTGTGGACCGAGCGCACCGACGGCGAGCTCCCCGTCCTGCGGGCCTGCCTCGACGAGCCGGACCAAGCAGACGCCGTGTGTCGGTCGGTGCTCGAGCATCGCGAGCACGGCATCGCGTTGCACGAGCAGGCGGTGCTGTTCCGCGCGGCCCATCACTCCGACGTGCTCGAGGTCGAGCTGCTCCGCCGGAACATCCCGTTCGTGAAGTACGGGGGATTGAAGTTCCTGGAGGCCGCGCACGTGAAGGATGCGCTCGCCTTGCTGCGCGTGCTCGAGAACCCGCACGACGAGGTAGCGTGGTTCCGCGTGCTTCAGCTGCCGGCCGGCGTCGGGCCGCAGGGAGCACGCAGGCTGATGGACGTCCTCGGGGTCCGGGGCAGCGCGGGCGATCCGTTGGCGTCGCTGCTCGACGGAGCCGTCCCGGTCCCCCGCGGCGCCGGAGAGGGCGTGCGCGCGCTGCGTTCGGCGCTGGCGGGCTGCGCCGACGAAGAGGTCCTTCGCCCGTCGGCGCAGCTCGAGCGTCTGCGCACCTACCTGGAACCGGTGATCGAGCGGAAGTACGAGGCGCCCGGGCCGCGCATCGCCGACCTCGAGCAGCTCGCGCTGCTGGCCCGCGGGTACGAGAGCCGCGGGCGCTTCCTGGCCGAACTCACGCTCGACCCGCCGGCGTCCACGTCGGATCTGGCCGGCCCACCTGCGCTGGACGAGGACCACCTGATCCTGTCCACGATCCATTCGGCGAAGGGCCTCGAGTGGGACGTGGTCCACGTGATCCACGCGTCCGACGGGTGCATCCCCTCCGACATGGCGCTGCGCGACGATGAGGAGCTCGAGGAGGAACGCCGGCTCCTGTACGTGGCGCTCACGCGCGCGCGGCACTCCCTGCACCTGTCGTTCCCGCAGCGGTACTACCGGCGACAGAAGCCGCGCGACGACGTGCACATGTACGCGCTCGTCTCACGGTTCCTCGAGCCGGAGGCCGTGCGGGAGCACCTACGCGTGGAGGCACCGCGGGTGGACGTTCGCGAGGATGCCGCCGTGGCCGTCGACGGCACGGCCGACGTCGACGCCTACCTCGCCGACCTGTTCGGCTGAGCCGAAGTAGGCTGGCGCGATGCCGCTGGCCGTCGCCCTGCTCGACCTGTACGAAACGCTGGTCTCGGGCGACTGGCCGCGCTGGGGCGAGCTGGTGCGGTCACGCCTCGGCGTCGACGCGCCCGTGCTCGACCGGGCGCTCGACGACACGCGGGAGGCGCGGAACACCGGCGCGTTCGCGAGCGAGACCGATGACTGGCACGCCGTGCTCCTCGCGGCCGGCGTGGAACCGGACGACGCGACGATCCAAGAACTGATCGCGATCCAGCGAGACTTCATGACGACGGGCGTGCGCCTCTACGACGACTCGCTCCCCGTCGTGCGCGAGCTCCGTTCGCGCGGGACCAGGATGGCGCTGGTCAGTAACTGCTCCCGGGACACCCGGCCGGTCGTCGAGCGCCTCGGGCTGCAGGACGAGTTCGACGCGGTGATCCTGTCGTTCGAGGTGCACGCTCGCAAGCCGGACGCGCCGATCTACGAGGCCGCGCTGCTGGCCCTCGACGCCGCCGCGACGGACGGCCTGTACGTCGACGACCAGGCCGCCTACTGCGACGGCGCGCGCGACCTCGGCATGGACACCCGGCTGATCCGTCGACCGGCGGCGAGCCCCCGCGAGGGGTTCACGCCGAGGACCGACGGGCACACCGTGATCCCGGACCTGAGCGTCCTCCTGGACCTCTGAGGGCTCGGCCCCTCACGCCGCCAGGAACACCAGCAGGATCGAGGTGTAGAGGCACGCCGCCGCGGCGATCGTCGCCGCGTGCCAGACCTCGTGGTAGCCGAACGTCGCCGGCGAGGGATCGGGCCGGTGCAACGCCAGCACGAGCGCCCCGAGCGAATACAGCACACCCCCGGCGAGCATCAGCGAGAGCTCCGTCGGCGAGAGCGAGCGAGCGAGCGCCGGGAACACCACGACGCCCACCCAGCCAAGCCCGAGGTAGAGGAAGCCGGACAGCACGTTGAGGTCCACGCGGTAGAGCTTGATCGCGATGCCGAGAGCCGCACCCGCCCACACGATGGCGAGCACCACGACCGACGTCGTCCCGTGCAACGCGAGCAGGCAGAAGGGCGTATACGTCCCGGCGATCAGCACGAAGATCGACGCGTGGTCGAGCCGACGCATCCGCGCGTTCGCGCGCTCGTCCCAGGAACCCAGGTGATACGCGGCGCTGACGCCGAACTGGAACAGGAGGGACGCCCAGTAGATCAGCGCACCGACGCGCGCCTTCGCCCCGGGCGCGAGCGCCACGAGGACCAACCCCGCGGGGATCGACACGAAGAACGCGACTTCGTGCAACCGTCCCCGGAGCCGGGGCTTCGGTCGCGCATGGAACGGGACGATGGAGCCCACCCTTCAAGGGTACGGCGGCGCACGGGAGCGCTCCGGCATAGACTCCCGCGATGGCCGACGATCCCCAGCCGACCCCGAAACTCTCCAGGAAGGTCTACGAGCGCGAGCTCGTCCGGCTCCAGGTGGAACTGGTCCAGATGGAGCGTTGGGTCGCCGAGACCGGCGCCCGGATCCTCGTGATCTTCGAGGGCCGCGACGCGGCCGGCAAGGGCGGCGCGATCAAACGGATCACCGAACACCTGAACCCACGCGTCACGCGTCACATCGCGTTGCCGAAGCCGACCGAACGCGAGCGCACGCAGTGGTACTTCCAGCGCTACACGGCCAACCTGCCGGCCGGCGGCGAGATCGCGTTGTTCGACCGGTCCTGGTACAACCGCGCCGGCGTCGAGCGAGTGCTCGGCTTCTGCACGCCGCAGGAGTACCAGGAGTTCCTGCGGCAATGCCCGATCTTCGAGCGCCTCTTGGTGGAGGACGGGATCCTGCTGATCAAGTACTGGTTCTCCGTCTCCGACGAGGAACAGGAGCGGCGGTTCCGCAAGCGCGTCGGCGATCCGATGCGCCGATGGAAGCTCTCCGAGACCGACCTCTACGCGCGGACCCGCTGGATCGACTATTCGCGGGCCAAGGACGAGATGTTCGTGCACACCGATATCCCGGACGCGCCGTGGCACGTCGTCGAGGCAGACGACAAGAAGCGGGCGCGCATCAACTGCATCGCGCATCTGCTCTCGATGGTGCCGTGGACCCCGAAGCCGGAGCCGAAGATCGACCTGCCACCCCGGCAGTCCGACGACGGCTACATCCGCCCGCCGCGCGACCTCTACTCCTACGTGCCGGACCACGCCGCGACGCTCGTCCATCCCGGCTCGAAGAAGTCGTGACGACGACGGCCGTCGGGCCGACGCTCAGCAGAGATCGTCGAGGACCTCGGCCACGGACTTGCGGATGCCCGTGATGAAGGGCACCTCCTCCTTCGTGAAGCGGCGCGCTTCGGCGTCGCGCAGCCGGCGGATGCACTCCACGATGCGATCGGGCTCGCTGGCCTCGAACGCCAAGATCCACTCCCAGTCGCCGAGCCCGAACGCGCTCGTCGTGTTCGCGAGGACGTCGGGGAACTCGCGACCGGCCTCCCCGTGCTCGCGCAGCAACGCCGCCCGCTCCTCCTTGGGCAGGAGGTACCACTCCGGCGTCCTCACGAACGGGTAGACGCACGCGTACCGCAAGGGCGGCTCCCCCTTCACGAACGCCGGCCGATGATCGGGCGTGAACTCCGCCGGCTTGACCACCCCCATGAAGGACCACGTCGGCTCGAGGAAGCCGCCCGCCTCGGTCCTGCGGAACTCGACGAATGCCCGCTGCACCTCGTCGGCGCTCGGGCCGACGAGCCAGAGCATGACGTCGGCGTCGGCCCGGAAGCCGACCGTGGAGTAGGTCCCGCGGACCGAGATCGAGCCGTCCCAGCTCTTGTAGAGGTCCTCGATCTCGGCGGCGGCGCGGCTGCGGTCCTCGGGGCCCGCCAGCATCGCACGGAGCTCCGGCGCGGCGGTGAAGACGGGGTAGAGCGCGTAGATCGTGTCGGTCATCGTGTGGTCTCCCGGTCGATGGATCGGTCGATGGATCGGACGAAGGCCGCGGCCTGTTCGGCCGCGGTCCGGGCGGAGGCGACGCACGAAGCGACGTCGACACCGTCGAACGACTTCCCGGCTACGAAGATACCGGCCGGCAACGCATCGCGGATCCGGGCGACCCGTTCGACGTGCCCGACGAGGTACTGCGGCGCGGCGTGCGGTCGGCGGACGACCTCGGCGTGCTGCGGGACCTCCGGGAGCGGCAGCACGGCTGCGAGGTGCCGCGCGCACGCCTCGACGATGTCCGCGTCGTCCCCATCGAGCACCTCCTCCTGGCCGTCGCCGCCGATCGTGCATCGCAGCACGGCGCGCGCGCCGAAGGCGGGATCGGGCCATACGGAGGAGAACCACGAACACGCGGTCATCGGGGCCGCGCCCGCCGGGACCACGAAGCCGCTCCCGTAGGGGAGCCGTTCGGCGGTTCCCGCCGGATAGACCAGCAACACGACGCCGCGCGAGGCGTTCGGGATCGTCGCGAGGTCGGCGCCCGCCACGGCGCCCGCCGGCCCGAGCACCCGCCGGACGCCGTCGGCGACGATGCTCAGCACGACGGCGTCGGCGCGCAGCGGAGCGGCTCCTTCGATGCGCACCGACCATCCCGAGCCGTCGGCCACGATCGCCTCGACGCGAGCGCCGGTTCGCAGGGCCGGCCCGAGGTCGACCGCCGCCCGTTCGACCAGGCCCTCCAGGCCGCCGGCCGGCCGCAGGCGCAACGGGCCGAGCTCGGCACGACGCGCGTCCCGCATCGTCGCCATGGAGCCCCGCAACAGCGACCCCTGCGTTGCCTCCCACGCCGGCAGCTCCGGGAACGTGGCGCGGACCGAGAGACGGTCGATCTCCCCACCGAACGGATCGGTGAGCAGCGGTGCGATCGCGCGGTCGGTGGCCTCGTCGCCCAGTCGCCGGCGGAGCAGCGAACCGATCGATCCGTCCTCGCCGGAGCGACGCTTCCGCCGAACCAGATCGCCGAGCGCGCGGCGGCGTCCTCGACGTGACACGCCCGGCCACCGGAACACGTCGCCGAGCTCGCTCGGGATGCCGAACGGCGCGTGGAACGGGTACTCGACGAGCCCGCGGTCGGTCCACAGCCACATCCCCGACGCGGCCGGCTTCGTCAGATCGATCGCGAGCTCGCGGCAGAGCTCGACGCCGGCCGGCCGGCGCGCGTAGAGCGCGTCGGGTCCGGCGGGGAGCCGGAGATCGCCGACCTGCACCTCGACGATGCCGCCGCCCGGGCGCGGCGTCGCCTCGAGCACGTCCACGTCGAGCGACGGTACCTGTCGCCGCAGCCAGAGCCCGGCGGCGAGCCCGGCGATACCGGCGCCGACGACGACGATCCGGCCGGCGGGCTCAGGCATCGGGAACGTTCCATGTATGCACCAGGTCGACGACGCGCTGGAGCGCCTCCACTGGCGTGGTCGGCAGCACGCCGTGGCCCAGGTTGAAGACGTGACCGGTGCGGCCGCCGGCGCGTTCCAGGACGTCGGCCGTCTCCCGCTCGATCACCGTTGACGGCGCGAGGAGCACCGCGGGATCGAGGTTGCCCTGCAGGGCCACGCCCGGCAGGCGAGCCCACGCTCGATCCAGCGGCACCCGGTGATCGACGCCGATCGCGTCGCCACCCGCCTCGCGCATCACCTCGAGCAGCTCGGAGGTCCCGACGCCGAAGTGGATCACCGGCACGTCCATGCCGGCGAGCGCCTCGAAGAGCCTGCGCACGTGCGGCGCGACGTGGGCCACGTAGTGCGCGGGCGAGAGGGCGCCGACCCACGAGTCGAACAGCTGGACGACTCCGACCCCGGCGGCGATCTGCAGCCGGAGGTGCGGCACGATCACGTCCAGGAGCGCGGTCATCAGCGCGTCCCACGTCGTGGGCTCGCCGAGCATGAGCGCCTTCGTTCGGGCGTGATCTCGGCTAGGGCCCCCTTCCACGAGGTAACTGGCCAGCGTGAACGGCGCTCCGGCGAAGCCGATCAGGGGCACGTCGAGCTCGGCCACGAGGGCTCGGATCGCCTCGGCCACGTACGGCTCGTCGACGTCGGGCTCCAACGGCCGGAGGCGCCGGACGTCGGCGGCCGATCGGATCGGCGTGTCCAGGATCGGACCGAGCCCCTGCTCGACGCGGATCGGCAGCCCGGTGGCCGCGAGCGGCACCACGATGTCACTGAACAGGATCGCGGCGTCCACCGGCATCCGGCGGAGCGGCTGCAGCGTGATCTCGACCACCTCGTCCGGCAGACGCACGGTCTCGAGGATGTCCCGGTCGCCGCGGATCTTGCGGTACTCGGGCAGGTACCTGCCCGCCTGCCGCATGAACCACACGGGCGTCCGGTCGACGGGCTCGCGCCGGAGGGCACGCAGCAGTCGGTCGTTCGAGGGGGCCATGGAGCCCCAGGATACGGAGCAGGATACGGAGCCGGAGGCGGAGCTCAGACGAGGTCGACGCCGAGCTCGAGGTCGATGTCCAGCTCGAGGTCGACGCCGGGCCGGCGGGATGGGCTCCGGACCGCCTCGAACACCGCGTCGAGGAGACGGTCGATGTCGAACGGCTTGACCACGTAGCCCGATGCGCCCAGATCGCGCGCGCGTTCCATATCCTCGGCGTTCTTCTTCGCCGAGCACACGACGATCGGCACGGGGTCGCCCATCGCGTGGAGATCCTCGAGGACCGACCAGCCGTCGATCCCCGGGAGCATCACGTCGAGCACGACGGCATCGGGCCGCTCGGCTTGGATCCGCGAGATCGCCGTGCGGCCGTCGCCCGCGAGGATCGGATCGAGCCCGGCCGCGGTGAGGTTCACGCGGAGCACCACGAGCAGATCGGGGTCGTCCTCCACGACCAGGACGCGCGGACGGCGGATCGTCACGCTCATCCCGCCTCCGCCGCGCTCGCGTGCTGGAGCTCGATCAGCCGCGCGACGTGCCGACGCTCGGCCTCGAACAGCCGGGCGTTCGCGATCGCGGAGGCCGATTGCTCGGCGAACACGGCCACGGCGCGCAGGTCGTACTCGGTGAACGCCCTGCCGGCAGCCGCGTTCACGTTCAGCACCCCGACGACCTCGTCGGCGTGGACGAGCGGGAGCGACATCGCGCTCTCCACGTACGGCTGCCGGTCGGCGAGCCCCGGGAACTCCCTCGGATCGACGTGCCCCTCGATCAGGATCGGCTCGCGACGGAGGGCGACGTGCCCGGCGACGCCCTCACCGAGGCGGATGCGCGCGCCGAGGGCTTCCTCGCGCCCACGCACGCTGACCGTCACCAACTCGTCACCCTCGACCACCATGAGGGATCCGCCGTTCGCGTCGAGCAGGTCGCAGGCGCTACGGAGCACCGTGTCGAGCAGTTCGGAGAGGTCGAGCAGGCCGCTCAACGCGCGGCCGGTCTCGAGGAGCAGCGAGACCTCGTGCAGGCGGTTCGTGAGCGACGCGATCAGGACACGCTCGTCGGTGAGCATGCGGGTGACGCGCCACAGGCGCATCTCCTTCTCCACGACGTAGGCGCAGAAGATGCCGACGATCGCGAGCGCGCCGAGCCGGATCGCGGGCGCGGACAGCACGACCGATCCCATGGAGGTCCAGGTGGCCAGCACGAGCACGCCGGTCGCGACGAACACGAGCGTGACCGTCGTGAGGAACCACAGCTGCATCCGGCGTCGCTCGACGGCCTCGAGCGAGGGCGTGCGGAACTCGCGGAGCCCCGCGACCCGCGACTCGTGTCGCAGCCCTTCGGTCTCCGGAACCCGGTCCTTCTGCCTCGGCACCCGCTCGCCTTCCTCTCCCCTGCCCTGGATATCGGCCCCGAAGCCGAAGGTCTCGATTGGGCGGCTGGGGGACCCCCGAGCGACCGAGGCCGTATGCGAGAGGAAGGGGATGTGCGCGGGAGGAGTGGGATTCGAACCCACGGAACGGTCGCCCGTTCAACGGTTTTCAAGACCGTCGCCTTCGTCCGCTCGGCCATCCTCCCGTGGGGAGCGTAGCGGCCCGGCTCGATGAACGGACGAAGAGCCGGAGGGCTACCCTAGGCCGCGATGGTGCATCCGAGGGGGCTCCCGTCCGGCGGTTCCGTCACGCCCGATGCCGACCATCCCGTCGACGGCCTCACCGATTGGCGATCCGCGGTCGGATCGGAGTCCCTGTACCGCTCCCTCGTCGAGCAGCTCCCGGCCGCGGTCTTCGTGGACCTGTTCCTGCCCGAGCACACGAAGGTCTACATCAGTCCGATCGTGGAGCCGATGCTTGGGTATCCACAGGCCTCGTACTACACGGACCCCGACCTGTGGGAGCGGTCGATCCATCCGGAGGATCAAGCGCGCGTCCTCGCGGAATGGGAGGCGGCGTTCCAGGGCAACAGCACCTACGACGTCGAATACCGGTTCCTGCGCGCGGACGGCACCACGGTCTGGCTCCACGACCGTGCGGCGCCGCTGCGGGACGGCGGCGGCGCCACGATCGGCTGGCAGGGCGTGATGATCGACATCACCGCGCAGAAAGAAGCGGAGGTGGAGCTTCGGCTGTCCGAAGCACGGCACCGCGCGTTGATCGATCAGCTCCCGGCGGTCACCTACCTCGCCTCGGACGAGGAGAACCTCCAGCTCCTTTACGCGAGCCCGAACATCGAAAAGATCCTCGGCTTCGCGCCGGACTTCGCACCGACGACGGACGCCGACTGGACCGAGTGGATCGCCGCCGAGGACCGCGACCGCGTCCTCGATGGATGGTTGCATTCGTTCGAGACGGGCGCGGCCTTCGACATGGAATACCGCTCGATCGATGCGCACGGTCGGGCCGTCTGGATCCACGATCATGCGGTGCTGATCCGCGACCCGGCGGGCCGACGGATCTACTGGCAGGGCGTCATGGTCGACATCAGCGCGCGGGTGAAGGCCCAGCAGGATCTCGCCGTCGCCGAGACGCGCTACCGCGCGCTCATCGAGGGGATCCCCGCCGTCGTCTACGAGATGGGGCCCGACGACGAGCGGCGCACGATCTACGCGAACCCCCGCGTCGAGCAGCTGCTCGGGTACTCACGGGAGGAGTGGCTCGACCAACCCGACATCTGGATCGAGCTGCTGCATCCCGACGACCGCGAGACGGAGCTGGCGGCGCACGACCGGTACAGCGAGACCGGCGAGCCGTGGTCGCGCGAGTACCGGATGATCGCCGCCGACGGAAGGATCGTGTGGGTGCACGACCAGGCGACGCTGGTCCGCGACGAGCGGGGGAACCCCCTCACGTGGCAAGGACTGATGGTCGACATCACGGCCCAGAAGCTGGCGGAGGAGCAGCTGCGCCTGTCGCACGACGAGCTCGAGTTCCGCGACGTCGCCCGGACGGTCCAGCTGGAGGAAGCGAACGAGCTGATGACGTTGGAGATCGCCGAGCGGCGGCGGGCCGAGCATGAGCTCCGCGACGCCGAGGAGCGCTACCGGAGCCTCGTCGAGGAGCTGCCCGCCGTCGTGTACCTATGGCAACCGCGGATCGAGGACGTCTCGCTCGCGTACGCGAACCGGCACATCGAACGGATGCTCGGCTACTCGCCCGAGGAGTGGAACGCGGGATGGTGGCTCGACCGGGTCCATCCGCACGACCGTGACCGGGTGCTGGCGCTCGCGCTCCGGAGCGAGACGACGGGCGAGCCGTTCGAGGCCGCCTACCGCTACCTCGCGAAGGATGGCCACGTCGTCTGGGTCATCGACCGGGCCGTCCTCCTGTCCCGCTCGGACGACGGCAAACCCCTGGTGTTCCAGGGCGTGATGATCGACGTGACCGCGCAGCGGGAAGCCGAACGGAAGGCCGCCCAGGCGGAGGCGCGGTTCCGGGAGCTGGCGGAGTCCGGTCCGTTCGTCCCCTACGCGTTCGAGGTGGATCACTCCCACGAGCCTGCGGCCGTCGAGGTGACCTACGTCAGCCCGCAAGCGGCCACGATCCTCGGGCTCGCGCCGGACGTGCACCGCGACCAGGCCAGCTGGCTCAACGCCGTGCATCCGCATGACCGGGATCGGTTCAATGCGCGGGCGGCCGAGAACCTCGCGACCGGTGGGCCGTGGGACTTCGACTACAGGACGATCGACGTCGACGGGTCCGTGGTCTGGCTCAACGACCGCGGGAGCTGCATCGAGCGCGACGACCGCGGGCGGCCCGTGCGGTTCGTCGGTGCGCTCTCGAACGTCACGCGTCGGCGGGAGGAGCTCGACGCGGTCGAGACCGAGCGCGCCCGGCTCCGCACGCTCGCGGATCGCATCCCGGGGGTCCCGTGGTCGGGATCGTTCGACACGGTGTCCGGTCGCTATCGGCTCGTGTTCGTCGGTCCGCAGATCCGAGAGCTGCTCGGCGTCGAGGCGGCGACCCTCCTCGCGGATGCGGAATCCCTGACCCGCTGGATCCATCCCGACGATCGGACGATCGTGGCGGCGTCCCAGCGCGCCGACCGCTCGGACGTGGAGTTCCGTGTCGTCCGCCGGGACGGGACGATCCGCTGGGTCCACGGCATCTCGGCTCGCGAGACCCAGCCGGCAGAGAACCCGCAGGTGTGGCACGGCTTGATGCTCGACGTGACCGAACGGCACGCCGCCGCGGACCCGGATCCACGCGCCGAGCACGCGAAGCGCTAGCCGGCAGGCTGGAGGATCCGCGCCCGTTCGGGCAGGTACTGCCAGAGGTGCTCCGGGATCACCACGCTGCCGTCGGCCTGCTGATGGTTCTCCAGGATCGCGATCAGTGCCCTGCCGATCGCTGTCGCGGTGCCGTTGAGGGTGTGCAGGACCTCGGTCCCACCGTCGGCGCGTCGCACGCGGGTCTGCAGCCGACGCGCCTGGTAATCGGTCGTGTTCGAACAGCTCGTCAGCTCTCGATAGCGCTCCTGCCCGGGGAGCCAGACCTCGATGTCGTACTTCTTCGCGGCCGCGCCGCCGAGGTCTCCCGCCGCGACGTTCACGACTCGGTAGGGGATCTCCAGCTTCCCCAGGACCTCCTCCTCGACGCTCACGAGGAACTCGTGCTCGTCCCAGCTGCTCTCCGGCGTCACGAACGAGAACATCTCCACCTTGTCGAACTGATGGACGCGGAACATCCCGCCGAGGTCCTTGCCGTAGGTGCCCGCCTCGCGCCGGAAACAGGTGGAGAACCCCGCGTACCGAAGGGGAAGCGTCGACTCGTCCAGGATCTCGCCCATGTGCAGCGCCGCGAGCGGCACCTCGGCCGTGCCAGCGAGGTACAGGTCGTCCTCGGCGGTCTGGTAGATGTTGACCGCGTCCGTCGGGAGGAAGCCGGTGCCGTACATCGCCTCCTCACGCACGAGCACCGGCGGGATCACCGGGACGAAGCCCTTGTCGGCCAGGATGTCCATGGCGCTGCGGACCAGCGCGAACTCGACGAACGCGAGGTCCCCGAGCAGGTAGACGAACCGCGAGCCGCTCGTGCGCGCCGCGCGCTCGACGTCGAGCACGCCGAGCGCGGTGCCCAGCTCCACGTGATCCTTCGGCGCGAAATCGAACCCGGGCACGACGTCGTGGTTGCGGCGGACCTCCACCGCGTCCTCGTCGGTGAAGCCGTCGGGGCTCGAGGGGTGCGGCACGTTGGGCGTGCTCGCGAGCAGCGCGTTGAGGTGCGCGTCGGCCTCCGCCAGCTGCGGCTCGAGCTCCTTCAGCTCGGCGCTGACGGTCGCGACCTCGGCGATCAGGCGCCGCTTCTCGTCGCCGGTCGCTCGCCCGATCGCCTTCGAGGCGCGGTTCTGCTCAGCCCGCAGCTCCTCGACACGCTGGGTGAGCGAACGGCGGCGTTCGTCGGCGGCGAGGAGCTCGTCGACGACCTCGCCGAGGTTCCGCCGCGCGAGCCCGGCCCGGAACGCGTCCGGATCCTCGCGGATCCGTTTGATGTCGAGCATCGAGCCTCACACCTTGACCTGGTTGGGTTCCTTCTGCTCCTTCGACGGCGCCGCGCCGGACGATGCCGCCTGTGGACCCGAGCCCGACGCCGCCGTCGCGTCCATGATGCTCTGCCCGTGGAAGACGCCGCCCTCCTCCACGACGAGCGTCTTCGACGTGATGTTGCCGTCCACCCTGCCGCCACGCGCCAGATGCGCCTTGCCTTTCACGACGATGTTCCCCTTGAACCGACCGGCCACGCTCACGTTCTGCGACCGGATGTCGGCCTCCACCTGGGACTGCGGCGAGAGCACGACGTCGCCGTCGGCGTTGATCTGTCCCTTGACCTGTCCGTCGATCCGGAGGCTCCCGGCCGACACGACGTTGCCCTCCAGCCGCGCGCCGGTTCCGACCACCGTGACCTC
>DATIWE010000086.1:0-20808 GCA_035519495.1 Actinomycetota bacterium
CGGCAACATGGTCGACCTCGACTCGAACCCGACGAAGCTGATGGAGATCGTCGAGATCGGCAAGCAGCTGCTGATCACGCGCGGGTCCCTGACCACGTTCTCGATCGCGAACGACGTGGCGAAGTACTTCGCGATCATCCCCGCGATGTTCGCCGCGACCTACCCCGAGCTGAACCAGTTGAACGTGATGCACCTCACGTCGCCGGAGTCGGCGATCCTGTCGGCCGTCATCTTCAACGCGATCATCATCGTGTTGCTGGTCCCGCTGGCGCTGCGCGGCGTGCGCTACCGGCCCGCCGGGGCGGCGGCGCTGTTGCGCCGCAACCTGCTGATCTACGGTCTCGGCGGCATCATCGCGCCGTTCATCGGCATCAAGCTGATCGACATGGGCCTTGCCCTCATCAACTTCCCGAAGTGAGCGTGATGACATGAGAACAGCGATACGCGCCCTGATCGCCACCGTCGTGCTGGTGATCATCACCGGCGTGATCTACCCGGCCGTCATGACCGGCTTCGCGCACGTGGCGCTCTCCAACGACGCCGCGGGCTCGCTCGTCACGCACGACGGCACCGACGTCGGCAGCAGCCGGATCGGACAGGCCTGGACGGGCAAGAAGTGGTTCTACGGTCGGCCGTCCGCGATCGACTACGACGCGTCCACGTCCAGCGGCACGAACCTCGGGCCGACCTCGAAGCCCCTTTCCGACGACATCGCGACCCAGATCCAGGCGATCTTGAAGCTCGAGGGCCCGTACACGAGCGGGTTGAACGCCGCGCAGATCCCCGTCGATCTGCTCACCTCATCGTCCAGCGGCCTCGACCCGGACATCTCCGTGGCCGCCGCGCGGTTCCAGGCTCCTCGGATCGCGGCGGTGCGGAACATCCCGCTGCAGCAGGTCCAGCAGCTCATCGACGAGAACACCGTCGGGAAGACGCTGGGCTTCCTGGGCGAGCAGCACGTGAACGTGCTGGCGTTGAACATGGCGCTGGATGCCGCCGCGCCGATGCCGTGAACGCAACGGTGAGCAGCCCGACGACGCATCGCAGGGTCCTGGTCCTCGGCCGCCGTCCGTCCGGGAGCGGATGGCCGTCCGCCGACGACCTCACAGGGTCCCGAGCGCTCGTCGTGATCGCGATCGGCTGGCCCGTGACCCAGGCGCAGCGCGAGCACCTCGGCCACGCCGAGGCCCTCGCGCGGTCGGCGACGATCGTTCTCGATGCGTTCCTGGTGCCATCCCCGAAGGAGATCGCCTCGCGGATGGAGCTCGATGACGAGGTGACGGTCGACGCCGGCACGCACGAGGAGCGTCGCATCCGGCGCGCGCTCGGCGCCGAGTGATCAGCGTTCCCGGCGGGCGATGATGTGGATGTCGATGTTGTCCGCCTTCCGGATCACCCGGTTGACGAAAGACCCGCGCAGCAGCTCCTGCCACCGTGACCGCAGCGGCTCGCCGATCACGAGCTGCGTCACGTACTGCCGGTAGGCGAACCCCAACACGCCCTCGACCGCGTCGTCGGCGTCGATCACCTGTAGCTCGCCTCCCAGATCCTGAGTGAGCCGGTCGATCGCCGCCAGCCATTCGCGGGTCGCGGCATCATCGCGCTCGCGGACATGCACCACGATGAGGTCTCCCCGTGCGCGCTGGGCGACTCGCGCGCCACGCCGGATCAGGTCCTCGCTCGGACCTCGCGGGGTGACGCAGACAAGCACGCGCTCACGCGTTTCGGGGATCCGGCCCTTCGACCATCGCGACAGGAGCGTCTCGTCGACCTGGTTCGCGACGCGCATCAGCGCGAGCTCCCGCAGAGCCGTGAGGTTCTCCGTCGTGAAGAAGCGCTGCAGCGCGAGCTCGGCCTTCCGCTGGTCGGGATAGACGTTCCCGTGGAGCATCCGGCGCCGGAGCGCGTGGGGCGACATGTCGACCAGCTCGACCTGATCCGCCATGTCGACCACCCAGTCCGGCACGGTCTCGCGCTGGCGGATACCGGTCACGTCTGCCACCACATCATTCAGGCTCTCGATGTGCTGGACGTTCACGGTCGTGATGACCTCGATGCCGGCTTGGAGGAAGTCGATCACGTCCTCCCAGCGCTTGGCGCGGCCGGCGCCGGGGACGTTCGTGTGCGCGAGCTCGTCGACCAGCGCCACCTCGGGATGGCGCTCCAGCACACCGGCCGTGTCCATCTCCTCGAAGAGCCTGCCGCGGTACTCGACGGCACGCGGAGGGACCATCCGGAGGCCTTCGAGCATCTCGATCGTCTTCGGGCGACCATAGGTCTCGACGCTGGCGACCACGACCTTCGTACCGCGTTCGACCCGCCGGAGGCCCTCCGAAAGCATCGCGTACGTCTTGCCGACCCCGGGAGCCGCACCCAGGTAGATGCGGAGCGGAGCCGTCTTGGCGGCGAGCGCGGCTTCGTGCGTCCACGCTGGCGCTGCCGTGGGCTCGGGGACGACCTCGTGGCCAACGAGCGCCTCGACCGACTCGGTCCCCCGCTCGGGCGCCTCCGTGATCCCTTCGGGACCGTTCATCCGAAGGAGCGTACGACCGAGCCCAGGCTCACGCCGTGAACTCGAGCCGGGGGTTCATCATCTGGAGCGACTCGTGCTGATCGGTGAGGACCCCTTCGACCACCACCCGGGTCCCCAACCCCAACCCACCGATCGCTCGGCGCCCCATGAAACGGACCACGACCTCACCCGTGCCGTCGGACACGACCGCTTCGAGCGACTCGTTGTCCTGCGCCGGGAACACGGTGAGCCGCCGGATCACGCCGGCGATCTTGCTGCGCGCGCGTAGCGGAGCGTCCGCGATCCGCACCGCGCCGGGCACCTTTTCGGCCCACTCACGGATCTCGGAGGCCAGCCGGGTCTCGTCGCTCTGGGTGAGCCGTTGCAGGAAACGTGGCACCGGGCTCATAACGTCGAAGCGTACCGCCGCTACGCGGCGGCCCTCGCCTTGCGCAGATCCTCCTCCAGCTCCGACTTGCGGTTCTTCGAGACCCAGATCGAGGCGGCGAGGATCACGACGGCGACGGCACCCACGGCCACCCGGAGCGCGACGTCGTTCGCGTACTCGACCACGAGCGGCGCGATCAGCAGCGCCACCAGGTTCATCACCTTGATCAAGGGGTTCAGCGCCGGGCCGGCCGTGTCCTTGAACGGATCGCCGACCGTGTCCCCGATCACCGCGGCCTTGTGGCTCTCCGAGCCCTTGCCGCCGTAGTTCCCCTCCTCGATGAACTTCTTCGCGTTGTCCCAGGCGCCGCCCGAGTTCGAGAGCATCACGGCCAAGAGCTGGCCGGTCAGGATCGCGCCGGCGAGGAACGCGCCGAGCGCCTCGGCCCCCAAGAAGAAGCCGGCGATGATCGGCGACAGGACCGCCAGGATCCCGGGTGTCATGAGCTCGCGCAGCGATGTCTTCGTACAGATGTCCACGACCGCCGCGTAGTCCGGCTTCTCCGTGTAGTCCATGATCCCTGGGTGGTCCCGGAACTGGTTGCGGACCTCCACGACCACCTGCATCGCGGCTCGACCGACGGCTCTGATCGCCAGCGACGAGAAGAGGAACGCGACGCAGCCGCCGATCAGCAACCCGACGAGCACGTTGGGTTGGTCGACGCGGATCCCCAGGAACGTGTAGCCGGCGGCCCGGAGCGCCGCTTCGAAGGAGCCGAACAGCGACGTCGCGGCGATGACCGCGGTCGCGATCGCCATGCCCTTCGTGATGGCCTTCGTGGAGTTCCCGATCGCGTCGAGGCCACCGAGGATCTCCGCCGGCCGTCCCTCGAACTCGCCCGACATCTCGGCGATCCCCTGTGCGTTATCCGAGATCGGCCCGAACGTATCCATCGACACGATCACGCCCACCGTGGTCAACATGCCCATGCCGGTCAGCGAGATGTAGTACAGCCGCTCGAACGCGGTGTTCCCCAGGTAGAAGGCCCCGGTGATCGCGCCACAGATGATCAGCGCGGACCAGACAGTGGACTCGAGGCCCAACGAGAAACCCGACAGGATCGTGGTCGCCGGCCCGGTCACCGTGGACTCCGCGATCTCCTGGACCGGCTTGAACTTCGTGTCCGTGAAGTACTGCGTGAGCACCTGGATCACCGACGCCAGCACCAGCCCGATCAGGACCGCGGCGAACGGCTTCCAGCTCTTCGTGACCAGTTGTGAGGCGACGAACACGATGGCGGCCGAGAGGCCCGCGGAGACGAAGAAGCCGCGGTTGATCGCCTTCATGCCGTGCTCGTCCTCGGAGCGGGCGTTCACCGACATGATCCCGACGATCGACGTGATGACGCCGACGGCCCGGACCCAGAGCGGGAACATGACGCCGGCGATCGCGCCGACCGTGCTGCCATTGAACGCGGCGGCGCCGAGGATCAACGAGGCGACGAGCGTCACCTCGTAGGACTCGAACAGGTCGGCCGCCATCCCGGCGCAGTCGCCGACGTTGTCGCCGACGTTGTCCGCGATCGTGGCGGCGTTGCGGGGGTCGTCCTCGGGGATCCCCTGCTCGACCTTGCCGACCAGGTCCGCGCCGACGTCGGCCGCCTTCGTGAAGATGCCGCCGCCGACCCGCATGAACATCGCCAGCAGCGCGCCGCCGAAGCCGAAGCCGACCAGCACGCTGGTGGCGTCGCCCTTATAGATGATGAGGATCAAGGTGGCGCCGAACAGCCCGAGCCCGACCGTGAACATCCCCGCCACGCCGCCGGCGCGGAACGCGATCCGCATCGCACGGCGCAGCCCCGTCTCCCGTGCCGCGTTCGCGGTCCTGACGTTGGCCCGGACGGCCAGCCACATGCCCACGTAGCCCGTGGTCATCGAGGCCAGCGCACCGAGCAGGAAGGCGATCGACCGCCCGAGCCGGATGCTGATCGCGCTGTGCTCGGCGTTCTTCGGCACCGGGAGGACGAAGAACAGGAGCACGGCGATGATCGCGAGGAACACGGCGAGGGTCCGGTACTGCCGGTTGAGGTAGGCCCGCGCGCCCTCCTGGATCGCCTTGGCGATCTCCTTCATCTTGTCGGTCCCCTCGGGGGCCGCGAGCACCTCGCGCACCAGGTACCAGGCGAACAGGAGCGCCACGAGCGAGACGCCGAAGATGAGCCAGAGAGCGCGGGCCTCGGCCGATCCGAAATGCGCCTCGATCGGGCCGCTCTCTTGGGCAAGCCAGCCGATCATGCAACCTCCTACGCGGGGACGAACCGTCGCCCGAGCCGGCCGACGTCGCCGCTGCACGGCTCGGGAACCCGCAGAGGATACCGGAGAGTCGCTCGAGGGTGCCTAGCGGGTCGGCGTGGGCCCCAGCTCGAGCGCCGCCCGCAACGAACCGTAGGCGGCCAAGACGTCCGCACGGTCTGAGGGCTCCGGGATCGCCTCCTCGCTGGAGCGGAGGATCATCGCCGCCTCATCATCGATCACGCCGCGTTGATCGGGATCGGCGAGCGCGACCGTCACCTTCTCGAGGTTCTCGAGCTGGCGGATGAGGACCGCTGGCATGCCGCGGCCGGCCTGCCGGATCTTGTCCGACGCCTTCTGGACGAGCCGCTTGAACGTGATCGTCGGATCGATGAGGCGCACGACGCCATCGGCGTCCCGATACAGCCCGCTCGGGAGGGGACGGCGGGCTGCCCTGCACAGGCAGTCTCCCAACCAGTCGATGCAGTTCATCGCCGTGAACGTGTCGTTGACGGCGGGGGAGAGGGCACGGATGGCCACCTCGACGAGTTGGTCGACCGCGAAACCCGGATCTTGATTCAACGTGCGATTGGAGCCCACGATGTGGGCCCGATCCAACGCCTCGGCTACTCCTGCCACCGCCGACGAAGGCCATACGAGCGCCAGTGGTTGGCCCTCCACCACGAAGTGACCGGCCCGATGCAGCAACCTGATGACCGCATCCGACGCGGTCGCGATCCGGACGAGCTCTGCGTGACCCACGCTCTGGAGGAAGCCGCTGGTGCGCGCCGGAACGAGCTCGCCCCCGGTCTCGAGTCGCAGGGCCAGCTCGCGCCGCTCCAGCTCCTCATCCAGCGGGCGTGGCGGCGTTCCGCCGGCCTCCTCGAGCACCTGCGCGAACGTGGATCGGAAATCCCGGGCGATGCCTGCGACCACCGTGGTGACCTGGATCGAGGTCGCGACGTGATGGATGAAGTAGATGAGGATCCCCAGGTCGCCGAGCGTGAGCACGAGGGCGACGGTCACCGAGACGTGGGGCACGAAGTCCCCCGACCTGCCGTGCGCCACGGACCCGAGGGTGAGGATCGAGTACACGAAGGTGGCCACGAACGCACCGAGGCTCACCTGCGTCCCGAGGTCCCTGATGAAGTTCCGCAACATGCGAGGGCCGAACTGCTGCGAGGCGAGCTGCAGCGCGAGGATCGTGATGGAGAACACGACGCCGGCGACGGTGATGACGGCCGCGGCGATGCCGATGAGGACCGCCCGCGTCGCGTCGGCCTGGCCGGTGATGGCCCACCCCGGCAGCATCAAGCGACCGGCGTCGACGGCGACGTCGACGCTGTAGGTGAACAGGAACAACAGGACGGCGAGCGCCGTCATGATCGAGGGAACCACCCACAGCGTCGTCCGCAGCGCCTCCCGCCGCCACGCCGGGAGGAGTGTGCGGCGAGGAGGAGGGGCGGTGGACTTCGTGCTCTCCGTCACGGCCGGTCGTCACCTCACGTCAGGATCGGTTGCCGACCAGGCTTCCCGGCGCACCAACTCCGAGGATACCCGACCGGGGGTTCCGGGGGACCTTCACGAAGTCGCAATGCCCGGATGCGCGGGAACCCCCCAGGGGCCTGGTAGCCTCGAACACGTTTTGGCGACCGATGGAAAAACCCCTCTCCGGGAGGCCGCCACCTCCTCCTCCGGGCGAACCCAGAAGACCGCAGAGCGGTCGAAGGTCGCCCGCCGACGCGCCATCATCGGCGTCGGCATCGGGGTCCTCGTGGTGGCCGGCCTCTTCTTCCTGTTCGGCCGGGGCAGCGGCGGCGTCCTGGGCATCGGGAGCACCGCGCCGCCGCCGCCGGAGTTCCTGTTCCACCAGAAGGGCGCGAACTACGAGGCCACGCAGATCGATGGGAGCAAGAGCGCGCAGTCGGCGACCGCCGTCCAGGTCGGTGGCGCGATGCGCACCCAACTCGACAAGGTCTTCCTCGCGTCCTACCTCGACCGGAGCACCTGGGGCGACACCGGCGCGATCGAGGAGTACTTCACCGACGAGGCGAAGGGGCACCTCAAGGACGACGTCGGGGTCCTCACGCTCGGCGAGAACGCCAGCGACACGTACACGTACGTCCAGCCGGAGCGCAGCACCGTGAGCGCGAAGGTCCTCACCGACAAGAAGGGCAACGCCCTCCGGGCACTGTCCGAAGTGAACTTCGTCGCGGTCGCCACCCACAAGGACGGCACGTACTCGAAGATCACCGTCACCGGTGCGTTCTTCTTCGTGAAGGACGGCAACACCTGGAAGATCGAGGGGTACCGACTGAACAAGACCGAGAAGCCGACCACGGCTCCCCCGGCGACACCCACCCACACCCCAACCTCGGAGGCCTCGTGATCCGTCGACTGCTCGCCGTCTCCCTCGTGCTGTCCGCCTGGCTGGCGGGCACGGCGCTCGGTTCGATCGGGGTCACGCCGCACGCCGCCGGCGCGCCGCTCCTCGAGATCGGCCGCGCGCACGCCGACTTCGGACCGACCCTCGACGGTTCGAAGCCGATCTTCGTGCTGGTCCTCGGATCCGACGCGCGTCCGGGGACACCGATGGATCACGGTCTGTCGGACTCGATCCACATCCTGGGCATCAACCCCGCTGCGCACCGAGCGACGCTCTACGGCATCCCGCGCGATTCCTACGTGCCACTGGCCACCGGCGGCACGGACAAGATCAACGCCGCGATGCCGCCGGGCGGCGTGCCGGGCGAGCTCCAGACGGTGGAGAACCTCACCGGCATCAAGTTCGACTACTGGATCCTGACGGGGTTCGTCGACTTCGCCCGCGCCGTGAACGACATCGGCGGGTTGGTCGTTAACGTCCCGTACTCGATGCAGGGTGACGCGGGCCACTACGACGCCGGCCCCCAGCGGATGTCGGGCGGCGAGGCACTCGCGTTCGCCCGGACCCGCCACTTCCTCCCGCTCGGCGACTTCAACCGTTCGATGAACCAGGGCTACGTCATGATGAGCGCGCTCACGCAGTTCCGCGCGGAGTACGCGAAGGACCCGACGAGCCTGTTCACGTGGCTCGGCGCCGGTCTCCGCAACACGATGACGACGCTGCCGCTCGACGAGCTGGTGCGGTTGGGCAACCTCGCGATGTCGATCCCGTCGAAGAACGTGACGAACCTCGTCGCCCAGGGCACGACGGGGATGGTCGGCTCCCAGAGCGTGGTCCACCTCAGTGACTCGAACACCGCGATGTGGCAGAAGCTGGCGGCCACGGGGTACCTGCTGCCGGCGCAGATCCCGCCGGCGTTCCGGCCCGATCCTACGTAGCCGCTCCGGCTCAGCTCCGCCGGAGCACGAACACCACGTAGCCGAACCACAACAGCCCCTGCAACGCCAACAGGCGCGCGTCCAGCCGTCCGCGGACCCGCGCCGTGATCAGCACGATCGCCGCGGCCACCAGCGCGATCACCGCGGCGGCCCCCGACACGGTGTCCAGCCGCCACGACGTGAACAGCAGCCCCAGGCTCACCGGGAACACCGATTGGAACACCATCGCGCCGGCGATGTTGCCCAGCGCCAGCACATCCTTCCCGCGCCGCGCCCAGATCAAGCTCGCGTTCATCGCCTCCGGCAGCTCGGTCGCCACCGGCGCAACGAGCAGCGAGAACATCAGCTCGGAGACGCCGAGCGCGGAGGACAGGTGCTCCACGACGCGGACGAACAGCTCCGCGCCCACGATCAGGACGGCGAGCGCCAAGAGCGTCTGCGTCAGGGACAGGGCCATCGAGGGCGGCGACGGCCGGTGGAACAGCCGCGCGAACCGGAGCACGCGGACCTCGCCGACCGCCTCCTGCCCCTCCCGGTCCCCGGGCGCACCCCGGAGGCGGTGCCGCACGTAGATCCCGTAGCCCACCAACAGGAACGGGACCAAGGCGACGTGCAGCGCGAAGACGGGCACGATCCCGGCGACGAACGCCGCGCCGTACATCGCCAGGAAGAACCGCATGTCCTGCCGGATCACGCCAGGGTCGTGCTCGATCTCGCGTGAACGGCTCCCCCGGCGGCCGCCTACCAACACGGTGATCGCGAACGCGCAGAACGCGAGGGTCGACAGCATGAACGGCGCGCCGAGGATCGCGCCGATCCCGATCTCCTTGCCGGCGGCGTGCCCGCCGAAGATCGCGACGAGCGGCAATAGCGTCTCGGGCAGCGCGGTGCCGATCGCGGCGAGGACCGAGCCCACGGCGCCTTCGGACAGACCGAAACCCTCGCCGACCCACTCGACGCCATTCGTGAAGAGCTCTGCGCCGCCGAGGATCACGACGAGCGACAGCAGGAGGAGCAGCCAGTCCATCCGGCGGCCCATGCTCCCAGGGGTGCTAGGGTGCCGCAACCGTTGGCGCCCTCCTCGGACACCACCATCGCGCGCGCCGGATCGTCGCGGCTGACGCTCGCCGCCGCGCTCCTGGCCGCGGCTCCCGCGCTCGTCCTGCGGCTGTTCGGCGCCGACATCGCGCACACCCTGGAGGCGCTCCTGTTCGGCGTCGCGATCGTCGGCGCGGCGTTCCTCCTGTCATGGGCGGCCGAGGTCGCACGCCTCGACATCCCGGCTGGGCTCGCGCTCGCGGTCCTCGCGCTGATCGCCGTGCTGCCCGAGTACGCCGTCGACTTCGTGTTCGCGTGGCAGGGGGGCGCCTCCGTGCGCGAGTACGGCCGGGCCTGTCCGAGCGGCGAGCCCGGCACCGCCTCCCCGTGCTCGCTGGCGCTCGCGAACATGACCGGTGCCAACCGCCTCCTGATCGGCATCGGCTGGGCCAGCGTCGTGTTCATCGCCTGGTACCGCACGCGCAGGCTGCGCACGCGGGCCGAGGCAGAGGCCGCGACGGACGGGACCGAGGTTCCGCCACGGTCGTTGCGCTGGTCCGACGTGCGCCTGGAGCGGAGCCACGCCGTCGAGGTGGCGTTCCTCGCCGTGGCCACGGTCTACTCGCTCACGCTTCCGCTGAAGCACTCGATCACGCTGTTCGACAGCGTCGTCCTGATCGGCCTGTTCGTCGCGTACGCCGTCCGCCTCTCGAGGGCGCCTGCGGAGGAGCCGCACCTGGTGGGCCCCGCAAGCTGGATCGGGTCGTTCTCCGTGAGGCGGCGGCGAGGCACGGTGATCGCGCTGTTCGTCTGGTCGGCTGTCGTGATCGTCCTGTGCGCCGAGCCGTTCGCGCACGCGCTCGTGGAGACCGGCCGCCAGTACGGCATCTCGGAGTTCTTCCTGGTCCAGTGGCTGGCGCCGCTCGCGTCCGAGGCGCCCGAGTTCATCGTCGCGGCGCTGTTCGCGTGGCGGCTGGAGACGAGCAGCGCGCTCGGGGCGCTCGTGAGCTCGAAGGTGAACCAATGGACGCTGCTCGTCGGCTCGCTGCCGCTCGTCTTCGCGATCTCCTCGCACAGCCTGCACGGGCTGCCGATCGCGGGCATCCAGCGGGAGGAGCTCTTGCTGACCGCGGCGCAGTCGCTGTTCGCGGTCGCGCTCATCGTGAACCTGCGGATGTCGATCGGCGAGGCGGCGTTGATCTCCGGGCTCTTCTGGGCCCAGTTCGTCGCGTCACTGATCGCCGGCGTGCATCTGCACGAGGAGGTCCTGCTGATCGCCTCCGCCGTGTACCTGACGATCGGCGTCGTGCTGCTGGCTCGGAGCCGGGACGAAGCCACCGCGCTGCTCCGCGACGGGCTCCGAACGCCCTTCGATCGGCTGATGGGCTCCGACGCCTCGGGCTAGGGTCCGCCGCGTCCTCGAGCGACTGCGATACTGCGGCCATGGCTGCCTACGTCGCGGTGATCGGAGCCAGCAACGCGACGGACTGGGAGCTCGCCACCGCCGAGGAGGTCGGCCGCCTGCTGGGCGAGGCCGGATGCGTGTTGGTGTGCGGCGGGCTCGGCGGCGTGATGAACGCCGCGGCGCGTGGCTGCCAGACGGCCGGCGGCGCCTCGATCGGCATCCTCCCCGGCGACGACCGCGTCGACGCGAGCCGGCACCTGACCGTGGCGGTGGCGACCGGGTTCGGTGAGGCTCGCAACGTGATCGTGGCGCGGTCCGCCGACGCGGTGATCGCCGTCGGCGGGGAGTTCGGCACCCTCTCCGAGATCGCGCTCGCGCTGAAGATGGGCAAGCCGGTGATCGGGCTCGGGACGTGGGAGCTCGGTCGCGACGACCTCGCGAAGGACCCGATCGTCCGCGCCGAAACGGCGGACGCCGCGGTCACCGAGCTCCGGAGGCTCCTCCCCCAGATACCGTAGGGCCCAGGGAGGGCCAGGTGGACTTGACCCCTCCGACGGCGCGGGGGGACCATCGCCCTTCATGGTGCTTCCGGTGATCCTCCTGCTGCTCGCGACCGGGTGGACGGTCGTCGCGATCGACGTCGTGATCGAGAGCGCGCGCGTCGACGCGCGCGAGCTGTGGGCGTTCGGGCATCTCGTGGCGACGCCCGGGCTGCCGGAGGGCATCTGGATCGTGTGCGCGGTGTCGGCCACCGCCGCGCTCGCCATGGTGACCGCGGCGGCGTACGTCCGCGGGCGCCGGCTCGAGCGCCGGATGGCCGCGGAGCTCGACGAGAGCCGGGCCGAGATGGCCCGGCGTGGTGCCGGAGACGCGGCTCGCATGAGGCTGCTGTCCTGGCGCGTCGCCGAGCTCCAAACGTTGACGGATCGCCTGCTCGCGGAACGGGAGGACGCCGAGCGCGAGCTGGTCGTGGTGCACGACGCGGCCGAGGGGTTGCCGGCGATCGACTAGCCGACGGGCGGATCGTCGTCGCCGAGCGGCAGCACCATCTCGATCTCGTCGCGGATCGGGAGGCCCGTCTCCTCGTTCCACAGCGGGATCGACGGCTTCCACCGCGCTCGCGCGACGTCGACCGCGCCCTCCCGCACCGCTTCCGCGCGGAAGCCGCGGCGCTCGTACCAGGCGCGGGCGCGCAGGTTGTCGTTCGTCGTGACGAGCCAGACGCGGTCGGCGCCGGCGGTGCGCGCCGCGTCCACCACCGCGCCGAGGAGCGCGCTCCCGATCCCGCGGCCGGGCTCGAACGACTCGATGAGCGTAATCTCGCACGCCCCGGCCTCGACCCGATACGTGACGACACCGGCCCGGTCGCCCACGCGATCGCCGGCCACGAAGCCGTCGTGCTCGGCCGGAAGGAACGGACGCCCCGCGCCGACCATCAGCTCGCCGCCCCAGCCGTCACGGAGCACGCCGCGCAGCCACGCGCGATCGTCGTCTGCGAGCGGCCGGACGTTCACCGTCCGCGAAGTTTCGCGACGCCGTTGCGGAGCGCCGTCCGCTCCTCGGGGGTCAGCGCGAAGGCCAAGAGCGCCGGGATGTAGACGAGGACGCCGACGAATCCGACCAGGACCAGCCGTTCGTACCAGGGCGCCGCGTCGATCGCGCGGTGCACGCCGAACATCGCGATCGCGCAGAGCGCCGACGGGATCGCGAGGCGCGCGTAGGCGCCGTCCCAGGGGAAGATCCCGACGAACCGACGCACGAGCACCAGCCGGAGCCAGTTCGAGGCCGCGATCGTGATCGCCTGGGCCGCAGCGGCTCCTTCGATGCCGAACTTCGGCACCAGCAGGAACGCGAGCGTCAGATCGAGCGCCGCCGACAGCGAGTACACGATCAGGTCCCAGCCGGTCCGTCCGGCCATGATCAGCACGAAGCCGGCCGCGCCGACGCTCACGTTGATGGCCTGTCCGATCACGAGGATCCGGAGCGCCTGCGACCCCTCGGCGGCGAACCGCGCCCCGCCGAACACCGACAGGATCGCGCCCGGCTCGATCAGCATCAGCAACAGGATCGGGATCGTGCCCGCCACGGTCCATCGCGTGATCGTCTTGAACAGATGATCCAACCGTGCGCGCTCCCCGCGCGCGTGCAGGTCCGCGACGAACGGCGAGAAGACGTAGGACACCGCCGTGAGGAACAGCACCATCACCAGGGCCACGCGGACGCACGCCGAGTACACACCGACCTGCGCCGCCGTCACCGACCCCGACGACACGAAGTAGGTCGCGACGAAGTAGTCGATCCAGAACAGCCCCTGCGACAACAGCGCAGCCGGCGCCCGGGGTGCGCCGTAGCGTACGAGCGCGTCGGTGGCGCCCGGTTCGAGATCCTCGTGCGGGTGGCCGCCGCTGATCGACCACCACAGGAAGCGCGCCGCGATCGCGGAGATGATCCACGAGCCTGCGTAGGCCCAGACCGCCATCGCCTCGGACTTCTGGACCTGCCACAGCAGGAGCATCAGGACGATCCACAGCAGCGGCTGCGCGATCCACATCACGTAGAGCGTGTGGCGCATGACCTTGAGGCCCCGGCTCCCGCCGAGCCACACGTAGGTCAAGGCGACGAACGGGATCGCGATCGCCGCGGCGCGCAGCGACGTCACCGTCGCGTGCTGGGTCGCCGCGTCCGACAACGCGGTGCCGATCGGGCCGGCCAGGACGAACACGAGCGCGCCCACCCCAAGCGAGATCACCCCGGCGATGCCGATCGCACGCGACAGCACCCCGCGGATCCGCCCGACGTGACCCGCGCCCGCATCGATCGCCACGTACCGGACCGCTGCCATGTCCATGCCGAAGCGCGTGCCCGCCGCGATGATGAACGCGAACTGCGTGCCGACCGTGACGACCCCGAGCGCGACCGCCCCCGTCGCGCCGCCGCCGAACGCCCGAGAGATCAGGATGTTCGCGGCGAACGTGCCGAGCACGAACACGACGAGCCCGAGGATGTTCTGCGCGGTCCCGGCGGCCAGGACGCGGAAGTCCTTGCCCTCGCCGCCGGCGAAGATCCCCGCCGGTCGCGCGGCGGCTTCGAGCTGAGCCTCTTCCTCCATGTCCACGAGGGCCAAGTATCGCAGCGGCTCAGATCCCGACGGCGTCGACCCGCGCGACCCACGGCAGCGCACCGAGCTCCGCGAAGGTGGCGCGGGCCGCGCGGAGCGCGGCCCGCGCCTGCTCCGGCCGGACCAGCGCGAGCAGGCAGCGGCCGCGGCCGAGGGCCGCGGCCGCCGACTCGAACGGGCACCGGAACGTCTCCCAGCGAGGAACGACCGCGGCGTAGATCGCCTCGGCGGCCTCGACGTCTCCTTCGAGCTCCCTCGCATAGGCGGCCGCGGTGTCCATGTGGATCCGCTCGTACGGCGTTCCCACGTCGAGCGCTCCCGCGATCGAGTGCGCTCGCCCGACGTCCCCAAGGTCCGCGCAGACGCGCATGACCGTGAGCGCGTTCGTGGCCCGATACGTCGACGCCACGTCCCGCGTCACCTCATCGAACTCGCGCAACAGATCAGAGGCGTACGCCCGGTCGCCGCGCGCGAGTGCCAACGACGCGGCGACGGCAAGCACCCGCGCGATCACCTGGAGGGTGCGGGTAGGCCTCGCCCGCTCGACGAGCTCCCGCGGATCGTCGAGATCGTCCGTGATCCCGCGCATCAGGGACAGCCACGAACGCGCGGCGCGGACGATGATCTCGAACGGCAGATCGAGCTGCCCCGGGCCGAGCCCGAGCAGCTCGTCGGTCCAGCGGAGGGCACGGTCCCACTCGCCCAGATCGCTCAGCAGGCCGAGGGCGACCATCTTCGCCTGCGTCCCCTGGTTGAGCGAACCACGCCGCTCGGCGACCGCCATCGCCTCCTCGTACGCGGGGAGCGCGGCGGCGGGTCCCTCCAACAGCCAACGCCACTCGCCGACGTACGTGTGCGAGATCACGAGGTTCGACGCGCTCCCCCGTGTCTGCGCGATCGACAGCGCCTCCTCGAAGTCTTCGAGGCCCTCGACGTCCCCCAGCGTGCAGCGATCGTCACCCCGGATGTGCAGCGCCATCACGACCACGTCCTCGGCGTGCAGCGCCCGACCCAGCTCGATCGCTCGCTCCGCCCAGCCGAGCGACACCTCCGGCCGCCCGGCGAACATCTCCTCCTCCGCGCGGAACGCGCACGCACGGGCGAGCTCCACACCGGGCGGGATCGCCTCGAGCAGCTCGACGGCCTCGTCGAAGGCCGTCGTCGCGCGCTCGCCCTCGCCCATGACGGCGAGTTGCGAGCCCAGCCGGACGAGCGCGCCGCCGATCCGTGCGGGATCGCCGTCGCGTCGCTCGATCACGAGGGACGCGTCGTATCGATCGAGGACCTCGGCTCCGGTCAATCGGTGGGTTCGACGACCGGCGATCCCGGAACGCCACAGCGCCTCGGAGAACGACGGCGACCCGGGAGGCGCCAGGGCGCGCGCCCGCTCGAACAGGGTGAACGCATCGGACTCGTCGATCCGCGACGCGGCGTCGCCGGCCGCGAACAGCCATCGGATGGCCGGATCGCGCGCCGCGTCCGCCTCGGCGGTCTCCCCCGCCGCCTGGGCCAGCTCGGCGGCGACCGCGAAATGGTTCGCGAGCATCGGCGCCAGATCCTCGACGCTCCCCCGGGCCTCGTCCTCCAGCCAGCGGCCGACGGCGAGGTGCTTGCGCGCCCGCGCGCTGCGCGGCAGACGCCCGTACGCGACCTCACGGATCAGCGCATGCGTGAACCCGTACTCCGGCTGCTCCGGCAACCGCGACGGGGAGGAGAGGGTCACCATGCCGCGGCGGAGCAGCTCTCGCACGCCCTCATCGGTCGAACGAGGGCCGGTCGCGAGCGCGTCCAGCGCCGCCGGCCAGAACACCGTGCCCACGACCGATGCGTCCTGCAGCAGCGCTCGATGCTCGGCGGGGATCGCGTCGAGTCGGGCCGCGATCACCCCGTGCACCGAGGTGGGCACGGCGTCGGACACGAGGCCCCGTCCGGTGTCGCTCAGCATCCGCACGAACTCGAGCGCGTACAGTGGGTTCCCGCCCGCCCGCTCGAGCAACGCGTCCTCGACCTCGTCGGCAACCCCGTCGCGGCGCAGCAGCTCGTGCAGCAGCGCGCGCGTCTCCTCGGCGGTGAGCTCGGAGAGCCGGATGGTGTCGCCCCGCCACCCGATGTTCCTCTCCGCGAACTCCGGGCGCGCCGTGCAGAGCACCAGTGCCGACGTCCCCTCCAGGGCGCGCACGAGATGTTCGATGGCCTCCAGCAAGCCGGCCTCCGCCCAATGCAGGTCCTCGAGCTCGACGACGATCGGACCATCACCGGCGGCGTGCGCCAGGATCCGAGCGCACGCCGCCGCCGACTCGCGGGCGGAGGCGTCCGGCCGCTCGCCCTCGGGCTCGCCGTCGAGCGAGACGCCCAGCAGCGGCTCCAACCGCCCGAGCAGCCACGCGCGGTCGGAGGGGTCGACAGCGACGCGCCCGGCGAGCGACCCCACCGCGATCCGCGCGGCGTCCCCCTCGGCCCCGCGATCGATCCCCGCCGCGGCGCGCACCACGTCGACCAGGGCGCGGAACGTCACGCCGTCGCCGTACGGGAGGCACGCGCCGGCGAACCACGAGACGTCCGACCCGAGCTCCCGTCGGAACTCCTGCGTCAGGCGTGTCTTCCCGACGCCGGGGTCGGCCACGATCGTGACCACCTCGGGCGCCCGTCGCACATCGGCGAGCCGGAGGCGCTCCCGCAGCATGGCGAGCTCGCGAACCCGCCCGACCAGCGGTGCGACCTCCTCGGGCGCCGCCGTGCGACGTTCGCCCACCACCCGCCAGATCCGGATCGGGGTCGCCTTCCCCTTGACGCTGACGGCGTCCCGCTCTTCGGTCGCGAAGCGTTCCCGAACCGAGCGCCACGTCTCCTCGCCGATCACGAGCCCGTCGCGCGGCGCCACGGCCTGCATCCGGCTGGCCGTGTTCACCACGTCGCCGGCGACGGCCTCGCCGACCTGCGGACCTTCGCCGAAGGCGACGACCGCCTCGCCCGTGTTCACCGCGACGCGGACCGCGACGTCGGGGTCGGCCTGGCTGAGCACTCGCATCGAGCCCAGGAGGTCGAGCGCGGCCCGCACCGCGCGCTCGGCGTCGTCCCCGTGTGCCACCGGCGCGCCGAACACCCCCATCGCCGCGTCGCCGATGAACTTGTCCAGCGTGCCGCCGTAGCGCTCGATCGCGTCCTTCGCGCGTTCGTGGAACGGCACGAGCGTGCGACGCACATCCTCGGGATCGGCTTCGTCCGATCGCGCCGTGAACCCCACGAGATCGGCGAACAGGATCGAGACGAGGCGTCGTTCCTCGACCGGCGGCGCGGCCGCATCCAGCGGCGCGCCGCACGACATACAGAACCGGGCGTGCGCGGGGATCGACGCGCCACAGCGCGGACACACCACGTCCATCGCAGGAGTCTACGGAAGGACGAAGATCAGCCCGTGGTCGACCTGACAGGGGCACCCGTGCGCGGTGCAATCGAGTCTGCCGTGGGACTCGTGCCCACATGCGCACCGAGCGATCGGACTGCCGGCCTCGATCGGCTCGGTGCTGATGCGGCCCCGCGCCCCGGCGGCGGCCTCACGAGCGGAGACCTCCGGCGCCACGTGTGGAAGCATGACGAAACGGTGTCGGGGTGCAAGGACCTGAACCGAGGTTCGAGATCACCCGTAGTCCAACCGCCAGCTCACGAAGGAGATAGGGATGCGACGCACCACCTCGCTGGCGGCCGTGATCATCGCGATCGCGCTCGCCGCCTGCTCGAAGGGAACCACGACCGCTCCCCCCGCATCCGGCGACGGCACCTCCACGGTCCAGGTCGGCACGACGTCGCTCGGTCAGACGCTGACGAACGCCGATGGCCGGACCCTCTACCTGTTCGCGCAGGACTCCGGCACGACCAGTGCATGCGACAGCTCCTGCCTCGCCACGTGGCCCGCGCTGACCGTCTCCGGCCAGCCGACCGCCGGCACCGGAGTGAACGCGGCGATGCTCGGCACCGGCATGAGCTCGGACGGCAAGACCCAGGTCACGTACAACGGCCACCTGCTGTACACGTACGTGGGCGACTCGGCAGCCGGCGACACGAACGGCCAAGGCCTCGAGGGATTCTTCGCCGTCGGGTCGACGGGCAGCAAGCTCACGGGCACGGCCGCGGCATCCCCGAGCAGCACCGGCCGCTACAACAGCGGCTACTGAGCCGACGCCGACGCGCGCCGTTCAGGCCGCGCGCGTCGGCTTCGGACGGATCTTGCTGAGAGCCACCTTCGCGATCCCTCGGACACCGATCAGGCGCCGGAGGTTCGAGGGCGAGAAGTAGTCGGGGATCGGCGTGCTGCCGGTGATCAGACCGAGGAACCGGTCGATCTCCTCCTGCCGACCCGCGATCCCCTCGAGCAGGAGCCGGAACTCCCGACGGGGCGCGGCCATCGCCGCGATGTCCTGCGTCAGGTCGAACATCGGCTTCGTCCCCGCGTCGCGCGCCGCCTGATACGCCCCGAACGCCTCCTCGAACGTGCCGACGCCGCCGCGCCACGCGTCCACCGCGTCGGCGATCAGGTCGGCGTCGCGGAACGCGTGCCCGATGCCCTGGCCGGTGACCGGGTCCATCACGAGCCCCGCGTCGCCGGCCAGCGCCCAGCCGGGACCGAACGGGACCCGGAAGCGGTTCGGGAGGTCGGGGCTCGAGCGGAACCGTTCCACGCGTCTGCCTGCCAGGATCCGCTCGCCGAGCTCACCCGCCGCGGCGAGCGCCGTCACGACCGTCCCCTCCACGTCCGCGCGGAACGCGTCGAAGCGCTCGAGCGGCAGGGCCATGAAGACCAACGTCAGGCGGTCGTTCGTCGGCCAGGCACCGAGCGCGACCCCTTCGCGGCTGCGGAGCCATCCGCCGTCCAGCTCCACGCCCTCCCAGTACGCGTAGCACGCCATCGTCCGGACCGGCTGTTCGTGGTAGGCGGGCGCGGCGACGGCGTCCGCCACCGTCGAGCGCTTCCCGTCGGCGCCGATCACGAGCGGGGCGCGCTCGACGACCTCGGCGCCACCCTTCTCCTTGCCGCGGATGCCGACGACGACGCCGTCCTCGATCAGGACCTCCTCGACCGCGAAGCGCTCCCGGATCTCGGCACCGGCTTCGCGCGCCGCGTCCACCAAGAGGGCGTCCAGCACCGTCCGCCGTGGGCTGTAGATCGCGTTCACGCCCTCGAACGTCGGGAGGTGGCCCTCGAGCAGCGCCGGTCCCGGGTCGAACCGAACCTTGCGGGCGGCCGGCGTGCCGGCGTCGGCCAGCCGGCCGAGCAGCCCCCAACGTGCGAGCCTGGCGACACCCGGGACCTGCACCTGGTGGGTCGAGAGGGTGTCGCTGGGGAACGACGCCCGGTCGACGGCGAGCACGCGATGGCCCCGGCGCGCCAGCAGCATCGCGGTCGACGACCCGGCCGCGCGCGCGCCCACGACGATCGCGTCGTGGTTCGAGGTGCTCCCGTTCATGATGCTCCCCCTTCCTGCGGCCGTACCTCGGTCGCGGTCCGGACGACCTGGATCAGCGCCTCGACGCGCCGTTCGAGCTGGCCGTCCGCGAGCTGCTCGGTCAACGTCTGCATCCCGGTGAAGCTCCCCACGCACACTTCCGCGATCGCGTCGGGGTCGATGTCCGGCCGGATCTCGCCGTCGGCCTGGGCCTCGCGGAACTGGTTCGCGGTGGTCTCGATGCCGATCCGCACCGAGCCGCACACCTCGTCGCGGATCGCGGGATCGCGGGAGAGCTCGTCGGTGAGCTTGCGGAGATAGCTCGGCCCCTCGCCCGCGAGCGTCGAGCGCGTCAGGACCCGCGGCAACGCGAACAACCGATCGATCGCGCGCGGCTGTGTCGCGACCTCGGCCATCACGCGGTCGAACCATCGCTGGTTGTGGTCGCCGATCACGGCGAGCGCCAGATCGAGCTTCGAGGGGAAGTGGAAGTAGAAGCCGCCCTTCGTGAGACCGGACCGAAGGATGATCTGGTTCAGCGAGGCGCCGGCATACCCGTGCTCGGCGAAGACCGGGGCCGCAGCCTCGAGGATCTGCCGGCGCGTGCGCCCGCCTCGCTCGGTGCCCGCCGCCGCCTGTGCCTCCACCGCCTTGCCTCTCGCTCGAACGTCATGCGTGAGGCTACAAACCGACCGGTCGGTCTGTCAAGAGCCCCAGCGAGGGGGTGGCGGGGATATGACGAAGGCCGGGGCGCGTACGGGACGCGCCCCGGCCTCCGAGGGCCGAGCCTAGGGGAGACCCGGCTCAGACCACCCCGCGGGCGATGCACTCCTCTTGGGTGGTCAGATCGACCGCTCGCACGCGGAAGAGGTCGAAGCCCTGCCAGTCACGCGAAAGCAGACGGATGTGGAAGGAACCGTCGTCCTTCGTGAGCTTCAAGGCGCGCAGGACCGCGCGATGTCCATGACGGATCCGCACGTGCCACACCTCGTTCGGCGTGGCCGTCTCCACCTTGAAGCCGAGCGTGATGATCCCGTTGCTCTGCTGCAGGCTCAGCTTCCAGGTGCTGGCGGCGCTGCAGTTCCCGTCCGCGTACACGTGCGTGTCGGCGTGCGCCGGACCGGCGCCGATGAGGGTCAGGGCGAGCGCGGCGGGCACCGCCACCCGCAACATCTTCTCGAACATCGCGACCTCCTCTTCGAGCGCCGGCCGTTCCGGCGTCGCGAGGAGCCTCGCGGGGAGGCGGTCGCGGTCGCAACGGGACGAGGGTCCCGGGACCTCAGAACGTGAC
>DATIWE010000087.1:0-43082 GCA_035519495.1 Actinomycetota bacterium
GGGTCGCTACGAGGAGGGCGTCGCGGCCCTCGACGAGCTGGCGACGAAGGTGGCCGCCGCACCTGGACTCCCCCTCATGCCGGTCTCCGAAACCTCCTCCGGCGAGGGCGAGTCGAACATGGACGACGAGCGCTACCGCACGATCGTGGAGGGGTTCCGCCAGCACATCCTGGCGGGCGACATCTTCCAGGCGGTTCCCTCGCGGCGCGTGTCGTTCCCCGCACCGGAAGGCGGCCTCCCCATCTACCGGCGGCTCCGCGTCTCGAACCCCGCGCCGTACATGTTCTACCTCCGAGCCCTCGGCATGGAGCTCGCCGGATCGTCCCCGGAGCCGCTCGTCCGCGTCGAGGGCCGGCGGGTCTCGACCCGCCCGATCGCCGGCACCCGCCCGCGCGGCCAGACGGAGGTGCGCGACCGCCTCCTCGAGCACGAACTGCTCGCCGACCCGAAGGAGCAGGCCGAACACGCGATGCTCGTGGATCTGGCTCGCAACGATCTGGGGCGCGTCTGCGCGCCGGGCACGGTGCGTCCGACCGAGCTGATGCAGGTCGAGCGCTTCACGAAGGTGATGCACATCGTCTCGACGGTCGAGGGCGACCTGCGCCACGACATGGAGCCGTTCGACGCGTTGGCGGTCACGTTCCCGGCGGGCACGGTCACGGGCGCGCCCAAGCGCCGGGCGATGGAGCTGATCGCGGAGCAGGAGCCGACGGCACGGGGTCCGTACGCCGGCGCCGTCGGCTACCTCACGTTCGCGGGCGACCTCGACTTCTGCATCACGATCCGGACCGTCGTCGTCGCCGACGGGGTGGCCACCGTGCAGACGGGCGCGGGCGTCGTGGCCGATTCCGAGCCCGAGAACGAGTTGCGCGAGACGAAGGCGAAGGCCGCCGCGTTGATCCCCGCGGTGGCCCCTACGATGGACGCACCGATGGACGCAGCGATGGAGCACCCCGCATGATCCTCGTCGTCGATCACTACGACAGCTTCACGTACAACCTCGTCCAGCTGATCGAGAGCCTCGGGCGGGACACGACGGTGGTGAAGTCGGACGAGCGACCCGCGGCCGAGCTCGTGGCGATGGATCCCGAGGCCGTCGTGCTCTCGCCGGGACCGGGGCATCCGCGCGACGCCGGGTGCTTCACGGAGTTGCTGGCGACGTTGCCCGACGCGACGCCCGTCCTCGGCGTGTGCCTGGGCCACCAGGCCCTCGGCCTGCAGTGCGGCGGAACGGTGGATCGCGCTGAGCCGGTGCACGGGAAGGCGTCGCTCGTGTTCCACGAAGGGCGCGGGATCCTCGAGGGCGTCTCGGTCCCCTTCGAGGCCGGGCGCTACCACTCCCTCGTGGTCGAGCGCGACGATCTCCCGGAGGAGCTGGAGCTGACCGCCTGGACCGAGGACGGGCTGGTCATGGGCACGCGACACCGGCGACTGCCGCGCTTCGGCGTCCAGTTCCACCCGGAGAGCATCCTCACGCCCGAGGGCCCGCGGATCATCGAGAACTTCCTCGCCCGTGCCGGTTGAGGCTCGCTACGGCTTCGGGCAGCCGGGGCCGTACGCGAACCGGGCAGAGCCGCCCCCGACGCGACACGCACGCTCGTCCACCGCGACGAACGCGCTGGCCGGGATCCGCTTCAGCTGGTCGACGAACGTGTAGGTCCACCGAGGGTCGACGGTTCCTTGGAAGTACCAGTCGCTGCCGTTGTCGGCCACGATCATGCCGTAGCGCTTCATCGCGCGGAGCACGACCTGCACCTTGGCGCTGAACCTCCCGATCGCGAAGCCGGCCCGGAGCCGGAACCGCGCGCCCATCGGTGGGCACTGCGCGCCTCCGCTCCCCGCCTTGTGCCGCGCCGGCCAGAGGTACGCGTTCGAGGTGCAATCCACGGTCATCCGGATCGCGTGATCGACGTTGCCCGCCGCGACCTCGTCGTAGCGCAGGAGGCCGGCGAAGATCGGCAGGCCCGCCGCGTCGGCCGACGTCCATCCCGCGGGCCGGAGTTTGTTCGCGTTCGGGCCGGTGAGATGGAAGATCGCGCCGGAGCCGGCGGTCGGCTTGCCCCCGTTCCACCTCGCCGCGAAGAGCTCGTAGAGCGTGCACGTGCCCTCGTCGAGCATGATCGCATGGCGGTCCGAGCCCCCCTCGACGTGGATACCGGGACCGAACGGGTAGGCGGCGTGGTCACTCTCGCTCGCGTACTGGAAGCGGATCTTCACCTTCGGATGGGAGGGGGCCACCACGTCGAACGGGATCCCGTAGGTCGGCGGCCCGAAGTCCGGATGCAGGTTCGTGCTGCCGGCGTGCATCGCCGCCTTCCAGAGTGCGTTCTTCGGGTTCACGGGGAGCTTCGAGACGTTCAGGTGCCAGACGTTATCCGAAGGGAACACCTCGCACGACGTGCCGGCGACCGGCACGGCGTGCGCCGGAAGGGCCGGAAGCGAGGGCGCCAGGATGGCCGCACCGAGGATCACGACGCTCAGCAGGAGGGTCAGTTTCGCGCGCATGACCTCGTCATCGGCATCGCCGGCCGCTACGGTTGAGCCCCTATGGCGGAGGACATCCGCGGCGGACGCGGCCTGCTCGAGCGCACGCCGACCGCGCTGGTCGTTGCCCTCGTCGCCGTCCGCATCGTCGTCCTGGCCTCCCTGATCGCAGCCGCCGTCCGGAACCCGGTCACGGACGTCGCCGTCCTGCGGGCCCAGCGTATCGCCTCATCGCCGGCGATCCCGTACCGGAACTTCCCGGTTGAGTCGATGCCGTTGCAGACCCTCGCGGACCGGGTCCTCGGCGGCGGATCCTCGTCGTCGGTCGCGATCCGGATCGCCGTGCTCGCGTTCGTCGCCGACCTCGCGGCGGCATGGGCCCTCGCCTGGGGATGGGGGCGCCGGCCGTCGGTCGTGTACCTGCTGCTCGGACTGCCGCTGCTGCCGATCGTCTACCTCCGCTTCGACCTCGTGTCGGTCGCGCTCGCGGTCTGGGCGGCGGCGTGGATCCGGCATCGGGGCGAGACCCTCGGCGGCGCCACGCTAGGCGTCGCCGTGATGGCGAAGCTCTGGCCGATCGTCCTGGCCCCTCTCCTGCTCGTGCGGCGGGCCCGCTCCGGCGTTATCGCGTTCCTCGGCGTCATCGTTCTCCTCGGAGCCTGGTGGTACCTGACCGGCGGGCCGAAGGGGCCGTTCCAGGTCGCGACGTTCCGCGATGCCCGTGGATGGCACACGCAGAGCGTCGTCGGCGACCTGCTGTGGCTCTTCGGGCGCGGCCCCGCGTATGTCGAGGCCGACGCGCTTCGGATCGGGTACGCGGCGACGTGGGTCAAGGGCGTGCTGCTCCTCGGGCTCCTCGCATGTGAACTGGCCATCTGGCGCCGCGCGTCGATCCGCGGCGGCGATGTGGCGGGCGGTCCCTCCCTCGCGGCGATCGCTGCACTCACGGTCTTCTCACCCCTGTTCGCCGCGCAGTTCGCCGCCTGGTTCCTGCCGTGGACGGCGCTCGCGTTCGAGGGCGACGGGGTCGACCGGCGGGCGGCGATGGCCGCCACCGTCGCGATCGCGCTCACGGGGCTGATCGGGTTCGCGTGGACGGATCCGACGGCGACCCCGGCGACCTGGCTCCGCTGGCTCGTGCTCGCGCGGAACGTCGTGACGATCGGCGTCGTGGTGCTCTGGCTCCGGTCGCGGAGCCGCTCGGTCGTGCCCGCGGGGGTGAGCTAAGCCTCGGCCGCGGCCTTCTCGGCGGCGACCTTGCGCGCCTCGACCAGCAACGCGTCGACGAGCTCGCGCTCGGGCACCTTCGCGACGACCTCGCCCTGGCGGACGATGAACCCCAGGCCGTTGCCGCTCGCGATCCCGACGTCGGCCTCGCGCGCCTCGCCCGGTCCGTTCACGACGCAGCCCATGACGGCGACCCGCATCGGCACGCCGAACCTCTCCTTCTCGATCGCCGCGTTCACGCGCCGCGTCAGCTCGAGCACGTTCACCTCCGCGCGCCCGCACGAGGGACACGCCACCAGGTCGAGGCCACGCCGCCGCAGCCCGAGGGACTGCAGGATCGCGTTGCCGACCTTGACCTCCTCGACGGGATCGTCCGTGAGGGACACGCGGATCGTGTCCCCGATCCCCTCGGCGAGCAACGTGCCGATGCCGACGGCGCTCTTGACGCCACCCATCGGCAACGGCCCGGCCTCGGTGACGCCGAGGTGCAACGGGTAGTCGCATTTCTCCGCCAGTTGCCGGTAGGCCTCGATCATCACGCGCGCGTTCGAGTGCTTCACGCTGATCTTGATGTCGGTGAAGTCCTCGTCCTCGAGGATCCTGGCCTCGTGCAGCGCGGATTCGACGAGTGCCTCGGGGGTCGGCGAGCCATAGCGCTCCAGCAGGTCCTTCTCGAGCGATCCCGCATTGACCCCGATCCGGATCGGCACGCCGCGGGCGCTCGCCTCGCGGGCGATCAGTCGGACCTTGTCCTGATACTTGATGTTGCCCGGGTTGATGCGCAGGCCCTGGATGCCCGCCTCGAGCGCCGTCATCGCGTACTTCCACTGGAAATGGATGTCGGCGACGACCGGCACGGTGGACTTCGCGGCGATCGCAACGAGCGCCTGCGCGTCCTCCTTGTGCGGCACAGCCACGCGGACGATGTCGACCCCCGCCGCGACCAGCGTGGCGATCTGCTGGAGCGTGGCGTCGATCTCGGCCGTCTTCGTCGTCGTCATCGACTGGACGCTGATCTGCGCGTCGCCGCCGACGGCGACGGACCCGACATGGATCTGCCGCGTCGGTCGCCGAGCGGCTATGCCCGCGAGCGCCTCGGCCGCGTCAGTCACCGAACACCTGGACCTGGATCGAACGCTCCTTCGGCTCGTCCATCTCGAAGAAGATGAGCCGCTGCCAGCGGCCGAAGCCGGGCTCACCCGCCATGACCGGGATCGCGTGCGACGTTGCCGACAGGAGCATCGACTTCACGTGCGCGTGGCCGTTCTTCCGCTCGTCCTCATGCATGTTCTGCGTCCGGATCTCGAAGTCGTCGTGCGCGTAGTAGACGCCCTCGTGCGGCACCATGCTGGTCAGATGCTCCCGGAAGTCGCGCAGCGCGCCATCCTCCCATTCATTGATCAGCAGCGCGCACGTCGTGTGCGCGCAGAACACGATCGCCGCCCCGTCGGTCACGCCGGCGTCCTTGATCGCCCGGACGAGATCATCGGTGAGGTCGAGGAACGCGTAGCGCTCGGGGGCCGTGATCGTCACGGTGGTCGTCGTCGTCCTCACGCCGAGCCCCGATCCGACACCGCGACCGGCGCCCGCACCGCGGGGAGATCGAACGTGAACGTGCTGCCGTGCCCCGGGATGCTCTCCGCGACGATCCGCCCGCCGTGGGCCTCCACGACCGAGCGCGCGATCGCGAGGCCGATGCCGGTGCCGCCGTCGTCACGCGAGCGCGCGGGATCGACGCGGTAGAACCGTTCGAACAGGCGCGGGAGGTGCTCCTGCGGTATGCCGACGCCGGTGTCGGCCACGGTCACCTGCACGCGGTCGTCCTCGAGCCTCGCGGTGATCCGCACCTCGCCGCCCGGCGGCGTGAACCGAACGGCGTTGTCCACCAGGTTGAACAAGACCTGGTGGATCCGTTCCGGATCGGCTCGGACCTCGAGGTCGGGGTCGATGTCACCCTCCAGGCGAACGTCCGTGACCGAGCGCCCGACCGAGATCTCGGAGAAGACCCTCGACACGAGCGGCGCGAGGGGCATCACGGACCGATCGAGCAACACCTCGCCGGATTCCAGCCGCGAGAGATCGAGGAGTTGGTCCACGAGTCTGCCGAGCCGTTCGGTCTGCAGCAGCATGACCTGCAGCGTTCGCGGGTCCGGCTCCTCGACGCCGTCGGCGAGGTTCTCGAGGTGGGCCCGGATCGCCGCGATCGGCGTCTTGAGCTCGTGGGAGACGTTCGCGACGAGATCCCGCCGGCTGCGCTCCAGGTTCTCCAGCTCCGCGCTCATCCGGTTGAACGCCTGCGCGAGCTGACCGACCTCGTCGCGGCTGCTCGTCTGCACGCGCGCGGTGTAGTCGCCGACCTCCATCCGTCGGACCGCCGCCGCCATGTCCCGGAGCGGCTGCGTCATCCCGCGCGCCATCCAGCGAGCGAGCAGGAGCGCGATGAGACCGGCCGCTGCGCCCGCCAGCAGGAACTGCCACCACGCGCTCTGCAGGAAGCCGAGGGTGGCGGAGATCCGGCCGAGCGAGCCGCGCGAGGGAGATGGGTTCAGGACCGAAACCCACCGCCCGTCGGTGGTGGGGACCGTCGCGTAGGTCACGCTGCGCAGCACCCCCCAGTGCGGCACCCCGTCGGTGAACATCGGCGGCAGCAGCCCCAGGTTCGTGCCCGAGATCGTGATGCTCCCGTCGGGCTGGCGGATCACGACCATCGCGTCGTGCGGGATATGGCTCGGCTGCCCGAGCGCGACCGACCGCGCCCACCCCAGCGTGCTGATCGACTCGGTGTCCTTCGGCGAGTTCCGCAGCCAGAAGGCGATCAGACCGAAGCTGATCAACAGCGTCGTCGCAACGGCGAGCACGATCGTAGACCCGAGCTTCGCCCGGATCGTCGGGAGTTTCTCGAGGGGCCGCATCGCCACGACGGTCACTCCTTGAACGCGTAGCCGACGCCGTGCACCGTGCGGATGAAGCGAGGATCGTTGCCGTCCTCCCCGAGCTTCCGCCTGATCCTCGCGACGTGCGAGTCGACCACCCGGCCGCCCGCGTAGTCGCGGTAGCCCCACACCCGATCCATCAACTGCTCGCGGCTCTGCACGACGCCGGGCTCGCGGGCGAGCGCAAGCAGGATCTCGAACTCGAGCGGCGTCAGCCCGATCTCCTCGTCGTCGACCTCGACGCGGCGGCGCGCCGGATCCACCGAGAGGCCGTGCCGCTCGATCGGCCCGGCGTCCTGCGTCCGCGACCCCTCGATCCGTTCGACCCGCCGAAGGATCGCGCGCACGCGCACCGCAAGCTCCCGCAGGCTGAACGGCTTCGTCAGGTAGTCGTCGGCGCCGACGGCGAACCCGGCGACCTTGTCGGCCTCCTCGGCCTTCGCCGTGAGCATCAGCACCGGCGTCCAGCCGTCCCGCTGGATCACCTTGCAGACCTCGAGCCCATCCATGCCGGGCAGCATGAGGTCGAGCACGACCAGATCGGGGTGATGCTCGGCGTGGGCCTTGATCGCCTCGGGGCCGTCGAGCGCGACGACCACACGGTAGCCCTCGCTCTCGAGGCGAGCCCGAACCGCTTCCGCGATCGCCTCCTCGTCGTCGACGACCAGCACCGTCTGCTCGCTCACCGGCCAATCGTACGCGGATGCCGGGGGGCGCGGCCGCGCGCCCCGATGGAGAAATCGTGACGCGGATCGAGCGTTCGCGCTGCTCAGGGGCCGATCGGGATCGGCTTCACCACGTCGAGCAGCATCGTGGAGAGCACGAAGAAACCGAGGAACACCAGCACGGCCGCGGACACGGGGACGACCCGGCGCATGTCGATCCGGCGGCCCCGGACCTTCTCGATCAGGAGGATCGCGAGGTGACCGCCGTCGAACGGCGGCAGCGGCAGCAGGTTCACGAGGCCGATGAACAGCGTCACGTAGGCGAACACGAAGAAGAACGCCGCCCAGTTCCCGGAGCCGCCGATCGCGCCGACCTGCTGGCTGACGCCGACGACGGAGGTCGCGTCCCCCTCGCTCCTGGGCGCGTTCGTGAACAGGAGCGTGAAGATGCGATGGACGCCCTGCGGCCCGAACACGTGCCCGATCTGCTGGAGCGAGACCTTCGTGTACTGCCAGACCTGCGTCGCCCCGCCGGTCAACGAGGACAGGACGGGACGGCGGACGGGCCCGAGCACCACGCCGATCCGCCAGATAGGTGGCGTGAGTGAGGTGTCGTGCACCGGCGTGATCGTCACCTCGAACGTCTTGCCGTCGCGCTCGACGGTCAGCGGGACCTGCTGTCCGGGGTGCGCCGCGAGGTAGGCGCCGAGCGCATCCCGTGAGGGGTCCTGCACGTCGCCGATGCGCACGATCGTGTCGCCCGGGCGCAGGCCCGCGGCGACGGCCGGCGAGGCGGCGCCCCCGATCGTCGGCGTGACCTCGCCAACCTTGACGCGCCAGCCGTCCCCGACGAAGAACAGCAGCGCGGCGAAGATCAAACCGGCCACGAGGAAGTGCGACATCGGACCCGCGAGGATCACGAGCGCGCGCTGCCACGTCGGCTTCGCGGAGTACGCGCGATGCTCGTCCCCCGGCGGCACGTCGTCGTTGAACGGGTCCATCCCGGCGATCTTCACGTAGCCGCCGGCGGGGATGGCTTTCACGCCGTACTCGATCTCGCCGCGGCGGAACGACCAGAGCTTCGGCCCGAACCCAACGAAGTACTCGAGCACGCGGAACCCGTACGCGCGGGCCGTGAGGTAGTGGCCGAACTCGTGGATCAGGATGATCGCGATCAGAGCGACGAAGAAGGCGACGATCGCGAAGGCGCTCACTGGCGAGGCCTACCGTTCGTCCACGATCTCGGCGGCGCGGGCGCGCGCCCAATGGTCGGCGCGCTCGATGTTCACCACCGAGACGATCGACGCGGGCTCGTGCTCGTCGACGATAGCCTGCACGATCTCGACGATGCGCGTGAGCGGGATCTTCCCTTCGAGGAAGGCCATGACGGCGACCTCGTTCGCGGCGTTCATGACGGCGGGGAACGTCAACCCGAGGCCGCCGACCCGGTACGCCAGGTCGACGGCGGGGAAGGCCTCGCGGTCAACCGGCTCGAACGTGAGATGGCGATCCACGAGCGGGACCGGCGCGACGCCGTCCGAGAGCCGTTCCGGCCACGCGAGCGCCAGCTGGATGGGTAGCCGCATGTCCGCCGAGGCCATCTCGGCCCGGAGGCTCCCGTCCCGGAACTCGGCGAGCGCATGCACCAGGCCCTCGGGGTGGATCAACACGTGGATCTGCGAGTAGTCGAGGTCGAACAGGTAGTGCGCCTCGATCGCCTCGAGGCCCTTGTTCATAAGCGTTGCGGAATCGATCGTGATCTTCGGGCCCATCGACCACACGGGGTGCTGCAGCGCCTCCTTGACCGACGCGCGCGCCAGCTCGCTGCGGCTCCATCCGCGGAACGGCCCGCCGGAACCCGTGATCACGACGCGCTTGAGGTCCTCCCGGCGTTCGTTCCGCAGCGCCATCGCGAGCGCGGCGTGCTCGGAATCGACGGGCAGGAGCCGCTCGGGCTCCCCCTTCACCAGGTCCATCACGAGCTCGCCGCCGACGACGAGCGACTCCTTGTTAGCAAGGGCGAGCGTCTTGCCGGCCTGGAGCGTCGCGAGGGTCGGCGCGAGCCCCGCCGATCCGACGAGCGCGTTCAGGACGAAGTCCGCCTCGGTCTTGGCCGCGAGGATCTCCGCGGCGTCGGGGCCGACCAGCAGCTCGATCCCGCGGACCGCCCCGAGCTTCTCCTTCACGTCGGCGGCCGCCGTCTCGTCGGCGATCGCGATGTACGGCGGGAGGAACTCACGGGCCTGGCCCACCAGGAGGTCCTGGTTCATGCCCGCGGCGGACAGTCCGACGACCTTGAACCGATCGGGATGACGGCGCACGACGTCCAGCGCCTGGGTCCCGACCGACCCCGTGGACCCGAGGATGGTCACGGATCTCATAGCGTCGAGCTTACCCCGAGGTAGGGGCAACGCGGCGAACGCGAGCTCAGGCGAAGATCACGCGGAACAGCAGGAACGCGGACGGCGCCACGAACAGGAGCGAGTCGATCCGGTCGAGCACGCCGCCGTGCCCGGGCAGGATCGTGCCCATGTCCTTGATCCCGACGTCGCGCTTCACGATCGACTCGGCGAGGTCGCCGAGCGTTGCCGCCAGGGCGATCACGAGGCCGAGCAACAGCGCATCGAACCGTCTGCCGCTGAACGAGTCGACGAACGCGGTGACGAGCGCCACCGACGCGACCACCGTGAGCAGCGTGCCGCCCAGGAGCCCCTCCCACGACTTCTTCGGGCTCACGTTCGGCGCCAGCGGCCGCGGGAACCAGCCGCCGCCCGAGACCGAACCGATCAGGAACGCCGAGGTGTCGAACAGGAACGTCAACAGGATGATCGAGAATACGAGCGCCCGGCCGTCGGGCAGCTTCAGCGTTGCGATCAGGTAGCCGGCCAGCAGCGGGATCCAGGCCATGTTCAACACCGTCAGCCCGATGTTGCGCATGACGTCGGTCCGATGCTCGACCGGCACGGTCATGTACCACAGGAAGCTGGCCATCACGCCGAGCGCGAACATCGCCGGCGTTGCCGCCTCCCCCTTGAAGTAGGCGCCGGCCATCATCAGCACGCCGGCGAGCAGCCCGACGAGGGTGGCCGGCTGATGATGATGCTTGACCATCACGCCGAACAGCTCGCCCTGGGCGATCAGGACCGCGATCCCCGCGACGATCGCGAAGGCCCACGACCCCAGCCAGAGCGCCGCGAGGGCCACGCCCGCCAACAGCACCCCGGTCAGGAACGCCGCCGGGACGTCGCGCTCGCCCGGGCCGGGGCCGCGGCGCTCGACCTCACCGCCCACCTCGACGGCGGCCGGCTCCTGCCAGCTCGGCCCGCTGAACCCTTCGGCGCCGACCACCACGGTGCGCGCCGGCGCCTGCTCGTCCAGGTCCGACAGCAGCGATTCCTCGACGTCCTCGGGCGCGCCGAGTTCGCTCAGGAGGTCCCGGTCGGGATCCGGTCCGCCAAGCACGTCGACCGGTTCGGTCGGATACGTCTCCTGGTTGCCGAGCGAGCCAGCGAAGTGCGCGGTGGCCGCCTCCAGGTCCTCGTCCGACGGCGCGTCGCCGACGACGCCCTCGTCGATCTCGTCGTCGCCCGTCTCGTCGTCCCCTTCGAACAGACCGTGCTGCCCGGCCTCGTCCTCGCCGTCGTCCTCGTCAACGACCAGCACGATGTCGTCGTCGACGTCCGCCGGCTCGGGCTCACCGAGGAGCTCGTCGATCGGTGCGAGGGCGCCGGAGTCGTACCAGGCGTCGCCGGCGTCGGGCTCCTCCGGAGCGGCGACGACGGGCAGCTCGCCGGTGGGCTCCGGCGCAGGCGCGGCGGGCTCGGCGCGGACCTCGACGTGCGCCTCCTGCGGCGCCTGGGTGGTCGCGTCATCGGGCTCGTCCCAGTCGACGTCTCGGATCGGGGCGAAGAACTTGTCGAGATCCTCGAACAGCTCGTCGTCGCCCTTGTCGTTCGGCACAGGCCTCAGACCTCCATCAGCTCTTGTTCCTTGTGGCCCTGGATCTCGTCGATCTCGGCCACGTACCGGTCCGTGAGCTTCTGCAACTCCTTCTCGCCTCGGATCAGGTCATCTTCGGAGATGGCGGCGTCCCGCTCAAGCTTCTCCATCTCCTCCTTCGTGTGCCTGCGGACGTTCCGCACGGCCACCCGCCCGTCCTCCGCCCGATGGTGGACCTGTTTGACCAGGTCGCGGCGGCGCTCCTCGGTGAGCGGCGGGAACGACAAGCGGATCACGTTGCCGTCGTTGCTGGGTGAGATGCCGAGGTCGCTCTGCATGATCGCCTTCTCGATCGCGGCGATCGCGTTCCGATCGAACGGCTGCACCTGGAGCAGGCGAGGCTCCGGCACCGAGAACCCGGCGAGCTGGTTCAGCGGGACCGGGGTGCCGTAGTACTCCACCGTGATGCGGTTGAGCACGGCCGGCGTCGCCCGTCCCGTGCGGATCCCGCCCAGATCGTCCTTCAGATGCGTGACGGCTTGCTCCATCTTGTGGGTCGCATCCTTCATCGCGGAGTCGATCGACATGGTGGTCCTCAGTGGACGAGCGTCCCGATGGCCTCGCCCGTCACGACGCGGCGGATGTTCCCCTCCTCGCGCAGATCGAACACCACGATCGGCAGCGCGTTCTCCATGCACAGCGACACCGCGGTCGCGTCCATCACGCCGTACCCCTCCCGGAGGAAGTCACCGTACGCGAGCAGCTCGAGGCGCTGTGCCGACGGATCGAGGAAGGGGTCGGCCGTGTAGACGCCGTCGACCTTCGTGCCCTTCAGCAACGCGGAGGCATGGATCTCCAGCGCGCGCTGCGCGGCGCACGTGTCGGTGGAGAAGTACGGCACGCCGAGGCCGGCCGCGAAGATCACGACGCGGCCCTTCTCGAGGTGCCGGATGGCGCGCAGCGGCACGAACGGCTCGGCGACCTGGCTCATCGCGATCGCGGTCTGGACGCGCGTCGGCACGTGGATCTTCTCGAGCGCGTCCTGGAGGGCGAGCGCGTTCATCACCGTGGCGAGCATGCCCATGTAGTCGGCGCGGTTGCGGTCGATGCCGGGCGCCTGCCGGCCGCGCCAGATGTTGCCGCCCCCGACGACCACGGCCGGCTGGATGCCAAGGTCGATGATCTCGGCCAGCTGGCGGGCGACGAGCGCCGTCGCGACGTCGGAGATGCCGGAACCGGAGTCGGGAGCGAAGGCTTCGCCGGAGAGCTTCAGCAGCACACGGTGATACGTGGGCCGTGCCGCTCCGCCGTCGCTCATGCCCGCCGCTGTCCCTCCTCTATCCGACCGGTGCTGGGCCTTCCGGCAGCTTACCCGCCTCGACTTCGTCCTCGCCCAGGCGGTAACGCGTGAACCGCTTCACCGCGACCTTCTCGCCGGTCTTCGCACCGACCTCGTCGAGGAGGTCCTGGATCGACTTCGAGTCGTCCTTCACGAACGGCTGATCCAGCAGGACGGTGTCCTTCAGGAAAGCTTCGATCTTGCCCTCCACGATCCGTGGGATCACGTTCTCGGGCTTGCCCGACTCCTTCGCCTGCGCCTCGAAGATGCGCCGCTCGTGCTCGAGGACCTGCACGGGCACGTCGTCGCGGCTCAGCCACCGCGGCGCCGACGGGCTGGCGATGTGCAGGGCGAGGTCCTTCACGAGCCCTCGGAACACGTCGGTGTTCGCGACGAAGTCCGTCTCGCAGTTCACCTCGATCAGCACGCCGACCGTGTTGTTGAAGTGGATGTAGGAATCGACGAGGCCCTGGTTCGCCGACCGGCCGGCGCGTTTCGCGGCCCCGGCGAGGCCCTTCTCGCGGAGGATCTCGGCGGCACGCTCGCCGTCACCGTCGGCCTCGATCAGGGCCTTCTTGCAATCCATCATCCCGGCGCCGGTCGCCTCGCGGAGGACCTTCACCATCGCGGCGGTGATGTCGGGCATCTCAGCCGTCCTCCGCCGCGCTCTGCTCGGCGGTGTCGGCGTTCGACGGTGCGTCTTCCGGCGGAGCATCGTCCACGGTCGCACCCGGCGCGTCCTCGACGATCGCATCGGCGTCCGTCTCGGCCACGATCTCAGCCTCGGGAAGATCCGGCTCGAACACCGTGCTCGCGGCGATGGCGGCGGCCTCCTCCTCCGACGGGGTCTCGTCGACCGCCGCCGGTGCGGCCTGCGGCTTCGGGCCGGTCGGCGGCCGCGGCGTGCGGGCCGTGACGCGCTCGACCGCCTCCTCCTTCGCCATGCCGTATCCCTCGGCGAGCGCGTCCGCGATCACCCGGGTGACCAGGTTGACCGCACGGATCGCGTCGTCGTTGCCGGGGATCACATAGTCGACCTCATCGGGATCGCAGTTCGTGTCGACGATCGCGATGATCGGGATGCCGAGCTTCCGCGCCTCGGTGACCGCGATGTGCTCCTTCTTCGTGTCGATCACCAGCACGGCGTCGGGCAGCCGTTCGAGGTTCTGGATGCCGCCGAGGTTCCGCTCCAGCTTGTCACGCTCGTGGCGGAGCCGGATCGCCTCCTTCTTCGGCAGGCGATCCATCGCGCCGGTCTCCTCCATCTCGCCCAGCTCGCGCAGACGCAGGAGCCGCGTGCGGATCGTGGTGAAGTTCGTGAGCATGCCGCCGAGCCAGCGGTTGTTCACGAAGGGCATGCCCACTCGCGTCGCATGCTCGGCGACGACCTCCTGGGCCTGCTTCTTCGTGCCGATGAACAGGATGATCCCGCGTCGACGGCCGAGGCTCTGCGCGAACGCGTGCGCTTCCTCGAGGCCCGAGAGCGACTGCTCGAGGTCGATGATGTAGATCCCGGAACGCTCCCCGAAGAGGTACCGCTGCATCTTCGGGTTCCACCGGCGCGTCTGGTGGCCGAAGTGCACGCCCGCCTCGAGGAGCTCCCGCCGGGTGACGACCGGCATGGCGCTGCTCCTTTCGGTTGTCCCTCCGTCCGGCTCAGCCCGCGACCGGCCCGCATGCGCGGGACCCCGGCCGATGGTCCCCGGACGTGTGTGCTCGGCGCGGAGCGCCGGCGCCGGGGAGTCTACCAGCGGCGTTCGCGCTGCTCAGCGCGCCCGCGATCGTTCCACCGCCTCGGGGACCACGTCGGCGACGCAGAGGTAGCGGTACGCGAACGTGGCGACGACCGCCATCTGCACGACGTTCACCGTGATCGAGATCGCCCATGCCGCGACCGAGGGGTTGACACCGATCAGGCCGCCCGGCACCGGGGCGAGCAGGACCGAGAACGCCGGGATCGCGTAGATCGCCGCGAGTGAGAGGTTGTTCGACCCGGGCATCCGTGCGGCCCGGACCGAGCGCGACAGCGTCGCGGTGATCGTGCGGTCCTCGTCGGCCGCGATCGCCGGGGCGAACGCGAACAGGTAGACGCCGACCGTGAGCAGCCCGATGAACGCGAGGAACCCGATGCCGCCGCCGAGGACCTGCGTGATGTTCGCGAGGATCAGGATGCCGAGGTTCACCACGCCGACCGCGACCGTGACGGGCAGCACGTGGATCGCGCGACGGACGGCCCACGAGCTGATCGCGCCCGTCCGCAACGACTCGACCGAGGCGGTCGTGACCCACGCGTGGAGCGCCGCGTTCACCGTCAGGAACAGGATGATCCCGATCAACGGCCCGATCGAGGACCCCACCCCCCCGCCGCTCGCCGGCGCGAACGCGCTCGAACTCAAGATCACGTCGGCGTACGTCGAGATCGGCGGCACGCCGAACACCGCGCTCAGCAGGCTGAACGGGCCCTGGAAGCCGAACGCCAGGAGGATCCCCCACTCGACGAGCAGCACGACGGGCACGGCGATCACCAACACCGGTGCGCCGAGGACCGTCGACAGGCCTCGGGCGAGCGTCGTGCGGATCTTCGGCATCGGCGAGACGCCGGTGGGGCGCGAGAAGAGCGAGTCGAGCATCCCCCGTTTCGGCGGCGGCGCGGCGGCAGGCGCCCGGTACGAGCCGGCGGGCCGCCGCTTCTTCTTCTTGCCGCTCGTCATGCGTCGCCCTCCCCGGCGTCGGTCCCCATGTCCCCACCGACGCCGTCGAGGCCCGGGTCGTCCGGGTTCCAGTCCTCCTCCGCCGCCGAGCCGATCGGACCGACCGGACCCAGCCGCGCCTGCAACGCGCGGCCCGCGAGGAGCAGGAGCGCCGCGATCGGGATCGCCGCCAGCGCCCACGCGCCGAGCAGGAACGGGGGCTTGAGGACCGTCGGGCTCTCGATCGCGGTCAGCGAGCCGTTCGGGTCGTGGACCAACCCGACGAGGCCAGCCGTGGGACCGGTCCGGGACAGCACGATGGTCTGGGACGAGAGCGCCATCGCGAGGCCGGCCCCCTCGCCGAGCCCGACACGTCCGGTCTCCCGGCCGGATGCCAGATCGAACGCGACGACGTCGCCGTCTGAGGTCGGCACCAACACCGTGCCGACGGCCACGGCGGCAGCTCCGATCACCGGCGTGTTCAGCGCGAAGTCCCAGACCCGAGCGCCGGTGGCGGCGTCGAGCCGGTACACCTGACCTCGCGTGTCCGCGACGACGACCGCGTCGCCGACGATCACCGGCGGCGCTCCCCCCACGAACGCGTTCAGGCGCGCGGCCCAGCGCTCACCGCCGGTCGCGGCGTCGACGGCCCGCACGGTCGCGTCGGAGAGCGCGACGTACAGCGTGCCGTTCGCCACCGACGGGGCGCCCGCCGCCGAGCCGGACGTGCGAGGGATGTACGGCTGCGACCAGACCGCTGAGCCGTCGGACTCGCGCAACGCGACGATCTGCGGCGCCTGGCGCTGAACGGAGCGGACCGCGACGAACACGGTGCCGTTCGCGGCCGCGAGCGGAACGTCGATGCAGTCGCCCACGTCCTTCGTCCACAGCACCTTGCCCGAGGAGGGATCGACGGCGAGGACCGACCCGCCATCGGTCCCGACGGCCGCGATCCCGCCGTCGACGACGGCCCCGGTTCGGGAGACGCCGGGCAGTGGCACGCGCCACGCCACCTTCCGCGTGTCGGCGTCGATCGCGACGAGCCGCGGCTCGCCCGGGGACGCCGGCGTGGTCGTTCGACACGCCGTGGAGACGGCGGATGCGGAGGCGGCAGCGGCCGGCGAGGCGGACGCGGTCGCCGAGGAGGACTCGTCGCCGCCGCCCTCCGGGTACAGGATCAGCCCGCCCACCCCGGACCCCGGCACGACGGCGGCCGGGGCGCTCGGGCCGAGCTCGCGGGCGACGGTCCAGGCCGTGGCGCCGCTCGTGATGTCGATGGCGGTGACGTCCTGCCGCCCGACCACGATGGCGTCATCGCCCTCGATCACGGGCGCCGGCAGACCCGCCACATGCGTCGAGTCGCCGATACCGGTCTTCGCTTGCCAGGCGGCGCGATAGGGAGCTGCCGGCGCAGCCGTTGCGAAGCCCGCTCGGCCCGGCCCTTGCTGATATTCCGGCCAGCCGGCCGCCGCCTGCGCGATCGCGGGAAGACAGACGGCGAGCGTTGCGAGGACGGCGACGGGCAGTGCGATGAGGACGCGGACGGGACGCAAGGTGCGCCATCCTACCCGCGGCCCCCGCGGGGCCGTTCGCGTCCTCAGGTGGCGTTCTCAGGCCAGGGTTGTCAGGTCGGGTGCTCAGGCCAGCGGCGCCAACCGGATGAGCCCGCCGATCGGTGCAGGCTCGAGGTAGGCGAGCGGATCGGCGTAGACGTCGTTGAGCTTGACCCCGAAGTGGAGGTGCGGGATCGGGGCGTTCGGGTGACCCCAGCCGGTGAGGGCGATCGGCTGCCCACGCACGACGACGTCGCCTTTCCGGACCAACACCGAGGTCAGCCACGAATACGTCGACTCCAGGCCGCCGCCGTGGTCGATCGTGAGGAAGAGCCTGCCGCCCACGGGTCCGGCGAAGGTAACGAGGCCATCGGCGGGCGCCACGATCGACGTCGCGACCGGTGCCGCGATGTCGATGCCGCGATGACCCGAGCCGTACGGATCCTCGGGAGGATCGAACGGCTGGATGACGGGCCCGAGGACCGGCCACGTCCAGGTCGTCGGCGGTACGACGGCGGGCGCGGCCGCGGGCGACGGGGCCGCCGTGAAGAGCGACACGATCAGGGCGAACGGAACGAAGGATCGCATGCGTCGACGCTACGCGCGGGACGCGGACGCGACCGTGACGTCGCGCACACCGCGGAGCGACTAATCGAACTCGGAGAGCTGGCCGCGGAGCACGCCGACGGCTTTGGTGTGGATCTGGCACACGCGTGACTCGGTGACGCCGAGGATCTCACCGATCTCCGCCAGCGTGAGCCCTTCGAAGTAATAGAGCGTGACCACGATCTTCTCCCGCTCGGACAGCGAGTTGATCGCGGCCGCCAGCAGCCCACGCGTCTCCTGCGACTCGACGCCCGATCCAGGATCGAATCCCTTGTCGGCCAGCGTGTCGACGAGGGAGACGCGTTCGCCCCGGTCCTGCCCGACGTTCACCGTCTCGTCGAGGGCCAGCACCGAAACGAACGAGATCTGGGCGATCACCTCGTGCAGTTCGGAGAGGGACACGCCGAGCCGTTCCGCCAGCTCCTTCTCCGTCGGTTGGCGCTTCAACATCGACTCCAGGTCGGCGAGCGCCTTCTCGATCTCGCGCTGCTTGAAGCGGACGGACCGAGGCACCCAATCCATCGCGCGGAGCTCGTCGATGATCGCGCCCTTGATGCGCGGGATCGCGTACGTCTCGAACTTGTTCCCACGCCCCGGCTCGAACTTCTCGAGCGCGTCGATCAGGCCGAACATCCCGTAGGAGACGAGGTCCGCCTGCTCGACGCTCGCCGGCAGGCCGGTGGCGACACGGCTGGCCACGTACTTCACGAGCGGCGCGTAATGGAGGATGAGCTTCTCCCGCGCCTCGGGCTCTCGCCCGCCCTTGAACGCGTGCCAGACGAGTCCGAGCTCGTCGTCGACGTGCGGCGGGATCGTGGTGACGGCCCCGTCCTTCGCGGCCGGTTTCGTCGCCCCCCGCGACCGGGTCTTCGCCGCGACCTTCGCCGGCGCCTTGGCGGCCGGCTTCGTGGCGAGCCTCGCGGGAGCCTTCTTCGTCGTCGCCACGATCAGGCCCTCGGGTGGGAACGCTCGTAGGCCTCGAACAGACGGGCGCGGGAAACGTGGGTGTACCGCTGCGTGGTCGCCACGCTTGCGTGTCCCAGGAGCTCCTGTACCGCGCGGATGTCTGCCCCCCCTTCCAGCAGGTGCGTCGCGAACGTGTGCCGCAGCGTATGCGGCGTGACCCGACGCCCCGGCAGGGAACGTCCCCCATATCCTTCCACAAGCGCGCGGATATCGCGGGGGCCGAGCGGCTTGCCCTTACGGTTGAAGAACAAGGCCTGGGATCCCTCGGATGCCAGCGCGGGGCGGCCCTCGCGGAGCCACTCGGCGACGCTGGCCACGGCGTCGTCGGACATCGGGACCTCGCGCTCCTTCGATCCCTTCCCCAGGACGATGACGCGGCCGCGGGTCAGGTCGACGTCCTGCACGCGGAGCCCGGCCGCCTCTCCGACCCGGATCCCGGACCCGTAGAGCAACTCCAGGACCGCACGGTCGCGCTGGGAGACGGCCCGTCCGAGCGGGTCGTCGGCACCTGGCGTTCCGGGAGCCTCCACGAGGATCGCCGCCTCGGCCGCCCGCAGGACCGTCGGCAGCCGGTTGACGACCTTGGGTCGCCCCAGCAGGAGGGACGGATCCGGGTCGATCAGGCCTTCGGCGAGGGCCCACCGGTAGAACGTTCGGATCGCGCCCACCTTGCGGGCGATCGACGCGCGCGCGTAGCCGAGCGTGTGCTGCTGGGCGAGGAACCGTCGCAGGAGGCGGTGGTCGGCTGCCTCGAGCGAGGATCCGTCGCGGGCCAGGAACGTCGCGAGGACTCCCAGATCGTGCCGGTAGGCCGAGACCGTATGCGGCGAGAGGTGACGCTCGAGTCGCAGATGGTCGGCGAAAGCAGAGATGAGCCGAGACTGGGACGGGGGAAGGTCGTCCTGAACCACGCGTTCCTCTCCGGCCAGCCGGCATCTCCGGCCGTCGGCCGGGCGTATCGTCCCAGCGCCCCGGCCCCGGCGCAATCACCCGGACGGGGGTCGGCCGGAGTTTCGGTGTCTGTGGGTCAGCTCGATCCTCGTTGCGGTGCAGCGCGGAACGTCCGCTCGTACCTGCCGCCGACCCCGCGCACCAACCCGCGCAGCTCCAGCTCGACGAGCGCCGAGATCGCGTCCGAGACCGGAACCCCGGCGGCCCTCGCAACCGCGTCCGGCAACATGGGCGCGGCGAGCGCCTCGAGCAGGCTCCGCTGTGCCGCGGGCAGGCCGGGGAGCGCGTCGGGGTCCGTCGCGCGCTGCGGATCGATACCGAGATCGAGCAGCAGGTCGTCCGCGTCACGGATCATGGTCGCGCCTTCTCGGATCATGTCGAGGGGCGTCTCGGCCAACGGATCGGTGACCGATCCGGGGACCGCGAAGACGTCCAGCCCGAGCTCCAGGGCGTGCTCCGCCGTGATCCGCGTTCCGCTGCGGGACGCGCCCTGCACCACCACGATCCCCCGAGATAGCGCCGCGATCAGCCGGTTGCGCGCGGGGAACCGGAAGGGCTCCGCCGGCACTCCCGGCGCATATTCGCCGACGATGGTGCCGCCCTGCTCGACGGCGCGGAGCAGCCGGCCGTTGCTCGGCGGGTAGTCGACGTCGATCCCCGAGCCGAGCACGGCGACCGTGGACCCTCCGGCATCGAGCGCACCCCGATGCGCCGCCGCGTCGATGCCGACCGCGCCGCCGCTGACGACCACCACGCCCGCGGCCGCGAGCCCACGCGCGAGGTGGGTCGCGACCTCCCGGCCGGTGGGCGTCGGCCGACGCGAGCCGACGAGCGCGACACGATCGTGGCCGTCCGCGAGCGGCTGCCCGCGGACGAAGATCCCCACCGGCGGATCGGCGAGCCGCAGGAAGGCCGGCCAGTACTCCGGGTCGCCGGGAGCAGCGAAGCGTGCGCCTGCAGCACCGATCCGATCCCGGATCGCGCCCGGATCGGCGCCGGCGAGGAAGGCGCGGTCGTGATCCGATCCCGCCGAGCCCTGGAGGATGGCCGTGCAGGCGGCGGAGGCGCCGCCGACGCGCCAGATCAACGCGAAGAGATCGCGCGGCGTGATACCCAACAGGCAGCGGAGCACCAGGACCGCGTCGGCTTCGCGAGGACCCTCGCCGAAGCCGTCGGGGAACCCGTGCGGAAGCGGCGCGCGGCTATCCGGCACGAGCCAGCCCGTCGTCCTGCTCGAAGGCCGTCCGGAACGACAGGGCCTCCGCGACGTGGCCGGCCGCGACGTCGCCCATCGCTTCCAGATCCGCGACGGTTCGGGCGACCTTGACGATCCGATCGAACCCTCTGCCCGTCAGGGCCATGGTGTCGACCGCTCTCGCCAACAGTTCCTCCGCGCCGGCGGACAGGCGGGTCTCGCGGCGAGCGAGTGGACCGGGAAGGTGCGCGTTGCACGTGATGCCGAGACGCCGGTACCGGTGTCGCTGCCGCTCGCGGGCCGCAACCACCCGGTCGCGCACGACGGCGGAGGGTTCGGCGCCCGACGCGCCGAGGAGCTCGTCCTTCGTCAGGCGCGGCACGGTCAACCGCAGATCGATCCGATCGAGCAGAGGGCCCGAGAGCTTCTGCCGGTACCGCGCCTCCTGATCCTCGCGGCATCGACAAGCTTTCCGGATGTCGCCGGCGAACCCACACGGGCACGGGTTCGCCGCAGCCACCAGGGTGAAGCGGGCCGGGAACTCGACGGAGCCGCTGGTGCGGGTGACCACGATCCGTCCGTCCTCGAGCGGCTGGCGCAAGGCCTCGATGGCGTCACGCCGGAACTCCGTGAGCTCGTCGAGGAACAGCACACCTCGGTGCGCGAGGCTCGCCTCACCCGGCCGGAGCACGGTGGAGCCGCCGCCCAGCAGGCCGGCGGTCGAGACCGAGTGGTGCGGCGCCCGGAACGGCCGCTGACGCAGCACGCCGCGCCCGGCGAGCAGCCCCGCCACCGAATGCAACTGGGTCGCCTCGAGGGCCTCGTCGTGCGTCATGTCGGGCAGGATCGTCGGCAGCCGTCGCGCGAGCATCGTCTTGCCGGCGCCCGGCGATCCCACCATCAAGAGGTTGTGCTCGCCGGCGGCCGCGACCTCGAGCGCGCGGCGCGCCTGCTCCTGACCGCGAACCTCGGCGAGATCCGCCGCGGCGTCCGGGCGCTGTTCCGGCTCGACCGGCTGCACGTCGGGCGCCGTCCAGGATCCGCGCAGGAACCCCACGACGTCCTGGAGCGTGCCGACCCCGACGACCCGGAGCCCCGCCACCTGGGCCGCCTCGACGGCGTTCGCGGCCGGAACCACGACGCCGGACGATCCGCGTCGGGCGGCCGCGATCGCGACCGAGATCACGCCCGGCGTGGGGAGCACCTCGCCCTTGAGCGAGAGCTCGCCGAAGAAGGTGAACCCGGGCACCGACCGAGCCGGTACCTGGGCCGTGGCGACCAAGACGCTCACCGCGATCGGGAGATCCAGTCCTGCCCCCTCCTTCCGGAGGTTGCCCGGCGCGAGGTTCACGACGACGCGACGCAGCGGCCACTCCAGGCCAGCCTGCTCCATCGCCGGCCTGATCCGGTCGCGGGCGTCCTGGACCGCGGCACCCGGCAGCCCGGTGACGGTGAGTGACGGCAGGCCGCGCCCCACCGAGGCCTCGACGGTCACCGCGTGACCGCCGACCCCCAACACCGTCACGCCCACGACGCGCCCGTACACGTCGGGCAACGCTACGAGCGCGGGCCACCACAGGCCGTGACGGCCGTCACGTTCGACGCTGGGTAGCATCGCGCGATGGTCCGCGACGATCTGCCGGATGTCCCCGAGCCCGAGCTGCTCGACCTTCGGAACCCCGACGCCTCGCGCCCGGCGCTCGAGGCGTTCGGCGCCCTCGTGTGGTCGGAGGCGCTCGACTGGATCTACGGCCAGGCGCTGGTCCGTCCGCTCGACCCGGAGCCATACCCGGCCTCCCGCCGACGGTCGTTCGGGCCCGCGGGCCGGCCCGGTCCCGCTCCGGAGCGCGGCGAGCCCGCCGCCGAGGTCCTGCGCGAGTTCCGCGAACGGATCGCGCCGATGACCTACGGGCCACAGCACCCGGGATCGTTCGGGTACTTCACGCCGCCGCCGCTGCCGATGTCGGTGGCCGGCGAGGTGCTCGCCGGTTGGACGCAGCAGGGCGTGGATGTGTGGCATGCCGGTCCCGGAGGCGCGTTCATCGAAGAGGAAGTGGTCGGCTGGCTCCGCGCGCTGCTCGGCATGCCCGAAGGCTCGTGGGGCGTGCTTACCTCCGGGGGGGTCATGGCGAACCTCATGGCGCTCGACGTGGCTCGCGAGATCCATCTGCGCCGGCTCCTGGACGGCCGGCAGCCGCGGGGCGCGGCACTCGAGGGTGTGCGGGTCTACGCGAGCGACCAGACCCACTTCTCGGTGGCGCGCGGGCTCGACGTGCTCGGGTTCCCGCAGGGGACGCTCCGCGTGCTCGGATCCGACGATGCGTTCCGGCTCAAGCCTGGACCGGTGGCCGAGGCGATCGCCGCCGACCGGGCCGCCGGGCTGACACCGCTCGCGATCAGCGCGGTCGCGGGTTCGACGAACACCGGCTCCGTCGACGACATCCTCGGCCTCGCCGAGGTCGCCCGCCGGGAAGGCGTGTGGCTGCACGTCGACGCGGCCTACGCGGGGGCGGCCCTGCTCTCGGAGCGCATCGCCCCGAGGGTGACCGGTCTCGAGCTGGCCGATTCGGTCACGATCGATCCCCACAAGTGGTTCTTCCAGGCCTACGACATCGGCGGTCTCATCGTGCGGCGGCGCACGGATCTGCGCGAGACGTTCAGCCGCTCGCCCGAGTACTACGCCTCCAACCGACCCGAGGACGCGCCACTCAACTGGTACGAGTACTCGATCGAGGGGACGCGCCGGTTCCGCGCCTTGAAGCTCTGGATGAGCTGGAAGCACCTCGGGACCCGCGGGTTCGGGAGCCTGATCGAACGAGACGTCGATCTGGCCGCCTACTTCGCCGAACGGATCCGCGAGGCGTCCGATCTGGACCTCGCCGTCGAACCCGAGCTCTCCGTGGTCTGCTTCCGGCACCTGCCGACGGGCAGCGACGCCTGGCCGCCGGAGCGGCTCGACGCCTACCAGGTGGGCATGCAACGCGCGCTCGAACGCGACGGCACCGCGTGGGTGAGCGTGACGACGCTGCGCGGACGCACCTACCTGCGCGCAGGCATCGTCAACTACCATGCCGATCGCGCGCAGATCGACGCGACCGTGGTGGCGCTCCGGCGGATCTCAGAAAGCGTCCTCGAAGAGCTGGACGGACGCTGAGCCGTCGGTGTGGACGAACACGCTGGCCACGTCGAACCGCACCGCGGGCGAGCAGGCGCGCATCTGCAGCAGGTAGGTCTGCGCGAGGGCGCGCACCTTCTGCTGCTTCCGTCGATCGACGGCCTCGAACCCGCCGCCGAAGCGTGATCCGCGGCGCGTCTTGACCTCGCAGAACACGAGGACGTCGCCGCGACGGAGCACGAGGTCGAGCTCGCCGATCCGGCAACGCCAGTTCCGCGCCACCACGCGATAGCCCCGGCGGACGTACAGGAGCTCGGCGGCGTCCTCGCCGATCCTGCCGGTCGTGGGTCGGACGTCCATCCTCTCGACGATAGGCTCCGGCTACGACACGGAGGACGTCGTCGTGGCCAGGCGGTGGCTGAGGCTCTGGAGCTCAGCCGACGGGCGTATCCGGGATCGTCGTCGTGTCGTCGTGCCGCAGTTCCTCGACGTTGACGTCGCGGCGGGTCATCACCCGCACGCTCGAGACGAATCGCGCCGGGCGGAACATGTCCCACACCCAGGCATCCGTCAGATCCAGCTGAACCCAACCGTCGGCAGCCGTCGTCAGATCCACCTTGTTCGCCAGGTAGAAGCGCCGCTCGGTCTCGATCACGAACGCGAACATCGGGAGAACGTCCCGGTACTCGCGATAGAGCTCGAGCTCACGTTCCTCTTCGAAGCGCTCGATGTCGTCTTCCATGCCTCGACGCATCGTCTCACGCCGGCACGGTCTCGGCGCGTCCGAAGCCCGGCAGGGCCGTCTGCCCCACCCCGGCGAAGCTCAGCCGGTGGATCGGGGAAGGACCGATGCGATCCAACGTCTCTCGATGCTCCGCTGTCGCATATCCCTTGTTCTCGAAGAAGTTGAATTCGGGGAACCGCCGGTGCATCCGGCACATGATCCGGTCGCGGGTCACCTTCGCGAGGATCGAGGCCGCGGCCACGCTGGCCGCGACCATGTCCCCCTTCTTCACCCCGAGCGCCGGACAGGGCATGCGAGGGATCGGGAACCCGTCCGTCAAGGCGTAGTCAGGCACCGGATCGAGCGCCTTCACGCACCGGCGAAGCAGGGCGATGTTGCTGCGATGCAGCCCTCGCGCATCCAGCACCTGCGGCTCGATCTTGCGGATCGCGAACGAGCAGGACGCAACGATCCGCTCGAACTGGACCTCGCGTTGCGCGGGCGTCAGCAGCTTCGAGTCTCGGATGCCGGTCCGGTCGAACCCGTCGGGGAGGACGACCGCCGCCGCGACGAGAGGGCCCGCCAGCGCGCCCCGCCCCGCCTCGTCGGCGCCGGCGACCCGCGAGAACCCCTGCGCGCGCAGGACCGCTTCGTACCGGTCGAGGTCGCGCGCTACAGCCATCGCCACCGGCCCGGAGGCCACACCGTCACGAACGCCCTCCCGATCACCTTGTCTTCGGGGACGAAGCCTACGCCCGTTCCCGGCGGGAACCGCGAATCACCCGACACGAGGCGGTTGTCGCCCAGGACGTAGAGCATGCCGTTCGGGACCTCGACCTTGCCGAACGAGCGTGTGTCGCGATCGGGATCGAGGTACGGCTCGTCCAGCTTCTCCCCGTTGACGATCACCTGGCCTCGATCGATCTCGACGACGTCGCCCGGCAAGCCGATCACGCGCTTGATGAAGTCCGGGTTCTCTGGCCGCGCGACGCCGATCCCCTCGCCCAGCCAGTGCAGGGCTCCACCGATCAGCCCGCGCTCCTGTCCGTCCGACGGGTGCGGATCGGAGAACACGACGATCTCCCCGCGATGGATGCCGGCGAAGTGATTGCAGACGCGGCACACGAGCACCCGATCGCCCTCGAGCAACGTCGGCACCATCGAGGTCGACGGGATGAAGAAGGCCTGGACGAGGAAGGTCTTGATCACGATCGCCACGACGATGGCGACCACGATCAGGATCGGGAGCTCTCGCCAGGGACGGCCGCCGGCGGGTTCGACGGTCGGTGCGTCGGGTGGCTGATGCGGCCCTTCGGCCACGGCCTAGGCCTCTGCCGGCTCCTCGGCCACGTCCTCGGTCGCCGCGTCGGCGTCGGCCTCGGCGTCGACCCCGTTGTCATCGGACCCGACGGTGTCGTCGTCCCGCACGATCTCGACGACCTCCTCTGGCTCCGCGTCGTCGTCATCGACCACCTTCGCGGCCGCCGCGGCCTCGAGCGCGGCGAGCTTCGCGTCGTCGACACGGCGCTCCTTGATCCGCGCCTTCTTCCCGCGGAGATCGCGCAGGTAGTAGAGCTTCGCTCGACGGACCCGGCCCCGCTGGACCAACTCGATCGTGCCGATCGACGGAGAGTGCAGCGGGAAGGTCCGCTCCACGCCGACCCCGAACGAGATCTTGCGCACCGTGAAGGTCTCGCGGATGCCGCCGCCGGAGCGACGGATCACGACGCCCTGGAACACCTGGATTCGCTCACGGTTCCCCTCCACCACGCGGACGTGCACCTTCACGGTGTCGCCGGGGCGGAGATCCGGGAGGTCCGTGCGCAGGAACGGCTTCTCGACGAGGTCGGTCTTGTTCATGGCAGCGGCCGATGAGTGTACCAGCGGCTCAGTCCTGACCTTCTCCGGGTCCGTGCAGGTCAGGACGGTTGCGCCGCGTCTTGGCCACCGCGGCGTCGCGCCGCCAGCGCTCGATCTCGGCATGGTTGCCCGAGAGCAGCACCGGGGGCACGCGCAAGCCGCGGAACTCCTGCGGCCGCGTGTACTGCGGGTGATCGAGCATCCGAGGCTGGGAGAAGGAGTCGCGAGCGTGCGACTCCTCCCTGCCGATGACCCCGGGGACCAGCCGCGTGACGGCCTCGATCACGACGAGCGCCGCCAGTTCCCCTCCCGAGAGCACGTAGTCACCGATCGACACCTCCTCGGCGGGGAGTCCCTCGACGACCCGTTCGTCCACGCCCTCGTACCGGCCGCAGACGAGCGTGAGGTGCGGCTCGGCCGAGAGCTCACGAACGAAGGCCTGGTGGAGCGTCCGGCCGGCGGGCGACATGAGCAGCACGCGCCCCCGATCCGGGTCGAGCGACTCGACCGCGGCGAAGATCGGCTCCGGCTTCAGGACCATGCCGGGACCGCCTCCGAAAGGCTCGTCGTCCACCGTCCGATGGGCGTCCGACGACCACGTGCGCAGGTCGTGGATCCGCACCTCGAGCGGACCGCCGGCGACCGCCTTGCCCAGCAGCGCGGTCTGCAACGGGCTCTCGAAGATCACGGGGAACGCGGTGATGACGTCGATCCGCACGAGCCGAGGCTACTTCGCCGGCTTGCGCCCGCCCCCACGTTCCGACGACGATGCCCGCGTTCCATCCGCAGTGGGAGGGGTTCGTGCAGTACGTGATCCTGGCTGCGCTCATCGTCGCGGGCCTCGTGATCGGGTTGGACGTCGTTCGCCAGCGGCGACGTCGGCGGGAACGACCGCACCTTCACCTGGCCCTGGCGAGCCACCTGGGCACCGTCGGCTCGATCGATGCGACGGAGGCGTTGGTCCATGCGATCGAGGAGGCGGGCCCATCGGAGCCTGTCGACACGGCGGGCGGTCTCTGGGATGTCCTGGAGGCGATCGTGGACCCCGAGGCGTTCCGCCCGAAGCTCGCGGCCGGCACCGAGATCACGACGTTCCACCTGCGATGGGGCGAGGACTACGCGATGGCAGCGTCGCCGGACCACGCGACCCACTTCGCGATCGAACCTTGGGAAGCCGACCTGGCCAGGTCGATGGATGGGTCGCGCTCGGTGGGCGAGCTCATCGTCGAGCATCTGCAGGAAGGCGGCGACCTGGACCCAAGCGCGGTGCTAGGCCTGGTGGACACGCTCTGGAGCGGCGGGCTGCTCGATCCGGCGCCTATCGACGTGACGGCCGCCGTCGTCGGCGGACTCGACCCATCCTCATCCGCACGGAGGAAACTCCGTCGGTTCGGACGCGAGCTGACGATCGGTTGGGACGGCGCGGAGGCGTTCGCCACACGCGCATATCGCGGCGGGTTGCGCTACGCGTTCACCCCGATCGGGTTCGCGCTGCTCGCCGTCGTGGCGCTGGGAGGCTTGGGAGCGTTCGTCGCGACGGTCGTGTCCCATCGCTTCGAGCTCGTGCTCCGGCAGCCGCCGGCGGAGGCCGCGATCTTGATCACCCTGGCCTTCATCCTGACGTTCTTCCACGAACTGGCGCACGCGCTCGTGCTCATCCGCTACGACCGGCGCGTCCTGTCCGCGGGCTTCTTCATCTTCTTCGGATCTCCGGCCTTCTTCGTGGAAGCAACGGACGTGATGATGCTGGACAAGTCGAAGCGCATCGAACAGTCCTTCGCCGGGCCGTTCGCGGAGCTCGTGCTGGCGGGCACGGCGGCGGTGATCCTGTTCGTCGCACCGGGCGCTGCGTTCGCACCGTTGCTGTACCGGTTCGCGTTCGTGAACTACCTCGTGATCCTGGAGAACCTGATCCCGCTGTTGCAGCTCGATGGCTACTGGATCCTGTCTGACTTCATCGAGATCCCGGACCTCCGGCCTCGCTCGATCGCGTTCGTCCAGCGCGATCTGTGGCGCAAGGTCTTCCGGTGGGAACGTCTCAGCGTGCAGGAGGTTGGACTGGCCCTGTACGGCATCGTGGGCGTCGCGTTCACGGTCTTCGCGTTCGCGACGGGCATCTTCTTCTGGGAGCAGATCTTCGGTGGGCTCATCACCTCGCTGTGGAACGGGGGTCTGTTCCCCCGGCTCCTGCTGATCCTCTTGATCGTGCTCTTCCTGGGGCCGGTGATCCGCGGAGCGATCGCGCTCGGCCGCGCGATCACGAAACGGATCCGAGCTCGCTGGCGCCGCGTGCGCTTCCGGTTCGAGCGCTCCTGGAGGGTCGAAGCGGCCGAGCTCATCGACGCGCTCCCCGTGTTCGACGATCTGCCGGAGAACGTCCTGTCGGATCTCGCGGGGCGCGTCCGGCTCCGAACGTTCCCCCCGGGGCGTGCGGTGTTGCGACAGGGCGACCGGCCCGAGGCGTTCTACGTGATCCGGCGCGGGCGGGTGAGCGTCGAGGAGGAGGATCCGGACACCGGGGAGACCCGCACGCTCCGGACCCTCGAACGGGGTGCGTCGTTCGGCGAGATCGGTCTGCTGGAAACGACGATGCGGCGCGCATCGGTCGTCGCCGTGACGAGCACCGAGCTGTTCGAAGTGAGCAAGAGCGCCTTCGAACGGCTCCTCGCCGATTCCATCGACGCGCCGACGTTCGCGCCGACGATGCAGGCCTACGCGGAGCTCCGCGAGCTCACCCCGTTCCGCACGGCGTCGATCGACGCCTTGGGTGTGCTGCTCGAACACGGGTCGTGGCGGACCTATCCGCCCGGCGAAGCGATCGTGAGCGAGGGTGAGGCGGGCGACGCGTTCTACGCGATCGGTTCGGGACAGGTCGAGGTCGAACGCGGCGGGGTTCGCGTCGCGACCCTCGGCCGCGGCGACCACTTCGGAGAGCTCGCGCTGCTGCACGACGCGCCGAGGAACGCCAGCGTCACCACGATCGCTCCGACCCGTGCGTTCCGTCTTGACCGCCATGGCTTCGAGGCGGTCGTGGCACAGAGCCTCCGCGAGGGGACCGAACATCCCGAAGAACGAACGATGGAGCACTAGGAGGGATCCGTGGACTGTTGGCACTGTCGACGCACCGCTGTGGGGACGTGCCGCTTCTGCGGCCGGGGGGTCTGCGAGGATCACGCGCAGACCCAGCCGTTCGTCCTCGAGCTCCTCTCGGGGAACGGTCCCACGAGGGCCCTGGTGGTCGAGGACGCGCTGTTCTGCGGCGCGTGCTCGCCACGCCCGGATCTGATCGATCTCCCGGAGCTCGACGCGTGACGTACGTCACATCGCCGGGCGCGTCGCCGTCACAACGGCCCCTGTGACCAACGGCACTCGCGCAGCGTGACGGGCATCCTCGGCCCCCTCGCCGGTCTGGGGCATGATCGTGGCCGAGGACGGGACCACGCAAGGGCCCGGCGTGCGAAGGAGGAAGGCTCATGGCGGAGAAGAAGAGGATCGAGCCGAAGGACCCCGAGGCCGTCGAGCCGGCCGCAGGCGCAAGGAAGGCGGAGCAGCGCGCTACCGCGTCGCATCGCAAGAGCGTCGTCCGTCGGAAGAGTGCCGTCCGTCGCAAGAGCGCGTCCGTCCGCAAGACGGGCTGACGAGCCGCGGAACCAGATCTCGGAAGGCCCGGGCCATCGGCCCGGGCCTTTCCCTTCCCGTTCCCGGCTCGCGCACCTGGACGCACCGGGCTAGGCTCCGACCTCGATGGCGAAGGCGCCCGCAGCCGACGGTCTCGAGGTCTCCATGGCCGCGACCCCGATCCTGCAGCACGTGCCACGCGCCGACGTGAGCGCTCTGGCCGGAGAGGGCACCGTCCATCGCTTCCGCAAAGGGACCTACCTCTGCCATCAGGGCGACCCCGCGGAGGACGTGTTCTTCCTCGTCTCGGGACGCGTGGAGATCAGCTCGATCGCGCCGACCGGCACCCGGGTGCTCCACGCCACCGTGGACACCCCCCAGTTCCTCGGTGAACTCGGGGTCTTCGGGGACCTGCCGCGCAGCGCGGACCTCCTGACCCTCGACGAATCCGACGTCTGGAGCGGCCCCGGCGAGCGCTTCCTCGGGTTCGTGGTCGCCCAGCCGGCCGCGGCACGCGAGGTCCTCGCCGCCCTCGCCCGCCAGGTCCAGGAATCCCAGGCGTTCGTCGACGACCTGCTCTTCCTCGACCTCCGCGGCCGTGTCGCGAAACGGCTCCTCCAGATGGGAACCCCGAGCCTTGCGGAGCTGCCCGTCGACGGGACGACGATACCGCCCGTGACGCACGCGGATCTGGCGAGCCTGTGCGGCGGGAGCCGCGAGAACGTCTCGAGGATCCTCTCGGACCTCCAGCGGCGCGGGTTGATCCGTCGCGACGGGCACCGCTACGTCCTACGGAAGGTGACCGCCCTCGCGAAGCTCGCCGAGATCTAGCCCTCCGGAGCCGTGAGCCCCGGGACCTCCCGCACCACGATCCGACGCTCGGCGAGGTCGACCTCGACCAGCAGCTCCTCAACCACGGGCACGAGCGTCTCGACGCCGGCCTCGTCGAGGGCGACCCAGAGATCGTTCGCCGGATGCGGTACGACCTCCGACAGCACGCCGAGGTCGCGGCCGGCATCGGTGAGCACCCGACACCCCTCGAGCTGATCGGGCCACCATTCGCCGGGCGGCAGCTCCGGGAGCCAGGAACGCGGCACGAGCAGTTCGCGTCCGCGGAGCGCCTCGGCCTGCTCGCGGTCGGCCACACCGTCGAACCGCACCAGGAGGCGGTCGCCGGCCGTTCGCACCGCGGCGACCGTGAAGGCCGTCCCGGCCGCGTCGAAGACCACGGATCCGGCGGTCCATCGATCGGGATTGTCCGAGCGGTTCCGGACGACCACCTCGCCCCGGACCCCGTGCGGTTTCGCGACGACGCCGACGACGATCGTCGGCGCGTCCACCTCAATCCTCGAAGTCGACGCGGACGGACACGTGCTGTCGGGTCGCCGCGGCGCGGACGACGGTGCGGATCGCCTTTGCGGTGCGCCCGCCGCGACCGATCACCTTGCCGAGCTCACCGGGCCCCACCTGCACGGTGTAGACCGGTCCACGATCGTCGAAGGACTCCTGCACGCGCACGGCGTCGGGGTCGTCGACGAGCTCACGGCAGAGGAACTCGACGAGCTCCCTCACGATCAGGCCTCGGAGGTCTCCTCGGCCGCGCCCTCAGCGGGCGGAGCCGGCTCCTCCGCCTCGGCCGCAGGGGCCGGCTCGGTCTGCGCTGGCTCCGGGGGCGACGCCGGCTCCGGGGGCGGTGTCGCCGCAGCCTCCGCGGCGCGGGCCTGCGCCTTCTTCGAGACCTTCTCCTTCGTCGCCCGTGCGGGCTTCGGCGCGATCGCAGCGGACGGTCGCTCCGACACGAACGTGTCCCAGATCCCGATCTTCGCCATCAGGTTGCGAACCTGGTTCGAGGGCTGCGCGCCGACGCGGAGCCAGTGCAGCGCGCGCTGCTCGTCGATCTCGATCAGCGAGGGGTCCGAGAGCGGGTGGTACTTCCCGATGATCTCGATGAAGCGCCCGTCACGCGGGGAACGCTGGTCAGCAACCACGACGCGGTAGAAGGGCCGCTTGTTCGAGCCCATCCGCCGCAACCGGATCCTCGTCGACATCCTTCGTGCTCTCCTCGTTCCTCGGCGCTACTTCTGGAGCTTCGCGCTGGGCACCTTCATCATGCCCGGCACCCGTTTGCCGCCCATCATGGACCGCATCATCTTCCGCGCACCCTCGAAGTCCTTCAGGAGCTGGTTGACGTCGGCGGTCGTGACCCCGGATCCGTTCGCGATCCGGAGCCGGCGGGACCCGGAGATGATAGCGGGTTGACGCCGTTCCTCGGGCGTCATCGACAGGATCATGGCCTCGGCGCGCTTGAGCTCCGCTTCGTCCACAGCCTCGGCGAGCTCCTTCATGGCGTTCTTCCCGCCCGGCATCCCGGGCAGCATCTTCATGAGGTCCTGGATCGGGCCGAGCTTCTTCATCTCCCGCAGCTGCCCGAGGAAGTCCTCGAGGTTGAACTGCCCCTTCATGATCTGCTCCGCGGCCGCCGCGGCCTGCTCCGCGTCCACGGTGTCCTGCGCCTTTTCGATCAAGGTCAGGACGTCGCCCATCCCGAGGATCCGCCCGGCCATCCGATCGGGGTAGAACGCCTCGAGATCGTCCACGCGCTCCCCGGTCCCCACGAAATAGATCGGTCGACCGGTCACTGCGGTCATCGACAGGGCGGCGCCACCGCGCGCGTCGCCGTCGAGCTTCGTCAGGATGAAGCCGGTGGTGTCGACCTCCGCCATGAACTGGCGCGCCTGCACCACCGCGTCCTGACCGGTCATCGCGTCGCAGGCCATCAGGACGTGGTTCGGGCGCGTGACGTCCTTGATCTTGCGAGCCTGGCGCATCATCTCGGGGTCCACGTGGAGCCTGCCGGCGGTGTCGATGATCGCGACGTCGGCGCCGGTGCGCTCAGCCTCTTTCACGCCGTTCTTCGCGAGCTTCACGGGATCGCGGCCCTCGGACCAGACCGGGACCCCGATCTCGCGGCCGAGGGTCCGCAGCTGCTCGACGGCCGCCGGCCGCTCGAGGTCCGCGGCGACGAGCAGCGGGCGCCGGCCCTTCGCCTTCAGGTGCTTCGCAAGCTTCGCGCAGGCGGTGGTCTTGCCGGAGCCCTGCACACCGGCCATCACGATCACGACCGGCGCCGGACCGGAGAGCGCGAACGGCCGGTGCTCGCCCCCGAGCGTCACGGTGAGCTCCTCGTCCACGACCTTCACGACCTGCTGCGCCGGGGTGAGGCTCCGAAGGACCTCCTCCGACAGCGCGCGAGCCCGCACCCGGGCGATGAGGTCGTCGGCGACCTCCACGGCGACGTCCGCCTCCAAGAGCGCCGTTCGGATGTCCGCCAGCGCGTTGTCCACCTGCTTGGGATGCAGCTTCCCCCGCTGGCGGAGCTTCTTGAAGACGCCGTCCAGGCTTTCGGTCAGCGTGTCGAACATATCGGTGGGGATCGGATGCGGGCCGGGACCGATCTGCGACCTAGTGTATCGGTCGGGGGATCTGGGATGGGCATACCACGCACGGGCGAGGACGCGCGTCGCCTCGAGCAGCAGCTGGTGTTGCTCCGATGGGTCGTGGCCGCGTTCGGCGCCGTGCAGGTGGGGTTCGCGATCCGGGACCGGCCGAAGGATCCGGCCTTCGTCGTCCCGCTGGGCGTCGCCCTGGTCGTAGGGCTCGCCGTGGGCAACCTCGTCATCTCCAACGCCGTCCGCAGGGCCGACGACCGGCAGCTGAAGGTGCTGGCCGTGTTGGCGTTCACCCTCGACGCCGCGGTGATCCTCTCGCTCGTCTGGCTGACGACCGACGGCACCGCCGATCCGGTCTGGGTCGTGGGCTACCTGCTCCCGCTGGAGGGCGCGGCCCGCTGGGGGCTCACCGGGGCGTTCGTCGGGGCCGGGCTGTTCCTCGGCGGCCAGGTCGTCGGTGAGGCGGGCACCGCCGCGCGCGCCTCGTTCCACACGGGGTGGCCGGCGATCGCGTTCCGCTCCGCGATGGCGTTCATCGTCGGCGTCGTCGCCGGTACGTTCTCCGCCTCCTCGCGGCGAGCCGCGGCGGTGGCCGAGGCCCGCGCGCGACAGATCGAGGAGGCGGCCGCGCGCGCTGAGGCGGCCGCCGCGCTCGAGGATCAGGCCCGCGGCGAGGTCGCGGCCTTCCACGCCGCGGCTCTCACCGATCCCGACATGGAACGGCTCGGGCAGACCCTGCAGACAACGGCCGACGCGATCGGCACGGAGCTCGGATGCGACGCGCTCGGCGTGCTCGTCCGCGACCGGGGCATCGCGGGCGAGGTGGCGTTCAACGTCCTCGGCGTGCACGGCAATCCCGGCTACGTACGCGGCGAGCGCCTCTTCCCCGTCTCCCATCCGGTCGCCGCGGCCGCGATGGAGGGCCAGCCGGTCCTCGCGGCGCCAGATGCCGTGGCGCCGATGCGGGTCCGCGGCGAGGTCGTCGGCGCGCTCCACGAACGGGCCGACGCCGGCCCGCCGCCGGACGCCGAGCGCGTCGCCGTGCTCTCGGGACTGGCGGATCAGCTGGGGCTCGTCCTCGAGTCGGCCCGCCTCCGCGCCGACCAGGAATCGACCGTCCATCGGCTCCGCGAGCTCGACGAGATGAAATCGGACTTCATCGCGATCACGAGCCACGAGCTCCGCACGCCGCTGTCGGGCATCCGTGGGTTCGTGGACATGCTCCGGCGACGCAGCGACGAGATGACCGAGCACGAGCGAGACGAATACCTCGGGATCGTGTTGAGCCAGACCGATCGCTTGATCCGGCTGGTCGACGACCTGCTGATCGTTTCGCGCGTGGAGGCCGGCATGCTCTCGCTGGAGCCGGGCGAGGTCGAGATCCGTCCCCTGCTCGAGCAGGTGGTGCGCGGGCTCGGCGAGGCCGCCCATCGCGTGGTGGTCCAGCAAGGAACCGACGCGCCGGAGCGGATCGTCGTGGATCCGAACCGCCTCACGCAGGTGATCACGAACCTCGTCCACAACGCAACGAAGTTCTCGCCGGAGGACGCCGAGATCGTGCTGCGGTGGCGGGCTCCCGCCGAGGGCACGGTGGCGTTCGACGTGATCGATCGAGGTGGGGGGATCCCGGGCGACGACCTGGAACGGATCTTCGATCGGTTCCAGCAGCGCGAGAGCAGCATGGCCCACGCCGAGGGCTTCGGGCTCGGCCTCTACATCACGAAGCTGCTGACCGAGGCCATGGGTGGATGGGTGAACGTGAGCTCGCAGCTGGGTGAGGGCTCCACGTTCACGGTGACGCTGCCGTCGGCCCGGACGCTTCCAGCGCCCGCTCGACCGTCCGCAGCAGTTCGGTCGGACTGAACGGCTTCGTCAGGTAGTCGTCGGCGCCGAGGAGCATCGCCGGCGCCCGCCCCTCCTCCCCCTCCGCCGTGATCACGATCACTCCGACGTCGGCGGTCGACGGATCGCCCTTGATCGTGGCGAGGACCTGGGCGCCGCTCGTGCCAGGGATGTTGAGGTCGAGGAACACGAGGTCCGGCGGCGCGTCGCGGATCGCGACGAGCGCGCGGGCCCCGTCCGAGGCCTCCTCCACGTCGAGGCCCTCCGACTCGAGGATCAGGCGGAGCGCTCCGCGCATCGTCGGGTGATCCTCGACGATCAGGATGCGCCCCCGCACGGCGACCTCAGGAGACCAGGCGCTCCGCGAAGGCGACCGGATCGAACGGGCGGAGATCGTCGGGCTTCTCGCCGACGCCCACGAACCTGATCGGGAGCCCGAGCTCCTCGCGCACCGCGAGGACGACCCCACCCTTCGCCGATCCGTCCGTCTTCGTGAGCACCACCCCGGTGAGCTCCACCGCGTCCGTGAACGCGCGCGCCTGGGCGATCCCGTTCTGCCCGGTCGTCGCATCGAGCACCAGCAACGTCTCGCCGACGCTCGCGCCGGCGTTCTCGATCACGCGCTTCACCTTCGTCAACTCGTCCATCAGCGGTTGCTTCGTGTGCAGCCTCCCGGCGGTGTCCACGAGCAACACGTCGGCGCCGCGCGCCTCGGCGGACTTCACGGCGTCGAAGGCGACGGCGCCAGGGTCGGCGCCACGCTCCTGCCCGACGACGTGCGCGCCGGACGTCCGTGCCCAGACCTCGAGCTGCTCACCGGCCGCGGCCCGGAACGTGTCCGCCGCGGCGAGGCTCACCGACCGTCCCTCGTGGACGAGGCGCTTCGCGAGCTTGCCGATCGTCGTCGTCTTGCCCGAGCCGTTCACGCCGACGACCAGCACGACGGTGAGATCCTCGCCGAGCTGGAGCGGCTCCTCGTCGCCGAGGATCGCGAGCACCTCGTCGCGGAGCAGATGTGTGGGGTTGGCCCCGTGGTGGTACGAGCCGCGGATGCGCCCGACGAGGTCCGTCGAGGCGGTGGGCCCCACGTCGGCGCGCAGCAGCAGGTCCTCGAGTTCCTTCCACGTGCCGTCGTTCACCTCGCCGCGGAACAGGCCCTTCAGCCGCCCGCCGAGGCCCTCGGCCCGGAAGGCCCCCCCGGAGGCGCCGGCCTCGGTCGGCGCCGGGCCGGTGCGCTGGGCCGCGGGATGGGCGAGCGCAGGATCGCGGACGTGACCCTGACCGGTGTGGGTCGTTCCCTGCATCGTCCGCATCTCGGAGCGACGCCGCCGGCGCGCCACGAGGCCCACGAAGACGGTCAGGAACGCGAGGATCCCGAAGACGAAGATGTACCACCAGAACTCGGCATGCATGCCGCGCAGGCTAGCCGACGCGTTCGCCCGGCGGCACGTCGACCGCGACCTCGAGCGGGGTCACGTCGGTGCCGTCGAGGCGCTGCGCGATGACCTTCGTGGTGCCGTCCGTGCTGAGCGAGATCCCGTAGAGCATGCCGGCGATCTCCATCGTTCGCTTCTGGTGCGTGACGATCAGCACCTGCGAGGCCGACGCGAAGCTCCCGACGAGGCGGAGGAATCGGTGGAGGTTCACGTCGTCGAGCGCCGGCTCCACCTCGTCCATCAGGTAGAAGGGCGAGGGGCGCGCCGTGAAGATCGCGAAGAGGAACGCGAGCGCGGTCAGCGATCGCTCGCCCCCCGAGAGCAGCGAGATGCGTCTCACGCGTTTGCGTCCGGGCGAGGCTTCGATCTCGATGCCGGACTCGAGCGGGTTGATGGGATCCGTGAGGATCAGGCGTCCCTCGCCGCCGGGGAACAGCTCGCCCACGAGCCGCTCGAACTGGACCGCGACGTCACGGTAGGCGGTGGTGAAGGTCTCCGTGATCTCCCGGTCGATCTGGGTGATCACCTCCAGGAGATCGCGACGGGCTTTCCGGACATCGTCGAGCTCACGCTGCATGAAGTCGTGCCGCTCCTGCATCGACTCGAGCTCGCCGGCGGCCAGCAGGTTGACGCGCCCGAGGAGCGCGAGCCGCCGCTGCACCAGCTCCTGCTTCTTCTCGATCGAGTCGACCGAGTCGTCCTCCGTCAGCGCGGCCACGACGTCATCGGGTTCGGCCCCGAACCCTTCGCGCAGGAGTCGTTCGGCTTCCTTGATGCGCCGCTCGACATCGCCGCGGAACCGATCGTCTTCCTCGTACTTCTCACGGAGCCGATCGAGCTCGGTGGAGGCGTCGCGCCATGCCTTGTTCGTGCCTGCCTCGGCGTCGGCGGCGGCTCGCTCCGCCGTCCCGGCCTCTTCGCGCGCGGTGCTGGCCTCGGCGAAGGCCGTGTCCGCCGACCGGACGAGCTCCTCGGCATCGGCCCGGGCGCGCTCGGCGGCCGCGAGCGCCTCGCGCAGCGTGACCGGATCGAGCGAGGCCAGCCGGTCGCGCTCGGTCCGGAGCTCGGCGAGCCGACGATCAAGGTCGGCGCGCTCGCGACGCAGGGTCTCGACCGTCACGCGGGCGCCGATCGGCGCCTGCGGGAGTGGCGGCAGATCCGGGAGCTCGGCCGGCCCGGCGGCGCCGACCGCGGCGAGCCGATCGCGCCACATCGCCGCGCCGTCCACGACGGCCGCGAGCCGCTGCTCGAGGAGATCGCGCTCCTTGTGGGCGCCGGTCAGCTCGCGCTCGAACGCGGTCAGTCGCTCGGCGGCGCCCGTGATGTGGCTATCCGCGGCGTCGATCTGCTCGAGGAGGAACGCGAGCTCTCCTCCGATCTCCTCGGCGCGCTCGCGGCGGGGGCGGAGCTGCTGGTCCGTGGCGGAGAGATCGTGCGCGAGCACCTGGAGTTCGGCGCGGATCTCGCGGAGGCGGTCGTCGGCCGTCCGCGCCGTGTGGATCACGGCGGGTCCGATGAGGACCCCCTGCGGCGTCACGAACGAGGCGCGCGGGTGGCTCGCCTGCTTCGCCGCCGCATCGTCGATCGAGGTCGCCAGGTAGACGTCTCGAAGGACGGTGCTCACGATGCCGCGCGCCGCCGGCTCCGCCTCGACGAATGCCAGCAGCTTCTCCTCGCCCTCGAGCCCCGCCGGCACGGGACCCCCCGAGGCGATCGCGAGGATCGCGCCGTCCCCGCCGGGCGCGTCGGCGAGCGCGCGCCCACCGTCGTCGTACACGACCGCGTCGGCGAGCGGGCCGAGCGCGGCCGCGAGCGCGGCCGCGAGATGCGGCTCGACCCGCACCAGGTCGCGGAGCAGGCCCACGGCTCGACCCCGATGGCCTTCGATGAAGCGGGAGCCGGGGGTCTCCTCGATGTCGCGGCGGCGGGCCTCCAGCAGATCCCGCCGGGCATGCATGCGCCGCCGAGCCTCCTCCAGCTCTTCGATCCGATCGTTCAGCTTCCGACGTTCGTCCTCGAGCGCCGAGCGCCGCTCGGCGAGCGGCGCGGTCTGCCCGTCCATCGTCTCGATGTCGTGCTCGACGGCCTCGCGCTCGCTCTCGGCCGCGTCGATCCGCGCGCGGAGCGTCGAGAGCTCTCCCTCGAGGCGTTCGCGTTCGTGCTCCTCGGCCAGCAGCGAGCGCTCGATCGCCTCGATCTCGGCGCGGCGGCCGGCGGCCTCTTCGCCGATCCGGCGCCGCGCCTCCTCGACCTCGCGACGGCGATCCTCCGCCTGCCGGTACAGATCCTCCGCGCCGTCGAGCTCCCGCTCGTGGACGGCGAGTCCATCGACGACCTGCGCGAGCTGGGTCTCTATCCGGCCGATCTCGGCCTCGACGGCTTCGAGACGGACGGCGCCCGACGCCTGGGCGGAGAGTTCGTTCCGGGCGGCCGACTCCGCGTCGATCGCGGCCCGGTAGGACCCCTCCGCGCGCTCGCGATCGACCGCCGTCGCCCGGAAGCGCTGCTCCGCTTCGCTGAGGCGGACCGCGGCCGCCGCCCGTGCATCCGCGGCGGCGAGGACCTCGTCGTCGAGCTCGTCGAGTCGCGTCCGGGCCGACGCACGCTCGTCGAGCCCCTGCTCCCAGCCGCCGCGGCGCCGCTCCTGTTCGCGCAGGAGCGCCCGCAGGCGCGCACCCGCGAGCTTGCGCGAGAGGTCCTCCGCCTGCTGCGTCAGCGATTCGTGCTTCGTGGCCATCTCGGCCTGCTGCTGCAGGGGTCTCAGCTGGCGACGGAGCTCGGTGAGCACGTCGGAGAGCCGCAGCAGATCCTGGTCGAGGCCCACGAGCTTCCGCTCGGATCGCTCCTTGCGGCGCCGGTGCTTCGCGACGCCCGCCGCCTCCTCGATGTAGCGCCGCCGGTCCTCGGGCTTCGAGAGCAGGACGTCCTCCAGCTGCCCCTGCCCGACGACGGTGTGGAGCGCGCGCCCGATCCCCGACTCCGACAGCAGCTCCTGCACGTCCATCAGCCGGACGACCTGCCCGCCGATCCGGTACTCGGACTCCCCCGAACGGAAGATCGTCCTGCTGATCTCGATCTCGGACATCGGCACCGGGATCATGCCGGCGGCGTTGTCGATCACCAGCTTGACCTCGGCCATTCCGAGCGCGGCGCGCGAGGGGGTCCCGGCGAAGATCACATCGGCCATCTGGCCACCGCGCAACGCGCGGGGGCCCTGCTCGCCGAGCACCCAGCTGATCGCGTCGACGAGGTTCGACTTCCCCGACCCGTTCGGCCCGACGATCACGGACACGCCGGGGACGAACTCCAGGACGGTCTTGTCCGCGAAGCTCTTGAAGCCCCGGATCTGGATCTGCCGGAGGAACATCGCGCGGATGCTAACAGGCATGTGATTCCCGGCCGGGAGCGCGTCCTGATTCCTTGCGGCGCCGGGCTCACCGTACGGCGAACGCCCGGTCGCCCACCGGCGGCTCCTCCCGGATCTCCACGCCGTCGACGCGCCCGTGCGGCGGCCCCCGCCGGCACCATTCGACGAGCGCCTCGACCTGCTCCGGCGTCCCCTCGAAGGCCGCCTCGACGGCGCCGTCGGGCCGGTTCCGGACCCAACCGACGATCCCGCGTGCGCGCGCCTCGCTCGCGCACGTCGCGCGGAAGAAGACGCCCTGGACCCGGCCGGACACCACGACGTGGACGCGGCGCGTCGACATGGACCGAGGGTACGCTGGGAAGGAGCCATGACCATCTTCGATCCGGGAACCGCGCTCGTGGTGGTCGACGTCCAGAACGACTTCGCCGATCCGAACGGATCGCTCGCCGTGCCCGGGGGCCTGGAGGTGGTGTCGGCCGCCAACGCCGCGATCGCCCGGGCGCGGGTGGGTGGCGCGACGGTCGTCTACACGCAGGACTGGCATCCCGCACACACGCCGCACTTCGCGCAGGACGGCGGCATCTGGCCTGTCCATTGCGTCCAGGGGACCTGGGGCGCGGCGTTCCATCCGGGGCTCGAGGTCACGGGCGAGGTGATCCGCAAGGGCGTCGGCGGCGAGGACGGCTACTCCGCGTTCAGCGTGCGCGACCCGGCGAGCGGCATCGTCTCCGCCACCCTGCTCGAACGGCTGCTGCGCGACCGCCGGGTCGAACGCGTCGTCGTCGTCGGTCTCGCGACGGACTACTGCGTGCTGGACACCGTCCGTGACGCGCGGGCGCTCGGCTTCGGCGCCGAGGTGATCACCGAGGCGATCCGCGCGGTCGATCTGCACGACGGCGACGGCGAGCGCGCGATCCGGCAGATGCGCGAGGCCGGCGCCGAGCTCGCCTGAGCGGCGTCAGCTCTGGGTCAGCTCTGGCACTGCGGACAGAAGTAGGACGTCCGCTGCTGCACCTTGACCGTCTGGATCGGGGTACGGCAACGGCGGCAAGGCAAGCCCTCGCGACCGTAGACCTTCAGCTCGTTCTGGTACTCGCCCGGCTTGCCGAACAGGTCCAGGTACGCCTCGTCGTCGAGGGTCGTTCCCCGCGCCTTGATCGCGTCCTGCAGGATCTCCTGGATCGCCCGGTAGAGCCGGCGCACCTCCTGCGAGGAGAGCGAATCGCTCAGCCGGTCGTAGCGGATCCCCGCCGCGAACAACACCTCGTCCGAGTAGATGTTCCCGAGGCCGCTGATGAACTTCTGATCCATCAGGAGCTGCTTCATCTTCGTGGCTCGCTGCGCCAGCAGGTACTGGAAGGTCGGCCACGTGAACACCTGATCGAGCGGATCGATCGCGATGTGTTGGAGCTCCTTGACCTTGCCCAGGTCGTCCGCGGTGGATACGAACATCTCGCCGAACGTGCGCGGATCGATGAACCGCAGATCTCCGCCCTGTTGGAAGGTCACGACGACGTGCGTGTGCGGTGCGAGCGCCACGCGGCCGTTCGCTCGGACGAACTGCCCGCTCATACCGAAGTGCACGACCCAGACGTCCCCCCCGTCCAGGTGCAGCAGGATGTACTTCCCGCGCCGCTCCGTCTTCATGACCTTGCGGCCGGCCAGACGCGAGGTGAACTCCTTGCGGGATTTGTGGCGGCGGATCACCCGCATCGCGTTCTTCGTGCCCTTGACGTCGACGTCCTTGATCTTGCGACCGACGACGTCGCGATCAAGGTCCCGGCGCATCACCTCGACCTCGGGAAGCTCCATGGCCTCTCCCCCGCTCACCGGCCGTTGCGCGTCGCCCGCCGCTCGGCGAGTCGCGCGTACGCTTCCTGGGCCGCCTGCTGCTCGGCTTCCTTCTTCGACCGGCCAGTGCCCGTTCCGAGGGCTTCGCCGCCGATCGCGACGGTCGCCGTGAACTCCTTCTCGTGATCCGGCCCGCGCTCCTCGATCGCGTACACCGGCAGCGCGTGCAGCTCCTGCGACGCGATCTCCTGCAAGATCGTCTTGTAGTCGCGGTCGCCTTCGCCCCGCACGTACGCCTCCATCCGCGGGCGGAACAGCCGCTCGATCAGCTCGCGCGCGACGTCCAGCCCGAGGTCCAGGTACACGGCTCCGAAGATCGCCTCGAGCGCGTCGGCGAGGATGCTGGCCTTGTCGCGCCCGCCGGACTGCTCCTCCCCCTTGCCGAGCAGCACGACGTCGCCGACGCCGAGCGCGCGAGACACGTCGGCGAGGGCCGTCATGTTCACGATCGCGGCGCGGAGCTTCGCGAGCTGTCCCTCGGGGAGCTCCGGATACGCGCGATACGCCATGTCGGTGACGACGAGACCCAGCACCGAATCGCCGAGGAACTCCAGCCGCTCGTTGGTCACGGCGAGACCGTGCTCGAACGCGAAGGACCGATGCGTCAGTGCGGCTCCTCGCAGCGCCGGGTCCCGGAACGAGATCCCGAGCGCGCGATCGAGAGCCTCGAGCGGAGGCCCGACGAGATCGGCGCTCACGCGGCTATTCGACCTCCACCGCTTGGCGTCCTGCGTAGTACCCGCAATTCGGACACACGCGGTGGGGAAGCTTCGGCTGCTTGCACTGGGGGCACGCGCTGTACGCCGTCGGCTCAGCCTTCCACGTGGCCCGGCGCTTCGCGGTCCGCGTCTTGCTCTGCTTCTTCTTCGGGACGGGCATGGGGGTTCCTCTTCCTCTCGATCGTCAGTCGGTGTCGGGGAGCTCGGGGATCAGGTCGGACAGCACGGCGAACCGCGGATCGACGGGCTGGTGGCCGGGACACTCGCCGAGGTTGCGATCGCCGCCGCAGACCTCGCACAGGCCGAGGCAGTCCGGCCGGCACAGCGGAGAGAACGGCAGCTCCACGCCGACGGCGTCGCGGATCATCTGTTCGGGATCCAGCTCGTCAGCGGGATCCAGCGGGTACTCATCGGCATCCTCGTCGGCATCCGGCGTGAAGAGCTCCTCGACCTCGATGGCGAAGGAGCCGTCGAACGCCTTCAGGCATCGGGCGCAGTGGAGCGCGAGGGTGCCGCGCACGCTCCCGCTCACGAGGATCCCCTCGACGATCGA
>DATIWE010000088.1:0-4822 GCA_035519495.1 Actinomycetota bacterium
GTGGCGTTGCCGGTCAGGCGTTCGACGATCCGCAGGTCCTCGGGCCCCGCGGGCACGACGAAGCCGGACCGAGACCGCCCGAGGGCTCGCGCGTACCGGGGCGCGGAGGCGACCAGCGCCTCGACGGCGCCGTCCTCGTCACGCCCGCTCCGCTCCCAGCCCGGCCACTCGATCGCGCCGGCGAACACGCGCTTCGACGCGCTCTCGAGGTAGATCGCGACGGAGCTCATGCCTCAGGCGTCCAGGACCTCGAGCACCGCGCCGAGCGAGCGGATCGTCTCCTCCGTGACGACGTTCAGCACCAGGATGACTTCGTCCGCGCCCGCCTCTGCGAACCCACGGATCCCGGCGGCGATCTCCCCGGGGGAGCCGCGCAGCGGCGGCGCGTCCTCCACGAACCAGACGTCGTCGGGCGTCGGCCCGACCTCCGCATACACGCAGACCGACCGGTCGACCGTGTCCGGGTAGCGGCCGACGCCGACCGCGAGGTCGGTGATCCGCTCGTTCACCTCCGCGAACCCCTCGGGGGTGTTCCCGCACCACGGACCCCAGGCGTTCCAGGCATCGACCCACGGGAGGGTCGCCGTCAGCACCCGGTCCCCGAGCGAGCCGATCATGAGCCTGGGGAGCCGCTCGGGCCTGGGCAGCAGGACCGCGTCCCGCGTGCGGTGGTACGTCCCGTCGAACGTCACACGCTCGCCCGCGAGCAGCCGTCGCACGATCTGGAAAGACTCCTCGAACCGGGCCGCCCGGTGATCGAACGGGAGCCCGAAGGCTTCGAACTCCGGCCGGTTCCACCCGGCGCCGAGCCCGAGCGTCAGCCGCCCGTCGGCGATCGCGTCCACGGTCGCCGCCCTGCGGGCGAGGACGCCGGGCGCCAGGAACGCCGTGCACGCGACGAGCGGGCCCAGACGAACGCGGCGGGTGACCGCCGCGAGCCCGGCCAGGATCGTCCAGGCGTCGAACGGACCCCGCTCCGGTCCCTCCTCATCGGCTCGGTAGAGCAAGTGGTCGCCCATCCAGACGGAATCGAGCCCGACGTCGTCCGCCGCCCGTGCCATGCCCACGTACTCCGGCCACGTCACCGTCCGCTCCGCCTCGGGCACCTGCACCCCTACGGCGACCGGCCTAGTCATCGCCGGAGCATACGGCCGGACGATAGGGGGACCCCCGTACGCCCGGTAGCGAAATCCTTAAGCCGCGCGCGGGTTCGCCCGATGGAGTATCGGCATGGCCGACATCGCTTCCGTCGCATCCGCCGCCGATGGCAGTGGCGGCTTCCGCCGCCGGGTCGCAGACCTGGCGGTCGAACCGTCTCCCAACGGCAAACCGCGTCGTCGCTCCGACGACGGATGGTTGGACCGTTGGGTCGCCACGGTGTCGGATCTCACGCGCCTCAAGAACACCCATCCGATGGTGGACGCCATCATCGAAGAACAGCGCGGTCGGCGGATCCGCATCGGCGACCAGTGGCTCGCGGACTTCGCGAGTTGCAACTACCTCGGCTTCGACCTCGACGAGGAGATCATCGCGTCGATCCCGGAGTACATCGCGAACTGGGGAACGCACCCGTCGTGGTCGCGACTGCTCGGGAACCCGCGGATGTATCCCGAGATCGAGGAACAGATGACGCAGTTGCTCGACTGTCAGGACGTCTTGGTCCTGCCGACGATCACGCACATCCACACGTCGGTGATCCCCGTGCTCGTCGGTGACGGCACGATCTTCATCGACGGGCGGGCGCACAAGACGATCTACGACGGCGCCATGTACGCCTCGGGCCACGGCGCGACGATCGTGCGCTTCCGCCACGACGACCCCGATCACCTGGCCGAGCTCCTGAGCGACTCGATGTACCCGTATCCACGCGTGATCGCGCTGGACGGCGTCAACTCGATGACCGGCAACGCCCCACAGCTCGCGCGGTTCTCCGATCTGGCGGCCGAGCACCAGGCGCTGCTCTACGTCGACGACGCGCACGGGTTCGGCGTGATCGGGGAGCGGTCGCCGAACGAGCTGAACGACTACGGCACGATGGGCAACGGCGTCTTCCGCCACCTCGACGTGGACTACGACAACGCCGTGCTCGTGGCCGGCTTCTCGAAGGCGTACTCCTCCCTGCTGGCGTTCCTCGCGCTCCCCACGGCGCTGAAGGACGCGCTGAAGGTGTTGGCGCCGCCGTACCTCTATTCGGGTCCGTCGCCGATCGCGTCGCTCGCGACCACACTGACCGGCCTGGAGGTCAACCGCGTCCGCGGCGACGCGATCCGCCATCAGCTGTGGCGGAAGACCCACCGGGTCCTGGCGACGCTCGAGTCCCTCGGGATCGAGACGCCGAACACGTCGGGCCTGCCGATCATCGAGGTCCCGCTCGCGAACCACGAGGAGATCGACGAGGTCGGCCGGTACCTGTTCGACCACGGCATCTACGTGACCATGGCCGCGTATCCCCTCGTTCCTCGCGACAAGGTCGGGTTCCGGATCCAGATGACGGCCGCGAACGACGACGAGCAGATCGAGGAACTCATCTCCGTGCTGACCTCGCTGAAGGAGCGGTTCCAGCTCCATCAGGTGGCCACGACCGGAGCCTGATCCGGGTCCTCGCGATGCCCGGCTCCGCCTCCGTCCCAGGGCTAATGTCCCCCTCCCCGTCGGCCGATAGCCCAAGAGTCATGCGGAACCGCGCCTGGATCGTCTACCCCATAGTGGCCGGCCTCGCCATGGTCGTGTGGTACCTGGTGGACCGCCCCCCGATCATGTTCAACCTGATCGGCCTGGCCTCGCCGGTGCTGATCCTCGTGGCCCTGCGGATGTGGAGGCCGGAGAAGCGCCTGCCGTGGGTCCTGTTCGCCGTCGGGCAGTTCGTCTTCATCACCGGCGACGTCATCTCCTACAACTACGCGACCTTCAACGGCGCCTTCCCGAAGCTCTTCCCCCTCGACGCGGACGGCCTGACCCCCTTCCCCGGTCTGGCCGACGCGTTCTACCTCGCCGTCTACGTCTTCCTGATAGCCGGCGTCCTGGTGCTGATCCACGCGCGCACGCCCGGCCGCGACCGCGCGAGCTTCGTCGACGCCCTGATGCTGTCGATCGGTCTGGGCACGATCTCGTGGGTCCTGCTGATCTCGCCGCAGGCGACCGCGGAGGGTGTGCCGACCATGGTGAAGCTGACCTCCATGGCCTATCCGATGATGGACGTGCTGCTGCTCGCGGCCGCGATCCGTCTTGCCGTCGGCGCCGGCCGCAAGCCGCCGGCGTTCTGGTTCATGATCTCCGCGATCGTGACGCTGTTCGTCACCGACGCGATCTACGGCTGGCTCAACCTCTACACGGCCAACGGGTACCAGCCGGGCCAGGGTCCGCTCGAGGCGGGCTGGATGGCCTTCTACGTCTTGTTCGCGGTCGCCGCGCTGCACCCGTCCATGCGGGTGCTGTCGGAGCAGGCGCGGGAGACGGATCATCGGCTCTCCGCCCGACGCCTCGTCCTGCTGGCCGGCGCCTCGCTGGTCGCGCCGCTCCTCATCGCCTACGAAGCGACCAAGAAGGAGGGTCTCTCGAGCGACGCGCCGGTCCTGATCGGTGCGACGATCGTCCTGTTCATCCTCGCGGTCGTCCGGATGTGGGACCTGATGCGCAAGCAGGAGGGATACCTCCGCCGCGAGCAGGCCCTGCGCGAAGCGGGCGCGAACCTCGTGACGGCGACGAGCCGCGAGTCGATCCACGAGGCCGCGGGCCGCGCGATCCGCTCGATCGCTGGCGACGCGACCGCCGTTCGGATCTGCGAGGCCGACGCGGACTCCGACGAGCTGCTCGTCGTGACGGCCGTCGGCGGCCGCGCCAGCACCGGGCGGACCAGGCTGACCCTCGACACCTTCCAGGAATGGCGCCGCGAGCGTCTCGTCGAGGGCCACGGCTACCAGGTCCGGATCGACGACAGCGTGTTGCGCCAGCCGCTCGGTCTGCCCGACGAGCATGCGACCGCGTTCGTCGCGCCGCTGTTCACGCGCGACGAGCTGAGCGGGATCCTCGTGGTGAGCGTGCCCGGCGAGCTGTCGCGCCAGGTGAGCGAATCCCTGGAGTCGCTGACCTCGCAGGTGGCGTTGGCGCTGGAGAGCGCCGCGCTGACCGAGGACCTCCTGATCCAGCAGAGCCAGGCGCGGTTCGCCTCGCTGGTGAAGCACTCCTCGGACCTCGTCATGGTCATCGAGGCCGACACCGAGATCAAGTATGCGAGCCCGTCGGCCACGCGCGTCCTCGGCCACGACCCGGAGGAGCTCGAAGGCATGCGGTTCTCCGATCTGATCGCGCCCGAGGACCGCGCTTCCGCGATGTCGTTCCTCACCGCGATGAGCGAGGACCAGGGGATGACCGGCGTCGACGAATTCCGCGTCGTCCTCAAGGGCGGCGAGGTCCGGTACGTGGAGACGATCCGCACGAACCTGATGCACGACCCGAACGTCAAGGGCATCGTGCTGAACAGCCGTGACGTCACCGAGCGGAAGGAGTTCGAGGAGGAGCTCCAGCACCAGGCCCTGCACGACGCCTTGACCGGCCTGGCGAACCGCGCCTTGTTCCCCGACCGTGTCCAGCACGCGCTCGATCGCCAGCTGCGCGACGGCCGGCCGGTCTCGGTGCTCTTCATGGACCTCGACGACTTCAAGACGATCAACGACTCGCTCGGTCACGCAGCCGGCGACCAGGTCCTGCGCGACATCGGCGAACGCCTCCTGGGCAACCTGCGCACGGCCGACACCGCCGCGCGGCTGGGCGGGGACGAGTTCGCGGTCCTGCTGGAGGACGGCGGCGAGGAAGGCATGACCGC